>LARU01000004.1:0-640380 GCA_001274695.2 Azoarcus sp. PA01 | reverse complement strand
AGTCCCCGTCGCGGACCAGCGCGATTGGGCCACCGACGAACGCTTCGGGGGAAACGTGGCCGACGACCATGCCCCAGGTGCCTCCCGAGAACCGGCCGTCGGTGATCAGCCCGACCGACTCTCCGAGCCCCTGCCCGACGAGCGCCGACGTCGGGGCGAGCATCTCGCGCATGCCGGGGCCGCCCTTGGGTCCCTCGTAGCGGATCACCACCACGTCACCCTCTACGATCTTGCGCGCCATGATCGCCGCCATCGCGTCGTCCTCGGAGTCGAAGACGCGCGCCGGGCCGGTGATGGCGGGATTCTTCAGGCCCGAAATCTTCGCCACGCAGCCTTCCGGCGACAGATTGCCCCGGAGGATTGCCAGGTGGCCCTGCGCGTACAGCGGATCGGACAGCGGACGGATGACGTCCTGATCGGCACCCGGCGCTGCGGGTACGTTCTCGAGCAGCTCCGCGATCGTGCGCCCGGTGATCGTGACGCAGTCGCCGTGCAGCAGACCCGCGTCGAGCAGCAGCTTCATCACCTGCGGAATGCCGCCTGCCTGATGGAGATCGGTCGCGAGGTACTGCCCGGATGGCTTCATATCGACGATCACCGGCACGCGTCGCCGGATGTGCTCGAAGTCGTCGATCGTCCACGGCACCTCGGCGGCGTGGGCAATCGCCAGAAAGTGCAGCACCGCGTTGGTCGAGCCCCCCGTCGCCATGATCACGCTGACGGCGTTCTCGATCGCCTCGCGGGTGACGATGTCGCGCGGGCGAAGGCCGCGTTTGATCGCCTCCACCAGCACCCGGGCGGACTCGGCGGCGCTCGCGAGCTTCTCGGCGTCCTCGTTGGCCATCGTGGAGGAATACGGCAGGCTCATGCCGAGCGCCTCGAACGCGGCGCTCATCGTGTTGGCCGTGTACATCCCGCCGCACGAGCCGCTGCCGGGGCAGGCGCGCTTTTCGATTTCCTTGAAATCGACCGGGTCGAGCCGCCCCGCGGTGAATTCGCCCACCGCCTCGAACACCGAGACGATGTTCAGATCCCTGCCTTTGTAATGCCCCGGTTTGATCGTGCCGCCATAGACGTAGATGCCCGGCACGTTGGTGCGCACGAGCGCCACCATGCCGCCGGGCATGTTCTTGTCGCATCCGCCGATCACCACGACCCCGTCTTGCCAGAGCCCATTGACGCAGGTCTCGATGCTGTCGGCAATGACTTCCCGCGACACCAGCGAATACTTCATGCCCTCGGTGCCCATGCCGATGCCATCGGACACGGTAGGAGTGCCGAACAGTTGGGGATTGGCGCCGGCCTCCTTCAAGGCTGCGACGGCAGCATCGGCCAGCGGTTGCAGCCCGCTGTTGCACGGCGTGATCGTCGAATGTCCGCTCGCCACGCCGACCATCGGCTTGCCGAAATCCGTCTCCCGATAGCCCATCGCGTAGTACATCGATCGATTGGGCGCGCGCATCACGCCTTCGGTCACGTTGCGCGAACGTTCATCGATCCGGGCTGGACGGGTGGGGTCGGACATATCGTCTCCTTGCGGGTAGCGGTTCGCATCCCCGGCTTCAGGGCATCGGCCGCGCCCCGACGTTTCCTGAGAATCATAGGCCGGGCCGCCCTCGGCCGCACTGGCCGGCTGCGCCGCCCATCCAGGTCGCGAGCGAGCCTAGAATGAAGCAAGACGCGCACATAGCGGGCCGAAGTCGGCCGATGAGGCAAGGACGATGGACGTAGACATTCCCGACCCGGCCTACACGAGCTCCGAGCGCGCCCGCGCGAGCTTCCGCCTTGCGTTCAGGATCGCACTCTGCCTGGTCGCTTTCCTGTGGCTGATCCAGGTGGTGAACACGGCGCTCGACTTGGGCCTCGAGAGGTTCGGCGTGCGCCCGCGCGAGTTGAGCGGACTGCCCGGCATCGTACTGGCGCCGCTGCTGCACGGCAGCTTCGGCCACCTGATCGCCAACACGGCGCCGCTGCTGGTGTTGCTTACGGCGATGCTGCACCTCTATCCGGGCTCGGCCGTCCGGGCACTCCCAGCGATCTTCCTCGGCCCCGGCGCCGCTGTGTGGCTGCTCGGCCGCGCATCGGTCCATATCGGTGCGAGCGGTGTGGTCTACGGCCTGGTCGCCCACATTTTCCTGGCCGGCGTGATCCGACGCGATCGGCGCGCGATCGCCGCGTCCCTGCTCGTGTACTTTCTCTACGGCAGTCTGGCCTGGGGAGTCCTACCGATTCAGCAGGGGCGGTCGTGGGAAACTCATTTGGCGGGTGGCCTGATCGGCGCGCTGTCGGCGATAGCGCTGCGGCGTCTCGATATCCCGCCTCGCCGCCGCTATGCCTGGGAGGACGAAGAAGGCGAGCGCGAATGATCCATTGCATGGCGCGACGAAAACCGGCCGCCCGCGCGTGAAGCGCCGCGCGAGCGTCCGTTGCGGTCATTTCTGCCGCCGCGCCGCCCGAATAGTTCGACCGTCCGCTTGCGCAAGCGGCCTGATTTCAAAGCGATCGCAAGAGTGGTCAGTTTTAAACCAGCGCCGACAATCACCTTGCTTCGCGCGGGCGAGCTTTCGTTCGGCGTCAGCAAAACGACTCGGACTGCACCCGCTGCGGCGCAATGCCGAGTCGGCCGGCCTGGGCGCGCACACTTTCGATCAAGGCAGCCGGTCCGCAGACATAGAACACCGCATCGCCGGATGCACGCCGCAACACCTCCGAGACGTCGAGACGCCGTTGGCCCGGAACGCGGCTGAAATAGGTAAAGTAGCCGCCTGGAAGCTCCGGCGCGAGTTGTTCGCGATAGGCCATTTCGGCCGGCGTTCGTGCAGTGTAATGGAGCTCGAACGTCACGTTGCGCCGGCCCAGCGCCTCGGCCATGGCCTTGATCGGCGTAATACCGATGCCGCCGGCAATCAGCACGGCCGGTCGCGAGTCGGTATGCAGCGGAAAGTGGTTGATCGGCCGCGCGACGCGCAGCCGCATGCCAATCTGCCAGGTCTCGTGGATCGCGAGGGAGCCCCCGCGCCCATCGCTTTCGCGGAGCACCGCGATTTCATAGACATCGCGGCTGCCGCATTCCGTAACCAGCGAATACTGACGTGTGACAACGGAGCCGTCGGCAAGACGCACGGGTACTTCGAGGTGCGAACCGGCCTCGGCCGGCGGCAGGGCGCCCCAGTCCTGCGCACGCAGTTCGTAGGCGCGGATGCGCGGTGTCAGTTGCCGGACACCGGTTACCGTGAGGGCAAGTTCGCCAATGCCGAGCGGTTCGTCGGTTGCGGCTCTTGTCTGGGAAGCATTTCCGACGTGCGCCGACACGGCTTCCTTGATCCGTTGCGCCACTTCATCTTCCGTGAAACGAGGGGTGATGTACTTCGGGCAGTTCCAGTCGAAGCCCTCGATGCGGATGACGATGCCGCGCTCGACACGCGCCCGGTAATGGGGATTGTCGAGGCGAGCGAGCAAGTCCGGCTCGCTGTCCTCGTCAACGACCCGCGCCCGCCCGAGGATTTTCAGTCGGGTCTGATGCGGATAGTCCATCAGGAACAGGCTGACACGGTCATCGCCTGCGAGGTTGCCGGCCGAGACGTACTGCCGGTTACCGGTAAAGTCGGCGAATCCGATCGTGCGCGCGTCGAGCACCTTGAGAAAGCCCGCCGGACCGCCGCGGTGCTGGACGTAGGGCCAGCCGGTCTCGCTCACCGTACCCAGGTAGAAGCTGTCGCGTGCCTCGATGAAGGCGGTCTCGTACGGGCCGAGCACGGCTTCTTCAACCGCTCCCTGCTCGCCGCGTGCATACGCCTCGCGGCTCCCCATGCGCGCCTGGAGCGCCCGGACCTTGGCGGTGAAGGCAATGTGTATGAATGCGTTGGCCATGGTGGTCTCCCTCGCGCGGGGCGGAAGCGGGTTGGCGCTTCCGCGGCCGCGCCGATCTCAAGGGGCGAGCCTCAGTTCGACCTTCGGGAAGTCGATGTCGACGCGGCTGGCCTTGCCGAGGATGTTTGTCAGGATGTTCAAGCCGACGTGGGTGATGATCTCGACGATCTCGGCATCGCCATAGCCGGCGCTGCGCACGTCGGCAAGTTCGGCCGAGGTAACCTCGCCCGAGTGCACGACGAGGGCGCGCGCAAACCTGACGGCTGCGGCGGCCTTGGCATCTTGGCTGCCGCCGGCCCGGTTGGCATCGATCTCCGCGTTGTCGAGCCCAACCTTGCGGCCGATCGCGGTGTGTGCCGACAGGCAGTATTGGCAGGCATTCTGCTGCGCCAGGGCGAGGGCAATCCGCTCGCGGGTCAGTGGGTCGAGGCTGCCCGCGTGGGCAATGCCGTGCAGGCCCAGGAAGGCTTTGAGGGCCTGCGGGGAATTCGCGAAGACCTTGAGGAAATTCGGAATGATGCCGAGTCGGGAATGGATCGCGTCGAAAAGCGCCTTCTGCTCAGCGCTGGCAGTCTCGTGCGTGACGACGTTGATGCGGGCCATGAGGTTTCTCCTTGGCAGTGATGAGGGGACCGGGGTGTCGTTGTTACGTCGACGGTCATCACTTTGCCAAAGGCGGTTGCCGGCAAGAATAGCCCTAAAATGCAATTCATTATTCCGACAGTCGTAATTATGATGGACCGCTTTCACCTGATGAATGTCTTTGTCGCCGTGGCGGAAGCCGAGAGCTTTGCCGGCGCCGCACGTCGCCTGAGGCTGTGTCCACCCGCAGTAACGCGCGCAGTGGTCGCACTCGAGGAGCGCCTTGGGGTGCGCTTGCTCACCCGCACCACGCGTGTCGTGCGGGTGACCGAAGCCGGTGCGCGCTACCTTGAGGATGCGCGTCGCATCATGATGGAAATGGACGAAGCCGATGCCGCCGCGGCGGGCGTCAACGCCACTCCGCGCGGACATCTGGCGGTCACGGCGCCGGTCCTCTTCGGCAAGCTCTATGTGATGCCGGTCATCACCGAATATCAGACCGCCTTTGATCAGACCACGGTGTCCGCACTGTTTGTCGATCGGGTTGTGAATCTCGTCGAAGAAGGCATTGACGTCGGCATTCGCATCGGCCCGCTGCCCGATTCATCACTGCGTGCCATCCGCGTCGGACGGGTACGCCGGATCGTCGTCGGCGCGCCTGCCTATTTCGACAAGCATGGCATTCCGCAGACCCCCGAGGACTTGGCAAAACATCGCCTCATTGCGTCGAACGGCATCTCCCCGACAAACGACTGGGGCTTCCTCTCGGACGGTGCGAAACGGGTGGTCCGCCTGCAACCGCGCATCATCGTGAATACCAATGATGGTCCGCTGGAGGCGGCGCGCGGGGGGTACGGACTGACGCGGCTGCTGTCCTACCAAGTGGCGCCGGAACTCGCTTCGGGAGCACTGCGCACCGTCCTCGCCGACTACGAGGGGCCGGATCTGCCGGTACATGTGGTCCATGGCGAAGGGCGCAATGGGTCGGCCAAGGTGCGCAGCTTTGTCGATCTTGCGGTCGAGCGACTGCGTGCGGACCGGGCCCTGAACGAGGGGTGATGGGCAAGCACGGGAGTTGAGCCACAGTCGGCCGCCGGTCGGTCACGCTTTGTCAGATCCGCTCGTCGCCTTGAAGCTAGTGTGGTGAGTTGTAAATTGCATGAACAAATGGCTCATCGGCTTGTCTCTCATGCCATACGATTGGCGGCGGGAGAAAGCGATGGGCAGACCGAAGGCAGAGATCGTGCTGAGCGACGGCGAGCGTGAGCAGCTTGAAGCTTGGACGCGAAGGCGCAAGACCGCGCAGGCGCTCGCGTTGCGCTCGCGGATCATTCTCGAGTGCGCCTCGGACGTCGATAGCAAAGTTGTCGCTCAACGCATGTCGGTGTCTCAGCAGATGGTATCGAAATGGCGTAACCGTTTCGCGGCAAATCGGCTCGATGGCCTGCTCGACGCCCCGCGCTCGGGGGCGCCGCGAACGATCGACGATGCTCGTGTCGATGCCGTGATTGCCAAGACGCTCGAAACGGTGCCGAAGAATGCCACCCATTGGAGTACGCGAAGCATGGCGCGCGAGATGGGGATGTCGCAGACGGCGGTCAGCCGCATCTGGCGCGCCTTCGGCCTGCAACCGCACCGGCAGGAAACGTTCAAGCTCTCGACCGATCCGCTGTTCGTCGACAAGGTCCGCGACATCGTCGGGCTGTATCTGGATCCCCCGGTGAAAGCGATGGTCTTGTGCGTCGATGAGAAGAGCCAGATTCAGGCGCTCGACCGCACCCAGCCGATCCTGCCGCTGGCGCCGGGACTTCCCGAACGGCGAACGCATGACTACATGCGTCACGGCACGACGACGTTGTTCGCTGCGCTCGATATCGCCACGGGAGAAGTCATCGGGGAGTTGCACCGACGTCATCGCAGCGGCGAATTTCTGACGTTTCTGCGCACCATCGAAGCCAACGTCCCGGCCGATCTCGACGTTCATCTGGTGATGGACAACTACGGCACGCACCGTTCCACCCGCCAACTCGAGCAGGCCATCCGCGACTACCTTACACGCTACAACGATGATCCCAAACCATTCGCATGGAGCAAATCCGCCGACGAAATTCTCGCAAGCGTCGAACGATTTTGTATGCGAATTTCTAACTCAGCACACTAGATCAGGTAAGCAAGTCAGGCCGCTTTGCCCTTGTCAGCGGCGTACTGTCTCGTTTGGTATGGCATCAGCTCACCTAAGCGGCTCGTGAGGTCCATCGAGGCGCCCCATGCTACAGCCAGAGGATCCTTGCGACCGGCCACCCCAGCGCTGGGTGCCGGGGGCGGCGGCTGGTACTGACGGACAGCAGAGAGCAGCCGTAGCTTCTGCTCTTTCGGCAGAACGTTGAAGCGAGCCAGCCTGTCAACCAGGTAGCCGGCGTCCGGCCGAAGCTTGGCAGGCACCTCGGCCAAATTAGGCACCTCGCCGACGTACCATAGCCGTTCAGCGACTTCACGCAGCAGGTCGGGATCGACACGCGCGAAGCCCTGGCGAGCCACATCGCCAAGCATCCGCTCGAGTGCCATCCGTCGAACCGACCGTGTCACGAAGATCTCCTTTCGTTGAATTTTCTTCTAACATGGGACAAATTCTGGGTCAAGTCCGGTCCTACATAGTATTTGTTGGCCTCCAGCGCCAATTGCTCAAACTTCTCCCAAGAGGCCTCCGGTAAGGAGAGGAGGGTGAGGATGTCTTCCAGATCCACATCTCCCAAGCGTCCTAGCTTGGAAAGGGCGATGTCCTCGATGCTCGGCAGCATGACGATCACGGGTGACCCACGGGTGCCCTCAACAGGCACGGCGCGGTCCTGGTAGTCAATGTGCAGCGGCCCAGGGTTGGGTTGAAGGTCGGGTCGTACGCCAGCTGCGACGGGCCTTCCTCCGGATCGTCGTAATCCACTGGCGGCAGTTCGGCCAGGATGAGCATCAGCTCCTGCTTGAGCGGCGGCGGGTACGCGAACTCGGCATCGACGTCGGTGCTGGCCCTGGATCGGGCATGGAGATGCACGGCACAGCCCCCGAAAATGTATGCGTGAACCGCACCGGGCGGCACTTGGCGCCGCGCGAGTTCCTCACCCAAGGTACTGAAGAGCCGCAGGATTGCGCCGGTCATTGGGGTGTTCATGGTGCCCCCACAGTTGTTGCCTGAGATTGTATAGGGCTAGCTGAGTGAGCTGGATCGCATCTACAAGATCGGAGGGCTGTGACTTTGAATGTCATCGCCTGGGGACTGATCGCGGCTCTACACTCACGTCTTGCAAAAAGCGGAGATAAGCGGCACCAAGCGGCGCCGAAAAGTGGCAAACCGAGTGGCAACGGCCCTAAAACCCGCGCCGTTGCTGGAGATTGTACGGCCTGCAAAGCCGTGTACAGCGGTTCGATTCCGGTTCGCGCCTCCAATAGAATCAAATACTTGAGCCCGCTATAGCGGGCTTTTTTTTGCCCAAAAAACGACTCGCAGAGTGTTTTGCCGCTCCGGGGTCAAGCGGAATGGAGCGGTACGTACACGGCCAAATTGACCTTGTACGATGCCTTCGCTATGGCACGGGAAGCTCGCGGGGAGCGTTCAGGGCAACGCTTGGCGGCAGGGGGTTCGCTATTTGTTGCGGTGGCGGTCGAAGAACAGGAATTTGATGGCCGCCGCCGCGACGAGCACAAGTACTACGATAACCGATAGGCCCAACAGCCCCATACGGCCGTCATGCCGTTCATTCCATGGATCATGGTCTTGCCCTTTTTTGCTCACGTTCTCGTGTCAGACCGGCGAGCGGGCGATCCGATTCTCGAGTACGTCGGCGGCCGCGCACGTGCCACCGCCTCTGGCTGTGCCTCGGCTGGAGCCTCCCCGTGAGGAGCAGGTGCGCCGCAAGACGATGGTTTCTGATCGCGCCTTGGAATCGGTCAGATTATGCGCGCGCGTGCGCAGGTGTCGCGTAAAGAGTTGCGCAGCGCGTGTAGAGCTTGCCTGGCAAGAACTGCACGATCACAAGGGAACCGACCCCCGTCCGGGCCCGCGCGTTGCTTTAGGTCGAGTTCAAAGCGAGCCTTTGCGGTGTCGTTTTTTTTGAGTGACCGGCTCGTGAGCGGCGATGCAGGACGGCTTCGGGCACCTTCCGCTCGAACGGCTTGGCGTGATCGGCGACCGCCGCACCGTCCCGGTCTTTGCGGCTACGGGCAACTTTCACTGGTGGAGCTTGCCGACCTGATGGTCTGCCTGGATGGCCGGCCCGACAGCAGGCGATGCACGGCGTGCGCGTCCGCAGGCTGTGCGGTGCTCGTCTCGATTCGATGGAGAGAAAGCAAATGGCAAAGCGATATCAACTCGTAGTCATCGGTACCGGGACGGCCGCGATGGTGGCCGCGACGCGAGTGCGCGCTGCAGGCTGGAGCGTCGCGGTGATCGACGAGCGTCCATACGGCGGCACTTGTGCGCTGCGCGGCTGCGATCCGAAGAAGATGCTCGTCGGTGGCGCCGCGGCGGTCGACCACGTCTGGCGCATGCGGGGCAAGGGTGTTGGAGGCGACACCCGGCTCGACTGGCCGGATCTGCTCGCCTTCAAACGCGGTTTCACCGGTCCCGTGCCGGCGAAGCGCGAGCACCATTACGCGGAACAGGGCATCGACACCTATCACGGTCGGGCTCGGTTCACGAGCCCCAACACGGTCGACGTCGGCGGCCAGACACTTGACGCCGAGCACGTCCTCGTCGCCGCCGGTGCCGAACCGATCAAGCTCGGCATCGCGGGCGAGGAGCACCTGATCACTCACGAGGAGTTTCTTGAATTGGAAACCCTGCCGCGCCGGATCATTTTCGTCGGCGGCGGCTTTATCGCGTTCGAGTTTGCGCATGTCGCCCGGCGCGCCGGTGCCGAAGTCACCGTTCTCGAGCAAGCTTCGCGCGTGCTCGGGCCATTCGACCCGGACCTCGTGGGGTGGCTGGT
This sequence comes from Azoarcus sp. PA01, assembly GCA_001274695.2. Lineage (NCBI taxonomy): Bacteria > Pseudomonadati > Pseudomonadota > Betaproteobacteria > Rhodocyclales > Zoogloeaceae > Azoarcus > Azoarcus sp. PA01. Next base: position 630,949 of record LARU01000004.1, on the reverse strand, counting down.
GGAGAAGTCCCGGGATGTCGATATCGACGTGCGCACCGATACTGCCGTCGAGACGATTGAACGCGACAGTGACCGCTTCACCGTCCGTTCCACTACAAATGGCAACCCGGAAAGCTTCCACGCCGACCTCGTCGTGCATGGAGCCGGCCGTGCGCCCGCGCTCGATGCGCTTGATTTGGAAGCCGCCGGGGTGGCGCGCGAGCGGGGGCGGCTGAAGCTCAACGAGTTCCTGCAGAGCGTCTCCAATCCGGCGGTCTATGCGGCAGGTGATGCCGCGCAAGTCGGGCCGCCGCTCACGCCCGTGGCGAGCCACGACGGGGAGGTGGTCGCGGCGAATCTGCTGAACGGGAACCACCAAAAGCCGGACTACAGCGGGGTGCCGAGCGTCGTCTTCACGATCCCGCCCCTTGCTGCGGTCGGGCTGACCGAATCGGAGGCGCGCCAGCGCGGTCTCGAGCTCCGCGTCAAGTGTCAGAAAGCCTCCGACTGGTTCACGGCACGCCAAGCCGCGGAGCGGACCTATGGCTTCAAGGTCCTGGTCGACGAGGCGACCGACCGGGTGGTCGGAGCTCATCTCGTCGGGCCGCACGCGGACGAGGTCATCAACCTTTTTGCGCTCGCGATACGCCACGGCCTTACGGCGAAACAGCTGAAGACGACGATGTTTGCTTACCCTACCGGTGCCTCCGATATCGGATACATGTTGTAGGGCGATGCTCCGCGCGCGGTTCGTCGACCGGTTGTTCCTCTACCTGACGGCGGTCGATGGGCTCACGTTTGCGCGAGTCGGGTACCGGCGCTCACATAGATGACCCGTCGAGCAGGAATCCGATCGCCCGCCTCGGATGGCCGACGTGCGGCTCAGGATTCGTCGCCGGCGCGCCCTTCGCTCAGACGTCGTGCGGTCTTGCGCAGGAAACCCAGGTGCTTGCCGTAGTTCGTGCAGCCGATGCACATCATGCGGTGGAATTTCAGCGCGAGCCGTTCGCGCAGCGTGAGCTCGCGCTCGTGCGCCTCGGACATCAGGCGCGTCGCGTGCCTGCAGTTCATCATCAGATGGCCCCCCTCGTGAACCAGCGATTTTCGAGGCACTCGCGCAGACCGAGGCGTGCGCGGCGGTGCAGGATCACCCAGCAGTTGTTGCGCGAGATGCCGAGCTCGCGGCAGATCTCGGCAGTTTCGAGCTCCAGGAACTCCCGCATCGTGTAGACGCGGGCGATCTGCTCGGGCAGGCCGTTCAGGCAGGCCTCGAACACTGCCCAGAACTCCTGTTGCGACAGCGACGCTTCCGGATCACGCCACGTTTCCGGCCGGTCCTCCGCATTCCAGAACCCGCGCGCGTCGAAGAGCGCGTCGAAATCCCCGAGATCGCCGTCGACGGCATTGATGAGATCCGAGCCGCAGATCTCGCGCGACGCGCGGCGAATGTGGTCGACGATCTTGTTGCGCAGGATCGCGAACATCCAGGTCTTGAAGGCCGCCCGCCCGGCGAAGCTCTGCGCGCCGCTCATCGCCGCGATCAGCGCCTCCTGCACTATGTCTTCGGCGGCGCCGGCATCGCGCAGCTGCAGCTGCGCAAAGCGCAGCATGTCGCGGCGGATCGCCAGGATCGACGGGTCGTCCCATAGAATCGCGCCGGCGTCATGCGCCCCATCGGTCATTGTTCATTCCTCCCGCATGCTCTGGCAGTGCCGCGTGCCGCACTGTAGCCCGACACGAGACAGGGCTCGAGGAAATTCCGCAACCCGCGCAGCCAGTCGATCGGCTCCACGGCGACGACCATAGCGCCCCGATCGACGAGGCTCGGCACGATGCCGACGACGAACGAGATTTCCAGTCCCGCGCGGGCGGGGTCGGGACGGCAGGCGGCGCGAAGCAGCTCGACCCCCCTTACGGAACACGAGGCCGTCGCCACGGGGCGGGTCGAATTGCCCCGCTGCTTGGTCGGAGCGCGCCGGTGATTCCTTACAACGAAAGGCGCCGCCGGCATTCGCGAGTTGGAGCTGCCCGTTCCACCGCTCGTCGCGTGCGGACCGCCCGATCGTGATCACCGACGCGGCGCTCGCCGAGCGTGCCGAAGGCATCGGCTTTTACTCGGCGACCTATCGCCTCTTCAAACTCGGCGGGCTCGAGCCCGAGAGGAGCGAGGCCGGCGAACGACGCGAGCTCGGGCCCGAGCCGATCAAATTCTGTGCACGTCAGCGTTTGCCGAAAAACGCCGGCCAGACGAAGGCGAACGCCGGGGAGCTCGGGACCTCTCTGCCCGCGGCGTCGCGCACGACCACCGTCTCCAGCTCGGTGTCCCATACGGCAGTCACGGGCGTGTCGCCCAAGCGATCTTCGACGCGCCCGCGGCGGCGCACGTCCTCGTGCACGAACCGGACGGCATCGCCCGTGTCACCGACCGGCACATAGGAGCCAGTTGATGATCGGCACAATGGAGCCAGCGCGTGATCGGCACATTGAGGCCAGGGCGTGATCGGCACATAGGCGCCAGCGCCGGATCGGCGTAATGGAGCCAGCAAAGTTCTGACGGACGTCTCGACCTTGAGCGGTCCATCGCTACCCTGCCGGGTTTTGGTTTGGCAGGAGGGAGCCGGTGGCCCGCAGGAGCATCGAGATGTACGAGTACCGCCAGGCCCTGATGCGCATGCGCCAGGGCGACTCCGAGCGCGAGATTGCGCGCGCGAAGCTGATGGGACGGGCCAAGGCCGCCCGTTTCCGCGAATTGGCCGCAGCCCGCGGCTGGCTCGATCCGGAGCACCCGGTTCCGGAAGATGCCGAGATCGCCGCGGCGATCGGCAGTCCGCGGCTGCCGGTGACGGCGCAATCATCGATCGCCGCGTTCCGGCCGCTGGTCGAGCAGTGGCTCGCACAGGGGGTCTCCGGCGTGGTGATCCACGCCACCCTTAAACGTGAGCACGGCTTCACCGGGCACTATTCCAGCGTGCGCCGGCTTGTCGCCACGATCGAGCGCGAGCGCCCGCCCGAGGCGACCGTGCGGCTGTCGTTCGCGCCTGGCGAGGCAGCGCAGGTCGATTTCGGCGCCGGCCCGCAGCTCGTCGATCCCGCCTCCGGTGAGCTGCGCCGCACATGGGCCTTCGTGATGACGCTGTGTTTCTCGCGGCACCAGTATGTCGAATTCGTGTGGGACCAGAGCGTGCGCACCTGGCTCGGTTGCCACCGACGTGGCTTCGAGTGGTTCGGCGCGGTGCCTGCGCGCCTCATCATCGACAACGCCAAGTGCGCCATCACCAAGGCGTGCGCGCACGACCCCCAAGTGCAACGTGCTTACGCCGAATGCGCCGAAGGCTACGGCTTTCGCATCGACGCCTGTCCGCCCCAGGAGCCGCAGAAGAAGGGCATCGTCGAGGCGGGCGTCAAATACGTCAAAGGCAACTTCCTGCCCACGCGCAGCTTCCGCGATCTGGCCGATCTGAACGCGCAGGCGCGTGACTGGGTGTTGAAGGAAGCCGGGCTGCGCATTCACGGCACGACACGCATCAAACCGCTGGACAGCTTCGCCGTCGAGCGCAGTGTGCTGCGGCCGTTGCCCGCAGTACCGCCGGATCTGGGCACTTGGCATCAGGTGTCGGTGCATCGCGACTGCCACGTCAGCTTCGAGCGCGTGCTGTACTCCGTGCCATTCACCTTGGTCGGCAAGAGTTTGTGGTTGCGCGCGACCGACAGCGTGGTCACGGTCTATCAGGACTTCAAACCCGTTGCCACGCATGCCCGCGCCCGTCGTCCCGGCGAGCGGCGCACCGTCATCGATCATCTGCCGCCCTCGGCGCAACGTTTCTTCGCGCACGACCGCAGTTGGTGTCTGCAACAGGCCGCGGAGATCGGAACCGCGTGCGCCCAGCTCATCGGGCGCCTCTTGAGCGACCGCATCAGTGAGCGGCTGCGTGCCGCGCAGGGCGTGCTGCAGCTGAAGAGCCGCTACGGCGCTGCGCGCCTGGAGGCGGCCTGCGAGCGTGCACTCGCCCACGACAGCCCGCATTACCGCACCGTCAAGACCATCCTCGCCGGCGGCCACGACTTGCAGCCGCTCACCCCCGTGAGTACCGAACCCTACGCCGGCCGCGCCCGTTTCGCCCGCGCGACCGCGGCGCTCTTCGCCGACGATCCGACGTCGTTTCACTGACCGGGTGCACCGCGCGCCCCCTTTACCCAAGGAGTCCCACCATGAATCCCGCCCCCGAACTGGCACCGCAACTCAAACAACTGCGCCTCTCCGGCATCCTCGATTCGCTCGACGCGCGCAATCGCCAGGCGATCGACGCGAAGCTCGCCTATACGGAATTTCTCGCGCTGCTGATCCAGGACGAGGTCGCGCGGCGCGAGCAGAAGAAGTTCGCCACGCGGCTGCGTCGCGCCGCGTTTCGCGCTACCAAGACGCTCGAAGGCTTCGAGTTCGACCGGCTGCCCTCGACCAACCGCGCGCTGGTGCATGATCTCGCGACCGGGCGCTACATCGATGAACGTGCCCCGGTGCTCATCGTCGGCCCCTGCGGCACCGGCAAGAGCCATCTCGCGCAGGCGCTCGGGCACTGCGCGGTGCGCCAGGGTCACGACGTCGTCTTCGCGTCCTGCTCGCAGTTGCTCGCGAGCCTCAACGCGGCGCGGGCTACCGGAGCCTATGAACGGAAGCTCCAGCAACTGGCGCGCGTGCCGGTCCTCATCATCGATGACTTCGGGCTGAAACCGCTGCGTTCGCCCGCCGACGAAGACCTGCATGACCTGATCGCCGAACGCTACGAGCAGACCGCCACCGTCGTCACCAGCAACCTCGACTTCACCGAGTGGGACCAGGCCTTCCCGGGTAACCGCCTACTTGCTTCCGCCACCGTCGATCGCCTGCGTCACAACGCCTACTGCCTGACGCTCGACGGAGCCTCTTACCGCACCCCGCGGCAGGGTCCGAACAAGGCCAAAACAGCCCTTGTCGGAACCCCAAAAAACAGCCAATCTTGAACCCCCGCAGACGTTCGTCAGAGCCCCTTCCAGCTGGCTCCTATATGCCGATCATCGGTGGCTCTATTGTGCCGGTCAGTGACAGCCCGCGAAGGCGTTGTGGGGCGTCGCCTCGGCGGGGCGAAACGCATAACTGATGATGGCCTTCGGATGCAGCGCGAGCTGCTCGTCGCCGCGGACCGGAAAGACGAGATTTCGGTCGGTGTAGTAGCTGCCGTAGGGGTACTTGAAGTAGTCGCGGCGGTGGCCGGTCTCAGTGGACAGCACTCGGGTGTCGGGGTGGCGCGCCTTCCAGGCGCCGAGGGTCGTTTTCACCACCGGCAGCCGCTCCAGGATTCGATTCACCGCCGGTCCCACGGCGCCGATCCCCCAAGGCTGGACGTAGAGCGTGTCGTCGGCGCGGTCGTACATCACCAGGCAGCTCTGGTAGAGCTTGCCGGAAACGCCGAAGGTCGTGCCGCCGCGCTGAAACACGAGCCCGGTATCGCACAGCGGGCAATAGGTGATCGTCACCGGTACGCCGCCCACCGTGTCGTTGACGACCTCATGCCAGTTGAGGATCCCGTACGGATAGGCGCGCACGTCGCCGTTCACCTCGACGCCGAGCACCGCTTCGTCGTCCGCAAAGGGCGTCTCGGCAGCGGACGTGAAACGGGGCGAGTCGATACTCGGGATGCCATCCTTGGGCGGCCCCCCGCTGATCAGCTCGCCGAGGTCGATGCGGCTTGCCTGCTCGGGGGCCACGTTGCGGGCCCGGATGTCCGCCAGTTCCCGCGTCTGATCGCTCAAGAGCTGCGTGAGATGGAAGTGGCGCAGCTTGAAATTGTCCCAGCCGCCGGCATTCCAGACGAATGCACCCAAGGCGATACCGCTCGCGGCCACCAGGCCGCCCGCGAAAAGGATCCAACGTTTCATCACTCCAACTCCCGCCGTCAGCGAAGTCCGATCGGCTACGGAAGCGACGCGAGCGCACGCGATTCGTGGGCCTGCATGTCGACGAGCAGCCCCGTGAGCCTGGGAAACAGTCACTCTCTCGCGCGGTTAGCGCCGGCCCACGACCTTGCGGCGTCGTGGCCGGGCCCGCTCTGGTCGTCAATGGGGCCTGCGCAGCGCGAGGTACGCCACCGCTGCCGCCAGACCGAAGATCATGTGGGCGACCGCGCTGACCCATCCGCGCGCCATCGCGAACCACGGAAACGCCGCCGCGGCGATCGGATAGAAGTTGATCAGGTAGATCGCGAAGCCGATCACGAGACCTGCAATCGACGCGAGGCCAGGCCGCAGCTGATGCACGATCCACCCGATCGCGAGGCCGTAGGCCAGCGCGAGCGGGAAGTGGATCAGCATCGCGGCCATGACGATGCCGAAGTCGAACTCGGCCGGCGCGCCCGGCGGCGGCAGCACCTCGGGCCCCATCGCCATCGCGGCGATCATGTGCGGCGGGCCCCACGGACTTTGGCCTTCGAACAGCGCGACCATCGCCATCTCCACGATCAGGAACACGACGCCGGCGATCAAGCCGGCCCACGCCGCGGCGCGCCAGTCGGTGGGCTGATGCACCAGGTAGCGTTCATAGGCATGAGTTGTTATCACGCGTTCTCCTTGTCGGTTACTCCGTGAACCTTCAGGCCGGCGCCGCGAAATCGGGTTTCCTCTTTATTTTTAGAGAGTTATGTAAGGATCGGAGCGTCCGCGCGACTAACCGGGCCCTGTTTTCGCCGCCCGCCGATGACTATCCGCGCCGGCCGTGCTTCCCGGAATCTCGATGGCGAGATGCGCGAGCGGCTCGCGCGGGAGGTGCGCGAGATCCTGAAGGCAAACGACATCGTCGCCATCGTCGTCACCCACGACCAGCGTGAGGCGTTTGGGGCCGCGGACCAGATCGGCATCCTGCGCGAGGGGCGCTGACGAAGATCAACGAGGAACTGGCCCGGCTCGCCGGCTGATGACAATGCGATGCGCTTTTTTTTATGAATGATTGCGGGAACGTTGGCAGAAAGCGCAGACACGCCGCATTACGCGAGCGGCGGGCGATGCGTTCGGTGGCGAACTCGGGTAAGAACCGGTTGCCTCCCGCGCAGCCCGCAGGTGAAGATCCCGCACAGCGCGGGCGCGGTTCAGGCTTTGGACGTCGTTCGGATTCGAAACGCATCCATTGACGTCGATCGGCAGGAATGTTTCGATAGCTCATGGCCCCACCCGCATGTCCCGCCGACCCTGCCGGTCCGCAACCCGAACGCCCGGAAATCGAATTCCACGACATTCCCTTCCAGGGGATCATCGAGCAGTCGCTGGCGGGCGTGTATCTGGTTTTCGACGAGCGGTTCCAGTATGTGAACTCGACCTTCGCCGAAATGTTCGGCTACACGCAGAAGGAGTTCGTCGGGACGTCGATCCGGGACTTCGTTCTCCCGGATTTCGTCGGGGAAGCGATGGAGAACTACCGGCTTCGCGTTTATGGGGGTGTGCCGTCGATTCGCTATTTCACGCGGTGTCGGCACCGGGATGGTCATGTGGTGCATATCGACGTGCACGGTTCACGGGTCGACTATCGGGGGCAGCCAGCCCTGGCGGGAGTCGTGATCGACGTCAGCGACCGCGTCCGGCGAGACCTGGATCTGCACCGGTCGCGACGGCGGCTCAGAGAGCTGGCCTCTTACCTCAACAGCTCGCGCGAGGAGTTGCGTGGACAGCTGGCGCGCGAAGTGCACGATGTCCTCGGTGGCATGCTCAGCTCCATCAAGCTCGACGTCTTCCGCATCCAGCGGCGCACCACCGATCCTGCCTTGGCGGAGATTCGCGAGATCACGGAAGAACTCCTCCCGCTGATCCAGGACACGATCGACACCGCCCGGCAGATTTCGGATGAGTTGCGGCCGCGCATGCTGGATACGCTCGGGCTTGTCGCCGCGATCCGCAGCGAGCTCGACGCCTTCGGCCGGCGCAACGAGATCCTCGTCGGCTTCACGCTGGAGGGGGACGACCCCGAGCTGTCCGCCGAGACGGCCACGCAATGCTTCCGCGTGTTCCAGGAGGCCTTGACGAATATCGGGCGGCACGCGCAGGCGGAAACGGTCGAGGTGCGGGTGCGCAACCGCGATGGCCGTTTCGAGATGCAGGTTCGCGACGACGGGAAGGGCATCGATCGGCCTTCGATGCGGGAAGGGTCGATCGGGATGTTGAGCATGGCCGAACGCGCACGCAGCATCGGCGGCTCCTTGTACGTTCATGCACGCGCCGGCGGGGGAACGGTCGTGCTGCTCGCAGTGCCGGGTTATATGGGGCGACGAAGCAATGATCGAACTGCTGATCGTCGATGACCATACGATCTTCCGTTCCGGCCTGAGGCGCATGCTCTCGGACGAAGCGGACCTGCACGTCGCGGACGAGGCGAGCGACGGCGCGAGTGCGCTGGCGAAGATCCGCGCGGGCAAGTTCGACGTCGTGCTCATGGACATCAACATGGCCGGACGCAGCGGTCTAGACACCCTCGAGTCGATCCGTGCCGAGCGCCCGGACCTGCCGGTCATCATGCTGTCGATGTACCCGGAGGAGCAGTACGCCGTGCTCGCATTGCGCGCCCGCGCGAACGCCTACCTGTCCAAGGACGTGGAGCCGCAGGAGCTGATGGCCGCGATCCGGCACGTCGTCGGCGGAGGGCGCTACGTGTCGCCGCGCAGTGCCGCGAATCTGCTGATGCAGATGGATCGAACGCGCGAAGGCGCGCCGCACGAGAAGCTCACGGCACGCGAGATGCAGGTAATGATGAAGATCGTGCGCGGCATGTCGCTGACCGACGTCGGCGTGCAGATGTGCCTGTCGGTCAAGACGGTGAGCACCTACCGCAACCGCATCCTCGAGAAGCTCGGCCTCGCGAGCAACGCCGAGCTGGTGCAGTACGCGATGCGCAACGGGCTGCTGGATTGATTTAACCCGCCGCCTCGTCTTCCCCGGTCGCCCGCGCCGCGGGCCGACAATAATCTTGTGACATGATCCGGAATTGATCGATATGTCGGAATGCCATGTATCGCAAGGCTTTCCGGATTGCCTCATTCTTCCTGCAGCATAAGGGCTTGGAGATCTACCGTCTCCCCGGTGTCCGCAATCAGAAAATTCCTACAAGAGGTCGAGAACACGCCGACAGTCCGACCCGGTCCGCTCCCCTAGGATTCGATCCAACGCGCGCTTGTCATGAATCACTAATGATTGACGACGCGCAAAGAAACGTATCACGTCTGATGACGGATGCACGAATCCGAAGAGAGGAGGAACAACATGTACGCCCAGATGGTGGATACAGGGGTGAAGCGGGTGCAGGGGCTCGACGAGATGTCGGCCGAGGAGCGCGCGTTCCAGGAAAAGATCGACGCCGGCATCAAGATCGAGGCGAAGGACTGGATGCCCGAGGGCTACCGCCGCACGCTGATCCGCCAGATCTCGCAGCACGCGCACTCCGAGATCGTCGGCCAGCTGCCCGAAGGCAACTGGGTGACGCGCGCGCCGACCCTGAAGCGCAAGGCGATCCTGCTGGCGAAGATCCAGGACGAGGCCGGCCACGGGCTGTACCTCTACAGCGCGGCCGAGACGCTCGGCGTGACGCGCGACCAGGTCTACGCCGACCTGCTGTCGGGCAAGGTGAAATATTCCAGCATCTTCAATTACCCGACGACCAACTGGGCCGACATCGGCACCGTCGGCTGGCTCGTCGACGGCGCGGCGATCATGAACCAGATCCCGCTGTGCCGCTGCTCCTACGGCCCGTATTCGCGGGCGATGGTGCGCGTGTGCAAGGAGGAATCCTTCCACCAGCGCCAGGGCTACGACCTCGTGATGACGATGGCGCGCGGCACGCCGGAGCAGAAGCAGATGGCGCAGGACGCGCTGAACCGCTGGTGGTGGCCGGCGCTGATGATGTTCGGGCCCCCGGACAGCGACTCGGTGCATAGCGCGCAGTCGATGCAGTGGAAGATCAAGATCCTGTCGAACGACGAGCTGCGCCAGAAGTTCGTCGACCAGACTGTGCCGCAGGCCGAATACCTGGGCCTGACGGTGCCCGATCCCGAACTGAAGTGGAACGAGGACACCGGCCACTATGACTTCGGCGAGATCGACTGGGAGGAATTCCGCCAAGTCGTCGCCGGCAACGGTCCATGCAACCGCGACCGCCTGCGCACCCGCGTGAAGGCCTGGGACGACGGCGCGTGGTTCCGCGACGCGCTGCTCGCCCACGCCGAAAAGAAATCGGAAAGACAAGTCGCGACCGCGAAGGCCGCCTGACATCAACGCCGCAGCCGCATACCCCGTTCGCCCTGAGCTTGTCGAAGGGCAGGGCTTCGACAGGCTTGTCCTGAGCCAGTCGAAGGGCTCAGCCCGAACGGCTTTGCGTTGCCGGGCGAATAACGACATCGAGAGGAGAAGAGAAATGAAGGAATGGGCCCTTTGGGAAGTGTTCATCCGCAGCCAGCACGGCCTTGCCCACAAGCACGTCGGCAGCCTGCACGCGCCGGATGCCGAGATGGCGATCAACAACGCCCGCGACGTCTACACGCGCCGCAACGAAGGGCTGTCGATCTGGGTGGTGCCCGCGTCCGAAGTGACCGCGAGCAGCCCCGCGGACAAGGAAGCCTTGTTCGAGCCGGCGAACAACAAGATCTACCGCCACCCGACCTTCTTCCCGGTGCCGGAAGAAGTGAAGCACATGTGATGACGGGATCCGGAGACAGACATGCTGCTCGATGACAAGTCCGTTTATCTGATGCGCCTCGGCGACAACGCGCTGGTGCTGTCGCAGCGCCTTTCCGAGTGGTGCGGCAAGGGCCCCGCCTTCGAGGAGGACATGGCGCTGACCAACATCGCGCTCGACCTGATCGGCCAGGCGCGAATGTGGTTGTCCTATGCCGGCGAGGTCGAAGGGCGCCGCCGCGACGAGGACATGCTGGCCTTCCGCCGCGACTCGCACGAGTTCACCAACCTGCTGCTGGTCGAGCAGCCGAACGGCGATTACGCCCACACGCTGGTGCGCCAGTTCTTCTTCGACGTGTGGCATCAGCTCGTGCTCGAAGCGCTGACCCGCTCGGCCGATGACCGCATCGCGGACATCGCGTCGAAGGCGATCAAGGAAGTCGCCTACCACCTGCGCCGCAGCAGCGACCTGGTGGTCCGCCTGGGCGACGGCAGCGCCGAGAGCCGCCGCCGCATGCAGGAAGCGGTGGATGAGCTGTGGATGTTCACGGGCGAGATGTTCAACGCCGACGAGACCGAGGAGCTGCTTGGCGCGCAGGGGCTGGCGTGCGATCCCTCGACGCTGAAGGACGCGTGGCTCGCGATCGTGCGCGAAGTCTTTGCCGAGGCGACGCTCGAGCTGCCGGAAAGCGAATGGATGCAGAAGGGCGGCAAGCAGGGCCGGCACGGGGAGCACCTGGGCCTGCTGCTCGCGGAGATGCAGTTCCTGCAGCGCGCCTATCCCGGCGCGAGCTGGTGACAACGTGGTAAGTGAGGCAGCGATGGTCGACGTGCGCGAACGCAGCGAGAGGGTGTGGGGCTTGCTCGCCGATGTGCCCGATCCCGAAATCCCGGCCATTTCCATCGTCGATCTGGGGATCGTGAGGGAGGTGAACTGGCACGACGAGCCGGCCGGAGCAGTGTGCGAGGTGGTGATCACGCCGACCTATTCGGGATGTCCGGCGACGGAAGTGATCGGCCGCTCCATCGAGGAGGCGCTTCGCGAGCGGGGCGTGGAACGTGTGCGGCTGCAAAGCCGTATCGCCCCCGCCTGGACCACGGACTGGCTGAGCAGCGAGGGGCGCCGGAAGTTGAGCGAATACGGAATCGCGCCGCCGGCTCGCCGCGCCGACGGACGCCAGGTGATCAACATCACCGGGCTGCGCCGCCGCCCGGTCGAAGACGCGCCCCTCGCGTGTCCGCACTGCGGCTCCGCGAACACCGCGCCGATCAGCCGTCATGGTTCGACCCCGTGCAAGGCGCTCCATCGCTGCCTCGACTGCCTCGAGCCGTTCGACTACTTCAAGTGCCACTGAGAAAGGCACACCAAAGGAGCAAGAGATGAGCAAGTTCCATGATATGCGGGTCGCCAGCGTGCGCCCCGAGACCCGCGACGCGATCGTCGTCACCTTCGACGTGCCGCCCTCGCTCGCCGAGGCGTTCCACTACGCCCCCGGCCAGCACCTGACGCTGCGCACCGACATCGGCGGCGAGGACGTGCGCCGGTCGTACTCGATCTGTTCCGGCGCCGACGAGCGCGCGCTGCGCATCGCGATCAAGCGCGTGCATGGCGGCCTGTTCTCGAACTGGGCGAACGACTTCCTGAAGGCCGGCGTGAGCGTCGAAGTGATGCCGCCGTCGGGCCATTTCGGCGTCGCGCCGGATCCGCAGCATCGCCGCAGCTACGTCGCGTTCGCCGCAGGCAGCGGCATCACGCCGATCCTGTCGCTGATCACGACGATCCTCGCCGCCGAGCCGGGCAGCCGCTTCACGCTGGTGTACGGCAACCGCTCGTCGTCGAGCGTGATGTTCCGCGAAGAGCTGGCGGACCTGAAGGACCAGTACGGCGAGCGCCTCAACCTCGTGCACATGCTGTCGCGCGAGCAGCAGGACATCGACCTCTTCAACGGCCGCATCGACCGCGAGCGCTGCGACGCGCTGCTCGAGCGCTGGATCGACCCAAAGCGCATCGACATGGCCTTCATCTGCGGTCCGATGGACATGATGGAAGCCGTGTCGGCGTCGCTGCAGGCGCACGGCGTGGAGAAGTCGGCAATCAAGATGGAGCTCTTCGCGACCAGCCTGCCGAAGGGTCCGCGCCCGGCGCATTCGCATCCGGTCAAGGGGACGGAGGACTGCGAAGTCACCGTGATCCAGGACGGCCGCGTGCGTCAATTCACGATGCCGAAGAACCGCGACTCGGTGCTCGACGCGGGCCTCGCGCAGGGCATCGAGATGCCTTACTCGTGCAAGGGGGGCGTCTGTTCGACCTGTCGCTGCAAACTAATCGACGGCGAGGTCGACCACGACACCAACTTCGCGCTCGAGGACTACGAGATCGCGCGCGGCTTCCGCCTGTCGTGCCAGAGCTATCCGGTCACGGACAAGCTGGTCCTGGATTTCGATCAGGAAACCTGAGCCCTTACACGTGCATCACCGGCAGCGGTCCGGAAGAGGCCGCGCCGGCCACGAATCAAACCGGCGATCCACTTCACCACCGTTCGCCCTGAGCCTGTCGAAGGGCGAGGCTCGGCGGGGCTTCGACAAGCTCAGCCCGAACGGTCTTTGGTTGTCCAGTCAATGAACCCGAGAGAGAGAATCGAAATGACCCACCCGATGTTTGCGCGCCATCAGGCGATGCTCGACCGCGCCGTCCAGGCCGTCGCCGATCGCGGCTACTGGAGCCCGTTCTCCGAAATGCCGAGCCCGAAAGTGTATGGCGAGACCGCGATGGCCGACGGCCGCGCAGCGTTCGACGCCTATTGCGGCACCGATTTCGAACTCGACCAGCCCGGCTGCACCGGCACCGCGGGCAGCGAGCGCTCGCCCTACGGCGTGCCGATGAACATCCGCTATCCGCGCTGCAGCGGCGAGGCGCTGATCGAAGCGTCGCAGGCCGCGCGCGACTCGCTGCAGGCGCTCGGCCCGCAGGGACGCACCGGCGCGCTGCTCGAAGCGCTCGTGCGCCTCAACCGGCGCAGCGTCGAGATCGCCCACGCCGTGATGTTCACGACCGGCCAAGGCTGGATGATGGCCTTCCAGGCGGGCGCCGCGCATGCGCAGGACCGCGCGCTCGAAGCCGTCGCCTACGCCTGGCGCGAGATGTCGGCGATTCCCGCCGAGGCGCACTGGGAAAAGCCGCAGGGCAAGAACCCGGCGCTGGTGATGAAGAAGCGCTACGAGATCGTCGGCCGCGGCGTCGCACTCGTCATCGGCTGCGGCACGTTCCCGACGTGGAACACCTATCCGGGCCTTTTCGCCGCGCTCGCGACCGGCAACCCGGTGATCGTCAAGCCGCACCGCAACGCGATCCTGCCCGCGGCGATCACCGTGCGCGTGCTGCGGGAAGTGCTCGCCGAGGCCGGCGCGGATCCCAACGCGGTGCTGCTCGCCGTCGATGACTCGCGCGAACTGACGCGCTTCCTCGCGACGCACAAGGCAGTGAAGTCGATCGACTTCACCGGCAGCAACAGCTTCGGCAACTGGCTGATCGAGAACTGCCGCCAGGCGCAGGTGTATGCCGAGCTCGCCGGCGTCAACAACGTCGTCATCGAATCGACCGACGACTACAAGGGCATGCTGCGCAACCTCGCCTTCACGCTGTCGCTGTATTCGGGCCAGATGTGCACGACGACGCAGGCGATCCTCGTGCCGGCCGGCGGTATCGACACCGACCAGGGCCACAAGAGCTTCGACGACGTCGCGGCGGACCTCGGCCGGTCGATCGACAAGCTGCTCGCTGATCCGGCCGTCGCTGCGGCGGTGCTCGGCTGCATCCAGTCGTTCGACACGCTCGGCCGCCTCGACGAGGCGGCGAGCTGGGGCGAAGTGGTGCTCGCGTCGAAGCCGGTCGCGCACCCCGAATTCCCCGAAGCGACGGTCCGCACGCCCGTGCTGCTGAAGTGCGACGCGGCCGACGAGGCCGCCTACATGGAAGAGCGCTTCGGCCCGATCGCCTTCGTCGTGCGCACCGCCGACGCCGCGGCGGCGCTTGCGCTGTCGGAGCGCATCACGACCGAACATGGCGCGCTGACCGTGGGCGCATACAGCAGCAAGCCGGAATTCGTGCAGCAGGTCGTCGCGGCGACGCAGCGCGCGGGCGTCGCGCTGTCGCTGAATCTGACGGGCGCGGTCTATGTGAACCAGTCGGCGGCGTACTCGGACTACCACGGCACCGGCGCCAATCCGTCGGCCAACGCGAGCTATTCGGACAGCGCCTTCGTCGCGAACCGCTTCCGCGTCATCCAGCATCGCTTCCCCGCGTAAGCGACAACAAAACCACGACATACCCAGCAGACAGGACGGCGAAGCGGACCCGGACAGGAAGATCCGCCGCCGTTCCAACCCCACAGAGAGAGGAGTACTGGAATGAACGCACGCATGGAACATGGCATCGGGTTCGACCCGATCGAGACGGCCAGCCGCGACGAACTGCGCGCGCTGCAGCTCGAGCGCCTGAAGAAGACGGTGCAGCACGCCTACGACAACGTCCCGCACTATCGCCGCAGCTTCGAGGCGGCCGGCGTCCATCCGTCGGACCTGAAGACGCTGGAGGACTTGTCCAAATTCCCCTTCACCGTGAAGAAGGACTTCCGCGACAACTACCCGTTCGGCCTCTTCGCCGTGCCGCGCGAGGAAGTGGTGCGCGTGCATGCTTCCAGCGGCACGACCGGTAAGCCGACCGTCGTCGGCTACACGCAGAACGACATCGACAACTGGGCCAACCTCGTCGCGCGCTCGATCTACGCCGCCGGCGGGCGCAAGGGCGACGTCGTGCATATCTCGTACGGCTACGGCCTCTTTACCGGCGGCATGGGCGCGCACTACGGGGCCGAGCGCCTCGGCTGCACCGTCGTGCCGATGTCGGGCGGCCAGACCGAGCGCCAGGTCCAGCTGATCCAGGACTTCAAGCCGAAGGTCATCATGGTGACGCCGTCCTACATGCTCAACATTCTCGAGCAGTTCGTGCGCCAGGGCCTTGACCCGGCCGAGTCGTCGCTGAAGATCGGCATCTTCGGCGCCGAGCCCTGGACCGAGGCGATGCGCCACGAGATCGAGGCGCGCGCCGGCATCGACGCGGTCGACATCTACGGCCTGTCCGAAGTGATGGGGCCGGGCGTCGCCAGCGAGTGCATCGAAACCAAGGACGGCCCGGTGATCTGGGAAGACCACTTCTACCCCGAGATCATCGACCCCGAGACCGGCGAAGTGTTGCCCGACGGCGAGGAAGGCGAGCTCGTCTTCACGTCGCTGTCGAAGGAAGCGCTGCCGGTGATCCGATACCGCACGCGCGACTTCACGCGCCTGCTGCCGCCGAGCTCGCGCTCGATGCGCCGCATCGGCAAGATCACCGGCCGTTCGGACGACATGCTGATCATCCGCGGCGTGAACGTGTTCCCGAGCCAGATCGAGGAGCTGATCCTGAAGCAGAAGGAGCTGTCGCCGCACTACCAGATCGAGCTCACGCGCGACGGCCATATGGACAAGATGGAAGTCGTCGTCGAGCTCTCGACCGAAGCGGCCGACCTCGGCCCGCTGCGCCAGCAGGAGATCGCCAAGCTGCTCCAGCACAACATCAAGTCCTACATCGGCATCAGCACGAAGACGACGATGGCGCAGCCCGGCTCGCTCTTCCGCTCGGTCGGCAAGGCCAAGCGCCTGATCGACAAGCGCAACGTCGCGGCCTGAGGAGGGGAGACGATGAACAACGCCTATATCTGCGACGCCATCCGCACCCCGTTCGGCCGCTACGGCGGCACCCTGTCGGCGGTGCGCGCCGACGACCTCGCGGCGTTGCCAATCCGCGCGCTCGTCGAGCGCAACCCCGGAGTCGACTGGGCCGCGGTCGATGACGTGATCTACGGCTGCGCGAACCAGGCCGGCGAGGACAACCGCAACGTCGCGCGCATGGCGGCGCTGCTCGCGGGGCTGCCGCAGGACGTCCCTGGCACGACGCTGAACCGCCTGTGCGGTTCCAGCCTCGATGCGGTCGGCATGGCCGCGCGGGCGATCAAGGCCGGCGAAGCGGACCTGATGATCGCCGGCGGCGTCGAGAGCATGAGCCGCGCCCCGTTCGTGATGGGCAAGGCCGACACGGCGTTTTCGCGCTCTGCTGCGATCGAGGACACCACGATCGGCTGGCGCTTCGTGAATCCCGTGATGAAGGCGAAGTACGGCATCGACTCGATGCCCGAGACCGCGGAGAACGTCGCGCAGGAATTCGGCATCAGCCGCGCCGACCAGGATGCGCTCGCGCTGCGCTCGCAGCAGCGCTGGGCGGCCGCGAACGAGGCGGGCCTCTTTGCGAGCGAGATCGTGCCGGTGGCGATCCCGCAGAAGAAGGGCGAGCCGAAGCTCTTCACGACGGACGAGCATCCGCGCACCGATACGACGCCGGAGACGCTCGCGAAGCTGAAAGGCGTGGTGCGTCCCGACGGAAGCGTCACGGCCGGTAACGCCTCGGGCGTGAATGACGGCGCGTGCGCGGTGCTGCTCGCGTCCGAAGCCGCGGTCGATCGCTACCGCCTGAAGCCGCGCGGGCGCGTCGTCGCGATGGCGGCGGCAGGCCTCGCGCCGCGCATCATGGGTTTCGGCCCGTCGCCCGCGTCGAAGAAGGTGCTCGCGAAAGCGGGCCTGACGCTCGCCGACATGGACGTCATCGAGCTCAACGAGGCGTTCGCCGCGCAGGCGCTGGCGGTCACCCGCGACCTCGGCCTGCCCGACGATGCCGCGCACGTGAACCCGAACGGCGGCGCGATCGCGATGGGACACCCGCTCGGCGCCTCCGGCGCACGCCTGGTCACCACGGCGTTGAACCAGCTCGAACGCACCGGCGGCCGCTACGCGCTGTGCACGATGTGCATCGGCGTAGGGCAGGGCATCGCGCTCGTCATCGAGCGCGTGTGAGGCGCCAGAGCGCCTGACACGACTCCCGTTCGCCCCTCGACCGGCTCGGGGCGAACGGGAGGTATCTGATTGCCACTGGATAAGAAAGAAACCGAAGGAGACTCCCAATGGAAAAGCGCACTTTCATCAAGTTCACCCTCGCCGCGGCGGCCTGCGCGGCCCTCGGCACGGCCTACGCCGCCGACCCGATCCGCATTGGCGCAGTGCTATCGGTCACCGGCCCGGCCGCCTACCTCGGCGACCCGGAGCTGAAGACCCTTCAGATGTACGTCGAGATGCTCAACAAGAACGGCGGCGTGCTGGGCCGTCCGCTCGAGCTCGTGCATTACGACGACGGCAGCGAGTCGGGGAAGGCGAACGGCTTCGCGAAGCGTCTGATCGAGAACGACAAGGTCGACCTGATCATCGGCGGCACGACGAGCGGGGCGACGATGGCGATGGCACCGCTGGTCGACCGCGCACAGGTGCCGTTCATCTCGCTCGCCGGCGCGGTCGTGATCGTCGAGCCGACGAAGAAGTGGATGTTCAAGACGCCGCACACCGACCGCATGGCGGCCGAGCGGGTCTTCGACGACATGAAGAAGGCGGGCCTGACGAAGGTCGCGCTGCTGTCCGAGAACAGCGGCTTCGGCCAGTCGGGGCGCAAGGAAGCGCAGGCCGTCGCGGCGAAGTACGGCATCACGCTGGTCGCCGACGAGACCTACGGTCCCAAGGACACGGACATGACGGCGCAGCTCACGAAGATCAAGGGCGCGTCCGGCGTGCAGGCGGTCTTCGTGTTCGGCCTCGGCCAGGGGCCGGCGGTCGTGACGAAGAATTTCGCGCAGCTGGGCATCAAGCTGCCGCTGTACCAGTCGCATGGCGTCGCGTCCGACGAATACATCCGGCTCGCCGGCGCCGCCGCCGAAGGCGTGCGCCTGCCGTCGCCGGCGCTGCCGATCGCGGCCAAGCTGCCGGCCAACGATCCGCAGAAGAAGGTCGTCAGCGACTACGCGAAATCCTTCGCCGAGCGCTGGAAGTCCGAGCCTTCGACCTTTGGCGGTTATGCCTACGACGGCCTGATGCTCGCCGCCGATGCGATCGGCCGCGCCGGTTCCACCGACAAGGCCAAGGTGCGCGACGCGCTCGAGGCGACGACGAACTTCGTCGCGACGAGCGGGGCCTTCAACATGTCCGCGTCGGACCACATGGGCCTGAGCCTCTCGGCCTTCCGCATCCTCGAGATCCGCAACGGTGACTGGACGCTGCTGAACTAAGCGCCGCGACTCCCCACGGCGTTCGCTTCGGCGGCCGCCTCCCGCTGCCTGTGCATCGACACGCCCCGGGCTTTCCCGGGCGGCGGGAACCCGTTCGTCCCGAATTCCGAAGGAGGCATCCCGTGCTGTCCGAACTGCTGCAGTTCCTCTTCTCCGGCCTCACCGTCGGCGCGATGTACGCGCTGGCCGCGGTCGGTTTTTCCCTGATCTACAGCGCCTCGGGCGTGATCAACTTCGCGCAGGGCGAGTTCATCATGCTCGGCGGCATGTCCGCGGCGCTGCTCGTGCAGGCGGGCGTCCCGCTGCCACTGGCGATCGCGCTCGCGGTGCTGGTCGCCGCGGCGGCCGGGCTGATCGTCGAGAAGCTCGCGATCGAGCCGGCTGGCAATTCCGAAGTCGTCACGCTGGTCATCATCACGATCGGCGCATCGCTGACGCTGCGCGGGCTCGCCGAAGTGTTCCTCGGCAAGGGCAACCACGCGCTGCCGGCGTTCTCGGGCGAGGAACCGATCGCGATCCTCGGCGCGACGCTGATGCCGCAGAGCCTGTGGGTGATGGGCGTGACGCTCGTCATGGTCGTAGCACTCGCGCTCTTCTTCGGCCGCACGAGGCTCGGCAAGGCGGTGCTCGCGACCTCGTGCAACAAGCTCGCCGCGCAGCTCGTCGGCGTGAACACCCGCTTCATCCTGCTGCTCGCGTTCGGCCTGTCGGGGGCGCTCGGCGCGCTGGGCGGCATCCTCGTCGCGCCGATGACCTACACCAGCTACGACGTCGGCATCATGATGGGCCTCAAGGGCTTCGTCGCGGCGACCCTCGGCGGGCTGGGCAGCGGCGTCGGCGCGATCGTCGGCGGCCTGTTGCTGGGCGTCGTCGAGGCGATGACCGCCGGCTACATCTCGTCCGCCTACAAGGACGCGATGCCCTTCGTGCTGATCCTTCTCATCCTCTTCTTCCTGCCGCAGGGCCTGTTCGGGAAGAAGACCACCGACCGGGTATGACGATGAAACCCACCACACGCGGATTCCTGTTCCTCGCGTTCGTGCTGGCGGTGCTGCCGCTGGCGCTGCCGAACGCCTACTACTACGACCTCGCGATCCGCATCGCGATCAACGCCAGCATCGCCGTTGGCCTCAACCTGCTGATCGGCTACACCGGCCAGATCAGCCTCGGCCACGCCGGCTTCTTCGGCATCGGCGCCTATGCGTCGGCGATCCTGACGAGCCGCTACGGCTGGCCGTCGGCGGTCGCGCTGATCCTCGGGGCGGTGGCGACCGCAGTCCTCGCGTTCGCGGTCGCGCGTCCGATCCTGAAGCTCAAAGGGCATTACTTGGCGATGGCGACGCTCGGGCTCGGCATCATCCTGTCGATGCTGATCATCAACGAGACCGACTTCACCGGCGGCCCGGACGGCATGCCGGTCGACGCGTTCAGCCTGTTCGGCTGGCAGATCGCGGGCGAGCACACCTGGTATGCGGTCGTCGCGGTGATGCTGCTGCTGGTCACGCGTGCCGCGCTGAACCTCATCGACGCGCCGGCCGGGCGCGCGCTGCAGGCGATCCACGGTTCCGAGATCGCGGCGCGCGTCGCGGGCATCGACACCACGTCGTTCAAGGTGCGCGTCTTCGTCCTCTCGGCTGTCGTCGCGAGCGTGATGGGCAGCGTTACCGCCCATTACGTCGGCTTCCTGACGCCGGGCGCGGCGGGCTTCTTCCATTCGATCGAGCTCGTCACGATGGTCGTGCTCGGCGGCATGGCGTCGGTGTTCGGCTCGATCCTCGGCGCGGTCGTGCTGACGCTGCTGCCGCAGCTGCTGTCGGCGTTCGAGGGCTGGGAGACGGTGGTCTTCGGCCTGATCCTGATGCTGACGATGATCTTCCTGCCGCGCGGCATCGTGCCGACGCTGCGCCTGAAGTTCGCCGGGAGGGCCGCGTGATGCTCGAAGTGCGCAACCTCTCGAAGACCTTCGGCGGCGTGAAGGCGGTGCAGGACGTGTCCTTCACCGTGCGGGCGGGGACGATCCACGCGGTGATCGGCCCCAACGGCGCCGGCAAGACGACGCTCTTCAACCTCATCACCGGCATCTACACGCCGACCGGTGGCGAGATCCTGTTCGACGACGCGCCCGCCGGCGGCGAGAGCCCCGACCGCCTCGCGCGCCGCGGCATGAGCCGGACCTTCCAGAACCTGCAGGTGTGCATGAACATGAGCGCGATCGAGAACGTCATGGTCGGCGCCCACCTGCGGCTGGGCTCCAGCCTGCTCGCCGGCCTGTTCCGGCTGCCCGGGCTGGCGAAGGCCGACGCCGAATGCCGCGACGAGGCCGCGCGCCTGATGGAGTTCGTCGGCGTCGGCCAGTATCGCGACACCCACGCCAGCCAGATGTCCTACGGCGCGCTCAAGCGCCTCGAGATCGCGCGCGCGCTCGCGGCGAAACCGAAGCTGCTGCTGCTCGACGAACCGGCCGCAGGCCTCAACCACACCGAGACCGCCGAGATTGAGGCGCTGATCCGCAAGGTGGCGGACTCCGGCGTCACCGTCATCCTCGTCGAACACGACATGAAGCTCGTCATGAACCTGTCCGACCACATCCTCGTGCTCGACTACGGCCGCAAGCTCGCCGAAGGCACCGCCGCCGAGATCCGCGACAACCCCGACGTCATCGCCGCCTACCTCGGCGCATCGGCCTGAAGGAGACGACCATGGAAGTTCTTGAATCGCGGATGCTCGCCCTCGACATCATCCAGGCCGAGCATCGCGGCATGTGGCGCGTCGCCGCCGCCTTCGATGCGCTCGCCGAGGCGATGGGCGAAGGACGCGACCTGCAGGCCGCCGCAGCGACGACGGTGGAGCTGCTCGAATACCTGGACGCGTACATCGACCGCATCCACCACCGCAAGGAAGACGAGTTCCTGTTCCCGGCCCTGCGCCGGCGCGACCCCGCCGCCGCCGCGGCCATCGCGCGGCTCGAAGCCGAGCACCGCGACGGGCCGGCCCACCGCGACCGGGTGCATGCCCTCGCGGTGGCGTTCCGCGACGGCCAACGCGGCGAGCAGCAGACCTTCCTCGACGCGTTGCGCGAGTTCGCCGAGCACCTGCGCCAGCACATGCGCCTGGAGGAGACGGCGGTCATTCCCGCCGCGCGGCGTGCGCTGGAGCCCGAGGACTGGGAGCGCATCGACGCGGCCTTCGCCGCCGACGAGGACCCGCTGTTCGGCGTCCGCTCGCGCGGCGACCTCGACACGCTGAAGGCGCGCATCATCGCGCTCGCGCCCGAGCCGGTCGGCCTCGGCGGGCGGCGCGAGAGCACGTCCTTCGTGCCCGCGCCGCAGCCGGTGCGCGAGACCGTCCTCGAAATCCGCGGCCTAACGTCGCACTACGGCCGCATCCAGGCGTTGCACGGCATCGACCTCGACGTGAAGCAGGGCCAGCTCGTCGCGCTGGTCGGCGCCAACGGCGCCGGCAAGACGACGCTGCTGCGCACGATCTCCGGCGTGCAGCCGGCGTCCGGCGGCGTCGTGCGCTTCGGCGGCGACGACATCACCCGCCTCGCGCCGGAAAAGCGCGTGCGTGCCGGCATCTGCCAGGTGCCCGAAGGGCGGCAGGTGTTCGGCCCGATGAGCATCGAGGACAACCTGCGCCTGGGTGCCTACGTCCGCCATGATCGCGAGATCGAGCAGGACCTCGAGCGCATGTACGGCATCTTCCCGATCCTGAAGGAGAAGCGCGCGCTGCCCGCGGGGACGCTCTCCGGCGGGCAGCAGCAGATGCTCGCGATGGCGCGCGCGCTGATGGGGCGCCCCAAGCTGCTGCTCCTCGACGAGCCTTCAATGGGCCTCGCTCCGCTGCTCGTCGAGGAGATCTTCCGCGTCATCCGGCGCCTGAAGGCCGACGGGATCACGATCTTCCTCGTCGAGCAGAACGCGCACGCCGCATTGGCGATCGCCGACATCGGCTACGTCGTCGAGACCGGCCACACGATCCTCAGCGGGCCGGGTCCCGAGCTGCTGCACGACGAGCAGGTGAAGAAGGCCTATCTGGGCATGTGATGCCCGTCACGAAAAACGGGAGAAATGCCGTGTCCGACCGCCACGATTCAAAGGACAAACTTGCCGAACCGCTGGTCCTGGCCGAGCGCCGGGGCCGCGTCGGCCTGCTCACGCTGAACCGCCCCGACCACCTCCAAGCCCGAGGGGACGCCGGTTCACCGCGGCGGCGAAGGTGCGGCGCACCGCGGTGCTCATTTCAAATCCCCTTGGAAAAAATGCTTGAAGCACACGGAGCTCCTCCTAGAACACGAGCACCTTGTCCGCCTCGGCGGTCCAGGTCCCCAGCTCCTTGAGCGTTCCGGAATTCACCCGCCAAGCGCGGCGGCATGATGGCGCAAGTGGTCGTCGATGAAACTCGCGATGAAGTAATAGCTGTGGTCGTAGCCGGGCTGGATGCGTAGCGTCAGCGGATAGTTTGCCGCGCGCGCGGCAGCTTCGAGCACTGCGGGCTTGAGCTGCTCGACGAGGAATGCGTCACGGTCGCCCTGATCGACGAGGATCGGCAGCGTTTCGCGCGCCTGGCCGATCAGCTCGCTCGCATCCCATTCGCGCCAGCGTGTACGATCCGCGCCGAGATAGCGCGAGAAGGCTTTTTCGCCCCACGGGCAGTGCGTCGGATTGGCGATCGGCGCGAACGCCGAGACCGAGCGGTAGCGCCCGGGGTTCTTCAACGCGCAGACGAGCGCGCCGTGCCCGCCCATCGAGTGGCCACTGATGGCACGCCGGTCGGAGGCGGGAAAGTGCGCCTCGACGAGCGCCGGCAGTTCATCGACGACGAACTCGTGCATCCGGTAGTGCCGGGACCACGGTGCTTCGGTCGCATCGAGATAGAAGCCTGCGCCGAGGCCGAAATCCCAGGCGCCGTCGGGGTCACCCGGCACGTCGGGGCCGCGCGGGCTCGTGTCGGGCGCGACGAGGATCAGCCCGAGCTCGGCGGCGAGGCGCTGTGCGCCGGCTTTCTGCATGAAATTCTCGTCGGTGCAGGTCAGCCCCGACAGCCAGTACAGCACCGGCAGCTTCTTGCCCTGCTCGGCCTGCGGCGGCAGATAGACCGCGAATACGGTGTCGCCGGCGAGCGCCGTCGAGCGGTGCCGCAAGCGCTGCAGCCAGCCGCCGAAGCATTTCTGCGACGAGAGTTGTTCGAGGGGCACGGCATCCTCCATTGAAAACGGTCGGCGTGGCTATCCGCGGCGCGACCATTCAGAAATGGATCACGCTGCGGATGCTCTGGCCTGCGTGCATCAGTTCGAACGCGCGGTTGATGTCTTCGAGCGGCAGGTGGTGGGTGATGAAGACGTCGAGCGGAATCTCGCCGCGTTGCGCTTTCTCGACGTAGCCCGGCAGCTCGGTGCGGCCCCTGACGCCACCGAACGCGCTGCCGCGCCACACGCGCCCGGTCACGAGCTGGAACGGGCGTGTCGAGATCTCCTGGCCGGCGCCGGCCACGCCGATGATCGTCGATTCGCCCCAGCCCTTGTGGCAGCACTCGAGCGCGGCGCGCATCAGCTTGACGTTGCCGACGCACTCGAACGAGTAGTCGACGCCGCCGTCGGTCATCTCGACGATGACGTCCTGGATCGGCTTCGCGTGGTCGTTCGGATTGACGACGTCGGTCGCGCCCAGCTGCCGCGCGAGGTCGAACTTCGCCGGATTGAGGTCGATGCCGATGATGCGCGACGCCTTCGCCATCTTCGCGCCGAGGATCGCCGCGAGCCCGATGCCGCCGAGGCCGAAGATCGCGACCGTCGCGCCGGGCTCGACCTTCGCGATGTTGAGGACTGCGCCGATGCCGGTCGTCACGCCGCAGCCAAGCAGGCACACCTTGTCGAGCGGCGCCTCCTTCGGGATCTTCGCGAGCGAGATCTCGGGCACGACCGTGTATTCGGAAAACGTCGAGGTGCCCATGTAGTGGTAGATCGGCTGGCCGTTGTACGAGAAGCGCGTCGTGCCGTCCGGCATCAAGCCCTTGCCCTGCGTTGCGCGCACCGCCTGGCACAGGTTCGTCTTGCCCGACTTGCAGAACTTGCACTCGCGGCACTCGGCCGTGTAGAGCGGGATCACGTGATCGCCCACGCCGACCGACGTGACGCCTTCGCCGACCGCCTCGACGATGCCGCCGCCTTCGTGGCCGAGGATCGCCGGGAAGATACCTTCGGGGTCGTCGCCCGACAGCGTGAACGCATCGGTGTGGCACACGCCGGTCGCGAGGATGCGCACGAGCGCTTCGCCTGCCTTCGGCGGCTCGACGTCGACTTCGACGATCTGCAGCGGTTGCTTCGGCCCGAAGGCGACGGCGGCGCGTGACTTGATGGTCATGGGAGCGGTCCTGGCGGGTTGGGAAAGCTCAGTCTAATGGATCCGCACGGCGTGGGAACGGGGGCGGGGGCTGCGGGTTTCCCGACGTCGCATTTGCGCCGCGATCCGTCGTTTCCGGGCAAATCCCGCCTCGACGGGAATTTCCCCTTCTTTGCGCCTGAACGACCGGTTGGACGCGTACAGCCAAGAGCTCCGAAAAACAGGGCCTCAAACGAAGAGGGCAGCGAACGCTTGCAGAAGGCGGAGACTTCCGGCATTATGCGCGCCTCGACAACGCAGCGACGTGTCGAGAGGTGGCAGCACCGAGTGGCAGCGGTCCGGAAATCCGCGCCAATACTGATTTGTACGGCCTGCAAAGCCGGGCATATCGGTCCGATTCCGGTGCGCCTCCAGAAGTACATGCGGGAATAGCTCAGTTGGTAGAGCGCAACCTTGCCAAGGTTGAGGTCGCGAGTTCGAGACTCGTTTCCCGCTCCAGAAATTGACAAAAGGAAGGTGCGAGCGCACCTTCCTTTTGTCGTTTACCGGCTCTGGCCATGCCCGCCTGCCGAAACATTCCATTTTCGTTGCCGCGTGCCGCTGTCGTGCCCGATTACGGGGCGAATGGCCTGTATGGCGTCGTCGGCGCGATCCGTGCCTTTCTTGATGGCCAGCGCTGGGCGGTACCAAGCGAGGAGCGCGTCGATTTCGCGCAGGACGAACCCGCGCCGGTGCTGGTGTTCCTGCTCATTGACGGCCTCGGTGACGCGTTCCTGCAGCGTTTTGGAGCGGGAAGCGCGTTGCTCGCGCACCGCCAGCGACGGCTGACTTCGGTTTTTCCGAGCACGACGGCGAGCGCAGTAACGACCACGCTCACCGGGCTGGCGCCGGCCCGCCATGGATTGACCGGCTGGTTAATCCACGACAAGCGGTTCGGCGGGGTCGTCGCACCGTTGCCGATGAGGAAACGTTCGGGCGGACTCATTCGGGGCGCGATGGCGTCGGAGCGCCTCTTTCCGTATCCGAGCCTGTTCCAGAACCGCAGGCGCAAGTCGATTTACGTCAATCCGCGCAGTCTCGCGCATTCGCCGTTCTCGGCGAGGCACGGACGCGGGGCCGAGATCGTCGCGTATCGCGGGCTCCAGGGAATGGTCGCTGCGATAGCGACGGCAGCAAGGGCGCTGAAGAGCGCAGCAGGGGGCTATATCCACGCCTACTATCCGGTGTTCGATGCGCTCAGTCATGCACACGGCTGCGAGTCCGACGAGACCATCGCGCAGTTTCGCCATATTGATGCGGCGTTCGCCGCCTTGCTCGATGACCTGGGCGGAACTGGCGTCGACGTCGTCGCGAGCGCGGACCACGGCTTCATCGATTCGCCTGCGGAGCGCGTGATCCGCTTCGAACGGTTCACGGACGCCGCGGCAATGCTCGCCGGACCATTGTTCGGCGAACGTCGGGCCGCGCTGTGCGAGCTTCGCCACGGGGCGGAGGACGATTTTCGCGCGTTCGTCGGGGCGGAACTGCCAGGCAAGGCGGTGCTGGTGCGTTCGCGGGACCTGCTGCGCAGCGGGTTTTTCGGGCCGGGGCCGCGACACCGGCAGTTGCGCGAACGCCTCGGCAGCCATGCGCTGCTGATGGAACCCGGCTGGACGATCACGGACAGGATGCCCGGCGAACACGCGCACCGGATGATCGGCGTGCATGGCGGACTGTCGCCGCAGGAAATGTGGGTGCCGCTGATTCACGCCCGCTGTTGACGCCCCACGGGCAGCGGGCCGGCAGGGGTCAGTGCAACGCTTCGTCGTCGGGCGGCACGGGCAGCACCATGATGCCTTCGTCGATCAGTTCCCCGATGTCGTCGTGCGATGCTTTCCCTTTGATGTTGCGCGCTTCGCTTTCGCCGTAGTGGATGCGGCGCGCTTCCTCGACAAACCGCTCGCCGACGTCCTCCGACTCCTTGCCGAAGCGGCGCAGCATCGCCACGGCCGTGGCGACCGCGTCCATCTGCTGGGGCGTTGCAGGGCGCGGCGAGGAGCGCGGTACCGGAGCCGCGGGCGGCACCGAGCCGGTGTTGAGGTACGGAGCGCTCGGACGCCGGCTGATCGATGCCGACCCGCAAACGGGACAGACGACCTGTCCGCGCTCACGCTGGGTTTCGAACGCGGCAGCCGAGCCGAACCAGCCTTCGAACAGGTGCTCGTGGTCGCAGCAAAGGTTCAGAACGATCACCGCAGGCAGTCCTGGAGAAAATCACGCACAGCGCGCTCGCTGGTGCCGGGGACGGGACTTGAACCCGTAAGCCCGAAGGCGGCGGATTTTAAGTCCGCTGTGTATACCGATTTCACCACCCCGGCGCGATGGGTGGCGCATTCTACCCTGCGCCCAACACGCCTGCACACCGCGGCTGGCGGCGCAGTCGATTCAGCGATCGTGCGGTTTTTTCTTGCCAGGCTTGAAGCCGGGGGAGGGCGCGCGCTTATCGCTGCTGAAGGATCTCGGGCCGGGGCTGCCGGGACGAGGCGGCTTGCTTCCGGGGGCCGCGTGACGCGGCGCAGCGCCGGGACGAGGAGGGCCCGGGCGTACGCGGGCGGCGTCGCGCTTTGCTTCCTCGGCGTCGAGCGGGCGGATGTTCAGCTGGTGCTGGCGTACGCGCACCCGGCGCAGGATGTCGAGGACGTCGTGCGGCAGGGCGCTCGGCAGTTCGACGGTGCTGTAGTCCTCGTAGAGGTTGATCTGCCCGATATAGCGGCTTTCGATGCCGGCCTCGTTGGCGATCGCGCCGACGATGTCCTTCGGCGTCGCCTGCTGGTTGCGGCCGACGTCGATGCGGTAGCGCTGCAGATTGCCCTCGGAAAACTCGCGTCGGCGTTCGAGGATTTTCTCGCGGTTTTCGCGCGGCGCGCGCTCGGCGCCCGGTTCGCGTCGCGGTTCGGGGAGGCGCGCGATGTCGGGACCTTTCGACTCCGGCAGCTGCAGCGGGCGCTCGCGCTGCGCGAGGAAAGCGAGCGCGGCGGCGATGTCGTCGAGTCCGGCTTCGTGGGTCGATTCGATGCCGGCGACGACGTCGCGGAAGAACGCGAGGTCTTCGGATTCGAGCACTTCGGCGACTTGCTGGCGGAATGCGGCGACCCGCTTGTCCGCGACCGCTTCGCGCGACGGCAGTTGCAGCGCCTCGATCGGCTGGCGGGTCGCGCGTTCGATGACTTTCAGCATGCGTATCTCGCGCGGCGCGACGAACAGGATCGCGCTGCCGGTGCGACCGGCGCGCCCCGTGCGGCCGATGCGATGCACATACGCTTCGGTGTCGTACGGGATGTCGTAGTTGATGACGTGGCTGATGCGCGACACGTCGAGGCCGCGCGCCGCAACGTCGGTCGCGACGACGATGTCGAGCTGACCGCCCTTGAGCTGTTCGATGACGCGCTCGCGCAGCTGCTGCGTCATGTCGCCGTTCAGCGCGGCGGCCGAGTAGCCGCGCGCTTCGAGCTTGTCGGCCAGCTCGACGGTCGCGGTCTTGGTGCGGACGAAGATGATCGCGGCGTCGAAATCCTCCTCGACTTCGAGGATGCGCGTCAGCGCGTCGAGCTTGTGCGCGACGCTGACCTGGCAGTAGCGCTGGCGGATCGCGGCGACCGTGGTCGTGCTGGTCTTGATCTTGACTTCGCGCGGGTCGCGCAGGTAGCGGTGCGCGACGCGGCGGATCGCGTCGGGCATCGTCGCCGAGAACAGCGCCGTCTGCCGCTCGGCCGGCGTGTGCTGCAGGATCCATTCGACGTCGTCGATGAAGCCCATGCGCAGCATCTCGTCGGCTTCGTCGAGCACCAGCGTCGTCAGGCTGTCGAGATTGAGGCTCTTGCGCTCGATGTGGTCCATGACGCGGCCCGGCGTGCCGACGATGACATGCGCGCCGCGGGCGAGCTGGCGCAGCTGCACGACCATGCTCTGGCCGCCGTACACCGGCAGCACGTGGAAACCGGGCAGGTTCTTCGCATAACGCTGGAAAGCTTCGGCGACCTGGATCGCGAGTTCGCGGGTCGGCGCGAGCACGAGCACCTGCGGATTCTTCACGCTGAGATCGAGGCGGTCGAGCAGCGGCAGCGCGAACGCGGCGGTCTTGCCGGTGCCGGTCTGCGCTTCGCCGAGCAGGTCGTGGCCGGCGAGCAGATGCGGAATGCAGACCGCCTGGATCGGCGACGGCGTTTCATAGCCGATTTCGGACAGCGCATCGAGCAGCGGTGCACGGAGATCGAGTTGGGCGAAGCTTTCGATGGGGGAAGTCATGGGATTCTGGTGCGGGCAGCGGAAAAGGGAATAGGCGCCGATCCGTCGAGCGTGACGGGGCGCTTCACGAATGAAGCGCATCGTACCGAAATCCCGCCGGTGCCGCTTGGCTCAATCGCGCCCGGGGAACACGCAGGCAAGACGGTACCTCAGCTCCGGTGACGGTCGATCTCGCGCGCGATCCGCCAGACGAGGCGTGCGGCCAGACGCGCGGTCCGGGCGTCGGAGTCGACGGAAGGGTTCAGTTCGGCGACGTCGGCGACGCGCAGCTTGCCGCTCGAGGCGGCGATGCCGATCACCGCCTCGACGACGGCCGGTTCGACGCCGAGCGTCGCCGGAGCGCTGACACCGGGCGCGCACCCCCCCGGCAGCGCGTCGAGGCACAGCGTCAGGTAGAGCCAGTCGATGCCGGCGAGGAAATCGCGCACCGTGTCGGCGATCGGATCGAGATCGCGCACGCCCATTTCCTCGTCGAGGCGAAACGTGACGCCGAGCGCGCGGGCGCGGTCGAACAACGCGGCAGTGTTCGCCGCTTCGGCGATTCCCAGCACGCAGTAGCGGAATTTCCAGCCGCGGGCCGAGCAGTCTTCGGCGATCTGGCGGAAGGGCGTGCCAGAATTGCCCGCGGGCGCCGCGCGCAGGTCGAAATGGGCGTCGACGTTGAGAATGCCGATGCGCGGAGGATCCGGTTGGCGGGCCGCATGCAGGGCAAGCCCCTGCCAGGCTGCCCACGCGATCTCGTGGCCGCCGCCGAGGCCGATCGGCACATGCCCCGCGTCGAGCAGCGTCGCGATGCGTTCAGCGTAGCCGGCCTGCATCGTCTCGAGCGTCTGCTCGCCGGATCCGGGCGTGCGGGCGCCCGCATCGCCGGCGTCGTACACCGGCCGTGCCCCGTGCCACCCGAGGTTCGCGAGCGCGCGGCGCAGCGTCCCAGGGCCTTCGGCGGCTCCGGGGCGGCCGTGGTTGCGCCGCACGCCGAGGTCGCACGGGAAACCGAGCAGCGCGATGCCGGGGGGTGCGTGCGGCGGCAGCATCGTGACGCACTGGTGCCAGCGCAATGCCCGCGGGCCTTCGTGCACGTCGGTGCGGCCGCGCCACGGCTCCCGATTTTCCTCATCGTTGTGCGGCATCACTTGCTCCGCTGATTTGTCCGCCGAACACGCGCAATGCGAGCGGGTTGTAGCCGAGGTGGTAGCACAGCTCGGCCGGGGTATCGACGTGCCACAGGCCGAGATCCGCGAGTTTTCCCGCCTCCAGCGTGCCGAGGTCGTCGCTGCGCCCGAGCGCGCGGGCCGCGTTGCGCGTGACGCCGGCGAGCGCCGCGGTGGGAGGGAGGCGGAACAGCACGCAGGCCATGTTGACCGCGAGCAACAGCGAACTGAGCGGCGAAGTGCCGGGGTTGCAGTCCGTCGCGATCGCGATCGGCACGCCGAGCGCGCGCAGCCGCGCGACCGGTGGAAGGTGCGTCTCGCGCAGGAAATAGAATGCCCCGGGCAGCAGCACGGCGACGCTGCCGGCCGCGGCGAGCGCCGCTGCACCGGCTTCGGAGAGGTGTTCGAGATGATCGGCGCACAGCGCGCCGTAGCGGGCCGCCAACGCCGCACCACCCGAATCCGAGAGCTGCTCGGCATGCAGCCTGACGGGCAGCCCGAGCGCACGGGCTGCGCGGAACACCGCTTCGGTTTGCGCCGGGCTGAACGCGATGCGCTCGCAGAACGCATCGACGGCATCGACGAGGCCTTCGCGGTACAGTGCCGGCAGCATCACGTCGCAGACTTCGGCGATGTAGTCGTCGGCGCGTCCGTCGTAGTCGGGCGGCAGCGCGTGCGCGCCAAGGAACGTCGTCGTTACGCGGACCGGGGCGATTTCTCCCAGCATACGCGCCGCGCGCAGCATGCGTCGCTCGGCGGACAGTTCCAGCCCGTAGCCCGATTTGATCTCCACCGTCGTGACTCCTTCGGCGATCAGTCGCGCGAGACGCGGCCGGCTCGCGGTGACCAGCGCTTCCTCGCTGGCGGTCCGCGTTGCCGCGACCGTCGCACGGATGCCGCCGCCGGCGCGCGCGATCTCCTCGTAGCTCGCGCCCTCCATGCGCAGCTCGAACTCTTGCGCGCGGTTGCCGGCATAAACGAGATGGGTGTGGCAGTCGATCAGTCCCGGCAGCAGCCAGCCGCCGGCGCCGTCGATTTCCTGGGCGGCACGCGCTTCGCGCGGCAGGTCGCGTTCGGCGCCAAGCCATACGATGCGCCCGGCTCGCACCGCGAGCGCACCATCCCGCAGCGTGCCGTACGGTTCGTTGCCGGCGAACGTCGCCAGATGCACGCGGCGGAACAGCAGGTCCCAGGCGGCCATGTGATCAGGCGTCGTGCATCGGCAGGCGCAGGCCGATTTCCCGTGCCGTCGCGAGCGCTTCCTCGTACCCCGCGTCGGCATGGCGCATCACGCCGCTCGCCGGGTCGTTGAACAGCACCCGTGCGATCCGGCGCGCCGCTCCGTCGGTGCCGTCGCAGACGATCACCTGGCCGGCGTGCTGCGAATACCCCATGCCGACGCCGCCGCCGTGATGAAACGACACCCACGTTGCGCCGCTCGCGGTGTTGAGCAGCGCGTTGAGCAGCGGCCAGTCGGATACCGCGTCGGAGCCGTCGCGCATCGCCTCGGTTTCACGGTTCGGGCTCGCGACCGAACCGGTATCGAGATGGTCGCGGCCGATGACGATCGGCGCATGCAGTTCGCCGTGGCGGACCATCTCGTTGAACGCGAGACCGACGCGGTAACGGTCTTTCGGGCCGAGCCAGCAGATGCGCGCGGGCAGGCCCTGGAACGTGATGCGGTGCCGGGCGAGGTCGAGCCAGTTGTGCAGGTGCCGGTCGTCGGGGATAAGCTCCTTCACTTTCGCGTCGGTGCGATGGATGTCCTTCGCGTCACCCGACAGCGCGACCCAGCGGAACGGGCCGTAGCCGCGGCAGAACAGCGGGCGGATGTACGCCGGAACGAAGCCGGGAAAGGCGAATGCGTCGATGACGCCGGCGTCGCGCGCCATCTGGCGGATGTTGTTGCCGTAGTCGAACACCGCCGCACCGGCCCGCTGCAACGCGAGCATCGCGCGCACCTGGTTCGCCATCGAGCGCTTCGCCGGTTCGAGGATGCTCTGCGGATCGCTGCGCTGGCGCTCGCGCCATTGCTGCAGCGTCCAGCCTTGCGGCAGGTAGCCGTGGATCGGATCGTGCGCGCTGGTCTGGTCGGTGACGACGTCGGGCATCACGCCGCGGCGCGCGATCTCCTCGAACACGTCGGCGGCGTTGCCGACGAGGCCCACCGACAGCGTGCGGCCCTCCGCCCGCGCCGCGTCGAGCAAGGCGAGCGCCTCGTCGAGCGACGCGGCCTTGCGGTCAAGGTAGTGCGTCTTCAGGCGCAGGTCGATGCGCGTCTCGTCGCACTCGACTGCGAGCATCGAAAACCCCGCCATCGTCGCCGCGAGCGGCTGCGCGCCGCCCATGCCGCCGAGCCCGCCGGTGAGGATCCAGCGCCGCGCGCCCTGCCCGCCGAAATGGCGATCGGCGCAGGCGGTGAAAGTCTCGTACGTGCCCTGCACGATGCCCTGCGAGCCAATGTAGATCCACGAGCCCGCCGTCATCTGGCCGAACATCATCAGGCCTTTGCGGTCAAGCTCGTTGAAGTGCTCCCACGTTGCCCACTTCGGCACGAGGTTGGAGTTCGCGATCAGCACGCGCGGCGCATCGACGTGGGTGCGGAACACGCCGACCGGCTTGCCGGACTGCACCAGCAGCGTCTCGTCCTCGCCCAGTTCGCGCAGCGTCGCGAGGATCGTGTCGAAGCACGCCCAGTCGCGCGCCGCGCGCCCCATGCCGCCATAGACGACGAGATGTTCGGGGTGCTCGGCGACTTCGGGGTCGAGGTTGTTCTGGATCATCCGCCACGCGGCCTCGATCAGCCAGTTGCGGCAGTGCAACGTCGCGCCATGCGGCGAACGCACGACGCGGCCCGGCGCGTAGCGGGGATCGGTGCTGTGGACTTCGTTCATCGCGGCCTCCTTCGGAGCGCTTCAGTGGGATTCGACGTCTTGCGCGGCCGAACGGGACGCATCGCCGTCCGCCACGCGTTCGGAGTCGAAGGACAGGGGACAATGGCGCCCGAAAGCTCCCGCCGACACGTCGTCCTTGATCGATGCGATGTCCGGCGCGAAATAGTGGTCGATGTCGTAATGCGGAACGCGGCTGCGGATCAGCGCGAGCACGGCCTGCAGGCGCGGCGAAGTGCAGTGCGGAGCGCGCAGCTCGACGCCCTGCGCCGCGGCGAGCAGCTCGATTGCGAGGATCGTCGCGGTGTTGTCGGCGAGCTCGCCGAGCTTGCGTGCAGCGAACGTCGCCATCGACACGTGATCTTCCTGGTTCGCCGACGTCGGCAGCGAATCGACGCTCGCCGGATGCGCGAGAAGCTTGTTCTCGGACGCGAGCGCGGCCGCGGTGACCTGCGCGATCATGAAACCGGAATTGACGCCGCCTTCGGTGACGAGGAACGGCGGCAGGCCCGACAGCGTCGCGTCGATCAGCAGCGCGATGCGCCGCTCGGACAGCGCGCCGATCTCGGCCGCCGCGAGCGCGAGCGCGTCCGCGGCGAAAGCGACCGGCTCGGCATGGAAGTTCCCGCCCGACAGCACTTCGCCGCTGTCGGGAAAAACCAGCGGGTTGTCGGATACGGCGTTCGCTTCGATCAGCAGCACGCGCGCGGCGTGGCGCATCTGGTCGAGACAGGCGCCCATGACCTGCGGCTGGCAGCGCAGGCTGTACGGGTCCTGCACCTTGCCGCAGTCGCGATGCGCGAGGTTGATCCCGCTGCCTTCGAGCAGCTGACGGTAGGTGGCAGCAGCGTCGATCTGCCCCGGCTGACCGCGCAACACGTGAATCCGGGCATCGAACGGCTTGAACGAGCCGGCCGCGGCGTCGACCGACAGTGCCCCCGCGACGAGCGCGGTGCGGAATACGGTTTCGATCGCGAACAGATTGACAAGCGCCAGCGCCGTAGACACCTGCGTGCCGTTGAGCAGCGCCAGCCCTTCCTTCGCCCCGAGCCTCATCGGCGCCAGTCCCGCGATCGCCAGCGCTTCGCTTGCGGGCACGCGTCGGCCGTCGATATCGGCTTCGCCGATGCCCAGCAGCAGCGCGGAAAGATGCGCGAGCGGTGCGAGATCGCCGCTCGCGCCGACCGAGCCCTTGGACGGTATGCGGGGCACGACGCCGGCGTTGAAGAGTCCGAGCAGCGCATCGATGAGTTCCATGCGCACACCCGAGTGTCCGCGCGCAAGGCTCGCGATCTTCAGCGCCAGCACGAGGCGCACTGTCGGCAGCGAAAGCGGTTCGCCGACGCCCACCGCGTGCGACAGCACTAGGTTCTTCTGCAGCAGCTCGAGCTGATCGTCCGGAATGTGCGTCTGCGCGAGGCGGCCGAAACCGGTGTTGATGCCGTAAGCCGGCTCGCCGCTGTGCGCGATCGCCTCGACCGTCGCGGCGCCGCGCGCGATCGCCGAAAAGCAGCCTGGTTCAAGCTCGAGCCGGCACTCGCTGAACGCGATCGTGCGCAGTTCGGCGAGCGTCAATCGACCGGGATGAAGGCAAACGGCAATCATCGGGAGTTCCCCCTACTGGCGTTTTGACCGCTCGTGCGCCGGAAAATTTGTCGTCGGCGACGCGACCGCAGTCATATGGCACTCGTCACGCCAGGATGGTTCGCTGCCCGGGTTCGTGCAGCGGAACCCATTCACCGTTTCATCATGGGAGGTCATTCGCCTGGCGTTATTCAATTCGCTTTATCCGATCGGCTGGCCCTGGAGGCGGGAAGGCGCTACCCTTGGGCATCGCGGCGGTCTGCCATTGAAGATCCAAAACGAAAATCCGGTCAGTTCGGCGATCTCGCTCCATGACGGAAGCATCCACTCCGACCATCCGTTCCCGACTCGCCCTGCTCGTCATGGCGTGCATCGTGCCCGCATCCTTGATGACCGCGGCGCTGATTCACTACGACTATCAGCGCGAGAATGCTCAACTCGTGCGCGAGGTGATCGCGACTGCCCGCGCGCTGACGTCCGCCGTCGATCGTGAACTGGCGGCGACGGAGTCGGCGCTGAAGGTCCTCGCGACGTCGCCTTACCTGGCTTCCAACGATCTCGCGGCTTTCCACCGCCAGGCGGTGCAGGTTCTGCAAACCCAGTCGGCGAATAACGTCGTGCTCACCGATACGAGCGGCCGGCAGCGGATCAACACGTTCCGGCCGTTCGGCGAACTCTTGCCTTTCGAAGGGGCGATGCCGCAGTTGAGGCACGTCCTCGCAACAGGGGGAACCTATGTCTCCGGGCTTTTTGTCGGGCCGGTGGTGCACCGGCCGGCGCTCAGCGTCTCGGTACCGGTGCACGGCGACGAGCGGATCGTCTACGTTCTGAGCATGGGTTTTTTTCCGGATCGCCTGTCCGGGATCCTGAACGAGCAGCGCCTGCCGCACGGCTGGACCGGCGAAATACTCGATGGCGAAAGCATTGTCGCTGCCCACACTGAAACGGAGCAGTTCATCGGGCGGAAGGGTTCGCAGGCGTTGACAGCGAGGCTCGCCGAAGCCGCCGAGGGATCGGTCGAAATCCTTACCGACGCCGGTCTTCCTGTCGTCTCCGTTTTCAGCCGCTCCGCCGTTTCCCGGTGGACGACGGTCATCAGCATTCCCCGGAAAGCGCTCACGAGCCAGCTGCGACAGTCGCTCGCCTGGCTGGTCCTCGGTACGGTGGTTCTGCTCGGCAGCAGTCTGCTTCTTGCCTGGAGGCTCGGAGGCCGGATTGCCGGCGCTTTTTCCGGACTGACGGGTCCGGCCGTGGCGCTGGGCTCGGGTGAGCCGATCGTCGTTCCGAGCTTCCGGCTCCGGGAAGCCGACGAGGTCGGAGGAGCGCTGATCAAGGCATCCGCGATGCTGCAGCAGACCCGGCACAAGGCGCTGCACGATGAACTCACGGGGCTGGCGAACCGCGTGCTGCTCGACGAAATCCTCAACAAGCAGGTGGCACTGTCGCAGCGATGCGACAGCGAGCTTGCTCTCCTTTACATCGATCTCGATGGTTTCAAGGCGGTAAACGACTGCCATGGCCATGGAATCGGCGATGAGCTTTTGCGCGTCGTGTCGCATCGTATCAACGGGGCGATTCGATGTTCCGACGTCGCCGCCCGTCTGGGCGGCGACGAGTTCGTCGTCGTGATGTTCGCCGCAGGAGCGGACGGGGCGGCGGCCCTGGCTCGCAAACTCGTGGAAACGCTTTCCGAACCGTACCAGATTGGCGAAATCCCGATCGGCATCTCGGCGAGCATCGGCATTGCAATATCTTCCGGCAGGGAAACCACGTGCGAAAGATTGCTGGAGCAGGCAGACACCGCGATGTATCGCTCCAAGGCCAAGGGAAAGCGGTGCTACACGAGCGCGGCGGGCGAACCCGGTTCATGCGCGTCTGGGGGAAACGAAGAGGGATGCGTTTCGCGCCGCTGAATGGTCCCCGTGTAGCGCCCGTCGGCGAGGGCGGCCGGCTTTCTCCCGGGCCGCCGCAGCAATCGCCCCGCCTGCCCGACTCTTCGGTCGCTCTCGTGACACCGAAATCCGCGGCCGAAAATGCGATCATGGGAGCCGATCACTTTCCGGAGCAAAACCGAGCATGAAGAAATCGCACCACATCCGCGCCCGCAATTTCCCGTCCGCGCAGGACGAAGTCCAGGCCGCGAAACCCCATTCGCCGTACGACGCGCCCGGCAGCGCTTTCCGCATGGCGTTTGCGGACAACGAATTCCTGCTGCGCGAGGAGCTGCGGCCGGTGCGGCTGCAGCTCGAACTGCTGAAGGCGGAGCTGATCCAGCAGGAGCAGGGGGTCGAATCCACGGTCGTGGTGTTCGGCAGCGCGCGCTTCAAGTCGCCCGAGGTGGCGGCCGCGATGCTGGACGAGGCGCGCGCGGGCGACGATCCGATCGCGATCCGGCGCGCCGAGCAGATGGTGAAGAACGCCCGTTACTACGCTGAAGCGCGCCGTTTTGCCGAGCTGGTCACGCTTGAAGCCGATGCGCTCGGCGAGCCCGTCATCATCGCCACTGGCGGTGGGCCCGGAGTCATGGAAGCGGGCAATCGCGGCGCGCACGATGCGGGCGGGCGCAGCATGGGCATGAGCATTTTCCTGCCGTTCGAGGAAGCGCCGAACCCGTGGATCACGCCGGAGCTGTGTTTCCAGTTCCATTACTTCGCGATTCGCAAGATGCATTTCCTGATGCGCGCGGTCGCGGTCGTAAGCTTTCCCGGCGGTTTCGGCACCCTCGACGAACTGTTCGAAGTGCTGACCCTGACGCAGACGCGCAAGATCCGCCGCCGCCCGATCATTCTTATCGGCCGCGACTTCTGGCAGCGCCTGATCGACTTCGACGTGATGATCGAGCATGGCGTGATCAGCCCGCAGGATGTCGAGCTTTTCCACTACGTCGAGACCGCCGAAGAAGCCTGGGACGCGATCAAGGCCGCTTACAGCGAAGACAATCCGGCGCTCGTGGCCCGGCAGTTGAAGGCGAGCTGAATCCTGCTCGGGAAGCCCGGGGAGCGGGTGCGGGGCTTAGCGAAACACGGGACGGTTGGGAAGCTGATCCTCCCGCTGCGGTGGAGTTTCACCCGGGCCGCGACTGGTCGGAAAGTGCCGCTCGAGCGCTGCCGTGACGGCGTCGATCGCGCGGCCGAGGCCCTCTTCGTAGCGCCCGGCACGGAACTCAGCGCTCATGCTGGCCAGCGTCTCCCGCCAGTAGGCGTCCTCGACGTGCCGCGCGAGACCGCGGTCGGCGATGATGTCGATGCCGTGCTCCGCCAGTTGCAGGTAGATCAGCACGCCGTTGTTCAGTTCGGTATCCCACACCCGCAGCTTGCCGAATTCGGTCAGCGCGCGCTCGCGCACCACCTGCTCGATCGGCACGCGGCGCCGTAAATGGCGCCACAGGTAACTCATCGGCAGGCTCGCTTCAATGCACACGCAAATCTCGCCCGTGTGACGCCGTTCGCTGTCGTGCACGCGCGCCTCGAGGCGTTGCAGCGTGTCGTCCCCGATCGCCCGACGCGCATCGTCGGAATCGAGCCACAGGTGGCGTATCACGCGCATCACAGCGTTCATCGATGACTCCCGCTCCGGTTCGGCAGCGCTACCATCGTCCCGACGCGCCGCCGCCGCCGAAACTCCCGCCGCCGCCGGAGCCGAATCCGCCGCCGCCGAATCCGCCACCGCCACCTCGGCTGCCCCCGCCCCAGATGATCGGGCCGCCAAAACCGCCGCCTCCGCCGCGGCCACCGCGGCCTCCTCCGCCGATGCCGAGCACGAGCACGAAAATGAACGCGACGACGCCGGCGACGATCGCCAGCAGCAGGCTGCCGAGCAGCAACTGCGCGAGCACGCCGGCGACGCCGCCGGTCGCGAGCGCGCCGAGCTTGCGCCCCAACATGCCCACGAGCACCGCCCCCACGATCGGTACGCCGACGAACAGGAACGCGCCCAGGTCTTCGAGCGATGGCGCTTCGCCGCGCCCGCGCATGTCGGGCTCGGGCAAGGGCAGGTTTTCACCGCGGATGCGCGCCATCAGCGCGTCGAGGCCGGCGTCGATGCCGGCCGCAAACTCGCCTCTGCGAAAAGCCGGCGTGATCGCGCGATCGATGATGTGGAACGCGGCGAGATCAGGCACCGCCCCTTCGAGCGCGCGGGCGACTTCGATGCGCACCCGGCGGTCGTCTTTCGCGACGACCATCAGGATGCCGTCGCCGATTTCGCGCCGGCCGATCTTCCACTCGGCCGCGACGCGGTAGGCGTAGGCGGCGATGTCCTCGGGAGCGGTCGTCGCAACGACCAGCACGACGATCTGGGCCCCGCGTTCCGCTTCGAAGGCCGCGAGCTTCGCTTCGAGCGCCTGCTGTTCGCCGGCATCGAGG
This sequence comes from Azoarcus sp. PA01, assembly GCA_001274695.2. Lineage (NCBI taxonomy): Bacteria > Pseudomonadati > Pseudomonadota > Betaproteobacteria > Rhodocyclales > Zoogloeaceae > Azoarcus > Azoarcus sp. PA01. Next base: position 591,474 of record LARU01000004.1, on the reverse strand, counting down.
GTGCCGGTCCGGTCGATGACGCGCGCAGTCAGGGCAGGAACCGGCTGCAGATCCTGCGCGAACGCCGCGGCCGGGCCAAGCAGTGCCGCGAGCGCGACGAAGGCTGCGAAGGCGATCGAAGCGTTCGCCAGGCAGCGTCGGGCCGTGGCGGCGACGGCCTGCAGGCCGGCAGCGAAGGGAGCGGGCCAGGAGGGGGCGGGCCAGGAGGGGCAGTTCATCGGATCAGCTCGGAGGATGATCGTCCCGGGCCGCGCCGTCGCTCAGCGCGCCCCCGACGTGCCGAAATCGACGCTCGGCGGACGCGAGATCTCCTGTTCGTTCGCGACAGTGAAACCCGCTTTCGGCTCGTAGCTGAAGATCATCGCCGTCAGGTTCGTCGGAAAGCTGCGCGCGAGCACGTTATATTCCTGCACCGTCTTGATGTAGCTGTTACGCGCGACGGTGATGCGGTTCTCGGTCCCTTCCAGCTGCACGCGCAAGTCCTGGAAAGCCTGGTTCGCCCGCAGGTTCGGATAGTTTTCGGCCACTGCGAGCAGCCGCGACAGCGCGCCCCCGAGTTGGCTCTGCGCCTGCTGGAAGCGTTCCATCGCCTGCGGATCGTCGAGCATCTCGGGCGTGACCTGGATCGCCGTCGCGCGCGAGCGGGCTTCGATGACGCGGGTCAGGGTTTCCTGTTCGAAATTCGCTTCCCCTTTGACGGTGTTCACGAGGTTTGGAATCAGATCGGCGCGGCGCTGGTACTGGTTCAGCACTTCGGCCCAGGCTGCCTTGCTCTGCTCGTCGAGGCGCTGGAAATCGTTGTAACCGCAGCCGCCGAGGCCGAGCAGCGCGCACGCGGCGACGACCACGGAGAAGCGTCGGAAAAGTCTCTCGAACATGCGGTGCGTCCCTCCATCGATTGTTGCGGACGGGCAGCGGCCCGGGCGGGGCCCGGCTGCAAGTCTTCGGCCCGCTGCTCGGCCACGCACCATCATAAAGCCGCCCGAAGCCTAGGTGTTCGGAATATTTGCGCTGCCTCCGGCCCTGCATCGCTCGTGGCCGCGCAAACGCTGCAGCACTTCGGTGTCACTTTTCTCCATCGCGGCGCTGACAGCGCCCCCAAGCGCACCCTGCGCGTTCGTCCCCGCTGCACTGCCTATACTGGCCTATCAGAGGGTCACCGCTCGCTTGGCGACAGTCATCGCACGGCGGGGCAAACGGTGCGCAGGGAGTCGCGACAATGAGCGACAGCAAGGACGTCCGCATCGACATGCTCGGCGGCTTCTCGGTCTTCCGCAGTGGCCGCGCCGTCAGCCTGCCCACGCGCAAGGCAGCAGGTTTGCTGGCGATTCTCGCGTCCCGCATGGGCACGGTGTTTTCACGCGAACGCCTTGCCGACATGCTGTGGGGCCGCAGTGCCGAAGCGCAGGCACGCGCGAGTCTGCGCCAGGCGCTCACGCAGTTGCGCAAGTCGCTCGACGACGCGGGCGAATCGGTAATCGGGGCCAACAGTGAAGGCTTGCACCTCGTGCCCGATGGCGTCACGGTCGACGTCGCGGAGTTCGAGACTGCGTCGGCCGAAGGTAGCCCGTCGGCCCTGGAGCGCGCCGCCCAGCGTTATCGCGGTCCTTTTCTCGACGGCTTCACGCTGAACGAGGCCCTGTTCGAGGACTGGCGCGCGCTCGAAGCTGAACGACTGCGGCGGATCGCGCTGAACGGCATGGTAAGGCTGCTCGCACATCAGGTCGAAGGGGGTGAGGTGGAGGCCGCGACAGCGCTGGCCGAGCGCGTGCTCGCGATCGACCCGGCGGCCGAGGAGACATACCAGTTGCTGATGCGACTGCATCTGGGCCGCGGCGCCCTCGGTTCGGCGATGCGCGAATACGAACGCTGCAAGACTGCGCTGGCGACACTCGGAGTTCCGCCGTCCGCAGCCACCGAAGCCTTGCGACAGCAAGTGCGCGTACGACCGGTGCCCGCCGATAAGAAGAGCGGCGATCCTCCGCTGATCGCGGTGTTGCCGTTCGCAAACCTCTCGGACGACGCAGAACAGGGCTATTTCGCACGCGGCTTCACCGAGGACGTGATCCGCGAGCTGGCGCAATTCCGTTCGCTGCGGGTCATCGCTTCGCATTCGTCTTTCGGCGCTGCCGATCCGCATGCGATGCCGGCGGAAACCGCAGCGCGGCTCGGGGCACGCTACCTGTTGTGCGGCAGCGTGCGCCGCAGCGCCGGATCGGTGCGGATCGGCGCTGAGCTCGTCGAGGCCGAAAGCGGCTGTTTTCTGTGGTCCGGCCGCTTCGATGTCGTGCCGAACGACATTCCCGCTACGCAGGACGAGATCGGCCGTGCGGTCGCTGCAACGCTGGTGACGCGCATCGACGACGACCGGCTGCGGCAGGCGATGCGCAAGCCCCTCACTGACCTGGCCGCTTACGATTGCTGGCTGCGCGGCATGGCGCAGCTGCGGCACGCCAGTCCCGAGAGCCATGCCGAGGCGCGCGCGCTGTTCCAGCATGCGCTCGAGATCGACCCCGCTTTCGCCCGCGCCTGTTCGGGTCTGTCGCTGACATATTTCAACGAATGGAGCTGCCTCGCGTGGGACCGCTGGGCCGAGAACGAGAGCAGGGCTTTCGACTATGCCCAGCGCGGGGTGCGGATGGACGATCGCGACCCGATCACGCATTTCATCCTCGGACGCATCCTCCTTTACCGGCGCCAGTTCGACAAGGCCGATCGCCACCTGCAGCGCGCCGAGCTACTCAATCCCAACGACGCCGACATCCTTGCGCAGCTTGCCGTGTCGGACATGTTTCTCGGCCACGCGGAGCGCGGCGCCGAACGGGCGCGTCTGGCAATGCGCCTGAACCCCTTCCACGACGACTGGTACTTCGCGTTCGCCGCCGGGCCGCTTCTTTTTTCGGGCCGCATCAAGACCGCGATCGAATACGGCCTGAAGGCGCCGGACGTCGCGACCGATGTCCATGCCTACCTTGCGGCCGCGTTCGCGCATCTCGGAAACCTCGAGGAAGCTGCGCACCACCTGGCGCTGTTCCATGAGGCCTACCGGCGCAACATCGCTGCCGGCCCCGCGATTGCACCGGACGAGACGGCGCGCTGGCTGATGCACGTGAACCCGTTCCGCCGCGACGTGGACGCGCGGTATTTCCTTGCCGGCCTGGCACGAGCCGGGCTCGCGATCCCGGCCGATCTGCAGCGGCCGGGATGAGCGGGGGAGGGGCGGGTGAAATTGCAGGCGGCCGGGCGGGAGGCTGCGGCGACGCTCAGGCAGCCAGCGCGACGCCGCTGCTGCAGGCGCGCTGCATCAGTTCACGCGCGGCAGGGCTCGCGGGCTTCAGGTCGAGGCGTTCGGCGGCCAAGGCCCGCGCCAGCGCGAGCTGTCCGTCGCGCAGCGCCGCTTCGAGCAAAGTCAGGTCGAGGAGATCGCGCTGGGCATGGCTGCCGCCGAAGCGGTGCGCGATGTCGCGGACCGGGCGCAGCAGGCGCACCGTCGTCGCGTAATCGCCGGCGCCGAATGCGTGGATCGCATTCGTCACCGGGCCGCCGACCTCACGGATGAATATCGCGTTGTCGCCGGCCCCGCGCATCGCCCGCGCCTGGCTTGCGAGCACCGTACGGGCCTGCTCCGCGCGGTTTGCACCGACGAAGGCCATCATCGCGTGCGCGTCGTTGAACGAGTAGTTCCCTGCGGCGGCGAACGGCGCCCACGCGTCGGCGACCGTTTCCCACCGGGCACCGACGTCCACGCCCCGCAGCTGCAATCGCCACAGCAGCGCCGCGGCATCGACGATGTCGAGCACGACCTGTGAACGCGCGCCATGGATCGGTCCGTCGACGAGCGCCAGCACTTCGTCGATCTCGCCCAAGTCGAGATGGAAGAGGGCGAGATGCCACCAGTTGTGCACGGCGAAGAAGTTGTCCCTCGACCACGCGTCCAGATTCGTGCGCATCCATCCGATGCCGTCGCGCTGTCGGCCTTGCATCTCCATCACATGCGCGACCGCGTGCTGGCCCCAGCCGTTGCGCGGCTCGATCTCGACTGCCCGCCGTCCGACGGCTTCGGCGCGCTCATAAAGGCCCGTTTCCTCTAAACCGAAAGCGTGCATCGCGAGCAGGTTGTGGTAGCCGGGCATGTCCGGTGGCCACGATGGCAGCGCGCGGGCGACGCGGTCGCGCAGCATGCGCGACGCGCCAGTATAGAAATCCGTGAGGTGGCCCGCCTGGAGGGCGAGCGCGTCGCGTGGATGGTCGATTGCGAGGTCTTCCAATATCCGGCCTGCGGCTCGCCATTCGCCGTCGATGAGATGGTCGACGGCGGCGAGGTGGCCGCGCTCGCGAGCATTCGCTGCAAGCCGGTGGGCCGTCTCGGCCGACGCCCGCGCTGTGGGAAGGGCGGCCGGCTCGGTGCCGAGCAGGTGCAGGTAGGCATTGAAGACGTGCCCGATGGCGAACCCGGGACTGTCTTCCAGGGCCTGGCCAATCGTCGCCACCGGATCACCGATGTAGCACTGGAACTCATTGAGCGCCTGCTCGAAGCCTTCGATCGCTGAAGCGCTGGCGCCGCTGTAGATATTGCCGAGTCGGTCGGCGTGTTGCATGTCTCTCTCCTCCTGTCGCGATGCCCGCCGGACGTGTCGGGCGCAGTCGGAAGATTAGACTCGGGGTATGGCTGGGGGCGTCAATCGCGTGTGAAATCCGCGGGAAAAAAGGCCGTGCCGGGCGCTGACGCCGCGATTGCGGCAGCCGCGCCCGAAGAGGTCAAAGGTCTCAGACGCCCTGTTTCAGGCTCGCCCCGATGAAGTCGTCGAGGTCGCCGTCGAGCACGGCCTGGGTGTTGCCGACTTCGTAGTTCGTGCGCAGGTCCTTGATGCGCGACTGGTCGAGCACGTAGGAGCGGATCTGGTGGCCCCAGCCGATGTCGCTCTTCGAGTCTTCGAGCTTCTGCTGTTCGCTCTGGCGCTTGCGCAGTTCCAGTTCGTACAGCCGCGCTTTCAGCATCGACATCGCCTCGGCCTTGTTCTTGTGCTGCGAGCGGTCGTTCTGGCACTGCACGACAACGCCGGTCGGCTCGTGCGTGATGCGCACCGCCGAGTCGGTCTTGTTGATGTGCTGGCCGCCCGCGCCGGAAGCGCGATAGGTGTCAATGCGCAGGTCGGCCGGGTTGATGTCGATCTGGATCGAGTCGTCGACTTCCGGGTACACGAACACCGACGAGAAGCTCGTGTGGCGGCGCGCGTTCGAGTCGAACGGGCTTTTGCGCACGAGGCGGTGGATGCCGGTCTCGGTGCGCAGGAAGCCGTAAGCGTAGTCGCCGCTGACCTTGATCGTCGCGCCCTTGATGCCGGCGACTTCGCCTTCGGATTCTTCCATGACCTCGACATTGAAGCCCTTGCGCTCGCAGTAGCGCAGGTACATGCGTTCGAGCATGCCCGCCCAGTCCTGCGCCTCGGTGCCACCGGCACCGGCCTGGATTTCGATGAAGCACGGGTTCGGGTCCATCGGATTGGAGAACATCCGGCGGAATTCGAGCGCATGCACTTTCGCCTGAAGCTCGCCGAGGTCCGCTTCGACCGCTCCGAGCGTGTCTTCGTCGTCCTCGGCTTCAGCGAGATCGAACAGGTCCTTCAGGTCCGAAGACAGGCTTTCGATATCGCGCAGGTTGTGCACCACGTCTTCGAGCTGGCGCTTTTCCTTGCCCAGTTCCTGGGCGCGGGCCGCGTTGTCCCACGCGGCCGGATCCTCGAGCGCGCGAGTTACTTCTTCGAGCTTCGATGATTTCTCATCGTAGTCAAAGATACCTCCGAAGTTCACGACCCCGCGAACGGAGGTCGTCGAGTTGCTGGGCGATGGCGTTGAGGCGTTCGGCTTCCATGGCGATGCTCCGGGAAATTCGGAAAACCGCGAAGTATACCCGCGATGACGAGCCCCCGCGCGGTGCGCCCTCCAGCGCTGCCGCCGGCGTGCCCAAAAGAATTCGGCGGCCCGGAGGGAGCCGCCGGTTTTCCGCGGGGGGAGGCGCGGGCGACGCTCAGAAGCGGTAGCCGATGCCGACCATGTACACCCACGGATCGATATCGATGTCGACTTTGACTTTGGCCCCGTTCAGGCGCGCAGTCGCTTCGCTGTCGATGTCGGTGCGCCACACTGCGGCGTTCAGCATAATGCGGTCGGTCAACATGTAGTCGATGCCGGCCTGGACGGCGAGGCCCCACGAACTTTCGCGGTCGAGCTGCGAGAAGCCTTGAGCCTTGCGCGCATCCTTGAGCTCCTCGTCGAAGAAATACGTGTAGTTGATGCCGGCGCCGACATACGGCTGCCACTTCGACGACGGGTCCAGCGGGAAATACTGCAGCGAGAGGGTCGGCGGAAGCTGCTTGATCGTCGCGAGCTTGCCGTTGAGGCCATTCATGTGTTTGAGCGTGACGTCGTGCTCGAACGGCGTCGCTGCGAGCAGTTCGATGCCGACGTGGTCCGTGAGCATGTAGCCGAGCGTCAGGCCGAGCTGCGTGTCGTCGCTCACCTCGACATCCGACCCCGAAATCTTTCCGGCCGGCGTCGAGACGCTGGATTCGCCGATGTCCGGAGCCACCATCGCCGCGCCGGCGCGCACGAGGATGTCTCCCTGCTTGTGTGCGAGCGCGACCGGGCTGGCGACAGCGAGGGCAAGCATCGACGAAATGAGAAAGGAAGGTTTCATGGCGCGATCCTCTTGCGGTTATTGGTCGCTTCCGATTATATCCACTTCCTCAGCATGGTTATGTGCAGTGCACAATAATATTTCTTTTGGATAGATAGACGAAATTGATCGGCCGCGACGGAAGGCGCGGCAACAGGCCCGCGACGCTAAACGGTGTCGAAATGTTCGAGCATCAGCTGCAGGCTGGTGACCCCGTTGTATTCGTTCGGCGCGAGCCGGTAGGCGGCATGGATGTTCGCGCCCGCGCTGTCGGCGAAGTTGAAGCGGATCGCGTCGAAGCGCGCGCCGTTCTTCGACAACTGCAGCTTCAGGTGCTTGTCCTTGAGCAGACGCTGGTTGTCGACGCGGAAACGATCCTCGAACACCGGGGCTGCGAAGCCCTGTCCCCAGATGTCCTGTTCGATCAGCCGCGCCGAATCGAGCGTCATGTAACCGCTTTCGAGCGCGCCGTCGGTTTCGAGCGTGCGCGTCAGGTCAGCAGTGCCGACGAGTGACTGGACGATCTCCTCGAATGCTCCCCGGAAGCGCGGGTAATCCGTCTCGCGGATCGTCAGGCCTGCCGCCATCGCGTGGCCACCGAAGCGCAGGATCAGCTGGGGATGCCGCTTGGCGACGAGATCGAGCGCGTCGCGCAGGTGCACGTTGGCGATCGAGCGCCCCGATCCTTTCAGTTCGCCGTCCGCGCCGCGCGCGAACGCGACGACGGGTCGGTGCAGTTTCTCCTTGATGCGTCCGGCGACGATCCCGATGACGCCCTGGTGCCAGTCGGGCTCGAACAGGCTCACGGTCGCGCTCTGCCCGGGATCGAAGCCCGTGAGCCGCATCAGCGCCTCTTCCTGCATGCCGTGTTCGATGCCGCGCCGTTCGCGGTTGAGCCTGTCGAGGTCCTGCGCGATGTTCAGCGCCCGGCCCATGTCGTCGCTGATCAGGCATTCGATGCCCAGGCTCATGTCCGACAGCCGCCCGGCGGCGTTCAGACGGGGGCCGAGCGCGAAGCCGAGGTCGAAAGTGTTCGCGCGTTCGGGCTCGCGCCCGGCGGCGGCGAACAGCGCGCGGATGCCGGGCTGCATCCGCCCGGCACGCATGCGCGCGAGCCCCTGGGCGACGAGGATGCGGTTGTTGTGGTCGAGCTTCACGACGTCGGCGACGGTGCCGAGCGCGACCAGATCGAGCAGCTCGCCGAGGTTCGGCTCCTGCCGCCCGGAGAACGCGCCGCGGCTGCGCAGCTCGGCGCGCAGCGCGAGCATCGTGTAGAACATCACGCCGACGCCGGCGAGCGCCTTGCTTGGAAAGTCGCAGCCGGGCTGGTTCGGATTGACGATGACGTCTGCATCGGGGAGCGTGTCGGCGGGCAGGTGGTGGTCGGTGATCAGCGTCGCCATGCCGTAGCTGCGCGCGGCGGCGATCCCTTCGACGCTGGCGATGCCGTTATCGACGGTGATCAGCAGGTCGGGCTGCATCTGCGCGGCCAGTTCGACGATCGCCGGCGTGAGGCCGTAGCCGTATTCGAAACGGTTCGGCACGAGATAGCCGACGTCGGCGCCGAAGGCGCGCAACGCGCGGATGCCGACTGCGCAGGCGGTGGCGCCGTCGCAGTCGTAGTCGGCGACGATCACCATCCGCGCGCCGGCCTCGATCGCGTCGGCGAGCAGTTGCGCGGCTTCGTCGGTGCCGCGCAGCGCCGCCGGTGGCAGCAGCGCCTTGAGCCCGTAGTCGAGCTCCTCGCGCCGCGAGACGCCGCGCGCCGCGTAGATGCGCGCGAGCAGCGGATGGGTGCCGCTGTCGATCAGATGCTGGACGGCACGGGGCGGGACGTTGCGGGACTGGATGCGTGTCATCGGTCGGGGCGGGCAGGAGCGGTCACCGGCTCTGCGGGGAGAGACGGAGCCGGCGGGGTGAGCGATTTGAGAAGCGCGTCGAAAGCGAGCGGTTTGCGCCAGAACTTCCAGCGTTCGCCGGCGCGCACGACGAGTTCGAACGTGCCGCGGTCGCCAGGGGCGGTGAGAGTCAGCTTCTGCACGCGGCCATCGCCGAGCGCCTCGACGAGCGGTGCGATCCAGTCGCGTTCGAGCGTGGCGAGGTTGCTGCGCCAAGTATCCAGATCGAGCTGTCGTGCCGCGTGGAGGAACGTGTCGAGGACGACGATCGTGTCTTCGCGCAACGCCGTCGCGAGCTCCGGCGCCGCGGCTTCGCCTCCGGCGGCGCGCACCATGCCGCGGGCGAGCGGTTCGGCTGCCTGCACTGCGGGCAGCGTCGCTGCGGGGGCGTTTTCCAGCGTGCCTGCACCCCAGAACCACAGGCTGTTCGCGGGCCGCCGCCCGGCGGCTTCGCGCGCCTGGTTGAGCGGATGGTTGTGCAGCAGCACCTGCACTTCGTTCATCGTGCGCTGCCACAGGCGGGCGTCGTCGCCTTCCGGGAGGAACTGGCGGATAGGCCGTCCGATGACGTCATGCAGCGGAAAAAGCCTGGCGCGGGTCGGCGCGGCCAGGCGGAGGTACCAGCGCGTCGGCGTGCATGCTTCGAAGCGGCCAAGATCGCCGAAACTGTCGTTGAGGGCGGCAATCAACGTCGAGACCTCGTCCTCGTCGAGTTCATCGGCCGGAAAATCGTTGAGCAGCAGGTGCTCGCGCGCGAAGGACAGGTTCACGGGGTCGGCGCACAGCCAATCGCCGCCCGGATCGGGCGCAAGCGGTGCCGATTCGCCGAGGCGGCGCAGCGCGGCCAGCGGCAGCGGGCCGTCGGACGGGCGGGTGCCCAAACCGAACAGGCGCGCAAGCTGGAGGTCGAGCGGCTCGAAGTCCCGATGCTCGCGCCGGCCGAGGCCGAGGAGTCGTGCGAGTGCGGGAAGTTCGATGCCCGCTGCGGGGGCGACGAGCGAAGCGCCGGGCCAGATCAGGCCGGGAATGACGAGGTGAATCTGCATGGAGCGACCGCAACAAGAAGCCGATCGAGTCTAGCACAGCGCCCGGCAGGTCCGAGGGCACGACGCGATCGGGTCCGGCCGGGAGCCGACGCCGCGCTCGGTGCGCGCCGGATTGCGGTTCTCGTTATTAGCCCGGCAACCAAATACCCTTCGGGCTGAGCCCTTCGACAATCCTGTCCTGAGCGAAGTCGAAGGGCTCAAGGCGAACGGCTGTATTTGATTGCCATCTTGATAGCATCGACAGACGCAGGACGCATCGAAACGAGCGGAGTGGTGGCGATTTTTCGCGATCCTGCAGGCCGTTCGTCGCGCTCGATCCGTCATTGCGGCAGAATGGCGCCTTTTCGCCGCTGCCCCCACCCGATGCGTTACGAAATCCTCGTCGGCTTGCGTTACACCCGGTCGCGCAAGCGGGCGCAGGGGCGCAACCGCTTCATCTCCTTCATCTCGCTCGTGTCGATGCTCGGCACCGCGCTGGGCGTCGCCGCGCTGATCGTCGTGCTGTCGGTGATGAACGGCTTCCAGGAGGAGTTGCGCACGCGCATCCTCGGCGTCGCTTCGCACGTGCAGGTGTCCGGTTTCGACGGCGAGCTCGAGGCGTGGCAGCAGGTGGCTGACCAGGCCGCGCGCCACCCGGACGTCGTCGCCACGGCGCCATACATCCAGGAGCAGGGGATGCTGTCGTTCGACCAGGCGGTGCGCGGCACGCTGGTGCGCGGCGTGCTGCCGGCAGCCGAAGACGGCGTCGCCGATTTCGTGCGCTTCATGCGCTCGGGCAGCTTCGACGCGCTGCAGCCCGGGCGCTTCGGCATCGTGCTCGGGCGCGACCTCGCGTTCGCGCTGCAGGCGCAGCTCGGCGACAAGGTGACGCTGATCGCCCCGCAAGGGCTCGTGACGCCGGCGGCAGTGCTGCCGCGGGTCAAGCAGTTCGAGGTCGTCGGGATTTTCGAGGCGGGGATGTTCGAGTACGACTCCGGCCTCGCGCTGATCCACTTGCGCGATGCGCAGGCGCTGTACCGCATGGACGAGCGTGTCAGCGGCGTGCGGCTGAAGCTCGACGACCTGTTCGCCGCGCCGCGCGTCGCGCGCGAACTGCCCGGTGTGATCGAAAGCCCTGTCTCCGTCAGCGACTGGACGCGCAGCCACGCGAATTTCTTCCGCGCCGTGGCGCTGGAGAAAACGATGATGACGATCATTCTGTTCCTGATCGTCGCGGTCGCGGCGTTCAACATCGTGTCGACACTGGTGATGGCGGTGCAGGAGAAATATGCCGACATCGCGATCCTGCGCACGCTGGGCGCGAGTCCCGCGTCGATCATGGCGATTTTCGTGCTGCAGGGCGCGATCATCGGCCTCGTCGGCCTTGCCGCGGGCGTCGCCGGCGGATTGTTGCTGGCGCACAACCTCGACATCGTGATTCCCGCCCTCGAGCAGGTCACGGGCGCGACGTTGTGGAACAAGGAAATCTACTACATCAGCGAGCTGCCGTCGAAAGTGCTGCCCGCCGACGTCATCACGATCGTGTCGCTGTCTTTCGTGCTGACGCTGGTGGCGACGCTGTATCCGAGCTGGCGCGCGTCGCGCGTGAATCCGGCCGAGGCCCTGCGCTATGAGTGAATCAACGAATCAGCCGGTGCTGGCCTGCGAAGGCCTGTCGAAGACTTTCCGCGAAGGGGCCGACGCGCTGCAGGTGCTCAATGGGGTGACGCTCGCCGTCGCATGCGGCGAACGCATCGCGATCGTCGGTGCGTCCGGTTCGGGCAAAAGCACTTTGCTGCATCTGCTCGGCGGCCTGGATGTGCCGAGCGCGGGCGCGGTGCGCCTGCGCGGACGCGATTTCTCGCGCATGTCGGAGGCCGAGCGCGGCCGGGTGCGCAACGAGGCGCTCGGCTTCGTGTATCAGTTTCACCACCTGCTGCCGGAGTTCTCGGCGCTCGAGAACGTCGCGATGCCGCTCTACATCCGGCGCCTGGAACGCGAGGCGGCGAACGCACGGGCGGTCGCGATGCTCGAGGAAGTCGGTCTCGGGCACCGGCTCGACCATGCGCCGGGCGAGTTGTCCGGAGGCGAGCGCCAGCGGGCGGCGATCGCGCGGGCGCTGGTGACGCAACCGGCGTGTGTGCTCGCGGACGAGCCGACCGGCAATCTCGACCGACGCACCGCGCAGAGCGTGTTCGACCTGATGCTGAGCCTCAACGAGCGGCTCGCAACGAGCTTCATCATCGTCACGCACGACGAGCAGCTCGCCGGGCGCGCGCAGCGCACGCTGCGGCTCGACGACGGCCGCCTCACCTGAGCGGCACGGCGTTCAGCCGCCGTTGCGATGAGTGCGGCGGCCGTGCCAGGTGCGGATCAGCCAGATTCGCCACGCTGCCTTGACGGCGAGGTAGCCGAGCAGCGACAGCGTCGCTGCGAGCAGGATCAGGCCGAGCCCGAGCGGCTTGCCCAGGCCCGCCATCCAGTCCACGAGCGCGCCACCCCACGCGATCAGCGTCAGCTCGCCGAGTTCGGGCGGCGGCGCGAACTCCTGCCCGTTGATGCCCATCGCCCAGCTGCCGATCTTGTAGGCGAGAAAATACAGGGGGACGATCGTCACCGGGTTCGAATACAGCGTCGTGATGATCGCCAGCGGCAGGTTGACGCGGAACACCAGGCAACAGATCGCTGCCGCGCCGGCCTGCAGCGGCCCGGGGATCATGCCGCAGAACAATCCGACCGCGAAGCCGCCGGCTGCCGAATGGCGATTCAGGTGCCAAAGCCGCGGGTGCAGCAGCGTGCTCGCGAACGGCCGCAGCCAGCGGTTGGAGCGAATCGTTTCGTGCTTCGGCAGAAAACGCTTGAGGATCTTGCGCATGGTCATCCGGTTCGGAGCGGCGATTCTAATGGTTCGCCGGGCAAGTCCCAAACGCGGCGACGAGCTTGTCAGCGCTTCCCGGCCGCAGGCATGATGTGCGCGATATGCGAATGTCAATAATCGCCTTTGCGCTGGGCGTCTGGCTGTGCCAGGGGCTTCCGGAGCTGCCCGGCACCGGTTCGCTGGTCGTGCTTCTTGCTGCGGGCGGCGCGGTCGTGGCGGCGGTGTGGCGCGCCGGAGCTCGCATGCGCCTCGCCGGAATGTGCCTCTTGGCGCTTGCTGCCGGGTTCGTTTGGTCGGCGGGGCGGGCGCAATGGCGTCTCGCCGATGAGCTGCCGATGGCCTGGGAAGGACGCGACGTGGTCGTCACCGGCGTCATCGACGAGCTGCCGCGAACCCTCGATCGCAGCGTGCGCTTCGTGCTGCGTGTCGAATCGGCGACCGCGCCGGTACCGCAGCGGATGCTGGTGTCTTGGTACGCTCCGCGCGCCCGTGCCGCCGGCGACGAGGATGCGGACGACAAGGGACACCTCCCGTCGCTGCGACCGGGCGAGCGCTGGAAGCTGACGCTGCGCCTGAAACGCCCGCACGGCCTGGCCAATCCCGGCGGCTTCGATTACGAAGCGTGGCTGCTGGAGCGCGGCCTTCGGGCAACGGGCTACGTGCGGGCGAAAGGGGAAAACGTCCTGCTCGATCCGCTCGTCGCCAGTCCGATGGTCCTCGTCCACCGCCTGCGCGATTCGGTGCGCGACCGTTTTCTCGCGACGCTCCCCGGCGCCGAATACGCCGGCGTTCTCGTCGCGCTGGCCGTCGGTGACCAGAACGCGATCGCGCAGGAGCAATGGACGGTATTTCGCAAGACGGCGGTCGCCCACCTCGTCAGCATCTCCGGATTGCACGTGTCGATGATCGCGCTGGTGGTCGGCGGCATTGCCGGGTGGGGGTGGCGGCGCATCCCGGCGCTGACGCTGAGGTTCCCGGCAAGGAAGGCGGCGGCGCTCGCGGGGCTTGCCGCCGCAGCGGCCTATTCGCTGCTCGCGGGCCTCGGCATTCCGACGCAGCGCTCGCTGATCATGCTCTCGGTGGTGGCGCTGGCGCTGCTGCTCGGGCGCGAGTCGGCAGGCAGCCGCATCATCGCCCTCGCGTTGTTCACGGTGCTGGTGATCGACCCGTGGGCAGTCCTGTCGGCGGGATTCTGGCTGTCGTTCGGCGCCGTCGCGGCGATCATGTACGTCGTTGGCGGGCGCACCGGCAGCATGCCGGGCTGGCGTGTTGCGGTGACGACGCAGCTCGCCATCACGCTGGCGACCGTTCCGGTGCTGCTCGTGCTGTTCAACGCGTTCTCGCTGCTGTCGCCGTTTGCCAATGCGTTCGCGATTCCGCTGGTGAGTTTTCTGATCACCCCGCTCGTGCTGGCCGCGATCGTGCTGCCGTTCCCGCCGCTGCTGGAACTGGCGCACTGGCTGACCGGGTTGATGATGGTCGCTCTCGAATGGCTCGCGGACATGCCGTTCGCGATGTGGCAGCAGGCCGCGCCGCTGCCGCTGCTCGCCGTTGCGGGGAGCGCCGGTGTGCTGTGGCTGCTGCTGCCGCGAGGCACTCCCACCCGTCATGTCGGCGCGCTGGCGATGCTGCCGCTGCTCGCCTGGTCGCCACCGCGCCCGGCGCCGGGCGAGTTTCGCCTGACAGTGCTCGACGTCGGCAATGGCATGGCAGCGCACCTGCAAACGGCCCGACACGACCTGATGTACGACACCGGGCCGGCTTACGGGCCGGACGTGGATGCGGGGGAGCGTGTGCTGTTGCCCTATCTGGGCGCGCTCGGAGTGCGGCGGCTCGATCGCCTCGTGATTTCGCATGACGACCTCGACCACACGGGCGGCGCGGCGTCACTGATGGAGGGTGTGGAGATTGTCGATATGCTGGCGGACCTGCCGCCCGGGCACCCGCTCCGCGCCGACCGCGTTGCGCCCGTTTCCTGTGTCGCCGGCGAGCGCTGGCACTGGGATGGCGTCGATTTCGAAGTGCTGCATCCGGGCGCAGGGGATGACCCGCGTCGCGACAACGACAGGTCGTGCGTGCTCCGCATCGCCGCCCCGGGCGGGTCCGTGCTGCTCGCCGGGGACATCGAGGCGTGGGCCGAGCGCACGCTGCTCGCGCGGTCGGCCGACGCGCTGGCGAGCGATGTCGTGATCGTGCCGCACCATGGCAGCCGTTCGTCCTCGAGTGCGGCGTTCATCACGGCCATCCAGGCGCAAGCCGCGATCTTCACGGTCGGTTACCTCAATCCGTTCCGCCATCCGCATCCGGCAGTGTGGGCCGGCTGGGCGGCTTCCGGGGCGCGCAACTGGCGCACCGACAGCCAGGGCGCGATCCGCGTCGAGGTGCGCGACGACGGCGTGAGCGTCGCGGCGCAACGCGTAGTCGCACCGCGCTACTGGCACGGGCGTTAGTCCTGTGACTTGACGTTCCACGTGTATGAACGGCTTCGAGGCGGGCCCGGCCCTGCCTGAGCGGCTTCGCAGTGTGGCTCCGGCGTCACCGGCATACGCATCCGGGCTGCTAAACTCCGGCTTCCTAATCCAACGGCCTGAATCGATGAGCCTGCTCGACACCTTGCGCCGCCTGTTTCGACCCGCGCCGCTGCCGACCCGCCCGTATCGCGGACTGCGCGAGAAGTCGGTGCAGTGCATCGGACCCCACGGCCTGCATCGCATGGCCTATACGGAATGGGGCGACCCGGCGAACCGCAGGGTGCTCGTCTGCGCGCACGGCCTGACGCGCAACGGCCGCGACTTCGACTTCCTCGCGCAAGCCCTCGCCGACGACTACCGCGTCGTCTGCCCCGATGTCGTCGGTCGCGGGCGCAGCGACTGGCTCGGCGTCAAGACCGATTACGGCTTTCCGCTGTACGTCGCCGACATGATCACGCTGCTCGCGCGGGTCGATGCCGACACCGTGCATTGGGTCGGCACCTCGATGGGCGGCATCATCGGCATGCTGATCGCCAGCCAGCCGCACACGCCGATCTCGCGCCTCGTGCTCAACGACGTCGGGCCGGTGATCACTGCGGTGTCGCTGCGGCGCATCGGCGAATACGTCGGCAAGGCGCCCAAGTTCTCCAGCATGGCCGCCGCCGAAGCCTGGATACGCGAAGTCAGCGCGCCGTTCGGACCGCTGACCGACGCCCAGTGGCGCCACCTCACGGAATATTCGGTCAGGCCGGTCGAAGGCGGCTTCGCCATGGTTTATGACCCTGGGATCGGCGATGTCTTCCGCCACACGCCGATCACGGTCGACGTCGATCTGTGGGATGTGTACAAGGCGATCCGCTGTCCGACGCTGGTGATCCGCGGCGCGGAATCGGATCTGCTGGAAGCGGAGACCGTCGCGCGGATGGCGCAGTCCGGGCCGCGCGCGCAGATCGCGGAGTTCCCGGGCGTCGGTCACGCGCCGGTGCTGATGGATGCGTCGCAAATCCGCATCGTGAGCGACTTCCTGCGCGCCTCCTGAGCAACGGCCGCGATGAAGGAATTCATGACGGCGATCTCGGGACCCGATTGGGCGGGGCTGTGCTGGTTTCTCGTCGCGTGGGTCGGCTATGGCTGGTTTTCGGAACGCAGCCGCTGGGCGCGCGACGGCCTGATGGGAGTCACGCATCGTTACCGGCTCGAGTGGGCGCGCCAGCTCGTGCAGCGCGAGATGCGCATGACCGACGCAGCACTGGTCGGCAACCTGATGCAGAGCGTGTCGTTTTATGCGAGCACGACGATCTACATCATCGCCGGCCTGCTCGCGGTGCTCGGCGCACTCGATCAGGTGATCCGCTTTGCCGCCGACCTGCCGTTCGCGCGGGAAACCTCGCGCGCGGTATCGGAAGTGAAGCTGCTGCTGCTATTGACGGTGTTCATCGTCGCGTATTTCAAGTTCACGTGGTCGTTACGTCAGTTCAACCTGCTGTCGATCCTGATCGGCGCGAGCCCGCACATCCGCCCCGGCGAAGATGCCGAGGCGACGGTGAACCGGCTCGCGACGGTCAATTGGCTGGCCGGCGACGAGTTCAACCGCGGCATCCGCGCCTATTATTTCGGCATCGCCGCAGTCACCTGGTTCATCCAGCCGTGGCTGTTCATCGGGGTCACGACGATCGTCGTGGTGGTGCTCTACCGCCGCGACTTCTCGTCGCCGGTTCTCGCGTCGCTGGTGCAGGCTCCAGCCCGCCCGTGAGCGGCTGCCGGGCGACCGCTGCTAGCCGGTCGACTGCGGTCCTCGCCTCTGGTCGTCATCCGCGGACGCGTCCGGTTCGAGCCGGATCGATGCCGAATTGATGCAGTAGCGCAGGCCCGTCGGCTGCGGCCCGTCCTCGAACACGTGCCCGAGGTGCGCGCCGCATTCGTGGCACAGCACTTCGGTGCGCTGCATGAAGTGGCTGCGGTCGTCGGCGGTCTCGACGTTTTCGGGCACCGCGGCCGTCCAGAAACTCGGCCAGCCGCAGCCGGCGTCGAACTTGTGTTCGGAACTGAACAGCGGTGCGCCGCAGCAGATGCAGCGGTATTCGCCTTTGTCCCAGCGATCCCAGTATTCCCCGGTGAAGGCGCGTTCGGTGCCTTTTTCCCGTGTGACCTGGAATTGCGCCGGAGTGAGCTGTGCGCGCCATTCGGCTTCGGACTTGTCGATCTTGCGGCTCATGGACGACTCCTCGTGTCGGCCCGACTGCCGGACGGCGTCAGTGCAGGTGCCGCGGCGTCGGCTCGCCGTGTTCTTCGGGCATTTCGGCGTGCACGATCTCGCCTTCGGGGGAAGGGTAGAGCGGCGCGCCGCAGTCATCGCAGTATTCGAGCGGGAAACGGTGCTCGAGGTTCACGATTTCGGTGACGCCGCAGTCGCGCAGCACCGCTTCGATCTGCGCCGGACTGTCGGCGTTGTCGTCCTCGGCGCCGAGCAGCGGCCAGACGACGCCATGCACCACCTCGTCCTTGCCGCGCAAGGTCAGACCGACGCGATATTCCTCGAGTTCACGCTCGTGGAACGGCGCGATCACCGCGCGCAGGTTGCCGGCGGGCGCTTCCATCTCGGCGCCGAGGAAGGCCACCGATGCGCGGATCGCGTACGGGCGGCTGTCCTTGTCGGCTTGCCGGCTGGCGGCGAAATAGGCGTCGGGCAACACGACTTCCATCGCGCAACCCGGCAGCAGCGGCATCAGGCACGCGCCGCCCTGCTTGCGCCACTGGCTGAGGGACTGGTCGCGCGATCCGCCCGCCTGCTGCCAGCCGAACAGCGCTTCGCCTTTCGGCACCACGATCGCGGCGAGCAGATAGCGGGTGTCCGACAGGAACTGCGCCGTCTCGGGCATGCCTTCGGTCTCGATATGCAGGTCGCGCCCGGAAAGCGCGGACTGCCCCAGCTTCGCGGCAAACTCGGCGGTGGCGCTGTAGCCCTGCGGCAACTGGTCGGGGCTGAACAGAAAATCGGCCAGTGCGAGCTTGACGCGATCGGCGAGGACGTGAGCCTGCAGATGCACCCGCAGGTTCGCGAGCACCGCGGGCGAAATGGTCGTCGCCGGAATGCGGTAGCGCGACCACGCGAGCACCGGCGCGGCAATCAGCAGGATATCGTGCTCGGGCGACACGCCCGGGGCGCTTTCGGCGCGCGACTCGATGAAGTCGGCCAGTTCGTCGTAGCCGGGCGAGTCGGCGCTGTACAGGTGGTCGAGCGCAGCGTTCAGCGTTTCCTCTTCGCTGTCGGCGAGCAGGCGGTCGATGGCCGCGCACAGGTGGCGGTCCCAGTAATGGTCTTCGGCTCGGCTGCCGGATTCGGCCAGGCCCGTTGCGAGCCAGATCAGCTGTTCGGCTTCGCGGCCCAAACCGCCGCGGCGCTTTTGACGTGTTCGTTTCATCCGTAAATTCCTGTTTGGGTGATGATTGCCGCTGTCGGACTCTCGAGAAAACGCTGAGCCGCCCCAAGTTTTCCTGTCCCCCGCGGGAGGCGGAAACGGCAAGGCCGTTTTCTCGGGCGATCAGTACACCGGGCGGTTCAGCCGCACGGCCTGCAGAATGGTAGCCGATATCTCTTCAATGGATTTGCTGGTCGAATCGAGCCACTGGATGTTTTCACGGCGCATCAGCTTTTGTGCCGCGTCGATCTCGAAGCGGCAGTTTTCGATCGACGCGTAGCGGCTGTTCGGGCGCCGTTCCTGGCGGATCTGCGACAGGCGCTCCGGCGCGATCGTCAGGCCGAAGAGCTTGCCGCGATGGCGATGCAGCTCTCCGGGGAGCTTGTTGCGGTCGAAATCCTCCGGGATCAGCGGATAGTTCGCCGCCTTGACGCCGAACTGGACCGCCAGGTACAGGCTCGTCGGCGTCTTGCCCGAACGTGAAACGCCGACCAGGATCACGTCGGCGTCGGCCAGTTCGCCGTCCGACGAGACGCCGTCGTCGTGCGCCATCGCGAAGTTGATCGCCTCGATGCGCGCCTTGTAGTCGCTGCTCTCGGCGATGCCGTGAAAGCGCCCCACCGTGTGCGTCGACCGCTGCCCGAGTTCGGCCTCGAGCGGATTGATGAACTGCTCGAACAGATCGACGAACAGCGCATCGACTTCGCGCAGCCCGCTCAGCGGGTCGGGGTTGACCAGCGTGCTGAAGACGATCGGGCGCACGCCGTCCATCGCTGCCGTTTCGCGGATCTGGCGCGCACAGTCGAGCGCCTTGTCGAGGTCGTCGACGAACGGCACGCGGACCTGGCGAAAGCGCGCGTCAGGAAACTGCGCGAGGAGGCTGTGGCCGAGCGTCTCGGCGGTGATGCCGGTGCCGTCGGAGATGAAAAAGACGGTACGGATGGGAGTGTCACTCATGTTTTGCGCCGGAAAAGGGGCATTGGGGAAAACCTGCCGTGCGGCAGAGCAGCATTTTTCGCTAAAATCGGATTTTGCTTTCTCCCCCACAAAATCGGAAGGCCATTCATGACTCGTTACGTCATTCCCTTCACTGAACTGCGCATGTCGGACGTGGAGCAGGTTGGTGGCAAGAACGCCTCGCTCGGCGAGATGATCAGCCAGTTGCCTGCCAGCGTCCGGGTTCCCGGCGGTTTCGCGACCACTGCGGACGCGTTCCGTGAATTCCTGGCTCACCAGGGGCTTGCCGGGCGCATCGCTGCCGCGCTCGACGCGCTCGACGTGGATGACGTGGACACGCTGGCGAAGACCGGCGCGCAGATCCGCCAGTGGATCGTCGAGACGCCTTTCCCGGCCAAGCTCGAAGAGGAGATTCACGCAGCGTACAACGTGTTGACCGCCGAAGGCGAGGGGAGCTTCGCGGTGCGCTCGTCGGCGACCGCCGAGGATCTGCCCGACGCGTCGTTCGCCGGCCAGCAGGAAACCTTCCTCAACATCCACGGCTACGAGCACATCCTGCACGCGATGAAGGAAGTGTTCGCGTCGCTGTACAACGACCGCGCAATCTCGTACCGCGTGCACAAGGGCTTCACGCATGCCGAAGTCGCGCTGTCGGCGGGCGTGCAGCGCATGGTGCGCTCGGATACCGGCGCGTCGGGCGTGATGTTCACGATCGACACCGAATCCGGGTTCAACGATGTCGTCTTCATCACGGCGTCCTACGGGCTCGGCGAGACGGTCGTGCAGGGCGCGGTGAACCCGGACGAGTTCTACGTGCACAAGTCGACGCTCGCGCTCGGCAAGCCGGCGGTGATCCGCCGCAACCTGGGTTCGAAGCTGATCAAGATGGTTTTCGCCGACAAGAAGGAGGCGGGCAAGTCGGTCCGCACCGTCGATGTCGCCGAAGCGGACCGGGTCAAGTTCTCGCTGACCAACGACGACGTGCTCGAACTCGCGCGCTACGCCGTGATCATCGAGAAGCACTACGGCCGGCCGATGGACATCGAGTGGGGCAAGGACGGCGAGGACGGCAAGCTGTACATCCTGCAGGCGCGTCCCGAGACGGTGAAAAGCCAGTCTTCCGGGCACGTGATGGAAAAATACCGCCTCAAGCAGTACGGCAAGTCGCTGACGCACGGCCGCGCGATCGGCCAGAAGATCGGCGTCGGCACGGTGCGCGTCGTCAAGGATGCGTCGGAGATGAGCCGCGTCCAGGCCGGCGACATCCTCGTCACCGACATGACGGACCCGAACTGGGAGCCGGTGATGAAGCGCGCCAGCGCGATCGTCACGAACCGCGGCGGGCGCACCTGCCACGCCGCGATCATCGCGCGCGAGCTCGGCATCCCGGCGATCGTCGGCTGCGGCAACGCGACCGAAGTGCTCGACGAGGGCGACTCGGTGACCGTGTCGTGCGCCGAAGGCGACACCGGCTACGTGTATCGCGGCCGGCTCGACTTCGAGGTCGTCACGACCGACATGGGCAACCTGCCCGAAATTCCGGTCAAGATCATGATGAACGTCGGCAACCCGGAGCTCGCGTTCGAGTTCGCCCAGATTCCGAACGGCGGCGTCGGTCTCGCGCGCCTCGAGTTCGTCATCAACAACATGATCGGCATCCACCCGAAGGCGATCCTCGACCTCAACCAGGTGCCGGCGAGCCTGCGCGCCGAGATCCTGCGCCGCTCGCGCGGCTATGCGACGCCCAAGCAGTTCTTCATCGAGAAGCTCGTCGAAGGGGTCGCGACGATTGCCGCGGCGTTCTATCCGAAGCCGGTCATCGTGCGCATGTCGGACTTCAAGTCGAACGAATACCGCAAGCTCTTGGGCGGCGAGATCTACGAGCCGGAGGAAGAGAACCCGATGCTGGGCTTTCGCGGCGCGTCGCGCTACATCGCGCACAGCTTCCGCGACTGCTTCGAGCTCGAATGCACGGCGATGAAAAAGGTCAGGAACGAGCTCGGCCTGACGAACGTGCAGATCATGATTCCGTTCGTCCGCAACGTCGAGGAGGCCGCTGGCGTCGTCGAGCTGCTCGCCGAGCACGGCCTGAAGCGCGGCGTCAATGACCTCAAGCTGATCATGATGTGCGAGATCCCGTCGAACGCGCTGCTCGCCGATGCGTTCCTCGAACATTTCGACGGCTTCTCGATCGGCTCGAACGACTTGACGCAGCTCACGCTCGGCCTCGACCGCGATTCGGGCCTCGTCGCGCACGCGTTCGACGAACGCGACCCGGCCGTCAAGCAGCTGCTGTCGATGGCGATCCAGTCCGCGAACCGCCTCGGCAAATACGTCGGGATCTGCGGCCAAGGGCCGTCGGATCACGCGGATTTCGCCGAATGGCTGATGGACGAAGGCATCCAGACGATTTCGCTGAATCCGGACACGGTGATCGACACGTGGCTGAAGCTCGCCGCGCACGTCAAGAACTGATTCCGCGCGTCCGTCCCATCCAACGAGCGGCTCCGCGTGCGGAAGCCGCTCGATCCCTGCCATTCGCTGAAAAGGAACAACAATGAGCGCAATCGATGCCGTGACCCGGGAGCTCCTGGACAAGACCGAATTCGTGACCATCGTCACCGAAGGGCCGGACGGTCCCCACGTCGTCGGCAACTGGGGCGACTATCTGCGCCGGCTCGGATTCGACGAAGACCGGCTCGTCATGCCGGCCGGCTACTACCGCCAGACCGAGGACAACCTGCAACGCAACAATCGCGTCCAGGTGCTCGTCGCGTCCCGCGCCGTGCAGGGGAATCACGGTCCGGGCCAAGGCTGCGTGCTGCGGGGAACAGGCGCGATCCTGGAGCAAGGCGAACTTGCCGAGCGCGCGAAATCGGCTTTTCCGTGGGCGCGCGGCGCCCTCGTGATCACCGTCGAGAGCGTCCAGACCCAGCTCTGATCACCGTTCATCCGAGGCTGCCCCGAACCGCTTCACGTACGCCCGCGAACGAAGCGCTTCGAAGCCGACTCGTAAAGTCTTCCTCCGCTCGGTTCATCATGAGGTGCCGCTGATGCTCTCGCATCCAGGACCGGTTTCCGTCCGCATCCTTCTCGGCGTAGCGACGCTGCTGCTCGC
The DNA here is from genome assembly GCA_001274695.2 of Azoarcus sp. PA01. Taxonomy (NCBI): domain Bacteria; kingdom Pseudomonadati; phylum Pseudomonadota; class Betaproteobacteria; order Rhodocyclales; family Zoogloeaceae; genus Azoarcus; species Azoarcus sp. PA01. The sequence goes on along the minus strand of LARU01000004.1, from coordinate 569,032 downwards.
GCTGGTGCTCGGTGGCTGCGCGGGAATGGCCGCTCGCGATCCCGTGCGCATCGCCGTCGTCGGGATCGACCCGCTCCGGGGCGAAGGCCTCGAGATGCGCTTCAACCTCAAGCTTCGGCTTCAGAACCCGAACGAGGCGCCGCTCGACTACGACGGCCTGGCAGTCGAGCTGGAGTTGAACGGCAAGCCGTTTGCGAGCGGTGTCAGTGGCACGAAAGGCAGCGTGCCGCGGTTCGGTGAAGCGCTGCTCAGCGTTCCCGTGACGGTTTCCGCCTTCACCGCGATGCGCCAAGCGCTCGCGCTCGTCGAGGGCGGTGCGCTCGACGGCGTGCCCTATCTTCTGCGCGGCAAGCTGGGCGGCGGCGCATTTGGCGTGACGCGCTTCAGCGAAAAAGGAACGCTGAGCCTCCCGGAGATCGACGATCCGGGCAAGTGAGGGGGCGGCAGGAGAGCGGGGCTTACGATCCTTCCTTGCTTTCACCGGTCGCGTACCCAGATTTCTATCTTTAACGGCTTGTCATTGAGGAAAGGAGTTTTTCCGATGAGCGAACGGCTGGATGGGAAAGTCGCTGTCGTCACCGGCGCCGGCAGCGGCATCGGCAAGGCGATCGCCGAGCATCTCGCGCAGGCAGGCGCGACAGTGGTGGTCACGGACCTCGACCTGAAGAGTGCCGACGAGGTGGCGCGCGGGATCGTCGCTCTGGGCGGGCAGGCGAGCGCGCTCGCGATGGACGTGACCGATGAAGCGGCCGTCGATCGCGGCATCGACGAAGTGGCGGCGAAATACGGCAGCGTCGACGTGCTGGTCTCGAATGCCGGCATCCAGATCGTCAACCCGATCGTCGCCTTCTCGTTCGCCGACTGGAAGAAGTTGCTCGCCGTCCATCTCGACGGCGCGTTTCTGACGACGCGCGCGGCGCTGCGGCACATGTACAAGGACAAGCGCGGCGGCGTCGTGATCTACCTCGGCTCGGTCCATTCCCACCTCGCGTCGCCGTTGAAGTCCGGATACGTGACCGCCAAGCATGGCCTGCTCGGGCTGGCGCGGGTGCTGGCGAAGGAAGGGGCGGTGCACGGCGTGCGCTCACATGTCGTCTGTCCGGGTTTCGTGCGCACTCCGCTGGTCGACAAACAGATCCCCGAGCAGGCGAGGGAGCTCGGGATCAGCGAAGAGGAGGTCGTCCGCAAGGTGATGCTCGGCGCGACCGTCGATGGAGCGTTCACGACGGTCGACGAGATCGCGCGCACCGTGCTGTTCCTCGCCACCTTCCCCGGCGCCGCGTTCACCGGCCAGTCGTTCATGGTGAGTCACGGCTGGTCGATGCACTGAGCGCGCGACGGTTCGTTCGCGCCTGCCGGCGGGCGTTTCGTCACGCACGCCCTGCATGCCCGCCGCTTTGTGAGCGATGCGGGCCGAGGGAAGCTCAGAGCGCGACTGCGACGCGCGTGCCTTGATCGATGGCGCGTTTCGCATCGAGTTCGGCGGCGACGTCCGCGCCGCCGATGCGGATCACCGGCACTTCGGCCGCCTGCAGCGGGGCCTCGAGGTCGCGCAGCGGATCCTGGCCGGCGCAGACGACGATGGTGTCGACCGGCAGGAGCTGCCTTTCGTCGCCTATGCGCAGGTGCAGGCCGGCGTCATCGATCTTCTCGTACCTGACGCCGGCGAGCATCTTCACGCCGCGGCGCGCGAGCAGCGTGCGCCGGATCCAGCCGGTGGTTTTCGCCAAGCCTTCACCGACCTTCGTCGGCTTGCGCTGCAGCAGCCACAGTTGTCGCGGCGGCTCTTCTTCCGACGCCGTCGCGAGTCCGCCGCGCCGTGCATAGGTCGCGTCGATGCCCCACTCGCGCCGGTAGTGCTCGATCGGGTCGTCGGCGAGGTCCGCATGAGTCAGGAATTCACTGACGTCGAAGCCGATGCCGCCCGCGCCGATGACCGCGACCGTCCGGCCGACCGCTTTTCGGCCGGTGATCACGTCGACATAGCTCGCGACTTTCCGATGGTCGATGCCGGGGATGTCCGGCGTGCGCGGCGAGATGCCGGTCGCGAGCAGCACGGTATCGAAACGGCCGACGAGATCGTCCGCAGCGACGCGCCGGCCGAGCTTCACTTCGACGCCGGCCTTGTCGAGCCGATGACGGAAGTAGCGCAGTGTCTCGGCGAATTCCTCCTTGCCGGGAATGTGCTTCGCGAGGTTGAACTGCCCGCCGATCTCGGCAGCGCTGTCGAACAGCGTGACGCTGTGGCCCCGTTCGGCAGCCGTCGCCGCCGCCGCCATGCCGGCCGGGCCGGCGCCGACCACGGCGACGCGCTTTTTCGCCGTCGCCGGCGCGATGACGAACTCGAGCTCACGGCACGCGATCGGGTTCACGAGGCACGTGCACGGCTTCGCTTCGAAAATGTGGTCGAGGCAGGCCTGGTTGCACGCGATGCAGGTGTTGATCTGCGCGGCCTCGCCTGCTGCGGCCTTGACGACGAAATCCGGGTCGGCGAGGAACGGCCGCGCCATCGACACCATGTCGGCGTCGCCGCGCGCGAGGACGTCCTCGGCGACTTCCGGCGTGTTGATGCGGTTCGAGGTGATCAGCGGGATGCCGACTTCGCCTTTCATGCGCCGCGTCACCCAGCTGAACGCGCCGCGCGGGACCATCGTCGCGATCGTCGGGATGCGCGCTTCGTGCCAGCCGACGCCGGTGTTGATCAGCGTCGCGCCCACCGCTTCGACGGCTTTCGCCAGCGCGACGATTTCTTCCCACGGCGCGCCGCCCTCGACGAGGTCGAGCATCGACAGCCGATAGATGATGATGAATTCGGCGCCGACGCGCTCGCGCACGCGCCGCACGATCTCTACCGGAAAGCGATGCCGGTTGCCGACGCTGCCGCCCCAGCGGTCGGTGCGGTGGTTCGTGTGCGGCACGGTGAACTCGTTGATCAGGTAGCCTTCCGACCCCATCACCTCGACGCCGTCGTAACCGGCGCTTTGGGCCAGCGCCGCGCAGCGCGCGTAGTCGTCGATCGTGCGCTCGATGTCGGCTTCGCTCATCTCGCGCGGAGTGGCCGGGGAGATCGGCGCTTTCAGCGCCGACGGTGCGACCGCGCCACGATGGTAGGCGTAGCGCCCGGTGTGCAGGATCTGCATGCAGATCTTCCCGCCCTCGGCATGCACCGCCGCGGCGATCGGGCGATGATGCGCGACCTCTTCCTCGTTCGTCAGCACCGAGGCGCCGGGAAAGATCACGCCGTCCGCGTTGGGCGCGATGCCTCCGGTGACGATCAGCCCGACTCCGCCGCGCGCGCGCCGCGCGTAGAACGCGGCGAGTTTCTCGAAGCCGTTGCCGGATTCTTCCAGACCGGTATGCATCGACCCCATCAGCACGCGGTTCTTCAGCGTGCAAAAGCCCAGATCGAGAGGCTCGAGCAGGTGCGGATAGTCGCTGCCCGGCGTGGCCTGGGTCGGTCGGGGCGCCGAAAGGGGGTGCGTCATTACGGTCTCCTGATGATGTTTTGCACGGGGAACGTACGGGGGCGTATTGAAGCCATCGCGCCGATGATAGAGCGGGATCCGGAAGAGGACCAGCGGTGGAGCGCTGCCGCGCTGGACGGGGAACATCGGCGAACAGGGGGCGAATTGCCTGTTGCCCGGATAGCAGTTATAATTTTAGGGCTTTGGCGGGTCTAATTTTCGGTCCTCCAGTTTTCAGTTGGGAATCAACAGGGATGGGCGTTAGCCCATTTTTTATTTGTGGGCGTGGAAATGGACGTCGAAGGTCTGGTTGAACAGGTTGTCAGCGGGCTCGGCTTCGAGCTGGTCGATTTCGAGACTTCCCCGAAAGGGCGGCTGATGCGCGTTTTCATCGATATCGAGCGCGGCGTGACGGTGGATGATTGTGCCACGGTCAGCAATCAGCTCACCCGCGTGTTCGAAGTCGAGAACGTCGACTACGACCGGCTCGAAATCTCCTCGCCCGGCCTTGATCGGCCGCTAAAAAAAACCGCCGACTTCGAACGCTTCGCGGGCGACGAAGTGCAGGTGCGGCTACGCATGCCGATCGGCAATCAGCGAAATTTCATCGGGGTGCTCGAGGGACTGAGCGAAGGCGTGGTGCGATTGCGCACCGAGAAAGGCGAAGTTGCCTTTCCCTTCGATGAAATCGAGAAAGCACGCCTGGTGCCCAAGTTTTGAGCTTTCGGATGTGGAGGTTTTGATTAATGAGCCGCGAGATATTGCTGCTTGTGGATGCGCTGGCGCGCGAAAAGAATGTGGCCAAGGACATCGTCTTCGGCGCACTGGAGAGTGCGCTCGCCTCCGCAACCAAGAAACGCATCAACGATGAAGCCGACGTGCGCGTGACGATCGACCGCGATACCGGCGACTACGAGTCTTTCCGGCGCTGGGTCGTGATGCCCGACGAGGAGGTCGTCAACGACGAAGCCGAGATGGGCATCATCGACGCCCGCGAGATGGTCCCCGGCATCGAACTCGGGGAATACATCGAGGAGCCGCTCGAGCCGATCGATTTCGGTCGCATCGGCGCCCAGGCGGCCAAGCAGGTCATCCTGCAGCGCATCCGCGACGCCGAGCGCGAACAGATTCTGAACGACTTCCTCGAACGCAAGGAACATCTGGTTTCGGGCTCGATCAAGCGCATGGAGCGCGGCAACGCGATCATCGAGATCGGCCGGCTCGAAGCCGTGATTCCGCGCGACCAGATGATTCCGCGGGAAAACCTGCGCGTCGGCGACCGCGTCAAGGCGTTCCTGCTGCGCATCGATCGGGGCGCGCGGGGCCCGCAGCTGATCCTGTCTCGCACCGCGCCGGAATTCGTCGGCAAGCTCTTCGAGCTCGAAGTGCCGGAAATCGAGGACGGGCTGCTCGAGATCAAGGCCTGCGCGCGCGACCCGGGCCTGCGGGCGAAAATCGCGGTGCAGTCGAACGACCCGCGCATCGATCCGATCGGCACGTGCGTCGGTCTGCGCGGTTCGCGCGTCACCGCGGTGCGCAACGAGATTGCCGGCGAGCAGATCGATATCATCGTCTGGTCGGCCGATCCGGCGCAGTTCGTCATCGCAGCCTTGCAACCGGCCGAAGTCGTGTCCATCGTCGTTGACGAGGAAAGCCACGCGATGGACGTCGTGGTCGACGAGAACAACCTGGCGATCGCGATCGGGCGCAACGGGCAGAACGTCAAGCTCGCATCCGAACTCACGGGCTGGACGATCAATCTGATGAGCGAGGAAGAGTCCGCGCAGAAGACCGGCCAGGAACGCGAAGGGCTGCGCGAGCTGTTCATGGAAAAGCTCGATGTCGATGATGAACTCGCGGACATCCTGATCGACGAAGGTTTCTCGTCGCTCGAGGAAATCGCCTATGTGCCGCTCGCCGAAATGCTCGAGATCGAGGCTTTCGACGAGGGTACGGTCAACGAGCTGCGCAATCGGGCTCGAAACGTGCTTCTTACCGAGGCGATCGTCACGGAAGAGCATCTGGAGAATGTTTCCGACGACCTGATCAACCTGGAAGGAATGGACAAGCCGCTTGCCGCCACGCTGGCCCGGCACGGTGTCCTGACCCGGGATGATCTGGCCGACCTGGCTGTGGATGAGCTGGTCGAGATCGCCGGGATCGATCAAGAACGGGCAAGTGCGTTGATTTCGGTCGCGCGGGCGCACTGGTTCGAAGAATGACGGGAGGGCATTGATGGAACAGATGAGCGTAACCCAGTTCGCCGGCGAACTTAAGATGCCGGCCTCGGTGCTGCTCGAGCAGTTGCAGAAGGCCGGAGTCGAGAAGAGCGGTGCCGACCAACTGCTGACTGAACAGGACAAGGCCAGACTGCTCGAATATCTGCGCCGGTCTCACGGCCAGAGCCAGCCGAAAGGCAAGATCACCCTGACCCGCAAGCAAACGTCGGAAATTCGCGCGACCGATTCGTCGGGCCGCGCCCGCACCGTCCAGGTCGAAGTGCGCAAGAAGCGCGTCTTCATGAAACGCGATGACGTGAGCCCCGAGACGGGCACGCTCGAGAGCGCGCAGATCGAAGAGGAAACCGCAGACCTGGCGATGGGGGAAATCGAGCCCGCACCCGACACCGAAAACATCGTCGAGCCCGTCGCGGAAGTCACTCCCGAACCGGAACCGGTGCGCGAACCCGAGCCGGAACCCGAGCCCATCGTCGAACCGGAACCCGAACCCGAGCCGGAACCCGAGCCGGAACCTGAACCCGAGCCTCAGCCCGAACGCGAACCGGCCACCGTGGAAGCTTCCGTATCGGCAAAAACCGAGGCTCCCGCTCGCGCGCCGTCTAGGGCGCCGCTGCGCGTGTCGATCCTGAGCGACGAAGAACGCGCTGCCCGCGAACGTGAAGCGCGACGGCACGAAGAGTTGCGCGCTCGCCAGGCTGCTGACCTCAAGGCAAAGCAGGATCGCGAAGCGGCGGCACGTGCGGCTGCCGAAGCACGCCGTGCCGAAGAAGAGGCACGGGTGCGCGCGGAGGCCGAGCGGCGTGCCGAAGCAGCCAAGCCGCAGGTCAAGGAAGCCCCCAAGGCGCCCGTCGGCACGCTGCACCGCCCCGCCAAGACCGAGGAAAAACCCGCCGGCAAGGACGCGAAGCGAACCGCACGTGGCGAGACGGCTGGGGAAAGCGCGAAGCGCCGCGGCCTGAAGACCCGCGGAGAAGTCGGTGCCACGACCGGATCGTGGCGCGGCGCGCGCGGCGGCGGCAGGCGCGGCGCGCAGGACGAGCACAAGAGCTTCCAGGCGCCGACCGAACCGGTGGTGCGTGAAATTCACGTGCCGGAAACCATTTCCGTCGCCGACCTCGCGCACAAGATGTCGGTCAAGGCCGCCGAGGTCATCAAGATTCTCATGAAGATGGGATCGATGGTGACGATCAACCAGGTGCTCGATCAGGAAACGGCGATGATCCTGGTCGAGGAAATGGGGCACAAGGCGTTCGCCGCGAAGCTCGACGACCCGGATACCTACCTCGAGAGCGCCGAAGCGCATCACGACGCGAGCGTCGAGCCGCGCGCGCCGGTCGTCACCGTCATGGGCCACGTCGACCACGGCAAGACGTCGCTGCTCGACTACATCCGGCGCGCGAAAGTCGCGTCCGGTGAGGCGGGCGGCATCACGCAGCACATCGGCGCATACCACGTCGAGACGCCGCGCGGCATGCTCACGTTCCTCGATACGCCGGGCCACGAGGCGTTCACCGCGATGCGTGCCCGGGGCGCGAAAGCGACCGACATCGTCATTCTGGTGGTCGCTGCCGACGACGGCGTGATGCCGCAGACGCGCGAAGCGATTCACCACGCGAAAGCGGCCAACGTTCCGCTCGTCGTCGCGGTCAACAAGATCGACAAGCCCGACGCCAATCCGGATCGCGTCAAGCAGGAACTCGTCGCCGAAGGCGTGCTGCCCGAGGAATACGGCGGCGACGTGATGTTCATCAACGTGTCGGCGAAGACGGGCGAGGGCATCGACCCGCTGCTCGAAGCCGTGCTGCTGCAAGCCGAAGTGCTCGAACTGACGGCGCCGGTCGATTCTCCCGCGAAAGGCCTGATCATCGAGGCGCGGCTCGACAAGGGCCGCGGCCCGGTCGCCTCGTTGCTCGTGCAGTCGGGGACGTTGCGCAAGGGCGACGTGATGCTCGTCGGGGCGACGTTCGGCCGCATTCGGGCGATGCTCGATGAGAACGGCAAGCCAATCGACCACGCCGGTCCGTCGATTCCGGTCGAAGTTCTCGGCCTGTCGGACGTGCCGGCTGCGGGCGATGAGGCGATCGCGCTGGCCGACGAGAAGAAGGCGCGCGAAATCGCGCTGTTCCGCCAAGGCAAGTACCGCGAGGTCAAACTCGCGAAGCAGCAGGCGGCGAAGCTCGAAAGCATGTTCGAACAGATGGCCGAAGGCGAAGTCAAGACCTTGCCGCTGATCATCAAGGCGGACGTGCAGGGTTCGCAGGAAGCCCTGGTGCAGGCGTTGAACAAGCTGTCGACCGACGAAGTGCGGGTCAACGCGATCCACTCCGCGGTAGGCGCGATCTCGGAATCGGACGTCAACCTCGCGCAGGCTTCCGGAGCGGTCATCATTGGCTTCAACACCCGTGCCGATGCCGGCGCACGCAAGCTGGCGGAAACTTTCGGTGTCGATATCCGTTACTACAACATCATCTATGACGCGGTCGACGAAGTGAAGGCCGCGCTCTCCGGGATGCTGGCCCCCGAACGCCGCGAGAACGTCATCGGCCTGGTCGAAGTGCGCCAGGTGTTCAAGGTGCCGAAAGTCGGAACGGTCGCAGGCTGTTATGTGCTCGAAGGCGTCGTCAAGCGCGGGTCGCAGGTACGCGTTCTTCGCAACCACGTCGTCATCCACACCGGCGAGCTCGAGTCGCTCAAGCGCTTCAAGGACGACGTCAAGGAGGTCAAGTTCGGTTTCGAATGCGGCCTTTCGATCCGCAACTTCAACGACGTCCAGGAAGGTGACCAGCTCGAGGTGTTCGAGATTCAGGAAATCGCCCGGACCCTGTAAATCATGCCCAAGGAGTTTTCCCGAAGCCAGCGCGTCGCGGAGCAGATCCGCCGCGAGCTGGCGGAGCTGATCCGGCTCGAAGTGAAGGACCCGCGCGTCGGGTTCATCACTTTGACCGACGTCGAGATCACGCCCGATTACGCGCACGCGAAAGTCTTTTTCACGTCGATGAAGGGCGAGGAAGGGCTCGACGAGATTCTGACGGGGTTGCGCCGCGCGAGCGGTTTTCTGCGTCGCGAGCTCGGCAAACGGGTGCGCATCCACACGCTGCCCGAGCTGCATTTTAATTACGACAGTTCGGTCGAGCGCGGCAGCCGCATGTCGCAGCTCATCGACCAGGTGGTCCGGGATGATGACGCCCGCCACAAGGACGATCCGGAGAGCTGAGCAGATTTGAAAGCCTCGAAACAATTCCGGCATCAGCGCCGGATCGTCGACGGCGTCCTGCTGCTCGACAAGCCCCGCGGCCTGACGTCCAACGCCGCTTTGCAGACGGCGCGCCGTCTCCTGAACGCAGCGAAGGCAGGGCATACCGGAACGCTGGACCCGATGGCAACCGGATTGCTGCCGCTGACTCTTGGCGAGGCGACGAAGTTCTCGCAGATGCTGCTCGATGCCGACAAGGCCTACGAGGCCACGGTGCGGCTCGGCATCGAAACGGCGACCGGCGACGCGGAAGGCGTGGCGATCGCAACCGCTCCGGTGCACGTGACGGACGATTCGATCCGTCAGGCGCTGGCGGCGCTGACCGGTGCAATCGAGCAGGTGCCGCCGATGTATTCGGCGCTCAAGCGCGACGGCAAGCCCCTTTACGAATATGCCCGCGCCGGGATCGAAGTCGAGCGCGCCGCGCGCCCGGTGACGATCCATTCGCTCGAACTGCTCGGCGTGGAGGGTGATTCGTTGCGGATCCGCGTCGATTGCAGCAAGGGAACCTATATCCGCACGCTGGCAATCGACCTGGGCCGCCTGCTCGGTTGCGGCGGGCATCTCACCGAATTGCGGCGGACAAGGATCGGATCCTTCAACGTGGACGAGGCCGTCACGCTCACGGCGCTGGAAGCGGTGCCTCCGGAGTCGCGCGCCGGGCTGCTGGCGCCGGTCGATGCGCTGGTGGTTCATCTGCCGCGCATCGAACTCGGTGCCGCCGAGGCCGGGCTGCTTCTGCAGGGACGCGCGCTTGCGGCTCACGGTGGCGCAGCGGGGCTGGTGCGCATTTACGGCGAAGGCCGTTACCTCGGGCTGGGGGAATGCGACGGAAACGGCACGTTGTCGCCAAAACGTCTCGTTTCGACGGTCGCCACAGCGCAACAATCTTGATAACGATTGAGTTTTCCGGGCAGCGTTCGGTATAATCGTCCGCTTCTGATTGGCAGAACGAAAAGAGTAAACACCCACATGGCTCTCGATACCGCATCCAAGTCGCAGATCGTCACCGACTTCCAGCGCGCCCAAGGCGACACCGGTTCCCCGGAAGTCCAGGTCGCGCTTCTCACCGCCCGCATCAATGGGCTGACCGGTCACTTCAAGGCCAACGCGAAGGATCACCACTCGCGCCGCGGTCTGCTCAAGATGGTCAGCCAGCGCCGCAAGCTGCTGGACTACCTGAAAGGCAAGAACGCCGACAGCTACCGCAACCTGATCGAGCGTCTGGGTCTGCGCAAGTAATCACGCTGGCCGTGGCGAGTCCGACAGCGCTGAAAAAGGCAACTTAAGCCGGCAAGCCGGTGCGCGCCCCACGGGGCCGCACCGGCTTTGTTTTTGCGGCGTCGGATTTGTCAAACATCGCAGTTGTAGTTTGCTGCACCATTTATCGAGAGGATCTTCACTTTGCCTACCGCTATCAAGAAAACCTTCGCGTACGGTGCCCATACCGTAACGCTCGAAACAGGCGAGATCGCTCGCCAGGCCGGCGGTGCCGTGATCGTCAACATGGACGACACGATCGTGCTGGCCACGGTCGTCGCCGCCAAGGAGGCCAAGGCGGGACAGGATTTTTTCCCGCTTACCGTCGACTACGTCGAGAAATTCTACGCCGCGGGGCGCATCCCGGGCGGCTTCTTCAAGCGTGAAGGCCGTCCCACCGAGAAGGAAACGCTGACCAGCCGCCTGATCGACCGTCCGATCCGTCCGCTTTTCCCGGAAGGCTTCTATAACGAAGTCCAGGTCATCATCACCGTGCTGTCGCTCAACCCGGAAGTCGATCCGGACATCCCGGCGATGATTGGCGCGTCGGCCGCGCTGGCGATTTCCGGCGTTCCGTTCGACGGCCCGATCGGCGCATGCCGCGTCGGCTATGGCGACGGCCAGTACCTGCTCAACCCGACGGTCGAACAGCTCAAGACCAGCCAACTCAACCTGGTGGTCGCCGGTACCGAAGCGGCCGTGCTGATGGTCGAATCGGAAGCCAGGGAACTGTCGGAAGAAGTCATGCTCGGTGCGGTAATGTTCGGCCACCAGCAGATGCAGGTCGCAATCCGCGCGATCAACGAGCTCGTCGAAGTGGCAGGCAAGCCCGAATGGGACTGGCAGCCGCCGGCGAAAAACGAGCCGCTGATTGCCCGCATCAAGGAACTGGCCGGCGCCCAGCTCGAAGAAGCGTTCCGCATCACGAGCAAGCAGGCCCGCACCCAGCGCATCAACGAGATCCGCAAGCAGACGTTCGGGGTCGTGGCCGACGGGCTCGAAGTGCCGCCGAGCGGCAACGAGCTCAAGGACATCTTTCACGATCTCGAAGCCGGGGTCGTCCGCAGCCGCATCCTCGCGGGCGAGCCGCGCATCGACGGACGCGACACGCGTACCGTGCGCCCGATCGATATCCGCGTCGGCGTGCTGCCGCGCACGCACGGGTCGGCGCTGTTTACGCGCGGTGAAACCCAGGCCCTCGTCATTGCGACGCTGGGCACCGGGCGCGACGAACAGATCATCGACGCGATCGCCGGCGAGTACCGCGAAAGCTTCATGCTGCATTACAACTTCCCGCCGTTCTCGACCGGCGAAACCGGTCGCATGGGCGTAACGAAGCGCCGCGAGGTCGGACATGGCCGCCTCGCCAAGCGCGCGCTGATCGCCGCGCTGCCGGCCGACGAGGACTTCAGCTACACCGTGCGCGTCGTGTCCGAGATCACCGAGTCGAACGGTTCGAGCTCGATGGCTTCGGTATGCGGAGCGTCGCTGGCGATGATGGACGCCGGTGTGCCGATGAAGGCGCACGTCGCAGGCATCGCGATGGGCCTGATCAAGGAAGGCAATCGCTTCGCCGTCCTGACCGACATTCTCGGTGACGAGGATCACCTCGGCGACATGGACTTCAAGGTCGCGGGCACTGAGAACGGCATCACCGCGCTGCAGATGGACATCAAGATCCAGGGCATCACGAAGGAAATCATGCAGGTCGCCCTGGCCCAGGCCGGCGAGGGACGGATCCATATCCTCGCGCTGATGAAGCAGGCGCTGGCCTCGCATCGCGGCGAAGTGTCGGAGTTCGCGCCGCGCATGCTGACGATGAAGATCAATCCGGAGAAAATCCGCGATGTCATCGGCAAGGGCGGAGCGGTGATCCGCGGGCTGCAGGAAGAAACCGGTACCGTCATCGAACTGCAGGACGACGGCAGCGTCACGATCTCGTCGGTCAGCGCCGAAGGTGCGCAGCTCGCGAAGGAAAAGATCGAGGCGATCACGGCCGAAGTCGAAGTGGGCAAGGTCTACAACGGTACCGTCGTCCGGCTCCTGGATTTCGGGGCGATCGTCAACATCATGCCCGGGCGCGATGGGCTTCTGCACGTCTCGCAGATCGCGAACGAGCGGGTCAATAACGTCGCCGACTATGTGAAGGAAGGGCAGGCGGTGCGCGTCAAGGTGCTGGAGACCGACGAGCGCGGCAAGATTCGCCTGAGCATGAAGGCACTGCTGGATCAGCCGGCCGAGTAAGCGACGAATCGGACTGAAGAAAAAGGGACGCCATGGCGTCCCTTTTTCATGTGGTGGTCCCGGGGTGGTGACGTCGCCGGGAAGCAGAAGGGAGCCGTTTACTTCGCCACCTGGCGTTCGCGCATTTCTTCCAGCGTCTTGCAGTCGATGCACATCGTCGCAGTCGGACGCGCCTCGAGGCGCTTCAGGCCGATTTCGACCCCGCAGCTGTCGCAATAGCCGTATTCACCCGCGTTGATCCGGCCCAGCGCTTCGTCGATCTTCTTGATCAATTTTCGCTCACGATCCCGGTTGCGCAACTCGAGCGCAATATCGGATTCCTGGCTCGCACGGTCGTTCGGGTCGGCAAACACCGTGGCTTCGTCCTGCATCGTGTGCACCGTGCGTTCGATGTCCCCGACCAGTTCCTGTTTGACCGTTTCGAGCATGCTGCGGAAGTGAGCCAGCTGCTTCTCGCTCATGTACTCCTCGCCTTCGGCGGGAACATAGGGCGGGAATTGCTTTTGCAGGGTGTCGTCTGGCATGACTTCGACTTCCGGTTGGTAATTGAAGGAAGCGAACTAATAGCAGAATCTTCTGCAACGAGCAAGCAAGTGCCTGTCCCGAGCAGCATCGGCCCCGCTCGCGAGCCTCGCATCAACAACTTCATGCCCCAAGAAACATGTTTGACGCACGCCCGCCAACTGTGTATTATTCGCCGCTCTCGGGGTGTAGCGCAGTCCGGTAGCGCGCTTGCTTTGGGAGCAAGATGTCGGGGGTTCGAATCCCTCCACCCCGACCAGCTAACCCCGAAATGCCCGCGGGATTTCTGCCCGTAGCTCAATTGGATAGAGCACCGGCCTTCTAAGCCGGGGGTTACAGGTTCGATCCCTGTCGGGCAGGCCAAATGGTTTTTTGGTTGCAGAGTTTCTGCAACCTTGAAAGTGGCGGCATTAGCTCAGTTGGTAGAGCACTGGATTGTGGCTCCAGTTGTCACCGGTTCGATCCCGGTATGTCGCCCCAAATATTCAAGCATTTAGAGAAGTGCAGTATCCAGATCGGTTGTAGAACGATCTACAAAAGCGGGCCCGCCAATGAGCGGGCCCGCTTGTTTTTTAACGGTTTCGCACTGGATTGGTGAGTACTCAATTCTCGGGGCGGCCGACGCGACGCGGTCGCGATAGCCGATGACGAACTCGCCGCGGCCGCAGGCGGAGGCCCAGCGGATGCGGGCGAGCAGTGCGTGGATCGGAATCATGGCGTGCGCTGGGGCGGGGGACGGCAGGCGCGGTAGGATGATGCATCCGCCGTGTTTCATCCGCACTGACCGCCATGCCGCCTGCCCGTTCCGCCGCCGCCTCCGCTGCCGAGCCTGTTGCCCTGCGCACGCTGACACGCCGCTTCGCTCACGCCGGCCGGCTCGAAGCGATCCTGTTGCGCCCGGCGCGACGGGCTGCGGCGCAGTCGGTGAGCGAGGCGCGAGCGCTGGCCGGCCGCGGACTCGCCGGGGACCACCGCGCCGCCTCCGGCCGCGGCGGCGGCAAGCGCCAGCTGAGCCTGATCCAGGCCGAGCATCTGGCGGCGATCGGGGCGCTGGCGGGCCGCAACGAGGTCGATCCGGCGCTGCTGCGGCGCAACCTGGTGGTCTCCGGCCTCAACCTGCTCGCTGCGCGCACGCTGTTCCGCGACCAGCCGCTGGTGCTGCGCATCGGCGCCGAGGTCGTGCTCGAGCTCACCGGCGTCTGCGAACCCTGCTCGCGCATGGAGGAGGCGCTCGGCCCCGGCGGCTACAACGCGATGCGCGGCCACGGCGGCGTCGCCGCGCGCGTCCTTATTGGCGGCGTGCTGCGCATTGGCGACGCGGTCGTCTGTGAAGCGGCGCCGCCTGCGGCCGCGGCGCCCGGTGCCGACCCGCCCCTCACAACCCGCCCGGAGAACCCCAAATGATCGCCCTGATCCTCGGACTGCTGCTGTTCTTCAGCACCCATTCGGCGCGCATCTTCGCCGAGGACAACCGTGCCCAGTACATCGCCCGCTACGGCCTGGCTAAATGGAAGCTGGCCTACTCGCTCGCCTCCGCGATCGGCCTCGGACTGATCGTGTGGGGCTACGGCGCGGTGCGGCTCGACCCGCTCGTGCTGTGGGCGCCGCCGCCGTGGACGCGGCACCTGGCCGCGGTGCTGACGCTGCCCGCCTTCATCCTGATCGCCGCCGCCTACGTGCCCGGCACGCGACTGCGGGCGAAGCTCGGCCACCCGATGGTGCTCGGCGTGCAGCTGTGGGCGCTCGCGCACCTGCTCGCCAACGGCGCGCTCGCCGACCTGCTGCTGTTCGGCTGCTTCCTGGTGTGGGCGATCGCGAGCTTCGTCGCCGCGCGCCGGCGCGATCGGGCGCAGCGGGTGATGCGGGGGGATGGGGCGCTGGGTTGGGATGCGGTGGCGGTGGGGGTCGGGGCGGGAGTGTGGTTCGTGTTTGCGCGCCACCTGCACGGGGTGTTGTTCGGGGTGGTGCCATTTGGGTGAGGGGGCGGGGTCCGGCTGACGGTAGCCGCGCGACTGTTGGCTAGGGCGTCATGCGGGCGGCGATGCAGGTCAGCGACGATGTGGAGGCCGTCCCGATCGTGGGGCGGGCCTTCCATCATGCAGTTCGTCGCGCTCGATCGATACTGCTCCGGGGCCGTAGCGCAATCTGCCGACAATTTCACGCACCCCATCGACACCGTGGACAGCGCATTCCAAATCGGCTCAGACCAGCAATCGGCGGTCCGTTCGGCATTCAGCCGGGCGAAATAATTGCTGCTTGGGAACCTGAGCTGAGGGGATCTCCAGCGCTGCATGCACCTTGTTTCATTGCTGAAGACTCCTCAGCGGCCGTCGACACAGCCGCTTCCAGGCCTTGCGGGCTTTGGCAGCGCGGGATATCGGCGATTTTCCGGCACCATGAGGAGTTCGAAATGAAAGCAAGAGCACTGTTCGTCGCGCTCGGCTCTGCCGCGCTGTTGAGCTTCACGCCTGTCGTTTCTGCACAGCAGTCGGGCGTGGTCAACGTCGAGTTGCGAAATGTGGCGAACAATATCGCCAAGAACATCAACGTCGACGTGAGTCAGATTCCCGTGACCGTCCAGGCGCCCGTGAGCGTCGCCGCCACCGTGTGCGGGATCGAAGCTGCGGTACTGACGCAGCAGGCGGCGGGCGGGAATGCGACCTGCACGGCCAAGAGCACTTCCTCCGCTCTGGACCAAATCGTCCAAACTCAACTGAAAGGAACCACGCAAAAGTAAGGGCGAGCTTGTGGCGACCGGCATTGTTACCCGCGACGCCGTGGCACGATCTTCGCGTTGTGCCCGGCGTTGTCACGAGCGAGACGGGGAACTGCGGGAGTGGGCGCAGCCGAGCCGAGTCGTCACGGTCCAGGGTTCAATTTGATCACTCTGAGGCCGACAAGGTGCCTTGGCACCGACCCGGCCGGCAGCGGCAAAATCGGGTGCGCTCGGCCAGCCCTTGCCGCGCAAAGCCGGTCCTTGGCTCGGGGTTCGATCGTGAGCGGACGGGTTGGAAGAACATCAGATAGGCGGCATTGACATGAGAAATGAGAAGCATTAGCATTCGTGCTCACATCATTACTGCTCGAGAGGGTACATACCCCGCTCAACACTCGAATCGCGATTCGCCAGCGCCGGATTCGCCTTCCTCCCAGCGGGGAAGCGCTTCTGAGCGCGAACGGTAACGCGGGGTGAGCCTGTCGTCTTTAGGCGACAGGTGGAGAGTGGTCTGTTCGTTGTGGTACCGACGGCGTTGCCGTCCGAACACGCGGGTTTCTCGTCAGCCAGCCACGCCTTCCCAGGCGAGCCAGCCAGTTGCCAACGGCTTCATTGGGGAGGTGTCATGTCATTTGGTTCACCTGAAATACATGCAGGCGCATGCGTTATGGAGTCGGCTTGCCTGCTTCCTGTGCGTAGGCAGGCGCATTTACCGAGACATTTGCCGGCGCGAGACTTCTTCGCCGCTCCGACTGCGGGGAGGAGGGCGTCATGATCCTCGACAGCATTCTCGACGACGTCGGGGCCACCCCGATCGTGCGCCTGTCCCGCCTGTTCCGTGGCTCGCGGTGCGAAGTCCTTGCCAAGATGGAGCTGTGCAATCCAGGCGGCAGCGTCAAGGACCGGCCGGCGCGCTACATCATCGAACGCGGACTTGCCGACGGCAGCATCCCGCCCGATGCGCACATCGTCGAAAGCTCCTCGGGCAACCTGGCGATCGCGCTGGCGATGGTGTGCCGGCTTCGCGGACTTCGCTTCACTGCGGTGGTGGACCCGAAGATCTCGCCGACCAATCTTCGCATCATCCGCTGCTATGGCGGGAACATCGAGCAGGTCACCGAAAAGGATCGCCAGGGCGGCTACCTGGAGACACGCATCGAATGCGTCAAGCAGATGCTGCGCGAGCGGCCGGGCACGGTATGGATCAACCAGTACGCCAACGAGCGCAACTGGCAGAGCCACTACCACGGCGAGGGCGAGGAGATCCTGCGTGAGCTGGACCGGCCGGTGGACTACCTCGTGCTGGGGGTCAGCACGTCCGGCACCTTGCACGGCATCGCGCGACGACTGCGCGAGGCGTGGCCGAACCTGAAAGTTGTCGCGGTCGACGCCGCCGGGTCGGTGCTGTTCGGTGCGCCGCCCTGCCCACGGGAGCTGCCCGGGATCGGTGCCAGCCGGGTGCCGGAGCTGTTGCGGCGCGACGAGATCGGCGACGTTATCCATGTCGACGATTACGAATCGGGGCTCGCCTGCCGCGAGCTGGTCAGGCACGAAGGCATTTTCGCCGGCGGCTCATCGGGCTCGGTGATCGCCGCGATCCAGCGCCTCTCCGCCCGTCTGCACCATTCCGCCCGCATCCTCACGATCCTCCCGGATCGCGGCGAGCGCTACCTCGACACGGTCTACAACGACGAGTGGCTGTCGCGCATGAGAGACCGCCACCTCGCGCACCGCCGCGAAACTTCCCTCAACTCGACCCTTGGACAAGCCGCATGACAAACACGATGAGTTCCACGCAACTGCTCTACCTCAGCCGTCGCGACTTGGTTGAACTGGGCGGCGGCCGTTCGCAGCCTTACGTCGACGCGATTGCGGAAGGCCTCGCCGCGCATGCCCGCGGTGCCTACGTGCAGCCGCTCAAGCCCTATCTGCGCTGGCCGGGCGCCGACCACATCGCCGACCGCATCATCGCGATGCCATGCTATCTGGGTGGCGAGGATCCGATCGCGGGGCTGAAGTGGATCGGCAGCCGCCAGCACAATCCGGTGCGCTTCGGCCTCGAGCGCGCCAGCGCGGTGGTGGTGCTGAACGACGCGCAGACCAACTACCCGATCGCGATCATGGAAGGCGGCTTGCTCAGCGGCATGCGGACCGCCGCGATCACCGCCGTCGGCACCCGGCATCTCGCCCGCAGCGGCTTCACCGACGTCGCCTGCATCGGCTGCGGCCCGATCGCCCGCATGCAGATGCAGACGCTGCTCGAGCAGTTCCCGTCGATCGAACGTCTCCATCTGTTCGATCTTTCGCCGTCTGCCGCAGAGGCGCTGTCGCGCACGCTGAAGGAAAGCTTCCCCAAGGTTGCGATGCTGCGCGCCGTTTCGGCCGAAGCCGCAGTGCGCGAGGGCGACGTCGTCGTCACCTGCACCGTGGCCGACGCGCCTTACCTGGCCTTCGAGTGGCTCAAGGCCGGCGCCTTCGTCAGCAACGTGTCCATCATGGACGTGCACAAGGACGTCTACGAGAAGGCCGACAAGGTCGTCGTCGACGACTGGGATCAGTCCAACCGCGAGAAGAAGATCATCAACCAGCTCGTGCTCGAAGGGCGTTTCAGCCGCGAGCGCCTGCACGCCGAGCTCGGCGAGATCGTCATCGGCGAGCGGCCGGGCCGCGAGCGCGACGACGAGATCATCCTCCTCAATCCGATGGGCATGGCGATCGACGACCTCGTCTGCGCACGGCATTTCTACCGGCTTGCGCAGGCACAGGGCGCCGGCACCCGTTTGCCGCTCTACGGCTGACCTGCATGCCGAACATGCCCTCTCACTCTTACGAGCGCCGCCTGCTCCAGGACCTCTTCGATGCGCTCTGGCTCGAGGATCTCTACGGCTTCCGCAGCCAGTGCCGCTTTCACGCTGCGGTAGAGGGGGAGGCGGTCGTCGAAGTGGAATTGAGCCCGGGGCGGGTGCTGCGCTGGCACGGCCGCCAGGCCGGGGGTGTGCGCCCGTTCCGGGTTTCGGAGCGCGGCGTCGCCTCGCCGGGTGCGTCCCAGTCGGCCAGACTCGCCCCCGTCGAAGTTGCCGAAACGCTGCAGACTGCCGACTGGTGGAAGGAGTCGACCGGCCGCTTCGCCCGCTTCTTCAGCCTGGCGAGCGACCAGGCCAAGCTCGCTGCCACGCACGAACCGGGCATTCTGGCAAAGCTCGCCGCCGCTCCGGACGACCTGCTCTCGTGGGAAACGTTGAGTTGTCTGAAAGACCGCCCTTTCCACCCCTTGGCACGCGCCAAGGACTGGGGCGACAGCGACGGTTCGGCTTATGCCGCCGAGGCGGCGGCGCCCATCCCGCTGCAATGGGTCGCCGTGCGACGGGATCAGGTGCGAGGCAGCACCGACGCCGTCGGTCAGCCCGTCGCGGAAGCGCTGCTCGACCCTGCGCAGCATGAGCGGCTTGCCGCCGCCGCCCGCGCGCGCGGCGCCGAGGGCGATGCGTGGTTGTGGATGCCGGTGCACCCCTGGCAGTGGGCGCACCTCGAACGGCGCGCATCGCCGCCGCTCGCCCAGTGTATCGACCTTGGTACCGGGCCAGGGACGGCGATTCCGACCGCCTCGCTGAGATCGCTCGCCGTCGTTGGCCGTCCGGCCACGCACCTCAAGCTTGCGCTCTCGGTCAATGCGCTGGGCGCCGTCCGAACGCTGCCGCCGCGCTACCTGCACAACGCGACGCTCGCCCGCGCCTGCCTCGAGAATCTGCGCGAGCGGGACGAGTGGCTGGCGTCGCATCTGCTGCTGTGCGACGAGAACCACTGGTGGGCGCTGCGCCAGTGCGACGCGCTCGAAACCGAACCGGGCGAGCTCGCCTGCCTGGTTCGCCGCTACCCCTCACTGCCCGACGCGCGGCTGATTCCGATGGCGGCCCTGCCGGTCGTCACCGCCGACGGCGCGCTGCCTGCGTTCGACCTGCTCCTGGGGCCGTTGGCCGAGGAAGACGACGCGTGGGCACTGTTCGCCGATGTGGTGGGTGCCCTGCTGGAGTTGGGCTTGCGCTGCCTCGCTTACGGCGTCATGCCCGAGCTGCACGGGCAGAACGTGCTGCTCGCGTTCCGTGGCTGGCGCATTGCCGCGCTCGTCCTGCGCGACCACGACACCTTGCGCATCTGCCCGCCGCTGATGAACGCGCAGGGGGCGGCGGTGCCGGACTACGTCGTCGACCGCCGCACTCCCAACACGCTGGAGCTCGCGACGCCGCGCGAGCTGCTCGCCTACCTGCAGACCCTCGCCATCGAGGTGAACCTCTACGCCGTGATCGCCGCCCTGTCCGATCGTTACGGCCGGGACGAGGCGCGCGGCTGGCGGATTCTCGGCGGCGTCCTGGAAGCCTGCCTGGCGCGCGTGCCGCTGCCGGCGGCGATCGCCGCCTCGACCCGCAGCCTGTTGCTGGACGAACCGGGCTGGCCTTTCAAGCAGGTGTTGGCGCCGTTGCTCGGTCGCGCGAGCTTCGGCACCGGCATGCCCAGTGCCATGGGGCGCATCGACAATCCGCTTCTTCCCGCTCGGAGCTGAGCGATGGACTCCGTGCCGCTGCCTTCGCGCAACCTCGCGCTGCTGCTCGCCTGCCAGGCGGTGACGACGCTCGGCTTGATGGTGCTGGTGCCGATCATGCCACTGTATGTCGCGACGCTGAGCGGGGTCGATGCCGTCGGCGCGGCGCGCTGGAGCAGTCTGGCGCTGGCGGCGCCGGCCCTCGGCACCCTGTGCTTCGCTGCGTCAGTCGGCAAATGGTGCGACCGCTTCGGCTATCGCCGCATGCTGCTCACCTCGCTGGCGGTGTTCATCGGCAGCATGCTGTTGATGGCGCTGAGCCCGAATGTCTTCGGCTTCATGCTGGGTCGCCTGCTGCAGGGCTTCAGCACCATCGGCGTGGTTCTCACCGCTTTCATCGGTCACGCCAGCGCGGAAACTTCACGGGGGCGCGCGCTGGGGCTGCAGGAGAGCGCGATCGCCTGCGGCTGCCTGGCCGGGCCGGTGCTCGGTGGCGTGATGCTCGACTACTGGTCGCTGGCTCCGCTGCTGATCACCACGGCGGTCGCGACCGGCATCGCCGGCCTGTTGCTGTGGAGCCAGCTCAGCGAGCCCGCCAGAGCCTCGCCGACCGCCGACGCGCCGCCTTTCGCCGGCCTGTGCGGCGTGCTCGCCGACGCCGACCTGCGCAACTGGATGGTCGCCGCGTGCCTGGCTCAGGCCGCTGCCTTCGCGCTGGTCAACGTGTTCGCGCTCTACCTCGCTGCGCGCTTTCCCGCGACCGACGCCATCGCCAGCAAGACCGGGCTGCTGCACGCGCTGGGCTGGCTCGCCGCGATGTTCGCGGCCCCGCTGTGGGGCCATGTAAACGACCGAGGCGATCCTCGGCGCCATTTCATCCTGGCCGCCCTCGGCTGCGGGCTGTCCATCGGCCTGCTGGGGATAGTCGATCAGATGTGGCTGGTCGCGTTGCTGCGCGTCGTTCAAGGCGCCTGCTACGCAGCCCTGGCGCAGTCGATGCTGCTCGCCTGCAGCCGGCAATTGCCGGCCTCGGCCTACGGCCACCTGACCGGACTGAGCAGGAGCTTCATGGTCCTCGGCCAATTGCTCGGCCCGCTCCTGGTCATGCTGCTGATGCCGACGCTCGCGCCGGCAAACCTGTTGTGGGCGGTCGCGGCCCTGTTCCTCGCCACCGGCCTGCTGGCCTGCGGCGGCCGCCACGCCGTTCTCGCCAGCCGTCTGCAAAGTTAAAAGGAAGGATCGGAATGTCCTCACGCCTGCTAGAACTTCCTCCAGTGGAACGCCGCCTGGTGGAGCAGTACTTCAACACGTATTGCCGCGAGACCGGGCGCTTCGACCCGCGTCTTGCGCCTGACGAGACGGGTCCGGCGGACTTGCGTCCGCAGTTCGAGGAGTGGGGCGCCGCCGGGCTGATGCCGTTTCTGCTGCGGTTCGACGGCAGCGGGAACTGCCTGGCGGGCGCCCTGAGCCACTTCTCGTCGATCGGCTACCATCGCCTGGCGCCGTTCGCCTTGATCGGCTGCGACTGCAACTGGCAACCGCTCGTCGAGGCGACGCCGCTCGCCGACCTGATCGCCGCCGCCCTTGGCGCCGCGGGGCGCCATCGTGTGGACGTCGCGGAGCGCTGCCGCGCGCGCCTGCAGAGCTTGATGCGCAACAGCCTGGATCACGTGCGCCGCTTTCACCAGCCCGCGCCCGCGGCGCCGCGCCCGCCTTTCGTGGCCGCGGAGCAGGCGCTGCGTTTCGGCCACATTTTCCATGTCACATCCAAGGCTTCCGAGGGGTTCAGCGAGGCGGACCTGCAACGCTACGCGCCCGAGCTGGGCGCCTCCTTCCGCCTGCACTATTTCGCGGTGACTGCAAACCTGATCGAGGCGCAGACGGTGAATGGAGACGTCCCGCCGCTGGACCCCGAGGCCGCGCGCGGTGCGGCCAAGTGGCTCGACAGCGGAGATTACCGGTTGCTGCCCTGCCATCCGTGGCAGGCCGAATACCTCCTCGGCCTGCCCGAAATCGATGCGCTGAAGCAGAACGGCGCGCTCGTCCCGCTCGGCCCGCTAGGGGAGAAGGTGTGGCCCACGTCTTCGGTCCGCACGGTGTGGCTGCCGCGCCGCAACGTCTTCCTCAAGCTGTCGCTGAACATCCGCATCACCAACTTCGTGCGCAACAACCCGTCGGAACAGGTCGAGCGCGCCCTGGACGCCAGCCGGGCGCTGTCGCTGCTGCTGCCGCACGCGCTCGAATCCGCTGCTTTCCGCGTCCTGCCCGAGATTGCCAGCCAGACGCTGAAGTTGCCCGACGAGGCGCTGCGCGCCGCCTGCGCGGTGGTGTATCGGCAGGCGATGCCGGCCGAGGAAGCCGAGCATGTGCGGGTGCTGGCCGCGGTACTGGAAGAACCGGCCGGGGGCGAGATTCCGCTGCTCGCGCTGCTGCGGCAGGCGGCCGGGGAGGGCGCGCTCGACGAGGCGCTGGTGCGCGCGTGGTGGGCGCGCTACCTCGACGTGACCCTGCTGCCCTTGCTTAAGCTCTTTGTCGAATACGGCATCAGCCTCGAAGCGCACCTGCAGAATGCGATGGTCGCCTTTCGCGACGGCTGGCCGACGCGCGGCTACGCGCGCGACATGGAGGGCACGAGCATCAGCCGAAAGCGCTTCCCCCGGCTCGACCGCATCAAGCCCGACAGTCCGGTGCTGTACTCGGAAGAGCAGGCTTGGCACCGCTTCCAGTACTACGTGGTGGTCAACCACATCGCCCAAGCGATCGCTTGCCTGGGACGCACCGGCCTCGTCACCGAGGGCGTGCTGTGGCAGGACACTGCTGCGCGCCTCACGGCGAGTGGCGATCCGCTGGCGCTGCAACTGGTTGCGCGCCCGACGCTGCCGGCCAAGGCCAACCTGCTCAGCAGCTTCGATCAACAGGGAGAACGGCCGAGCTGGGTCGACCTTCCCAACCCCATGTTTCAAAGGTAATCCCATGCGACCCACCGACTATCAGGAGCTGATCGACAGCGCCGCCTACCGTCAGGCGAGCCGGCGCGTGCTGCGCCAGCTCATCGAAGCGCTGCTGTTCGAGCACGCCCTGCGGCACTGCGAGTGGCACGGCGATGCGCTCACCGTGCCCGGGCGCGGTGCCGACGGTGCCTCCGTCAACTACCGTTGCCAGGCGCAGCGGACTTTCAGTTTCGGCCGCGTGCGCGTCACCTCTCCGTTGTCGCGCGAACCCGCCGGCGCCCCGGTCGAAGAGGCTGCCGATCCGGCGCTGTTCCTCGCTGAAATCGCACCCTGGCTCGAGGCCGACGAGGCCCGCCTCAAGCAGTTCGCCGCCGAGCTCCTCGCCACCCAGATCAAGGATGCCCAGACGCTGCATGCGCGCGGCGGCCGGATCCTGCGCGATGCCGACTACGACACCGTCGAAGCGCGGCTCACCGACGGCCATCCCTATCACCCGAGCTACAAGTCGCGTCTCGGCTTCACCCTCGACGACAACGCGGCGCATGCGCCGGAGATGGCCACTACAGTGACGCCGCTGCTGCTCGCAGTGCGCCGTAACCGCTGCCGCTGGGCCTTCAGCCCGACAGCGGACCACGCGGCCGCGGCGCGCGCGTTGCTGGACGATGCCGGCTGGCAAGGCTTTCGCGACGCCCTCGTCCGCCGCGGTGCGCGCCTCGAAGACTACTTGCCGCTGCCGGTCCATCCATGGCAATGGGAGGAAGTGATCCTGCCCGCGTGCCATCAGGAGCTCGCGCGCGGCGAGCTGGTCGTGATCGGCGAGATGGCGCAGCGCTACCTGCCGCAGCAGTCGATCCGCACGCTGAGCAACCTCGACGCGCCGCGGCAGCTTTCGCTAAAACTCGCGATGAACCTCGTCAACACCTCGACGTCGCGCGTGCTGGCGCCGCACACTGTCGTGAACGCTCCGGTCATCAGCGACTGGCTGCAACGACTGGTCACCGAGTGCACGGACTGGCCCGAACCGCTGGTGCGCCCGGTGATCCTGCGCGAGGTCGCCGGCGTGAGCTGCACCGCGCCGGCTCCGGTGCACGGGCTCTATGGCGCGATGTCGTGCATCTGGCGCGAGAGTGTGCACAGTCACTTGCAGCCGGGAGAAGCCGCGGTACCGATGACGGCGGTGATGCATGTGGATGGCGACGGGCGGCCTTTCGTCGACACCTGGGTGAAACGCTACGGCGCGGAAAAGTGGCTGCAGCGCCTCGTCGAGCGAGCCTGGCTGCCGGTGCTGCATCTGCTGTGGCAGCACGGCACGGCGCTCGAGTCGCACGCGCAAAACATGATCCTGCTGCACGAAGACGGCCTGCCGGCGCGCGTGGCGCTGAAGGATTTCCACGACGGCGTGCGTTTCTGCCGCGACCTGCTGTCCGCGCCGCCGCCCGCGCTCACCGCGCCGCCCGTCGAGCATGCCCGCGTCAACCCGAACTCCTTCCTCGAGGCCGGCGACGCCGACGAGTTGCGCGATTTCACCTTCGATGCGCTGTTCTTCGTCAGCCTCGCGGAGCTCGCGTGGGTGTTCGCGCGCTTCTACGACGTCGCGGAAGAGCGCTTCTGGCAGATCACGCGCGACGTGCTGTGCGCCCACCAGGCGCGGCATCCGCAGTGGGCGGCCCGCTACGCGCTGTTCGACTGCCTGGCCGACGAAGTCGCGATCGAAATGCTCGCGAGCCGACGCTTCCAGCCGGAGATCCGCCTGCGCACGCGGCTCGCCCCCAACCCGCTGGCACAGGCCGGGAAGCCGCGATGCGCCTGAAGGCCCGCCTGCAGGCAAGCGAGCCGGTGTGCGGATTGTTCTGCTCCACACCCGCGCCGCTCACGGTCGAGCTGATCGCCGCCGCCGGCTACGATTTCGTCGTCATCGACCTCGAACACACCCTGATCGGCGGCGAGACGCTGGCCGCGATGCTGCTGGCGGCGCGCGCGAGCGGGATCGCGGCGCTCGTTCGCGTGGCCGCAGCCCATCAGGCGGTACAGGCGCTGGACGCGGGCGCGGAGGGCATCGTCTTTCCCCGCATCCGTTCGGCCGAGGCGGCGCGCGAGGCGGTGCGCGCGTGCCATTTCGCGCCGGCCGGCGATCGCGGCCTCAATTCCACCTGGGCGAGCCGCTACGGTGGCGACGATCTCGTCGCGGCGGTCGATGCCGCGCGCGAGCAGACCGTCGTGGTGGCGATGATCGAGGACCGCGACGGCCTCGAGCAGGCCGAGGCCATCGCCGCGGTGGCAGGCGTCGACGTGCTGCTGGAGGGGGCGGCCGATCTCTCGCAGTCCTTCGGCGTGCCCTGGCAGACCCGCCATCCCGAGGTGCGCGCCGCCGTTGCGCGCATCCATGCCGCAGCACGGCGGCACGGCAAGGCCTTCTGCGCGCTGCCACGCGCCCCACAAGACTTTCAAGCCTGGTGCGCCGAAGACGTTCGCATGTTCGTCCTTGGCGACGAGCGCGGCATTGCCCGACGCGCCATGGCGAGCCATTTGGCCCAGCATCGAACTCAGGATTCCACCCGATGAACCTGCAAGCCCTGCATCGCTATCTCGAAGGGCGCACCCAGCCCGTCTGCGCCTACCTCTACGACCTCGCCCATCTGCGCCGCCGCGTGGAAGGGTTGCGCCGCCGCCTGCCCGAGCAGTGCAGCCTGTTCTACGCGATCAAGGCCAACAGCGACGCCCCGATCCTGCAGACCTTGCTCGGCTGCACGGACGGTTTCGAAGCGGCTTCGCTCGGCGAGATCGAACGCGTGCGCGGCGTGGACGGCACCGTGCCGATCGCTTTCGGCGGCCCGGGCAAGACCGACCCCGAGCTGGAAGGCGCGCTCGCCCGCGAGGTCGCGCTGATCCACATCGAGAGCGAGCACCAGTTGCGGCGCCTGGACTGGATCGCGCGCCGCCGCGGTCGGGCCGCGGACATCCTGCTGCGTGTCAATCCTGCGCACGTGCCGCAGCAGGCGACCCTGCGCATGGGCGGGCAGGCGACCCAGTTCGGCATCGAGGAGGCCGCGATTCCCGAGCTCGTCGAACTCGCCCAGACCTTGCCGGGCGTCCGTCTCAGGGGATTCCACATTCACGCCATCTCGAACAATCTGGATGCGCAGACCCACCTCGCGCTGCTCGCGCACTACTTCGATTTGGCCGAAGCGTGGCAGCGGCGCCACGGCCTGACGCTCGACTGCCTCAACGTCGGCGGCGGCATCGGAGTAGATTACGCGGACCCGGATGCGTCCTTCGATTGGGACGGTTTCTGCGACGGGCTCTCGGCGCTCATCGCGGCGCGCCGGCCGGCGTTTCGCATCGTCTTCGAATGCGGGCGCTTCCTCACCGCCGACTGCGGCGTTTACCTCGCCGAGGTCACCGATCTCAAGACCACCCATGGCAGCCACTTCGCGATTTTGCGCGGCGGCTCGCATCATTTCCGCCTGCCGGTATCGTGGCAGCATAACCATCCCTTCGTCGTTCTGGCACGCGACGATTGGCCCTATCCCTTCCCGCGCCCGGCGTTGCACGACGATGCCGTCACGCTGTGCGGCGAGCTGTGTACACCCAAGGACACGCTCGCACGCGAGGTCCACGTCGAGCGCCTGCGCGCCGGCGACTGCATCGCCTTCGTGCTCGCCGGTGCTTACGGCTGGCACATCTCGCATCACGATTTCCTCAGCCATCCACACCCTGAGCGGGTGTACGTCGACGAACTGATGCAAGAGCCGTGAGGCGACCGAAGATCCGCGGGCGGCCGCGCTAGAAGTCACGCAAGCTCGTCCTGCTATGACTTCGTGAAAGGGTAGGGGGCTACTTTTTCCGCGTCTTGCGCGAAATTTTATTTCGTTGCTTCCGGACTGGATCCGGGAACGATATGTGCAAGCTCCCTGGCATTCTGCGACTGCAGAATTTCGACCAAGGAGAGGCAATGAAGAACCCCTGGACCAAGAAGAACCCGTTCTTGAGCATCTGGCTCAGCGCGGCCAACAGCGCCGCCGGGCGCGCCCGTGCCCAGACGACGGCTGCGGTCAAGCGAGAAGCGAACAAGGCCGCGAAGACCGCAACGCGCAACGGCGTCAAGCAGTTAACGGATTTCTGGGTGAATGCCCTGAAGCCGGCGCCGAGAGCGCGCAAGCCGCGCAAGCCCCGTTGATGTGGGGGTGCGGGGGCGTTTTTTGCCGAAGGCACGCCGCTTCGGGAGGGCGATAGTCGGGCACCCCGCCCGCGCGGGCGTGGCGGCAAAAAACGGATCCTGTCCGGCACCTCACACTGTTCGAGGAGGGCGCGGTCTTCCGGGAATATCACGGGGAGATTGCGCCGCCGGGCGCGTCGAGTTCATCGTTGGGGCAGCTTCTTCATCTGTGTGGAAGCAACTGCTCGGCACCGCGTCAGCGGGCTACGCATCGGTCAGCTCTGCGACGGGGAGGTCGTGGGGCGTGCCTCGCCTGTGGAATCCTCGCCCGACCCTCTGCGCCAGTCGTGGAAACGCCTGACCCACTCAAGCAGCTTCCGCGGTGCATGCGCGCGTTTCCATTCACCGGCGGCGTACTTGTTGGCTTCGGCGAGCGTCGGGTAGATGTGGATCGTGCCGAGGATCTTGTTGAGCCCGAGGCCGTGGCGCATCGCGATCACGTATTCGGCGATCAGGTCGCCGGCATGCTCGCCGACGATCGTGACGCCGAGGATCCTGTCCTTGCCGGGCACGGTGAGCACCTTGACGAAGCCGTGCGCCTCGCCGTCGGCGATCGCGCGGTCGAGATCCGCGAGGTCGAAGCGGGTGAGCTCGAAGGGAATGTTGCGCGCGCGCGCCTCCTGTTCGTTGAGGCCGACGCGGGCGACCTCGGGGTCGACGAACGTCGCCCACGGCACTGCCGAGTAGTCGGCGCGGAATTTCTTGAACGGCGCGAACAGTGCGTTGACGGAGGCATACCAGGCCTGGTGGGCGGCGGTGTGGGTGAATTGGTAGGGGCCGGCGACATCGCCGGCGGCATAGATGTTGGGAAAGCTCGTCTGCAGATAGGCGTTGACGTCGACGGTGCGTCCGGCCGAAATGCCCAACTCCTCCAGGCCGTAGCCTTTCAGTTGCGCGGCTCGCCCGACGGCGATCAGCAGCACGTCGAACGGGATGCGCACTTCCTGCCCCTGGTGTTCGGCAAGCAGGATCTTCTCGCCATCCTCGACGATGAAGCGCCGCGTGTCGTGGGTGGTGCGCAGATCGATGCCTTCGGCACGGAAGCGCGCCATCACCGCCTCCGACACCTCCGCATCCTCGCGCGGCATGACCCGCGCGCCCTTGACGATCAGTGTCACTGCGGAGCCGAAACGCGCGAACGTTTGCGCCAGTTCGCAACCCATCGGGCCGCCGCCGAGGACGAGCAGCCGGCGGGGCAGTGTGCGCAAGGTCCAGATCGTGTCCGAGGTGTAGTAGCCGACGTCGTCGATGCCCGCAGTTGGCGGCACCGCGGGGCGGCCGCCTGCCGCGATGATGATGCTGCGCGTGGTGAGCCGCTGGTGCCCGCCGTCATTGCGCGTGATCTCCACTTCCCACGGCGAGACGATCTTCGCCCGGCCCTCGATCACCTCGACGCCGAGCCCGGTGTAGCGCTCGACCGAGTCGTGCGGCTCGACGGTCTTGATGATGCTGTGCACGCGCTCCATCACGTCGGCGAAGTCGAAGTCCGCACGCGCCGAGCGAATGCCGAACTCCTTCGAGCGCCGCATGTGCGAGAGCAGCTTGGCCGAGCGGATCAGCGCTTTCGACGGCACGCAACCCGTGTTCAGGCAGTCGCCGCCCATCTTGTGCTTTTCGACCACCGTCACTTTCGCCTTCACCGCGGCGGCGATGTAGCTGCTCACCAAGCCGGCAGCACCGGCACCGATGACGACGAGGTTGCGATCGAAACGTGCCGGCTTCGCCCAGCCCGCATAGGCCCTGCGTGCCTTGACGACCTCGACGAGCTTCTTCGCGATCAGCGGGAACACGCCGAGCAGCGCGAACGAGGCGACGAGTCCCGGCGACAGGATGCCCGACAGCGAATCGATCTGCGCGAGCCGGGTGCCGGCGTTCACATAGACGAGGGTGCCGGCGAGCATGCCGAGCTGGCTCACCCAGTAGAAAGTCCAGGTGCGGATCGGCGTGAGCCCCATGACGAGGTTGATGACGAAGAATGGAAACACCGGCACCAGGCGCAACGTGAAAAGGTAGAAGCCGCCGTCCTTCGCGACGCCCTCGTTGATCGCCGCGAGGCGCTCGCCGAAGCGCGCCTGCACGAGATCACGCAGCACAAAGCGCGACGCGAGGAAGGCCAGCGTGGCACCGATCGTCGACGCGAACGACACGATCAGCGTGCCCCACGCGAGCCCGAAGATCGCGCCGGCGACGAGCGTCATGACCGCGGCGCCGGGCAGCGACAGACCGGTGACCGCGACGTACACCGCGAAGAAGCCGAATGCCGCTGCAACCGGCCGCGCGTCCCGCCACGCTTCGATCGCGGCCTGCTGGGTCTTGAAGAAGTCGAGACTGAAGTACCGATCGAGATCGAGCACGAAGAACAGCGCGGTCGCGAGGACGATCGTGCTCAGGAGGATCAGGCGGCTGGTTTTCATCGCTTGGACCCGGTGTCGTGGATGATGCGAACGCCACATGCCGATTGTCGTCGACCGCATGAATAACTTACAGCGTCCGGGAGATCGCCGCCCGATGTGCCCCGTCTCGCGTGAGCGGGCTGTAAGGCGGCGGGACCGGATTCGACTAATAATAACGACTTCGCTCGAGGAGGCTCCGATGCATCCGACTTTTCCGCTGCTCGCCGTCACTGACTTTCCGAAGATCCGTCGCGTGGTGGTGGAGACCCTGCAGCTGAATCTCGGCTATCGCTGCAATCAGAGCTGCGTGCATTGCCACGTCAACGCCGGACCGAATCGAACGGAGGAGATGTCGGCCGAGACGGCCGACGCGGTGCTTGCCTTTCTCGATGCCAGCCCGACGGTCGCGACACTGGACCTGACGGGCGGGGCGCCGGAGATGAACGCGAATTTTCGCCGTCTGGTGCGTGCGGCGCGCGAGCGGCGCTTGCGCGTGATCGATCGCTGCAACCTGACCATCCTCGACGAACCCGGTCAAGAGGAGCTGGCCGGTTTTCTCGCTGCGCAAGGGGTCGAAGTCGTCGCCTCGCTGCCGTGCTACCTCGAAGACAATGTCGATAAGCAGCGCGGCAAGGGCGTCTTCGGCGCGAGCATTCGCGCGCTTCAGCAGTTCAACGCGCTGGGTTACGGAGCGCAGGACAGCGGGCTGGTGCTGAACCTGGTCTACAATCCGCAAGGGCCGGTGCTGCCGCCGCCCGAGGAGTCGCTCGAAAGCGCCTACCGCGAACACCTCGGCGAAGCGTTCGGGATCCGCTTCAACCGCCTTTTCACGATCGCCAACATGCCGATCAAGCGCTTCGGGAGCACGCTGGTCTCGAACGGGCAGTTTGCCGCCTACATGAAGACGCTGCGCGGCGCGCACCGGACTGTGAATCTCGCAGCGGTGATGTGTCGCAGCCTCGTCAGCGTGGACTGGCAGGGCTACCTGTACGACTGCGACTTCAATCAGCAGCTCGACATGCCGATCGGCGACGCCTGCCATCCGCGCCTGCACCTACGCGACGCGACCGCGGCAGCCCTTGCCGGCGCCGGGATCCGTGTCGCCGACCACTGCTACGGCTGCACCGCCGGCCAGGGTTCGAGCTGCGGCGGGGCGCTCGGCGATATCGGGACCGAAGCCGGGAGTTGTGCGGCGTGAATATCGCCGGGGCAAATAGGCCTTTTCGGCCGATACGGCGGGAAGGTATGCGGCCCGGTCGGACAGCTTTCTGAAGCACTTCGCGCATCGACTTTGTCCGTTCCCCAAGGCCGGGGGCAAGGTGATCCTGTTCGCACTGCCGCTGGAACCGCTGCAAGGCCGGGACGCCGTCAAGACGCTCACAGGTCGAGTTGGAGCGCGGCCAGACGCGCGTAAAGGCCGCCCCCGTGGCGCAGATCCTCCGGCGTGCCGGTCTCGACGATGCGGCCCCGATCCACCACCACGATCCGGTCGGTTTTTTGCACCGTCGCAAGCCGATGGGCAATGATCAGCGTCGTGCGCCCCTGCATGGCGACGTCGAGTCCTTGCTGGACGAGGATTTCGGATTCCACGTCGAGCGCGCTGGTGGCTTCGTCGAGGAGCAGCAGCGGCGCGCCTTTCAGGATCGCGCGCGCAATCGCGATGCGCTGGCGCTGCCCTCCGGACAGGCGGGTGCCGCGCTCGCCGAGGAAGGTCTGGTAAGCGTCGGGCAGTCGCTCGATGAACTCATCGACGAGCGCTGCCCGGGCTGCGGCGATGACTTCCGCGTCGCTCGCAGCGCGGCGGCCGTAGCGGATGTTCTCCAGCGCGCTGGCGGAAAAGATCACCGGGTCTTGCGGCACGATCGCGATGCCTTTGCGCAGGTCGTGCAGGCTCAGTTGCCGGATGTCCTGTCCGTTGATGCGGATCGCGCCGCCCGATATTTCGTAATAACGCAGCAGGACCTGGAACAGGCTCGTCTTGCCCGCGCCGGACGGGCCGACAAGCGCGACGCTCTCGCCCGGCGCAATCGTCAGGCAGATGTCGTCGAGCGCACGCGGGTGGGGCCGCGCGGGATAGCAGAACGTCACGTGCTCGAAACTGATCGCCGCCTGCGTGGGACGCAGCGGCAGTTGGGGGCGGGGCGCCTCGCGGATGGCGGAGTCCGCGTGCAGCAGTTCCAGCAGGCGCTCTGCGGCGCCGGCCGCGCGCATGACGTCGCCCCAGACTTCTGCCATCGTCCCGACGCCGCCGGCGACGAGTGCCGCGTACAGGACAAAGGACGCCAACTGGCCTTGCGTCAGGATGCCGTCGTGCATCTGGCGCACGCCGACCCACAGCACGAAGATGATCGTTCCCATCACTGCGGTGATGATCAAAGTGGTCAGTGCCGCGCGCACGCGCGTGCGCCGGATCGCCGTCGTGAACCCGGTTTCCGCGGCAACGGCAAAGCGTTCCGCCTCGTGCCGCTCCTGCGTATAGGCTTGTACCGTCGGCATCGCATTGAGGACTTCACCGGCCACCGCCGAAGCGTCGGCAATCCTGTCCTGGGATTCGCGCGAAAGTCTTTTGACCTTGCGGCCGATGACGATGATGGGCAGCGTCAGCAAGGCCATGAGGCCCAGGTTCAAGGAGAACAGGTAGAGACTGGTGACGGCCAGCATGACCATGCCGCCGGTGAACTGGAACAGGCTGCGCAAGCCCATCGACACCGAACTGCCGATCACGGTCTGGATCAGCGTCGTGTCGCCGGTCAGGCGGGACAGGACTTCACCGGTCTGCAAGGTCTCGAAAAACTGGGGCGCCTGGGACAGTACGCGCCTGTACACCGCACAGCGCAGATCGGCGGTTGCCCGCTCGCCGATCCACGACACGGTGTAATAACGGGCGGACACCGCCAGCGCCCAAGCGCTCGCCAGTCCGAACAGGGCGATGAAATGCGCGTTCAGGTTCGGCTCACCGAGCAGAGCGTTGCCGGTTTGTGCCGGTGCGCCGAACCCGAGGTCGACGAGGTCGCCAAACGCCAGCGGCAGCAGCAGGATGATTGCCGAACCGACACAGAGCAGGATGAAGGCCAGCGCAATTCTCGCCCGATAGGGCTGCAGGAACGGCCACAGGCCTGTCAACGCCGACAAGCGGCGCGGCGTCGAGGCGTGTTTCACGGTATCGCCGGGCATCCGTAATTATTGTTCTTCTCGAGGCGGCATGGACGAACCGGCTCGATGTTGTCTCCCGTTGGCGCAAAGTACGGAAAGCAAGGCGGGTGGCCTTACCGCCGGGAGCTGCGGTGACAGAGGGAATTCCCGGCCTCGATCCGCCCGACGGCCGGCCGAAGCTTGCCTGCAGTGCGGCGTCCACCTGTTACCAATCAGGTCTTTCGCACGGAAGCCGCTATGTTTATTCTTAAAGATACCTATCCAGTAAACTCGGAGCCACAATGAAAAGCGCAGCAGGTGAAAAGCGCAGACGCGCCGGTGAACGGGGGAGTGTTTCGGGCAGCTCACCCGGCGTCGACCCGGCCTTGTGGATAAAGTGGTCGGAGTCGGCGATGCTCGAAGGGATGAAGTGGTTCGACGTATGGCTCCAGGGAACCCAGCGTTTCTGGAGTGCCGGGTTCAGGACACTCGGACGTCCGGGCGCCGGAAAGGAGGATCTGCGCCGTGTGTCGGATATCCCGTGGATTCCGCATCTCGAAGCCGAGGTCATCCCCCTGCGCCGCAAGACCGACCAGCCCGGAGCCGAAGCGACCCGCATCTCGATGCGCGTGCCGATGCCGTGGCCGATTGGGGGAGCGGAGGTAATTTCGCTCCAGGCGATCGTCGGCCGACGCAGCAGCCAGGACGCTGAGTTGCAAGACGGGGAAGATTCAGCCGGTCCCGACAAGAATCGCAGAACGCAGCGGTGAATGGGCGGTGACCCACGTCCCGCCCAAAACGCCGGGATGATTGAAGCCAAGGCGCTTGGCAGGACTGTTGGCTTTCGTGTCAGAGGCAAACGAAGCCGATAAGGTGCGGATTGTCGGTGCACGTCCGCCCGAGGGCGAAGTGTCCCTGTTTCCTGAGGACGACTTCCTCACGCGACAGCACGAATTCCTTTTCACCGTCTATCAGTACGAAAGTGCCGTTGCTGCTGCGGTCGACCAGCACGAACTTGTCGCCGCGCAGTTCGATTTCAGCATGCTGGCGCGAGGCGCGGGTATCACTTAAGCGCAAGTCCGCCAAGGCATCCCGGCCGAGCCGTGCGCTCGGCATCTGGGCATTGAGCACAAGCGACTGCGGGCCGAGATAAAGCCGCAGTTCGGGCTTTTCCTCGGCGTCGAAGTCCACTGTCTGCACCACGGTCAGGTCGCCCGGGGCCCCGCCGCACAGCAGTTCGAAGGGCTCGGTCAGTCGCGAAGCGCCGCGCAGGCTGCGTGCCTGCAGTGGGCGGAGCAGCGGGCGCCACTCGGCGCTGAGTTGGCGGGCCGTTTCCATCGACGTGATGGCGCGCCCGGGCGACGCGAGTTCCAGCAGGCGCGCGGCGATGTTGACCGTGTCACCGAACACGTCGCTGTCGTTTTCGACGACGGGGCCGTAGTGAAACCCGATGCGTACCGCCAGTTTCTGCCCCCCCGAGAGCGGCAGCTCCCGCACCACCTGATGAATCCTGAGCGCCGCCTCGCAGCCGTGATCGGCTTCGCCGAAGACGGCCATCAGACCGTCTCCGGTGTGCTTGACGACCCGTCCGCGACGCCGTTCGATTTCGCTGCGCATTTCGTGCAGGCAGCGATCGACTAGCCGGAAGGCGACCGAGTCGCCGACGCGTTCATAAAGGCGGGTGCTTCCGGCGAGATCCACAAAAAGCACAGTGCGTTCGGGCGAGTGAGGCTGAGCGTGGGTCATGGGGGAATTATAAGGAATTGGCCCGGACTTCTGCGTTCTTCCGCCGACGCCAGGCGCTTGCTTACACTTGGGGAGCGCAGGGGTAATCCTGTATAGTGATCGCGATAACCCAAGCGCCGGCATATGCGACTGCAGCGGGCGCCCTGTGCCACCTCCCATGTCCCGGTATTCTCGACGCCTCGACAGCTCGGACGTTGCGCCGGTGTCGGATCCGTCGTCCTCCTGCCGCCGAAAGGAAAGGGTTTCCTCGCAGCGCTCGATGAAACGGGCGGATGCTGAAAGCGCGGGTGTTTCCCGAAATGGCGAATGCTCGGTCGACAGGCGAGGAAGGGCGAACGCGGGGGAATCCCTCGCCGGATGGATGATTGAAAGGAAAAGGAAATGGCCAAAGAAGAGCTGCTGGAAATGGAAGGGGTCGTCAACGAAGTGCTGCCCGATACGCGCTTTCGCGTGACGCTCGAGAATGGGGTCGAAGTGCAGGCCTACGCTTCGGGGAAGATGCGCAAACACCGCATCCGCATCCTCGCCGGAGACAAGGTCAGCGTCGAACTGTCTCCGTATGACCTGACCAAAGCGCGCATCAGTTTCCGTCACAAGGACGAGCGGCCCGCGGGAGCAGGTGCTCCCCCGCAGCAGTTTCGCCGCCGCTGATCGCAATCCGGGCAGCAAAGGTGCTGCCCGGTCGCGACTACGAGAAAAAGCGGCGACGCCCTTCGTCCGGCAGGACCATGCCGGTCGAGCGGGCACGCTGCAGCAATTCCCAGTAGTAGCGGTAGGAGGCCCGGTCGTGGAGCTTTCCGCGATACTGGATCGGGCCCCAGTCACCCTCCTGGGCAGCGGCGAGAATGCCGCTCGCTTCTTCGACTTCGGAAAAGTCTGGGCGCATCGCTTCGATGATCGGAAGAATCTGATTCGGGTGAATGCTCCACATCCGCAGGTATCCGAATTCGCGTCGCGCCCGTTCGGCGTCGTGGCGGATGAGTTCCAGATCCTTGAGTTCGGTCGTCACGTTATGTGATGGAACGACGCCGTTGGCGAGGGCCGCGGCGGCGATTTCGACTTTCGCGCGGACGACGAGCGGATGCGTGAATTGGCCCGGACTTTTCATTGCCGCGCCGGGAATCGCGCCGTGGTGGCCGGAAACGAAATCCATCAGGCCGAAGTCGAGCGATTCGACGCCGGGCAGCGCCGCAATATCCCACGCTTCGCGCAGCGCGCCGTGCGTCTCGATCAGGACATGGACCGGAATTTCCCGTCCGGTGCGGGCAGCGGCTTCGAGCCGGCGGAGGGTTTCGATCTGGTGGCGCGCATCGGCCGCGGAGCGCGCTTTCGGCAATGTGATGAACGCGAGCCGGCCGCCTGCCCTGGCGATGAGGATTTCGAGATCGCGCTGCCAGTGAGGATGCGTGACGTCATGGATTCTCGCGCCGACGCGGCCGTCGCGATTGTCGCCGCACATCACGATATCGGCGACCATTTCGGCGTGCTCGGCTTCGGCGCCGGTACGCGCGCCGTCTTCGCAATCGCAGGTCAGATCGAACACCGGACCCAACTCGTGCTGAAGCGCCAGCGCCTTCCTCATCAGTTTTTCCGAGCCGGCGTAATGATCGACTGCGGCGAGGACCGGAAACGGCTTTTCGCCGGCGAACAGGACGTCAGCAGGGTGTCGCATCGCACATCTCCGTGGGTGGGGAAAGGGAAAGGGCTCGATTCTCCAAGGAACCGCCGCTTTCCACCATCAAAAAAATGCCGCGGCATTGGCCCGCGGCATTTTCTCGCAAGGAAGCGGAAACGGTTACTTGAGCATGTCGGCGACTGCCGCGCGCTCGTCTTCCAGTTCGCCGAGAGTCTTGTTGATCTTTTCGCGCGAATATTCGTCGATCTCCAGCCCCTGGATGATCTTGAAGTCGCCGTTCTTGCACTCGCACGGGAAACCGAACACGACACCGGCCGGAATGCCGTAGGAGCCGTCGGACGGCACGCCCATCGTCACCCAGTCATCCGAGCCGAGGGCCCAATCGCGCATGTGGTCGATCGCCGCGTTCGCGGCGGAGGCGGCCGACGACAGCCCGCGGGCGTCGATGATCGCGGCGCCGCGCTTGCCGACGGTCGGCAGGAACACGTCGTTGTTCCACGCGTGATCGTTCACCAGCGCCTTGACGGAGTCGCCGTTGGACGTGCAGAAACGGTAGTCGGCGTACATCGTCGGCGAGTGGTTGCCCCACACGACCATCTTCTTCAGGCTCGACACCGGCCGGTCGGTCTTCGCCGCGAGTTGCGACAGCGCGCGGTTGTGATCCAGGCGCAGCATGCCGTGGTAGTTGTTCGGGTTCGTGCGACCGACTTTCCGCGCAGCGGCGCCGGCGATGTAGGCGTTGGTGTTGCACGGGTTGCCGACGACCAGCACCTTGACGTTCTCGTTCGCGTTCTCGGCGATCGCCTTGCCCTGCACGGTGAAGATCGCGCCGTTGGCGGTCAGCAGGTCGGCACGTTCCATGCCGGGGCCGCGCGGGCGGGCGCCGACGAGCAGGCAGTAGTCCGCATCCTTGAACGCGACGTTCGGGTCGTCGGTGGCGACCATCCCGGCGAGCAGCGGGAACGCGCAGTCCTCGAGTTCCATCATCACGCCCTTGACCGCCTTCTGGGCCTGGGGAAGATCGAGCAGTTGCAGGATCACGGGCTGGTCTTTGCCCAGCATCTCGCCGCTGGCAATGCGGAACAGCAGGCTGTAGCCGATCTGGCCGGCGGCGCCGGTGACGGCGACGCGCACGGGGGCTTTGCTCATGTGAGTACTCCCTCTAAAGCGAATTGAAGACAGTGAGAATGATTGGTCTGTCGCCCGCGATTTCAGTTCAGCGTTCGACTCGGGTGCCTGGTAAAGCCAGCCGCCGGGGCCGAAAGATGTTAGAAGCAAGTACCGCCGCTGTCAATTCACCTCTCGTGTCTTATATAAGACACGAGACAGATGATGGACGCTGGAAAACTTTTATGATGAAATGCGCGAATGGCACAGGAATCCCCCACATTCAGTCCGCTTTACCGGCAGATCAAGAGCCTCATCCTGCAGGCCCTCGAATCTGGCGAGTGGCGTCCCGGTCAGGTGATTCCGAGCGAGCAGGAACTTGCTGCCCGCTTCAGCGTTTCGCAAGGCACGGTGCGCAAGGCCATCGATGAAATGGCGGCCGACAATCTGCTGATCCGCAAGCAGGGCAAAGGCACTTTCGTGGCGTCCCATAACGATCCGCGGGCTTTGTTCCGCTTCCTGCGGCTCGTGCCGATGGATGGCGATCTGGCGCCACCGCAGAGCGTGCCGATGGACTGCTGGCGGGCGAAGGCCGGGCAGGAAGCGTCACGCATGCTGGGCATCGAGCTCGGCGATCCGATCATCATCGTCCGGCGCTTGCTGAAATTCGCCGCCAAGCCCGTCGTCATCGACGAGATCTACCTGCCCGGCGAAGTGTTTCCGGGGCTCACGCTGGAAGTGCTGCAGAGCTGGAACGGCTCGCTCTACAGTCTGTTCGAAACCCGTTTCGGCTTGCGCATGATCCGTGCGCAGGAACGCCTGCGAGCCGTGGCCGCAGACCGCTCGACGAGCGAGGCGCTGAAAGTGCCGGAAGGAACTCCGCTGTTGTCGGTCGAACGGGTCACCTACACGTACGGGGACCGGCCGGTCGAGTGGCGGCGCGGGCTTTATTCGACCGCGGAGCATTTTTATCTGAATGAACTGAACTGACCGGGGCGGGATCGGGCGGAGCATGTTCCGCGTATATAATCCCGGCTCCTTGCAATCTGGGAGAACCGCGTCGGGAAACCGTCGCTCATCGAGGGGTAAAACAATATGTCAGAAGCCATAGTGCGCAAGCAGCGGCCGAAATTCCTGGCCCTGCACGAGATCCGGCTCCCGCTGCCGGGTTTCGTCTCGATTCTTCATCGGGTGAGCGGAGCAGGACTGTTCCTGATGCTGCCGTTCCTGCTGTTCCTGTTCGACCGCAGCCTGGGCTCGCCGGAGTCCTTTGAAACATACAAGAGTGTGGTGGCGAACCCGCTCGCGAAGCTGCTGCTGCTCGGCCTGCTGTGGGCGTACCTGCACCACTTTTGCGCCGGCATCCGTTTCCTGCTGCTCGACCTGCACAAGGGGACCGACCTCAAGTCCGCCCGCAGCAGCTCGCGCATCGTGCTGATCGTGAGCATCGCGCTGACCATCATCGTCGGGGTGAAGCTATGGTAAAGCGTATCGTTGTCGGCGCTCACTACGGCCTGCGCGACTGGATCGCGCAACGTGCCACGGCCGTGTTCATGGTGATCTTCACGATCCTGTTCGCGATTGCCGCGCTCAGCT
Organism: Azoarcus sp. PA01; assembly: GCA_001274695.2. NCBI lineage: Bacteria > Pseudomonadati > Pseudomonadota > Betaproteobacteria > Rhodocyclales > Zoogloeaceae > Azoarcus > Azoarcus sp. PA01. The sequence continues at coordinate 530,019 of LARU01000004.1, read as the reverse complement.
TGCCCGAAATGAGCTATGAAGCGTGGTCCGGCCTGTTCCGCGGCGGCGTGATGCGCTTCTTCACGTTCCTGTTCTTCCTCGCCTTGTTCTACCACGCATGGATTGGTGTGCGGGACATTTTCATGGACTACATCAACCCGGCCGGCGTCCGCCTGGTCCTGCATGTGGTAACGATCTTCGTGCTCGTCGGCTATGCCGGATGGGCTGCCCAGATTCTTTGGAGGCTGTGAGCGTGAACGTCGCAAAGCGTACTTTTGACGCGGTCATCGTGGGTGCCGGTGGAGCGGGGCTGCGTGCCGCCCTGCAACTTTCCGAGTCCGGAATGAAAACCGCCGTGCTGACCAAGGTGTTCCCGACGCGCTCGCACACCGTCGCAGCTCAGGGCGGCGTCGCCGCCTCGCTTGGCAACACTACCGAGGACAACTGGCACTGGCACATGTACGACACCGTCAAGGGGTCGGACTGGCTGGGCGACCAGGATGCAATCGAATTCATGTGCCGCAAGGCGAACGAGGTCGTCGTCGAACTCGAACACTACGGCATGCCGTTCGACCGCACCGACAACGGCAAGATTTACCAGCGCCCGTTCGGCGGCCACTCGCAGAATTACGGCCAGGCGCCGGTGTCGCGCTCCTGTGCCGCAGCCGACCGTACCGGCCATGCGATGCTGCACGCGCTGTACCAGCGCAACGTGCGCGCGAACACGCAGTTCTTCGTCGAATGGATGGCGCTCGACCTGATCCGTGACGCCGACGGCGACGTGCTCGGCGTCACCGCAATCGAAATGGAAACCGGCGAAGTCTGCGTCTTTCACGCGAAGGCGACGATTTTCGCGACCGGCGGCGCGGGACGCATTTTCCACAGCTCGACGAACGCGTTCATCAACACCGGTGACGGCCTCGGCATGGCGGCGCGCGCCGGTGTTCCGCTCGAGGACATGGAATTCTGGCAGTTCCACCCGACCGGCGTGTTCGGCGCGGGCGTGCTGATCACCGAGGGCGTGCGCGGCGAAGGCGGCATCCTGCGCAATGCGTCCGGCGAGCGCTTCATGGAGCGCTATGCGCCGAACCTGAAGGATCTCGCGTCGCGCGACGTCGTGTCGCGCTCGATGGTCACCGAGATCAACGAAGGTCGCGGCTGCGGTCCGGACAAGGATCACGTGCTGCTCGACATCACGCACCTGTCGCCGGAAACCATCATGAAGCGGCTGCCGGGCATCCGCGAGATCTCCATCCAGTTCGCGGGCGTCGACCCGATCAAGGCGCCGATCCCGGTCGTGCCGACTGCGCATTACCAGATGGGCGGCATCCCGACGAACTTCAAGGGCCAGGTCGTGGCGCCGAAGGACGGCAACCCGAACTCGCCGATCTCGGGTTTCTACGCTGCCGGCGAATGCGCGTGCGCTTCGGTGCATGGCGCGAACCGGCTCGGCACGAACTCGCTGCTCGACCTGCTGGTGTTCGGCAAGTCGGCCGGCGAGTCGGTCGTCGAGGACTTCCAGAGCGGCCAGCTGAGCCTCAAGCCGCTGCCCGCGGACGCTGCCGACGTGTCGCTGGCGCGGCTCGCCCGTCTCGAAGGACAGAAGAACGGCGAGAGCGTGTTCGAAGTCGGCCTCGAGATGCGCCGCACGATGCAGAAGCACGCCGGCGTGTTCCGCTTCGACAACCTGCTGAAGGAAGGTGTCGCGAGGATCAAGGAAGTTGCCGAACGTGCCAAGCGCACCGAGATCAAGGACAAGTCGAAAGTGTGGAATACCGCGCGCACCGAAGCGCTGGAGCTCGACAACCTGATCGAAGTCGCCAAGGCCACGATGGTTTCGGCCGAGGCGCGCAAGGAATCGCGCGGCGCACATGTGCGGGATGACGCACCCGACACGGCGGAATTCCCGAACGGCCGCAACGACAACCAGTGGCTCAGGCACACCCTGTGGTACAGCGAAGGCAATCGGCTCGACTACAAGCCGGTGACGATGAAGCCGCTGTCGCAGGATGTCGAGCCGATCGCACTCGCGAAACGCACCTACTGAGCGCGGGAGAATGACTGAAATGAGCAAGCGTACCGTCAAACTGAAGATGTACCGCTACGATCCGGACAAGGACGACAAGCCGTACATGCAGGATTACACCCTCGAACTCGAACCGTCCGACAAGAAGCTGCTGGACGCGCTCGTTCGCCTGAAGTCGAAGGACGACACCCTGTCGTTCCGCCGCTCGTGCCGCGAAGGGGTGTGCGGTTCGGACGCGATGAACATCAACGGCAAGAACGGCCTGGCGTGCCTGACCGACATCGATGGCCTGCCGCAGCCGATCGTGCTGCGCCCGCTGCCGGGCCTGCCGGTGATCCGCGACCTGATCGTCGACATGACCCAGTTCTTCAAGCAGTATCACTCGATCAAGCCGTACCTGATCAACGACAATCCGCTCCCCGATCGCGAGCGCCTGCAGTCGCCGGAAGAGCGCGAAGAGCTGAACGGGCTCTACGAATGCATCCTGTGCGCATGCTGCTCGACGTCGTGCCCGTCGTTCTGGTGGAACCCGGACAAGTTCGTCGGCCCCGCGGGCCTGTTGGCGGCGTATCGTTTCCTCGCCGACACGCGCGACGAGGCGACGACCGAACGTCTCGACAACCTCGAGGACCCGTACCGCCTGTTCCGCTGCCACAGCATCATGAACTGCGTCGACGTCTGTCCGAAGAGTCTCAATCCGACGCGCGCGATCGGCAAGATCAAGGACATGATGGTCAGCCGGGCGGTATGAGCATCAACCGGGGACGCTTGCGCTGGCAATGCCGTCGGGCTTTTCTCGAGCTCGACCTTGTCTTCGCACGCTTTCTGGAAAGGGATTTCGACCGTCTCACGGACGGTCAACTGGCGGATCTGGAGGACTTGCTGCGCTGCGAGGACCATGAGCTTTGGGCCATGGTCAACGGCAGCGAGCCCTGCGGGAACGACCGGTGGAAGGAGATGATCGGCCTGTTGCGTCAGCAATGACCAGCAGGACGTTCGTTACAGGGAGCTAGTAGTTACTACCGGCAAGCAAAAGGGATGACCTATGAGCACTGAACGCACTGCAACGCTAACCGTCGATGGCAAGACCGTCGAATTCCCGGTAATGACCGGCACCCATGGCAATGATGTCATCGATATCCGCACGCTGGGGGCCAAGACCGGTTTCTTCACTTACGACTCGGGCTTCCTGTCGACCGCGAGCTGCAAGTCCACGATTACGTTCATCGACGGCGACAAGGGTGAACTGCTCTATCGCGGTTATCCCATCGAGCAGTTGGCCGACAAGTGCAACTTCCTCGAAGTCGCCTATCTGCTGAAGAACGGCGAGCTCCCGAACGGGACGCAGAAAGTGGAGTTCGAGAACACCATCAAGAACCACACGATGCTGCACGACCAGATGACGAAGTTCTACACCGGCTTCCGTCGTGACGCGCATCCGATGGCGGTGATGGTCGGCGTCGTCGGCGCACTGTCGGCCTTCTATCACGAAGCGATGGATTTCTCCGACTCCGAGCACCGCAACATCTCGATCAACCGCCTGATCGCGAAGCTGCCGACGATCGTCGCGATGGCCTACAAGTACAACATGGGCCAGCCGTTCATGTATCCGAGGAACGAGCTCGACTACACGGCGAACTTCATGCACATGATGTTCGGCACGCCGTGCGAGGAGTACAAGCCGAATCCGGTGCTGGTGCGCGCGCTCGACACGATCTTCACGCTGCACGCCGATCACGAGCAGAACGCCTCGACCTCGACGGTGCGTCTGGCCGGTTCGTCGGGCGCGAACCCGTTCGCGTGCATCTCCGCCGGCATCGCCTGCCTGTGGGGCCCGGCGCATGGCGGTGCGAACGAAGCGTGCCTGAACATGCTCGAGGAAATCGGCGACGTGTCGCGCGTCGGCGAGTACATCGCGCGGGCGAAGGACAAGAACGACAGCTTCAAGCTGATGGGCTTCGGCCACCGCGTCTACAAGAACTTCGACCCGCGCGCGAAGCTGATGCGCCAGGTCTGCTACGACGTCCTCGGCGAGCTGGGCCTCGAGAACGACCGCCTCTTCAAGCTGGCGATGGAACTCGAGAAGATCGCGCTGGAAGACCAGTATTTCGTCGAGAAGAAGCTCTATCCGAACGTCGACTTCTACTCCGGCATCGTGCAGAAGGCGCTGGGCATCCCGACGTCGATGTTCACCTGCATCTTCGCGCTGGCGCGAACCGTCGGCTGGATCACGCAGTGGGAAGAGATGATCACCGATCCGGAATACAAGATCGGTCGTCCGCGCCAGTTGTACATCGGCGCAGCGCGGCGCGACGTACCGGCGCTCGCACAACGTCCGTAAGAGACGAACAGGGAGAGGCGGCGAACCAGTCCGACCACGACCTCGACGGGATGGCACGGTGTGGCCATCCCGTTTTTTTCGGGGCCTCCGGAGCAATTCGCCGATTGCAGCGATAACAAGACACAGGTGGCAATCAACATGATGAAGCAGCTCCGATCGACTTCGTACCTGTTCGGCGCGAATGCGCCATTCATCGAAGAGCTCTACGAGAATTACCTCGCCGACCCGGCTGCGGTGCCGGAAGCCTGGCGCGGCTATTTCGACGCCCTCCAGGCGCAGGCCGGCGCCGCGGTGCGCGACGTCGCGCATGGCCCGGTCATCGCCGCATTCACCGAACTCGCCAAGCGCGGCCCGGTGCGCACGGTGACCGCGGGCGGCGACGATCGTCGCCAGGTCAGCACGTTGCAGCTGATCAACGCCTATCGCTTCCTCGGCAATCGCTGGGCGAATCTCGACCCCCTCAAGCGCACCGAGCGGCCGCAACTCGCCGAACTCGAACCGTCGTTCTACGGCTTCACCGAAGGCGACCTCAACCAGAGTTTCAACGTCGGGTCGTTCCACGGTTTTTCTGCCGATCACGCGACGCTGCGCGAAATCCTCGAAGCGCTGCGGCAAACCTACTGCGGCTCGATCGGTTCCGAATACATGCACATCTCGGATACCGGTCAGAAGCGCTGGATCCAGAGCCGTCTCGAGAGCGTCCGCGGCACACCGCGCTTCTCCGTCGAGATGAAAAAACGCATCCTCGAGCGCACCACCGCCGCCGAGACGCTGGAAAAGTTCCTGCACACGAAATACGTCGGCCAGAAGCGCTTCTCGCTCGAAGGGGGCGAATCGACGATCGTCGCGATGGACGAGCTGATCCGCGTCGGCGGCACGCTCGGCGCGCAGGAGATCGTCATCGGCATGGCGCACCGCGGGCGGCTGAACGTGCTCGTCAATACGCTGGGCAAGTCGCCGTCGATGTTGTTCGCCGAATTCGAAGGCAAGGCCGCGGCCGACCTCACCGCCGGCGACGTCAAGTATCACCTCGGCTTCTCGTCGGACGTTATGAGCCCGGGCGGCCCGGTGCATCTGACGCTGTCGTTCAACCCGTCGCACCTCGAGATCATCAACCCGGTCGTCGAAGGCTCGGTGTATGCGCGCCAAGTGCGCCGCAACGACGAGACCAAGGGCCAGGTCATCCCGGTGCTGATCCACGGCGACGCCGCAGTCGCGGGCCAAGGCGTCAACCAGGAGATGCTGAACTTCTCGCAGACGCGCGGCTATGGCACCGGCGGCACGGTGCATATCGTCGTGAACAACCAGATCGGCTTCACGACCTCCGACCCGCGCGACTACCGCTCCTCGCTGTACTGCACCGACATCTTCAAGATGGTCGAAGCGCCGATCTTCCACGTGAACGGCGACGACCCCGAAGCGGTCGCGTTCGCCACCGCGATGGCCGTCGAGTTCCGCCAGGAGTTCAAGAAGGACGTCGTGGTCGATATCGTCTGCTACCGCAAGCTCGGCCACAACGAGCAGGACGAGCCGATGGTCACGCAGCCGCTGATGTACCGCAAGATCGCCAGCCACCCGGGCACGCGCAAGCTGTACGCCGACCGGCTGGTGACCGAAGGCACGTGCGCGCCGGACGAGCCGGAAAAGATGATCAAGGACTTCCGCGAGCATCTGGACAAGGGCCAGTTGCTGTACAACCCGGTGCTGTCCGGCCATAACCGCCAGTACGCCGTCGACTGGACGCCCTACATCGGCCAGCCCTACACCGATGAAGCCGACACCGCGATCCCGCTGACCGAACTCAAGCGCCTGTCCGAGCGCCTGACGACGCTGCCCGAAGACTTCAGCCTGCACCCGCGGGTCAGGAAGATCCTCGAAGACCGCATCGCGATGGGCCAGGGCGACCTGCCGCTCGACTGGGGCATGGGCGAGAACCTCGCCTACGCGAGCCTGCTCGCGCAAGGGTTCGGCGTGCGCATCTCCGGCGAGGACGTCGGCCGCGGCACTTTCTTCCACCGCCACGCCGTGCTGCACGACCAGAAGCGCGAGCGCTGGGACCAGGGCACTTACGTGCCGCTGAAGCATATCCAGGACGGCCAGGCGACGCTGCAGATCTTCGATTCGGTGCTCTCGGAAGAGGCGGTCCTCGCGTTCGAATACGGCTACGCCACTGCCGAGCCGAACGAGCTTGTCGTCTGGGAAGCCCAGTTCGGCGACTTCGTCAACGGCGCCCAGGTCGTGCTCGACCAGTTCATCTGCTCGGGCGAAGCGAAGTGGGGCCGCCTGTGCGGGCTGACGCTGATGCTGCCGCACGGCTACGAAGGCCAGGGCCCGGAGCACTCGTCGGCGCGGATCGAGCGCTTCATGAACAACGCCGCCGAGAACAACTGGCAGATCTGCGTGCCGACGACTCCTGCGCAGATCTTCCACCTGCTGCGCCGGCAGATGCTGCGCAAGGTCAGGAAGCCGCTCGTGATCATCACGCCGAAATCGCTGCTGCGCCACAAGGAAGCGACTTCGACGCTGGCCGAACTCGAAGGCGGCCAGTTCCGCACCGTCATCGGCGAGACCGAAGCGCTCGATCCGAAGAAAGTCAAGCGAGTGGTGCTGTGCCAGGGCAAGCTTTACTACGAACTGCTCGCCTATCGCCGCGAGAACGCGATCAAGGACACCGCGCTGGTGCGCATCGAGCAGCTCTATCCGTTCCCGGCCGCTGCGTTCGGCGCCGCCGTCGACCAGTTCCCGAACGCGCGGGAAGTCGTCTGGGCACAGGAGGAGCCGCGCAACCAGGGCGCGTGGTACTGGCTCGCATCGCGCCAGCACCTCGTCAATGTGCTCGGACCGAAGCGCAAGCTTCTGCTGGTGTCGCGTCCGGCGGCTGCATCGCCCGCGGTCGGCTACTACGCGAAGCACAACGCACAGCAAAAAGCGGTCATCGAGAACGCCTTCGGCCCGCTTCAGGACTGATTCAACTCATAACGCCGAACAATACCGGACAACACGGGGAGAGAAATTCATGTTGATTGAAGTGAAAGTGCCGCAACTGTCGGAATCCGTATCCGAGGCCACGCTGGTGTCGTGGCACAAGAAGGAAGGCGACGCGGTGTCGCGCGATGAGAACCTCATCGATATCGAAACCGACAAGGTCGTGCTGGAAACCCCGGCGCCGGCCGACGGCGTGCTGGTAAAGATCGTCAAGGCCGACGGCGAGAACGTCGGCAGCGGCGACCTGATCGCCCAGATCGACACCGAAGCGAAAGCGCCGGCTGGAGCCAAGCGTGTCGAAGCGGTGCAGGCGGTTGCCGCGCCGGCCCCGGCGTTGGCGATGGCCAGCGGCGGAGCGCCTAGCCCGGCCGCGCGCAAGATCCTCGAAGAGAAGGGCGTTGCTGCCGGCGACGTTTCCGGCACGGGCCGCGGCGGTCGCGTGACGAAGGAAGACGCAGTTGCCGCCCAGCCGCGCGCCGCTGCGCCCGTCGCAGCAGCGCCCGTGCAGGGAGGCGACCGGGCCGAAGAGCGGGTGCCGATGACGCGCCTGCGCGCGCGCATCGCCGAGCGCCTGATCCAGTCGAAGAATGAAAACGCGATCCTGACGACGTTCAACGAAGTCAACATGGCGCCGGTGATGGCACTGCGCAAGCAGTACGGCGAGAAGTTCGAGAAGGCGTACGGCGTGCGCCTGGGCTTCATGGGCTTCTTCGTCAAGGCCGCGGTGACCGCGCTTAAGCGTTACCCGATCATCAACGCGTCGGTCGATGGCAGCGACATCGTCTACCACGGCTACATCGACATCGGCATCGCCGTCGGCAGCCCGCGCGGTCTCGTCGTGCCGATCCTGCGCGACGCCGACCAGATGTCAATCGCCGACATCGAGAAGAAGATCGCCGAATTCGGCCAAAAGGCGAAGGATGGCAAGCTGTCGCTCGAAGAGCTCACCGGCGGCACGTTCTCGATCTCGAACGGCGGCGTGTTCGGGTCGATGCTGTCGACGCCAATCATCAACCCGCCTCAGTCCGCGATCCTCGGCATTCACGCCACCAAGGACCGTCCGGTCGTCGAGAACGGCCAGATCGTCATCCGCCCGATCAACTACCTCGCGCTGTCGTACGACCACCGCATCATCGACGGTCGCGAAGCGGTGCTCGGCCTGGTGGCGATGAAGGAAGCGCTGGAAGATCCCGCGCGCCTGATCCTCGACGTGTGATTGACCGGCTGCGTGACGGACCGGCACGGCGAAGCCGTCGTGCCGGTCCGTCATGCTGTTCCATTTATCCGGAGTGAATAATGGCTGACAAGCAATTCGACGTTCTCGTCATCGGTGGCGGACCGGGCGGATACGTCGCAGCGATTCGCGCTGCACAACTGGGCTTCAAGACCGCGTGCGCGGAGTCCAATCCCTATGCCGATCCGAAAGGCGAACCGCGCCTCGGCGGCACCTGCCTGAACGTCGGCTGCATTCCGTCGAAGGCGCTGCTGCACACCTCGCACCTGTTCGAGGAAGCCGAGCACGCGTTTCCGACCCAGGGCATCAGGGTCGAGGGCAAGGTGAGCATCGACGTGCCGGTGATGATCGGCCGCAAGAACAAGGTCGTCGACCAGCTCACCAGCGGCATCAAAGGCCTGTTCAAGAAGAACAAGGTCACTTTCCTCGCCGGACACGGCAGCTTCGAAGGCAACGGGCCGGCAGGATATGTCGTCAGGGTTGGTGCGGAAACCATTGAGGCCAAGCATGTCGTCATCGCGACCGGCTCGAAGCCGCGTCACCTGCCGGGCATTCCGGTGGACAACAGGATCGTCTGCGACAACGTCGGGGCGCTGGACTTCGACTCGGTGCCGAACAAGCTCGGCGTCATCGGTGCCGGCGTCATCGGCCTCGAGATGGGCTCGGTGTGGCGCCGCCTCGGCGCGGAAGTGACTGTCCTGGAAGCGCTGCCGGACTTCATGTCGTTCGCCGATATCGACGTCGCGAAGGAAGCGCTGAAAGTCTTCACGAAGCAGGGGCTCGATATCCGGACCGGCGTGACGATCGGCGAAACCAAGGTCGGCGCCGATGGCGTGTCGATCGCCTACACCGGCAAGGACGGCAAGGAAGCGACGCTCGAATGCGACCGGCTGATCGTCTCGGTCGGCCGCGTGCCGAACACCGACGGGCTGAACGCGAGCACGGTCGGGCTGGACGTCAGTGATCGTGGCCAGATCGTCGTCGACGGGCACTGCCGCACGAACCTGCCGAATGTCTACGCGGTCGGCGATGTCGTGCGCGGCCCGATGCTCGCGCACAAGGCGATGGAAGAGGCGGTGATGGTCGCCGAGATCATCGCCGGACAGGCCGGTCACGCGAATCTGGACACCGTCCCCGGCGTCATCTACACGTCGCCCGAGATCGCGTGGGTCGGCAAGAGCGAGCAGCAGCTCAAGGCCGAAGGCGTTGCCTACCGTGCCGGAAAGATCCCGTTCATGGCGAACGGGCGCGCGCTGGGTTCCGGCGACCCGACCGGCTTCGTCAAGATGCTCGCCGACGCCAACACCGACCGCATTCTCGGCGTGCATATCATCGGCGCCAACGCGTCCGAGCTGATCTCCGAGGCGGTCGTCGCGATGGAGTTCGGCGGCGCTGCGGAAGACCTCGCGCGCATCTGCCACGCTCACCCGACGCTGTCGGAAGTCGTGCATGAAGCGGCGCTGGCGGTGGACAAGCGGCCGTTGCATTTCTGATCGTCGGCCTGCCGCAAGACAGGGGTGGTGCGGGAATATCCTGGCCACCCCTGATTTCGTTTCCGAACATCGCTTTTTCAGTGCCTCCATGCCCCATCGTGTTCTCAAAGTCGCCCAGCACGGAATGCTCGATGCGTACGAGGCGCAGCTCAAGGCGCGCGGCTACAAGTCCGACCCCGAGCAGCGCGCCGCGGTGCAGCGTCTGCAGCAGCTCTATACCGACCTGATCGGGTTCAAGGTCGCGCGCCGCGGGACGCTGCGCAAGCTCCTCGCCCGGCCGCGCCTGCCGCGCAGCGTCTATTTCTGGGGCGGCGTCGGGCGTGGCAAGAGCTTCCTGATGGACTGCTTTTTCGACGCGGTGCCGTACCAGCGCAAGCGCCGCGTGCATTTCCACGCGTTCATGCAGGAAGTGCAGAACGACCTGAAGAATTTCAACGACGCGCCCGATCCGCTGCAGCGCGTCGCCGACCGCATCGCGCGCCAGACGCGGCTGCTGTGTTTCGACGAGTTCCACGTCTCGGACATCGCCGACGCGATGATCCTCGGGCGCCTGCTCGACGCGCTGTTCGCACGCGGCGTGATCTTCGTCATGACCTCGAACTATCCGCCGGAAGGCCTCTACCCGAACGGGCTGCAGCGCATCAATTTCCTGCCGGCGATCGAGATGATCAAGCGTCGCTTCGACGTGATCGAGGTGGACCACGGCACCGATTACCGCTTGCGCACGCTGGAGAAGATCGAGATTTATCTCGTGCCCGACGACGCCACGGCCGAGCGCAAGATGCGCGAGGATTTCCGCCGCCTGGCCGCGAGCGACGGCGAAACCGGCCCGATCGACCTGCTCGGCCGCGAGCTGCCGGTCGTGCGCCGCGCCCCCGGCGTCATCTGGTTCGACTTCGCGACGCTGTGCGACGGGCCGCGGTCGCAGAACGACTATCTCGAAATCGCCCGCGAGCATCACACCTTGCTGCTCTCCGGGGTGCCGCGCATGAGCGCCGGGAATGCGTCCGAAGCGCGGCGTTTCACGTGGCTCGTCGACGTCCTCTACGATCATCGCGTCAAGCTCGTGATGAGCGCCGAAGTCGAGGCGCCTGAGCTGTACACGACCGGCCACAACGCGCACGAATTCGTCCGCACGGTCAGTCGGCTGATGGAAATGCGCAGCCGCGACTACCTTGCCGAGGCCCATCGCACGGAGTGACCGGGCATCGGGCGCGTGCCGCGCACCCGCTTCGCACCTCGTCCCGCTCCAGCCTTGAGCGCGCACAATCCCCGGGCGGCTGCTAACATGAGCTGATCATCCGACCCGTCGCGAGTGACATGGACCAGCAAGCCATTACTGCCGCCTACCGTCGCTATGCCCCGGTCTATGACATCCTGTTCGGTCCGGTTTTCGAGCCCGGGCGGCGGCGGCTGGTGCAGGCGCTGAACTGCCGGCCGGGCGAGGAAGTCCTCGAAGTCGGCGTCGGCACGGGCTTGTCGTTGCGTCATTACCCCCGCTACGCGCGGGTCACGGGCATCGACCTTTCTCCCCACATGCTCGCGCGCGCGAGCCTGCAGGTGCAGCGCCATGATCTGCGCAATGTCGCGCTGATGGCGATGGACGTGCAGCGGCTGTCGTTTCCGGATGCGAGCTTCGACAAGGTCAGCGCGCTGTACGTCGCCTCGGTGGTTCCCGATCCGGCGGTGATGATGCAGGAGCTCGAGCGGGTCTGTCGGCCCGGCGGCGAAGTCGTCGTCGTCAATCATTTCACCCGCAGCAACGGTTTCGCGTCGCGCATCGAGCGCAGCCTCGCGCCCCTCGCGCGTTCGCTCGGGTTCCGGCCGCTGTTTCCGCTCGAGGCGTTCATCGGCCTGACGCATCTCGAGCTGACCGAGACCCTGCCGGTGAACGCTTTCGGATACTGGACGCTGCTGCGCTTTCGTAATCGCGCCTGAGCCGGCACGACCGCAGGCGGCCGGCTGGGCAGCCCGGCGTCGGTGGCGCTTCGCCCGCGTCGCGCCAATCGATCGTCATCACGGGCTCGGCGGCCCCGCCGGCGCGCGCGTGGTGAGGCAGCCCGGGGCGAAAGCCGTCTCGTGCGCCGCCCGCAGGTGATAGCATTGCCGACTGCTCCTGTTTTGCGCCATGCCAGATCTAGATTCCGCCTTTTCTCCCGATGGATTGCTTGCGACGGCAGTGCCGTCGTTCCGGCCGCGCCCGCAACAGCTCGAAATGGCACGGCGCATCGCCGAAGCCCTGCAGGATAACCGCGTCCTCGTCGCCGAAGCCGGCACCGGCACCGGCAAGACATTCGCGTATCTGGTGCCGGCGCTCCTGTCCGGGGGCAAAGTGATCGTGTCGACCGGCACCAAGACGCTGCAGGATCAGCTCTTCAATCGCGATCTGCCGACGGTGCGTGCCGCGCTGAAAGTGCCGGTCACCGTGGCGCTGCTGAAGGGCCGCGCGAACTACGTCTGTCCGTACCACCTCGAGCGCAATTCGCATGATGGCCGCTTCCTCACCGCGCAGGATGCGGCCGACCTGCGCGCGATCGCGCGCTTCGCGAAAACGACGCGCAGCGGCGACAAAGCCGAATGCACGGACGTGCGCGAAGACTCGGCGGCGTGGCTGGCCGCCACGTCGACGCGCGACAACTGTCTCGGCCAGGAATGCCCGAACGTCAAGGAATGTTTCGTGCTTTCGGCGCGGCGCGCCGCGATGGATGCCGATGTCGTCGTCGTCAATCATCACCTGTTCTTCGCCGACGTAATGCTGCGCGACGAAGGCATGGGCGAGCTGCTGCCGGCGTGCAACGCGGTAATTTTCGACGAAGCGCACCAGCTGCCGGAAACCGCGAGCCTGTTCTTCGGCGAGAACGTATCGACCGCGCAGCTGCTCGAACTCGCGCGCGACACGCGCTCCGAAACCCTCGCCGGGGCGCGCGACTGCCGCGAACTGATCGACGCGAGCCGGGCACTGGAGAAAGCCGCGCGCGACCTGCGCCTCGCTTTCGGTGCGGAGCCGGTGCGGCTCTCGGCGGCGCAGGCCGCCGCGCTGCCGCAATTCGACGAGGCTCTGAAAGCGCTCGACGACGAACTGGGCCGCTTCGCGGCGATCCTCGGCACGCAGGCCGAGCGATCGGAAGGCCTCGCGAACTGCCTGCGGCGCAGCGACGAAATCCGGCAACGGCTCGGGCGCTGGCGCACGCCCGATTCAGCCGAGCTGATCCGCTGGGTCGAAGTGTTCACCCAGTCGGCCGCGCTGAACGCGACGCCGCTGCACGTGTCGCAGGTGTTCCGCCGCCAGCTTGAGAGTCATCCGCGAGCGTGGATTTTCACTTCGGCGACACTCGCCGTCGGCCGCGATTTCGGCCACTACTGCGACGAACTCGGGCTGTCGTGGCTCGAGCCGCCGCCATTGACCGAGGTGTGGGGCAGCCCGTTCGATTACGCCGAGCAGGCCTTGCTGTATGCGCCGGCCGGCCTACCCGATCCGAACCATCCCGACTATGTCGAAGCCGTCGCGAAGACTGCGCTGCCGCTGATACGCGCGGCGCGCGGGCGGACGTTCGTGCTGTGCACGTCGCTGCGCGCGATGCGGCGCGTCCACGGCCTGCTCGCCGACGGCCTCGAGCGCGCCGGCGACAAGCTGCCGATGCTGCTGCAGGGTGAAGGCTCGCGCACGGAACTGCTCGAACGTTTCCGCCGTCTCGGCAATGCGGTGCTGGTCGCGAGCCAGAGCTTCTGGGAAGGGGTCGACGTGGCGGGCGATGCGCTGTCGCTGGTCGTAATCGACAAACTGCCGTTCGCGCCGCCGGACGATCCGGTGCTCGCGGCACGCGTCGAGCACCTGCAAAAGAGCGGGCGCAACCCGTTCATGCATTACCAGTTGCCGCGCGCGGTGATCAACATGAAGCAGGGCGCCGGCCGCCTGATCCGCAGCGAGCGCGACCGCGGCGTGCTGTGCATCTGCGACCCGCGCATGATCGACAAGCCCTATGGCAAAGTCATCTGGCGCAGCCTGCCGCCGATGCAGCGCACGCGCATCGAGGCCGAGGCGGTCGCGTTTCTCGAACAACTGCCGCCACCGCCGTGCACGTGAGCCGGAAAGTGGGGCATACGATGGAGACACCGATGAGCACAGCCGTCGACGCCGGACTGGATCCGTTGCTGCGCGCGTTGTCCGACGGCGATGGCCTGGACGTCGCCGAACGCCTCAATCGCGGCTGCCAGTGCGTGTCGCTCGATCACGAGCGCCTGCGCAGCGAACTCGAACGGGACGCGCGCGACGGTGCGCTGCTGTCGATGATCGTCTCGACCCGCCCGCATCTGTTTGCCGATTCGGTCGCTTTCGTCGCTGCGCATCACCAGGCGCGCATGGCGCAAATCGTCGCCGCAGTCGAGCGCGTGGTCGCGCTGCCGGGGTGGGAGGCGCTCGCGTTCGCCCACGCGCCGCCCGCCGCGAAGCTGCCGACTGCGGCAGCGGGCGTGTTTCTCGGCTACGACTTCCACCTCGGCCCCGAAGGGCCGCAGCTCATCGAAATCAATACGAACGCCGGCGGCGCGCTGCTCAACGTTGCGCTGGCCCGTGCGCAGCGTGCGTGCTGTGCCGAAGTCGCGCCGCTCGAGGCGGCCGTCGCCGCAGGCGGGCCGAACGATCCGGAAGCCGCGTTCATCGACATGTTCCGCAGCGAATGGCGCGCGATGCGCGGCGAGCAGGTGTTGCGCACCGTCGTGATCGTCGACCGCGAACCGCAGTCCCAGTACCTGCTGCCCGAATTCGTGCTGTTCCAGCGCCTGTTCGAACGCCACGGGCTCGCTGCGTACATCTGCGATCCGGCCGAGCTCGAATTCGCCGACGGGCGCCTGTGGCTTGGCGAAACCGTCGTCGATCTCGTCTACAACCGCCTCACCGACTTCGCGTTGATCGAGCCGGAAAGCGCGGCGCTCGCCCGGGCGTGGGCGGCCCAGGCGGCGGTGATCACGCCGCACCCGCGCGCCCATGCGCTGTACGCCGACAAGCGCAATCTCGCGCTGCTCTCCGACGACGCGGTACTGCAGGCGATCGGCGTCGAGGCCGGAACGCGCGCGGTGCTCGCGGCCGGCATCCCGGCCACGCGCCTGGTCCGGCCGGAAGACGCCGAAGCCTTGTGGCGCGACCGCCGGGAGCTGTTCTTCAAGCCTGCTTCGGGCTTCGGCAGCCGCGCGACGTATCGCGGGGACAAGCTCACGCGCAGGGTGTTCGACGAAATCCTCGCCGGCGACTACATCGCGCAGCGACTCGTGCCGCCGAGCGCGCGGCGCCTGTCGGTCGGTGGCACCGCGACCGACTTGAAGATGGACCTGCGAAATTACGTGTACCGCGGCCGCGTGCAACTTCTCGTTGCGCGGCTGTATCGCGGCCAGACGACGAATTTCCGCACGCCCGGCGGCGGGTTTGCTGCGGTGGTGGCGCTTCCCTGCGCACAATCGTGAGCATGTTGTATGCTCCTCAACATTTGAATCGAGCGAACCACTGATGATCGTATTCGGCATCGCCGGCTGGTCCGGTTGCGGCAAGACCACCCTGATCGAAAAGCTCATTCCCCAGTTCACCGCGCGCGGGATTTCGGTGTCCGTCATCAAGCACGCCCACCACGGTTTCGACCTCGACCGCCCGGGCAAGGACTCGTTTCGCCACCGCGAGGCGGGAGCCAGCCAGGTGCTGATGCTGTCGAACGATCGCTGGGTGCTGATGCACGAGCTTCGCGGTGAGGCGGAGCCGACGCTCGAAGCGCAGCTGCGCCTGTTGTCGCCGTGCGACGTCGTGCTGATCGAGGGCTACAAGGCCGCTGCCGTGCCGAAGATCGAAGTGCATCGCCCGGCGCACGGCAAGCCGCCGCTGTGGACCGACAATCCCCACGTCGTCGCAGTCGCGACCAACGCCGGGATCGAGTGTCCGTTGCCGACCCTTGCGCTCGACGACGGCGCGGCGATTGCCGAATTCATTCTTGCTTACCCGCGGTTACCCGCGTAAATCATGAACGCCAACATGCTCTCCTTTGACGAAGCGCTCGACACGCTGATCCGCAAGGCCCAGCCGGTCCGCGAGATCGACATGGCCGACACCTTCGTCGCGCAGGGCAGGGTGCTCGCCGCCGATCTGCATTCGCCGGTTTCGGTACCTGCGCTCGACACGTCGACGATGGACGGCTACGCGCTGCGCGCGGCTGATGTCACGGCGCCCGGGGCGTCCCTCGCGGTGTCGCAGCGAATTCCCGCCGGCAGTGTCGGCCATCCGCTTCAGCCGGGCACTGCCGCGCGCATCTTCACCGGAGCACCGCTGCCCGCCGGCGCCGACGTCGTCGTGATGCAGGAGATGTGCGAGCACCAGGGCGAGGCGGTGGTGATCAATCATCAACCGCGCGCCGGCGAGGCGGTAAGACTGGCCGGCAGCGAGATCGCCCGCGGTGAAACGGTGCTGGCGGCTGGCACGCGGCTGCGCCCGCAGGAGCTCGGACTCGCTGCGTCGGTCGGCATCGCGCAGCTGCCGGTCGTGCGCCGCATGCGCGTCGCGCTGTTTTCCACCGGCGACGAACTGGTCATGCCGGGCGAACCGCTTCCCCCGGGCGGCGTGTATAACTCCAACCGCTTCCAGCTGCGCGCGCTGCTGCTGCAGCTCGGTTGCGAAGTCACCGATTTTGGCATCGTGCCGGACCGTCTTGAGGCGACGCGCGCAGTGTTGCGCGACGCCGCGCAAGGACACGAGCTGATCCTCACGAGCGGCGGCGTCTCGGTCGGCGAAGAAGATCACGTGAAGCCCGCGGTCGAAGCCGAAGGCTCGCTCGACCTGTGGAAGATCGCGATGAAACCCGGCAAGCCCTTGGCGTACGGGCGCGTCGGAGCAGCTGCGTTCATCGGTCTGCCGGGCAACCCCGTGTCGAGCTTCGTGACTTTCCTGATGATGGTGCGGCCCTTCATCCTTGCGACGCAGGGGGCGAGCGCGCTGAAACCCCGGGCCGTGGCGTTGCGGGCGGATTTCGACTGGCCGCGGCCGGATCGCCGTCGCGAGTTCCTGCGTGCGCGCTTCAACGACACCGGAGGCGTCGAGCTGTATGCTCACCAGGGCGCTGCAGCGCTGTCGTCGATCGTATGGGCCGATGGCCTCGTCGATGTGCCGGCCGACACGCCGATCCCGCGCGGCGTGACGGTCCGCTTTCTGCCTTATGGTGAGCTGTTATATTGAAATCATGAACGTCAAAATCCTTTATTTCGCGTCGCTCAGGGACGCGGTCGGGCGTGCCGAAGAATCGTTCGTGCTGCCCGCCGGGGTGGGCACGATCGGTGATCTGCGCGCTTTCCTTGCCGAGCGGGGCAACGAGTGGGACGCGCTCGCGGAAGGCCGCAACGTGCGCGCCGCCCGCAATCAGCGCATGGCGAGCCCGGGCGAGCCCGTCGGCCCCGGCGACGAGATCGCTTTCTTTCCGCCGGTCACCGGAGGCTGAAACATGTCGGTAAGCGTCCAGCAAGCAGATTTCGACGTCGGCGCCGAGATTGCCGCGCTGTCGCAGGGGCGGCCCCAGGTTGGAGCCGTGGCGAGCTTCGTCGGCCTGGTGCGGGACGTCAGCGGCGGTGCCGAAGTCGCGGCGATGACGCTCGAGCACTATCCGGGAATGACCGAGCGCTCGCTCGAAGACATCGTCGGCGAAGCCCGGCGGCGCTGGCAACTCGACGACGTGCGCGTGATCCATCGCTACGGCAGGCTCGAGCCGGGAGACCGCATCGTCTTCGTCGGCGTCGCCGGTGCTCATCGCGGCGAGGCGTTCGCGGCATGCGAGTTTGTCATGGACTATCTGAAGACCCGCGCGCCTTTCTGGAAGCTCGAGGAAACACCGGACGGCGCGCATTGGGTCGATGCGCGAGATAGCGACGACAGCGCAGCGGCGCGCTGGGAGACGAAGTCGGAGTCGCCGCCGCAGAGCTGACGCGGCTGCATTTGCGGCGGGAGCGCAGCAAGGCCGCAGCGCGATCCGCAAGCGGCGGGAGAATCGGGAAGCGCCGGGAAAGCGTCGGAAAAACCGCACGACGGAGAAACGGCGCCCACGGCGCCGTTGTTGCAACCGGACCGGGCTTACTTCTTCGGCTTGGTGCCACCCGGTTGCGTGAACATCTGGAACGCTTCGGATGAAGCGCGCGTCATCTGCTCGAAGGCCGAGCGCGTCGTGTCCATTGCGGTCTGGAGCGCAGTCATCGCATTCTGGTCGTTGATCGGCATGCCGGTGAACATCTTCTGCATCGCCTCGAACATCTCCTTGCCGCCTGTGGACAGTTGCTCGCCGACGAGCTTTCCGACTTCGGCCTGGGTACGATTCGTCAGTTCCGCCATTTCACGTGCGCACGACAGCATCTTTTCCGTCGTGCTCTGGGCGTACTGCGTGCGCAGTTCGATCGCCTGCTGCGGATCCTTGACGCTGGAAAGCGCCTTGGCGCTCTCCACACCCTCTTCGAACAGGCTCTTCGCCACCGCAACCTGCAGTTCCATGATGCGCTGCGAGTTTTCGATCGACATCTGCGCCAGACGCACCGCCGCTTCGAGATTTTTCTTCTGAAGCTCGTTGATCTGGTCCTGTTTCGTTGCCATATTCTTTCTCCACGCGCAAAGTTTGAACACTGGAACTACCAAGCGCTGCGGGCGCCGTACGTGCGCCGCCGCTCCCTCGCCCCGGCATCCGGATATATTACAGTAGGATGGAATCGGCGTAATACCGCACTGCCTGTACCCGTTGCACTGCAGCAACATTCGCCCGCATGTTTCCCTCTGGCATTGGCCGGACGCGGTCACCGGTTTCGGCGAACCGCTGACTTTGAACCGTTGACTTTGTTGTCCGTGCCCCCATCTTCGATGGCAATCCACTCAGAACAGGAACGCACACCATGCGCTTCGACAAGCTCACGACGAAGTTCCAGCAGGCTCTTTCCGATGCTCAGAGCATCGCAGTCGGCAACGACCAGCAGTTCATCGAACCCCAGCACCTGCTGCTGGCGATGCTCGGCCAGGAGGATGCGGGCATCGTCTCGCTGCTGCAGCGGGCCGGCGTCAATGTGCCGCCGCTCAAGGCTGCGCTCGACAAGGCGCTGACGCGGCTGCCGAAAGTCGAAGGGCACGGCGGCGAAGTGCAGATCGGGCGCGACCTTTCGAATCTCCTGAATCTCGCCGATCGCGAAGCCCAGAAGCGCGGCGACCAGTTCATCGCCAGCGAGATGTTTCTGCTCGCGCTCACCGAGGACAAGGGCGAGACCGGGCGCCTGCTGAAAGAGCACGGCCTGGCGCGCAAGCCGCTCGAAGCGGCGATCACGGCGGTGCGGGGCGGTTCCGGTGTCGGCAGCCAGGATGCCGAAGGCCAGCGCGAAGCGCTCAACAAGTATTGTCTCGACCTCACCGAGCGCGCCCGGGCAGGCAAACTCGACCCGGTGATCGGTCGCGACGACGAGATCCGCCGTGCGATCCAGATCCTGCAGCGCCGCACGAAGAACAATCCGGTGCTGATCGGTGAGCCCGGAGTCGGCAAGACAGCGATCGTCGAGGGCTTGGCGCAGCGTATCGTCAATGACGAAGTTCCCGAAACGCTGAAGGGCAAGCGGGTGCTGTCGCTCGACATGGCGGCGCTGCTCGCGGGGGCGAAATACCGCGGCGAATTCGAGGAACGGCTGAAAGCCGTGCTGAAGGAGATCGCGCAGGAAGAAGGGCGGATCATCGTCTTCATCGACGAGCTGCACACGATGGTCGGCGCCGGCAAGGCCGAAGGCGCGATCGACGCCGGCAACATGCTGAAGCCGGCGCTGGCGCGCGGCGAACTGCACTGCATCGGCGCGACGACGCTCGACGAATATCGCAAGTACATCGAAAAGGATGCTGCGCTCGAACGGCGCTTCCAGAAAGTGCTCGTGGACGAGCCGAGCGTCGAGTCGACGATCGCGATCCTGCGCGGGCTGCAGGAAAAATACGAGCTGCACCACGGCGTCGACATCACCGACCCGGCGATCGTCGCCGCCGCCGAGCTGTCGCATCGCTACATCACCGACCGGTTCCTGCCCGACAAGGCGATCGACCTGATCGACGAGGCCGCGGCGCGAATCAAGATGGAGATCGACTCGAAGCCGGAAGTCATGGACAAGCTCGAGCGTCGCCTGATCCAGCTCAAGATCGAGCAGGAAGCGGTGAAGCGGGAAACCGACGAGGCGTCGCAGAAGCGTCTCGTGCTGATCCGCGACGAGATCGACAAGCTCGAGCGCGAATACGCGAACCTCGACGAGATCTGGCGCTCGGAAAAGGCGAGCGTGCAGGGCAGCCAGCACATCAAGGAAGAGATCGAGGCGCTGCGCACGCAGATGGCCGAGATGCAGCGGAAAGGCCAGTACGACAAGCTCGCCGAGCTGCAATACGGCAAATTGCCGCAGCTCGAGGCGCAGCTGAAGGCGGCGGAATCGGCCGGCAGCGGCGAGCGCAAGTTCAAGCTGTTGCGCACCGAGGTCGGTACCGAGGAGATCGCCGAAGTCGTGTCGCGTGCGACCGGAATTCCGGTCAGCAAAATGATGCAGGGCGAGCGCGAGAAGCTGCTGAAGATGGAAGAGCGGCTGCACCAGCGCGTCGTCGGGCAGGACGAAGCGGTGAGGCTCGTTGCAGATGCGATCCGTCGCTCGCGCGCCGGCCTTTCGGACGAGAACCGCCCGTACGGCTCGTTCCTGTTCCTGGGGCCCACCGGCGTCGGCAAGACCGAGCTCTGCAAGACGCTCGCCGAGTTCCTGTTCGATTCGGAAGAGCACCTGATCCGCATCGACATGAGCGAATTCATGGAGAAGCACTCGGTCGCCCGCCTGATCGGCGCCCCGCCGGGCTATGTCGGCTACGAGGAGGGCGGCTACCTGACCGAGCAGGTGCGCAGGAAACCCTACTCGGTGATCCTGTTCGACGAGGTCGAGAAGGCGCACCCGGACGTCTTCAACGTGCTGCTGCAGGTGCTCGACGACGGGCGCATGACGGACGGGCAGGGGCGCACCGTCGACTTCAAGAACACCGTCATCGTCATGACGTCGAACCTCGGCAGCCAGATGATCCAGCAGATGGCAGGCGACGATTATCAAGTCATCAAGCTCGCCGTGATGGCCGAAGTCAAGACCTACTTCCGTCCCGAGTTCGTCAACCGCATCGACGAGGTGGTCGTGTTCCACGCGCTCGACGAGAAGCACATCGCGAGCATCGCGCGCATCCAGCTCCAGTACCTCGACAAGCGGCTGGCGCGGCTGGACATGGCGATGGAGGTGTCGGACGCGGCGCTCGCGGAGCTCGCGTCGGCCGGCTTCGATCCGGTGTTCGGGGCGCGCCCGCTCAAGCGCGCGATCCAGGAGCGCATCGAAAATCCGCTCGCGAAGGCGATTCTGGAAGGGCAGTTCGGTGCAAAGGACAAGGTGCTCGTCGATGTCGAAGGCGGGCGCATCGTCTTCGCGAAGGCCGGCTGACAGGACGCCTCACTGTCGTATCGGCGGGCCGCGGAATTTCCTCGTCGCCCGCCGGCGCCGTTCCGGGAAGCACGGAGTTCCGGCTCTTCGCCACCGCTGGCCACGACGCCGGCCGCCACGGTGGCCTGCCGCCCGCGGCGATGCGATAATGCCGCCTTTGCGTTTTCGGCCCAGGCCGAACGCCCTTCCCCTGGTTTCCACGGAAAAACATGATGTTTGATGCCGTCCGCAACAACAAGCGCATCGCCCAGGTCATCCTGGCGCTGCTGATCGTCCCGTTCGCATTCTTCGGCCTCGATTCATACTTCACCGATGGGCCCGGCGGGAACGAGGTCGCGACGGTGGGCGGGTCGAAAATCTCGATGAATGAGTTCGGCCAGGCGTTGCGGGATCAACAGGACCGGCTGCGTCAGTCGATGGGCGGGCAGGTCGATCGGGCGATGCTCGAATCGGAAGCAATGCGCCGCTCGGTGGTGGAGAACCTCGTCAACCAGCGTCTGCTGGCGATGCACGCTGCGGACAACGGCCTGGTCGTGACGCAGCAGCAGCTGCAGCAGGTCATCGCGACGGTGCCGGCGTTCCAGGAGGACGGGCGTTTCTCGCTCGCACGTTACGAAGCCGCGGTGCGGGCGCAGGGCATGACGCCGGCGATGTTCGAGGCGCGCCTCGGACAGGATCTGCGCGTCCAGCAGGTCGCGCTGGCAGTCGGTCAATCCGCTTTCACGGCGCAGGCGTCCGTGCAGCGTTTCCTCGAGGCACAGCTCGAAGAACGCAAGGTCAGCGAACTGAAATTCTCGCCCGACGCCTTTCTTGCGCAGGTCGAGCTCCCCGACGATGCGGCGAAGAAATATTACGATGCGAACTCCGAGCGTTTCGAGCGCCCGGCGCGGCTGCGCGCGGACTATCTCGTGTTCGACGAAAACGCGCTGCTGAAGCAGGTTTCGGTGTCCGACGACGAAATCCGCAAGTTCTACGAGGCGAATGCCGCGCGCTTCGGCCAGCCGGAAGAGCGCAACGCGCGCCATATCCTGATTGAGGCGGGAGCCGACGCGCCGGCCGAAGATGTTGCGAAGGCAAGTGAAAAGGCCGCAGCGCTGCTCGACCAGGTGCGCGCGAACCCGGAGCGCTTCGCGGAACTGGCGAAGGCCGAGTCGCAGGATCCGGGGTCGGCGGCGCGCGGCGGCGAACTGGGTTTCTTCGGCCGCGGGGCGATGGTCAAGCCGTTCGAGGACGCGGTGTTCAGCCTCGAAAAAGGCCAGATCAGCGATGTGGTCCGGTCGGATTTCGGTTTTCACATCATCCAGGTCGTCGACATCAAGCCCGCGAAAGCGCGGCCGCTCGAAGAAGTCCGCGACGAGATTGCCGAGGAGCTGAAGCGACAGGCGGCAAGCCGCCGCTTCGCCGAAGAGGCCGAGCAGTTCGCCAACCTCGTCTACGAGCAGGCGGACAGCCTGCAGCCCGCCGCTGAGGCGCTGGGCCTCGAGATTCGCCAGACGGACTGGATTTCCCCCGAGGAAGGATCGATCGGCGGCTTCAAGAACGACAAGCTCGTCAACGCGCTGTTTTCGGACGAAGCGGTGAAGAACGGCCGCAACGTCGAGGCGGTCGAGGTGTCCCGCGGCACGCTCGTGTCAGCGCGGGTGCGCGAATTCGAAGCCGCGCAGCGTCTGCCGTTCGAAGAGGTCAAGGCGTCGATCGAAAAGCAGCTGCGCGCCGAGGAGGCGAGCAAGCTCGCCGTCGCCCGCGGTGAAGCAGCATTGGCGGCGCTCGCGAAAGGTGAGCAGGCGAGCGGGACGTGGAGCGAGGCGCGCGTCGTGCGCCGGGGAAGTCCGGAACTCGCTCCGGCGGCGATCGATGCGGTGTTCGGTGCCGCGGAGAGCAAGCTGCCGGCATACGCCGGGGTCGCGATGCCGGAAGGCGGGTATTCGGTATTCCGCGTCGAGAGCGTGACGCGACCGGAACTCGCAAAGGACGATCCGCGCCTGCAGGCGGTGTCGCAGCAGTACCAGCGGCTGATCGCGGAGCGCGATTTCAACGCTTTCCTCGCGTCGCTGCGCGAGCGGTACGAGGTCGAAATCAACGAAGCGGCGCTGCGGGCACAGCAGCCGTAACGGCAGGAGAGCCGTTTCGGCGGCGAAAAAAACCCGGCGCGATCTTGGCCGGGTTTTTTGCTGCGCGAAGCTGCAATTGCTGCGCGAAGCTGCAATCAGTTTTGTTCGGAGTTGCCCAGCGCGGTCGTGTTGAAGCCGCCGTCCACGTACATGATCTCGCCGGTCATGCCGCTGGCGAGGTCCGAGCACAGGAACGCGGCCGCATTGCCGACTTCCTCGATCGTCACGTTGCGGCGCAGCGGGGCGTTGTGCTCGTTGAACGACAGCAGCTTGCTGAAGTTGCCGATGCCCGAGGCAGCGAGCGTCTTGATCGGGCCTGCGGAGATCGCGTTGACCCGCGTCCCTTCCGGGCCGAGGCAGACCGCGAGGTAGCGCACCGAGGCTTCGAGGCTCGCTTTCGCCAGCCCCATGATGTTGTAGTTGGGCATGGTGCGCACTGCGCCGAGATAGGACATCGTCAGCAGCGCGCCCTTGCGCCCTTTCATCATCGGGCGCGCCGCTTTTGCGAGCAGCGGGAAGCTGCCTGCGCTGACTTCCTGCGAAATGCGGAACGCCTCGCGCGAGAACCCGTCGAGGAAATCGCCTTCGAGCGCGTCGCTCGGAGCGAACGCGATCGAATGCACCAGACCGTCCAGGCCGTCCCATTTCTGCCCGAGCTGTTCGAACAGGCCGGCGATTTCGGCATCGTTCTGCACGTCGCAAGAAAAAATCAGGTCGGAACCGAATTCGGCGGCCATTTTCGCCACACGTTCCTGAAAGCGCTCGTTCTGGTACGTGAAAGCGAGCTCGGCGCCTTCACGGTGCATCGCTTTCGCAATGCCGTAGGAAATCGAGCGATTGCTGAGCAGTCCGGTGATCAGAATCCGTTTTCCGGCGAGAAAGCCCATTTTTGGTAATGCTCCGTCTTGTTGAGCGCCCGATTATAGCTGGGTCCGTCGCCGCACGTGTGCTTCGCCCGCCTACGAGGGCGGCTGGCGGGGCGACGAACCCCGCCGCGGGCGACATGCGCGGCGCCGCTGCTGCAGCAGGTAGAATCGGCCTCATGTTTTCGCGCGCCTGCCTACTGTTGCTGTCATGCGTCCTGCTCGCCGCGTGCGGGCAGGCGTGGAACGACCCCTATCCGGTCGCCGAACGTGACCAGAACGTCATGTACACGGCGTTCACCGATCGCCCGAAACACCTCGACCCCGTGCAGTCGTACAGCGAGGACGAGGCCGCGTTCCTGTACCAGATCTATGAACCGCCGCTGCAATACCATTACCTCAAGCGGCCCTACACGCTGATTCCCGGAAGCGCCGCGCAGCTGCCCGTCGTGCGCCGCTACGATGCGCGCGGCCGCGAGCTTCCCGTCGATGCGCCGGCCGCGCGCGTCGACCGCAGCGAGTACGAGATCCGCATCGCGCCCGGCATTCTCTATCAGCCTCACCCGGCTTTCGCGAAAGCGGACGACGGCACGCCGCGCTACCTCGAGCTTGGGCCGGACGATCTGGAAGGCGGGCGCGGCCTCGGAGATTTCCCCGACACCGGCACGCGCGAGCTCGAAGCGGGCGATTTCGTCCACCAGATCAAGCGCCTCGCGCACCCGCGGCTGCATTCGCCGATCTTCGAGCTGATGGCCGAGTACATCCCCGGCCTGAAGGTGCTGCAAAAGCGCCTCGCCGACGAGGCACAGCGCAACCCGGGTTGGATCGATCTCACCGAGCACGCGCTGCCGGGCGTCGAAGTCGTCGATCGCCACACCTACCGCATCACGCTGAAAGGCGCCTACCCGCAGTTCCTGTACTGGTTGTCGATGCCCTTCTTCGCCCCCGTGCCGCCCGAGGCCGACCGCTTTTTCGGTCAGCCGGGCATGGCCGAGCGCAACCTGACGCTCGACTGGTGGCCGATCGGCACCGGTCCGTTCATGCTCGCGGAGAACAACCCGAACGCGCGCATGGTGCTGGTCAGGAATCCGAACTACCGCGGCGATCCTTACCCGTGCGAAGGCGATCAGGCCGACCGCGATGCGGGACTGTTGGCCGATTGCGGCAAGCCGATGCCGTTCCTCGACAAGGTCGTGTTCTCGCGCGAACGCGAAGGAATCCCGTACTGGAACAAGTTCCTGCAGGGCTATTACGACGCCTCCGGCGTGTCGTCGGAAAACTTCGACCAGGCCGTCAATATGAGCAGCCAGGGGGAAGTCGTGCTGTCGGACGACATGGTCGAGCGCGGCATCGAGCTGCTGACCTCGGTGTCGCCGTCGGTGTTCTACCTCGGCTTCAACATGCTCGATCCGGTCGTCGGCGGCGGCGACACGGCGGCGGGGCGCGAGCGTGCGCGTAAACTCCGCCAGGCGATCTCGATCGCGCTCGACATGGAGGAGTTCGTGTCGATCTTCCTCAACGGCCGCGGCGTGCCGGCGATGCACCCGATCCCGCCGGGCATTTTCGGCGCGCGCGACGGCGAGGCGGGCATCAACCCGGTCGTCTATGAATGGCGCGACGGCAAGGCCGTGCGCCGCAGCAAGGACGTCGCACGGCGGCTGCTCGCCGAAGCCGGCTATCCGGACGGGCGGGACGCGCGCACCGGCGAACCGCTGATCATCAACCTCGACACGACGCCGGGCGGGCTCGGCGACAAGGCGCGTTCGGACTGGCTCGCGAAGCAGTTTCGCGAACTCGGCGTGCAGTTCGTCGTCCGCCCGACCGACTACAACCGCTTCCAGGACAAGATCCGCGAAGGCAACGCGCAGCTGTTCTTCTTCGGCTGGAACGCCGACTATCCCGACCCGGAGAACATGCTGTTCCTGCTGCACGGCCCGCAGGCCAAGGTCAGGGAGTCGGGGCAGAACGCGGCGAACTACCAGAACGACGAGTACGACCGCCTGTTCGAGCAGATGAAGGGGATGCCCGACGGGCCGGAGCGCCAGAACATCATCGACCGCATGGTCGCGATCCTGCAGCATGACGCGCCGTGGATTTTCGGCTTTCACCCGAAAGCCTATTCGCTGCAGCACGGCTGGGTCGAGAATCGCAAGCCGGGCAGCATGGTCCGCAACACGCTGAAGTATCAGCGCGTCGACCTCGAACGCCGGCAGGCGCTGCGCGCGCAGTGGAACCAGCCGGTGGTGTGGCCGCTCGGGCTCGTCGCGCTGCTGTTCGTCGTCATCGTCGCGCCCGCATTCCTGCATTACCGCCGGCGCGAACGCGCGACCGGTGTTGGAGGCGCCGCCTGATGTTCGCGTATATCGTCCGCCGCCTGCTGTACGCGCTGCCGATCCTGATCGGCGTGAACCTGATCACTTTCGCGCTGTTCTTCGTCGTCAATTCGCCGGACGACATGGCGCGCATGCATCTGGGCGTCAAGCGCGTGACGCCCGAGGCGATCGAACGCTGGAAAGCCGAGCGCGGCTACGACCGGCCGCTGTTCGTCAACACGCATGCGGACGGCACGGAGAAGCTGACCGACACGATCTTCTTCGACAATTCGCTGCGCATGTTCGCGTTCGATTTCGGCCGCGCCGACGACGGCCGCGACATCGCGCAGGAGATCCGCGACCGCATGCGCCCGTCGCTCGCGATCGCGCTGCCGACTTTCGTCCTCGGGCTGTTCGTCTCGGTGTCGTTCGCGCTGATGCTGGTGTTCTTCCGCGCGAGCTACCTCGACTTCTGGGGCGTCGTGCTGTGCGTCGCGATGATGTCGATATCGAGCCTGTTCTACATCATCGGCGGGCAGTGGCTGGTGTCCAAAGTGTGGGCGCTGGTGCCGATCTCGGGCTACGCGCCGGGGCTCGACGCGGCGCGCTTCCTCGTGCTGCCGGTGCTGATCAGCGTCGTCGCCGGGATCGGCGCGAACGCGCGCTGGTATCGCACGATCTTCCTCGAGGAAATCTCGAAGGACTACGTGCGCACCGCCCGCGCCAAAGGCCTGTCGGAACTGGCCGTGCTGTTCCGCCACGTGCTGAAGAACGCGATGATCCCGATTCTCACCGGCGTCGTCGTCGTCATTCCGCTGCTGTTCATGGGGAGCCTGATCGTCGAGTCGTTCTTCGGCATTCCCGGCCTTGGCAGCTACACGATCGACGCGATCAACGCGCAGGACTTCGCCGTCGTGCGCGCGATGGTGTTCATCGGCTCGGTGCTGTACATCGTCGGCCTGCTGCTGACCGACATTTCCTACACGCTCGTCGATCCGCGCGTAAGGCTGGAGTAGGCGCATGGATTTTCGTTTCGTGCTGTTGTGGACCGATGCGCTGTTTTTCGTGCTGCTTGCGCTTGGACTCGTGACGATCGTGTATGTGCGGCGCAGCCAACCGTTGCGCGCGGCATGGCGCAAGGTCGGCAGCCGCGCGACGGGGATGGCCACGGCGACGATCCTGCTCGCGTTCCTCGCGATCGGGTTCGCCGACAGCCTGCACTACCGCCCGTCGCTGCCACCTGCCGCAGTCAGCGGCGGGGAAGCGCGTGAGGATTCCCGGGACGCTGCCTATTCGTCCGAAGTCCTGAGCGCGCTCGATGCGCTGCTCGCGCCGCTGCGCACCCGCCTCGAAAAAACCTACTCGGCGCCTTTCGCCGGCGAACTGTACGCACGCGAAACCGTCGAGCTGCCCGATGGCGGGCAGACGCGGATTCATCCGCGTTTGACCTACGGCGCGGCGCATCTGGACGATCCCGAAAGCGAGCGCGCGCAGGATGTCGCCACACGTCTCGGCAACGGCGCCGCTGCCGCGCTCGGCCTGTGGCTGGTCGCCGCGATCGCGGTGACGGCCTCGCTCGCACGCCGTTGCGGTCGCGGCTGGACGGAAGCCGCCGCCGCGCTCGTCCGTGGCGAAACCGTGCTCGCGTGGCGGGCCGCGCTCGTCACGCTCGGCGCGATCCTGCTCGTGGCCGGCGCGGCGGTCGCACTCGGCTCGCACTACCACGTGTTCGGCACCGACAAGGTCGGCCAGGACGTGCTCTATCTGTCGCTGAAGAGCGTGCGCACGGCCCTGATCATCGGCACGCTGACGACGCTCGTGATGCTGCCGTTCGCGGTCGCGCTCGGCATCATGGCGGGCTATCTTGGCGGCTGGGTCGATGACGTCATCCAGTACCTCTACACGGTGCTCAACGCGATCCCCGGCGTGCTGCTGATCGCCGCGGCAGTGCTGATGATGCAGGTCGTCATCGACACCAACCCGCAGTGGTTCGCGACCGCTGCCGAGCGCGCCGACGCGCGGCTGCTGGCGCTGTGCCTGATCCTCGGCATCACCAGCTGGACCGGCCTGTGCCGGCTGCTGCGCGGCGAGACGCTGAAGCTGCGCGAGCTCGACTACGTGCATGCCGCGCGCGCGTTCGGCGTCGGCACGGCGGCGATCCTGCGCCGCCACATCATGCCGAACGTCATGCACATCGTGATGATCGCCCTGGTGATGGATTTCTCCGGGCTGGTGCTCGCCGAGGCGGTGCTGTCCTACGTCGGCATCGGCGTCGATCCGGGAACGATCAGCTTCGGCACGATGATCAACATGGCGCGCGCCGAGCTCGCGCGCGAGCCGATGGTGTGGTGGTCGCTGCTCGCGGCGTTCGCGTTCATGTTCGTGCTCGTGCTGTCGGCGAACCTGTTCGCCGACGTCGTGCGCGACGCGTTCGATCCGCGCCGCGGAGCGTAAAACCGTTTACGCCAGCGCGACGCCGCCGACCATCCATATCCCCGCCGCGCCGAACGCCGCGCCCAGGATCCGGCCGACCGTCGCGCCGTGCGGGAGCACCTTCTCGGCCAGCATGCACACGGCGAGCGCCGCCATCCACGCCAGATTCATCACGCCGCCGACGAACATCAGCAGCATCAGCGCCCAGCAGCAGCCCATGCAGAAAGCGCCGTGGCGCAGGCCCATGACGAGCGCGCCGCGCGTGCCCTCACGCCACTCCGCAAGCAGGAAGCCGAGCGGCGTGCGGCATTTTTCGAGGCACATCGTCTTTAGCGGGCTCCACTGGAAGAGCCCTGCCAGGATCAGCAGCACGCCGCCCGCGAGCGCGTCAAGGCGCCCCGTCGGCCCCGACAGGACGGCCGCTTCGTGCAGCGCCATCTGGCCGGTGGCCGCCGCGAGGCTGAAGACGCTCCACACTGCGAGATAGCCGGCGACGAAAAACGCAGTCGGCGCCAGCGCGCCGTCGCCGGCGTCCTGCCGCTGATGATGGACGCGCGCAAAAGTCAGCACCATCGGTGTCGCGGCGGGCAGCATCATCGCGCCGAGCATCACGATCCACATCAGCGCGGCCAGCGCGAGCCCGTGCCAGTCCCAGCCGGGCGGAGCCGGCAACGCCATCGCCGCCATCGCCGGATGGACAGCGGCGTTCATCCCGGCAGCCATGTGGACGAGGTAGGCCCAGGCGAGCACGGTGATCAACGCGAGTCCCAGCCCGACCACCAGCCTGTCACGCTGCAGCGCCGTCGCATGCGGTTTCATCGCCGCTCCGCGTCGCGTCACGGGCCCGCGTAGCTGAACGGCGAGTAGTAGGCGACTCGCTCGCTCAACTCGAAATCGAGGCCGTGGCCGCGATGGCGCAAGGCCTTCGACCGGGCTACCACCAGCGACTGGCCGGGCGCGACCGCCAGCGGATGGTTGTGGATCGTCACCGCGGCGCCGCCCTGGCCCTCGATCGCCTCGACGAGCGCTTCGGCATGGCCACCGACGGTGATGCGCCGCTCGCGCCCCGGCGCATCGAAGTGGATCGGCGCCTGCTCGACCCCCAACACTTCGCCGATGAAACCCGCGATCAGCGCCGGGTGTCCGCCGGCCTGGCCACCGAAGATCTGCGCCATCGCGTCGCGCTGGGCGCCGTCGGCGGCCGCGTCCAGGTACAGCACCACTTGCCAGTTGCCCTGCGCCATGTCGCCGGGCGAATTGAGCGCCACCGCGACGTTGAGCCCGTCGAGCACGATGTCACCGAAGTGCCCGCTCTCGATGTGCCAGCCCACGAGCGCCGCGCACGAGCCTTCGGTCGGCGTGCCGAGGTACAGGCAGGGACACGCGCCCTTGCAGGTGCACGCTTCGAGGTACTCACCGCTGAGTCTCCATTCTGCGGCCATCATCAAGCCCTCCTATTGCTCGCGCGGCCCTTCAGCCGCGTGATTTATTTATAGCCGGCGCGTCGGCGTCGCGGGTGAGGCGGTGATGAGGATTTCATGAGAATTGGCCCGTGTCGGAAGCGGGCTCGCTGCGGGCCTATACTTCACTGCGTCGTCAAAGGTTCCGACAATGCCGCAACGCATCGCCGATCTCCTGGTGCAGCGGGCCGCCCGCAGCTTTCTCGGTCGCGAGCGCGAGCTGGCGTTTCTGCGTGGCGTGCTGAGCGCCGAAGGTCCGCGTGTGGTGCACGTGTTCGGCATCGCCGGGATAGGCAAGAGCAGTCTCCTCGAAATGTTCTCGATCGAGGCGCAGGCGCAGGGCGCAATCGTTCTGCGCCTTGACTGCCGGGCGGTCGAGCCGACCGAGACGGCGTTCCTGCACGCGCTGTGCGAGCGCAGCGGAAATCCCGCCTTGCCGCTCGCGCGCATCGCCGACCGGCTGGCGGCGCTCGGGGCGCCGGTGGTGCTTGCCCTCGATACGTGCGAAGTGTTCCGGCTGCTCGATACGTGGTTGCGCCAGAATTTCATTCCTGCGCTGCCCGACAACGTGCGGGTGCTGTTGTTCGGGCGCGAGCGTCCGCTCGCGGCGTGGCAGGCCGAGCCGGGCTGGCAGCACTTGTTCCGGACCCTGCCGCTCGGTCCGCTCCCCGACGAGGCGGCGAGCGCGCTGCTGGGTCGTTTCGGCGTCCCGCCCGAGGCGGCCCGGCGGATCGCCCGCGGCGCGCATGGACATCCGCTGGCGCTGCACCTGGCCGCTTGCGCGTACCGCGAGCGCCCGGACCTCGCGCTTGAGACGACGGGGGTGGAGCATGCGCTCGACGCACTGACGCGGATGTTTCTCGCCGACGTCGGCGATCCGCTGACGCGTCGGGTGCTGGAAGGCGCCGCGGTGCTGCGCCGCGCCACGGTTTCGCTGCTCGACGCGCTGTTCCCGCAGCTCGCTCCCGGGGAGGCCTTCGAGTGCGTGCGTCGTCTGCCGTTTGTCGAATGCGGCAACGAAGGGCTGGTGGTCCACGACGTGGTGCGCGAGGCGGTGGCCCGTTCGTTGCGCGCCCGCGACCCTGCGGCTTATCTCGGATACCAGCATGCCGCGTGGCACCAGCTGCGTGTCGAGAGCGCCTCGGCGGGGCGCGCCGAGCTGTGGCGCTACACCGCCGACATGCTCTATCTGATCGAGAATCCGGTGGTCCGCGAAGCGTTCTTTCCCGTCGGGACGCAGCGCCTGGCCGTCGAGCCGGCGCGCGGAGCCGATGGCGCGGCGATCGCGCGCATCATCGAAAGCCACGAGGGGCCCGAGGCGGCGCGCCACCTGCTGAGCTGGTGGCAGCGCGCGCCGCAGGCCTTCTCGGTGGTGCGCGATCCTCACGGCCAGGCGATCGGCCTGTGCTGCAAGCTCACCCCCGAGCGGGTGGCGCCGGCCGACCTGCTCGACGACCCGCTCACCGCCGCCTGGGGTCGTCACATCGAGCGATCGCCGATGCCGCCGGGCCAGACGGCGCTGCTGTGTCGGCGCTGGCTCAGTCTCGCGCAAGGCGAGGCGCCCTCCGATGTGCAGGCCGCCGCCTGGCTCGACCTGAAGCGCACCTACATGGAGCTGCGCCCGATGCTGCGCCGGGTGTATCTGACGGTGCGCGATCTGCTGCCCTATGCTGCGGCGGCCGAGCGCCTTGGCTTCACGGTGCTGCCCGATGCCGCTGTGTTGCTCGACGGCCAGCGCTATCACAGCGCGGTCCTCGACTTCGGTCCGTCTTCGGTCGATGGCTGGCTGGCGGGGCTGGCGGCCGACGAGATCGGCATCCGGCACACGCCGTCGCTGCTCGACGTCGAGGCGCGCGAACTCGTGGTCGGTGCGCGACGCGTCGCGCTCACGCCGCTCGAATTCGGGGTGATGGCGTATCTGGCCGGGCACGAGGGGAAGGCCGTCTCGCGCAGCGAGCTGTTGCGCGAGGTATGGGGCACGCGCTACGAAGGCGGGAGCAACGTCGTCGATACCATCGTCCACGCGCTCAGGCACAAACTGGGTGCGCGCGCGGACGGCATCGAGACCGTCAGCGGCGTAGGGTATCGGCTGCGCCGGGAGCAGTAGCCGGGAATACCGATTGCAGCGCTGCGTGCGCACCCGCTCGGATCACCGGGGCCGTGGCATGCCCCGACGCAGGAGAGCACTATGCCCAGAGTCGTCTGGAAAGGCGCGATCGCCTTCGGCCTCGTCCACGTTCCCATCTCGCTGTACCCCGCGAGTACTGCGAACCGGCTCGATCTCGATCTGCTCGACCGCCGCGATTTCGCGCCGGTCGGCTACCAGCGCATCAACAAGCGCACCGGTGAGCCAGTGTCGCCATCGGACATCGTAAAGGGCTACCAGTACGAGGACGGTCAGTATGTCGTCGTCACCGACGAGGACTTCCGCGAGGCGAACGTCGAAGCGACGCAGACGGTCGAGATCATCGGCTTCGTGTCGCAGGACGACATCCCGCCTTACTACTTCGACACGCCGTACTACCTCGAACCCGGGCGCCGTGGCGAGAAAGGCTATGCGCTGCTGCGCGAAACCTTGCGACGCACTGCCCGCGTCGGGCTCGCGCTGGTCGTGATCCGCAGCCGCCAGTATCTGGCCGCGGTAATCCCGGTCGGCGCGGTGCTGCTGATGAACACGCTGCGCTTCGCCGACGAGATCCGCTCGATGGACGAACTGAAGCTGCCCGGCGAGGACCTGAAGAAGCTCGGCGTGTCCGCGCGGGAGCTCGAGATGGCCGAGCGCCTCGTCGACGGCATGGTCGAGGACTGGGCGCCCGAACAGTACCGCGACACTTATCGTGACGACCTGATGGCGCGTATCGAAGCGAAGATCGAGTCCGGGCGCACGCACGTCCTCGCCGAAGCGCCGGCGAAGGAGCCGGCCGAGGCCGGGGCCGAGGTCGTCGACCTGATGGCGTTGCTCAAGCGCAGCCTCGAAGGACGACCCGCCAAGCGCGGGGGCAACAAGGCCCGCAACGAAAAGGACGAGGAGGGGGCGGTCGCGGACGCGGATTCTGCGCCACCGTCGCGCACCGCACCACGCAAGTCGGAGGCGAGCGGGGCGTCGGCAGCGAAACCGGCCACTCGCGGACGGAGCACTGGCGCCCGGACGACTGCGTCCCGCGCTCCCGGGCGCGAGCCGGGCAAGGACGGCGCAGGTCGGCCGGCGGCTGCGGCAACTCAAGCGCGGCGTCGGCGCGCATGAAGCGAAGCGAGTCCGGCAAGGTCCGTGCGGGCGATCGGCTCGCGCGCTACCGCGCGATGCGCGACTTCGGCGCGACCCCGGAGCCGGGCGGCGAGACGCGTCCGCTCAGGGCAGGGGAGCGGCCGACCTTCACGGTCCAGCGCCACGCCGCGCGCCGCCTGCATTACGACTTCCGTCTCGAACTCGACGGGGTGTTGCGCAGCTGGGCGGTGCCGAAAGGGCCGAGCCTCGACCCGTCCGAACGCCGGCTCGCGGTCGAGACCGAGGACCATCCGCTCGACTACGGTGACTTCGAAGGCGTGATTCCAGCCAGACAGTACGGCGCGGGCGAAGTCGTGCTGTGGGATCGCGGGCACTGGTCGACCGACTCGCCCGACCCGGCTGCGGACCTCGCGCGCGGAAAGCTGAAGTTCCATCTCGACGGCGCGAAGCTGCACGGGGGCTGGACGCTCGTGAGGATGCGCGCGAGGGCGGGTGAAGCGGACAGCGAAAACCCTCACAACTGGCTGCTGATCAAGGAGGACGACGACGCGGCGCGTGTCGGCGACGAGGCGGAAATCACCGTGACCCGGCCCGGCAGCGTCAAGCGCGTGGGCGAACGCGTCGACCGGCGCGAAGCGGGGACGACGAAGTCCCCATCCGCCCCCAGTCGACGAACGCGCAAGGCCGCGGGGGCAGGGGTAGGCAGCGCGACTGAAGCAAAAACGGCGAAACCGGCAAAACGCGGTCGCGCCGCGTTGCCCGCTTTCGTTGCACCGCAGCTCGCCAGTCTCGTGGCCGAGCCGCCGCCCGGCGAAGGCTGGGTCTACGAGATCAAGTACGACGGCTATCGCCTGATGGCGCGTCTCGAGGCGGGTACTGTGACGCTCCATACGCGCACCGGCCAGGACTGGACGCACCGCATGCCGCAGCTCGTCACGGCGCTGGCGGCGCTGAAGCTCGACGGCAGCTGGCTCGACGGCGAGATCGTCGTCAATGGCGACAATGGCTTGCCCGATTTCCAGGCGCTGCAGAACGCGTTCGAACAGGGCGCATCGGCCCGGATCGTCTATTACCTGTTCGACGCACCGTGGTTGTCCGGGGACGCGCTCGCGCCCCTGCCGCTGGTCGAGCGCAAGCGCCAGCTTGCCGCTGCGCTCGCAGGCGGCGACGGTGGGCCGGTCGTGTACAGCGAGCATTTCGCCGGCGACGTCAGGGCTGCGCTCGAGCAGGCCTGCCACCTCGGCCTAGAAGGGCTGATCGGCAAGCGCGGCGACGCCCGCTACGTGTCGGGCCGCAGCCGCAACTGGATCAAGCTGAAATGCCGGCCGCGGCAGGAGTTCGTCATCGGCGGCTACACCGAGCCGAGCGGCGCCCGGGAGGGGTTCGGCGCGCTGCTCGTCGGGCTGTACGACGACGCCGGCGCGCTGAATTATTGCGGCAAAGTCGGCACGGGCTTCGATCGCGCGACGCTCGAACGGCTCGCCCGCCGGCTTGCCGCGCTCGAGCGCAAGGACGCGCCGTTCGCCCGCAAGCCGCGTGGCGCGGGCCAGCACTGGGTGCGTCCGACACTCGTCGCCGAAGTCGAATACGCCGGCTGGACGCGCGACAACCTGCTGCGTCAGGCGTCATTTGCCGGATTGCGCGAGGACAAGCCGGCCAACACGGTGCAGGATGAGGTCACGCTGAGTCCGGAGGGGGCAGCGGAAATCGAACAACCGCCGTCCCGGGCAAAGGCGCCGCGACGACCGAATAAAAAACCTTCCCCTGAGCACAGCGGCGCGGCGAAGTTGAAAGCGTCTTCGGCGCCGGGTGAAGTGCGCGTTGCGGGCATCGTCATCACCCACCCGGAGCGCATCGTCTGGCCCGATGCGGGCCTGACGAAGGCCGATCTCGCCCATTACTACGAGGACATCGCGCCGTGGCTCTTGCCGCACGTCGTCAGCCGCCCGCTCAGCCTGCTGCGCTGTCCCGACGGCAGCGAGGCGGAGTGTTTTTTCCAGCGGCACATGGGGCAGGAGCGGCCCGGCGGAGTCGAAAGCTTCATCTGGGAAGCGTCTTCGAAAGAGCGCCGCAGCTATCTGTACGTGACGGATCTCGACGGGGTGATCGGCATGGTCCAGCGCGGCGTCGTCGAATTCCATACCTGGGGCTCGACGATGCCGCGCGCGGACCGGCCGGACCGGATCACGATCGATCTCGACCCGGGGCCGGAGCTGGCGTGGCCACGGGTCGTCGAAGCGGCGCAGCTGGTGCGTGGGCTGCTCGGGGAGCTCGGGCTCGCGAGTTTCCTGAAAACGACTGGCGGCAAAGGCCTGCATGTTGTCGTGCCCTTGCGCCGCGGTGCCGAATGGGGCGACGTCAAGCGCTTCGCGAAAGCCGTCGCGACGCACCTTGCGCATATCCTGCCGGAGCGTTTCACCGCGAACATGGCCAAGAACCAGCGGCCGGGAAGGATTTTCGTCGATTACCTGCGCAACGACGCCGGCGCGTCCGCGATCTGCGCGTATGCCGCCCGCGCGCGTCCGGGCGCTCCGGTCTCGACTCCGCTCGCGTGGGACGAGCTCGGGCCCGACCTGAAACCGGCTGCGTTCACGATCCGCACGGTTGCGGAGCGGCTCGCACGGCTGCGCGAAGATCCGTGGCGCGATTACGCGAAGCAACGCTTCGTGCTGAACGCAAAAATGTGGGAGGCGCTCGGCGAGAGTCCACCGCAGCCGCGCAAGAGACCGAACCAAGCGGCGCAACGAGACTCTGACTGAAACCCCCGCGGAACCGCAAGGCTATGAAAAATCTCGTATTCGACAACCGATTCGTCCACGAACTGCCGGGCGATCCGAACCCGTCTCCGGACGTGCGCCAGGTCCACGGCGCCTGCTTCTCGCGCGTGATGCCGACGCCGGTCGGCGCACCGCACCTGATCGCATGGTCGCCCGAAGTCGCGGCGCTGCTCGGGTTCGACGAGGCGGACGTATGCTCGCCCGAATTCGCTGCGGTTTTTGCCGGCAATGCCCTGATGCCCGGAATGGAGCCGTATGCCGCCTGTTATGGCGGCCACCAGTTCGGCAACTGGGCGGGCCAGCTCGGCGACGGCCGCGCGATCACGCTCGGCGAAACGGTCACCACGCAGGGCGACGGCCGCAGCGAGCGCTGGGAGCTGCAGCTCAAGGGCGCCGGCCCGACGCCGTATTCGCGCCACGCCGACGGGCGTGCAGTGCTGCGCTCGTCGATCCGCGAATTTCTCTGCAGCGAAGCGATGCACCACCTGGGCGTGCCGACGACGCGCGCGCTGTGCCTCGTCGGCACCGGCGAAAAAGTCGTGCGCGACATGTTTTATGACGGCCGGCCGAAAGCCGAGCCGGGAGCGGTCGTGTGTCGCGTCGCGCCGTCCTTCATCCGCTTCGGCAATTTCGAGATCTTCACGTCGCGCGGCGACGAGGCGCTCTTGACGCGCCTCGTCGATTTCACGATCGCGCGCGACTTTCCCGAGCTCGACGGCGAGCCGGCGGCGCGTCGTGCCGAGTGGTTCCGCACGGTGTGCGAACGCACCGCGCGAATGATCGTCCAGTGGATGCGGGTCGGTTTCGTGCACGGCGTGATGAACACCGACAACATGTCGATTCTCGGCCTGACGATCGACTACGGTCCGTACGGCTGGATCGACAATTTCGATCCGAACTGGACACCGAACACGACCGATGCCGGCGGCAAGCGCTACCGCTTCGGCAACCAGCCGCATATCGCGCACTGGAACCTGCTCCAGCTCGCGAATGCGCTGTATCCCGTGTTCGGCGCCGCCGAACCGCTGCACGACGGACTGGACCTTTACGCGCGAGTCTTCGACGAAGAAAACCGATGCATGCTGGCCGCGAAGCTCGGCTTCGAGGCGTTCGGCGACGAGGACGCGGCGCTCGTCGAGACGCTGCACGGACTGCTGACGCGGGCCGAAGTCGACATGACGATCTTCTTCCGCCGCCTGGCGTCGCTCGACCTCGACGCGCCTTCGATCGAGCCGTTGCGCGAGGCGTTCTATTCGCCCGAGAACGCCGCCGCCGCCGAAGCTGAAATGAACGGGTGGCTCGCTGCATACGCGAAGCGGGCGAAGCAGGACCGGACGCCTGCCGACCGGCGCCGCGCCCGCATGAACGCCGCCAATCCGCGCTTCGTGCTGCGAAACTACCTTGCGCAGGAAGCCATCGATGCCGCCGAACAGGGGGACTATACGGGAATTTCCGATCTGCTCGATGTCATGCGTCATCCGTACGACGAGCAGCCGGGGCGCGAGCGCTTCGCCGCCCGGCGGCCGGACTGGGCGCGCAACCGCGCCGGCTGTTCGATGCTGTCGTGCAGCTCGTGAGGGTCGGGACCGGGTTCGCGGCCGGTGGCGGAGCGGCCGACGAACGCGCTCGGACGGTGGTGCGCGAAACGCGCGCGACGTTCAGGTCTTCACGCGCATCAGGCGCGCCTTGTCGCGCTCCCAGTCACGTTCCTTCTCGGATTCGCGCTTGTCGTATTGCTTCTTGCCTTTCGCCAGCCCGATCGTCGCCTTGATGCGACCTTTCGCGTAGTGCAGGTCGAGCGGCACGAGCGTGAAGCCGGCGCGCTCGACCTTGCCGATCAGCTTCGCGATCTCCTTCGCGTGCATCAGCAGCTTGCGGGTGCGCACCGGATCCGTCTTGACGTGAGTCGAGGCGCTTTGCAGCGCACTGATGTGCATGCCGAGGATGAACAGCTCCTCGCCGCGCAGGATCACGTACGCTTCCTTGATGTTCGCGCGCCCGGCCCGGATCGCCTTGACTTCCCACCCTTCCAGGACGAGCCCGGCCTCGTACTTCTCTTCGATGAAGTAGTCATGGAAGGCCTTGCGGTTGTCGATGATGCTCATGGGCTTGTCGTGGATCCTTGGCGTGTGCCTCAGGCCGGCGCCGGCCGCGCGGCTTGCGGTAGAATCGCGGATTTTAGCAGTTCGGCGCCGAGGCCGTCCCTATCCCCAATGGCTGACGTCAAGAAGCTGGTCCTGGTCGAGTTCACGCCTGCGCAGATGTTCGAGCTCGTCGACCGCTGCGAGGATTACCCGCAATTCCTGCCGTGGTGTGGCGGCACGGAGGTGCATGCGCGCACTGAAAAAGTCACTGTCGCGACGCTGCATATCAACTATCACGGGCTCAAGGCGCATTTCAGCACGCAGAACGAAAAGCTCGCGCCGGTGAAAATGCTGATCCGGCTCAGGGACGGTCCGTTCAAGCATCTCGATGGCAACTGGCATTTCACGCCGCTCGGCGAGAGCGCGTGCAAGATAGAGTTCAACCTGCACTACGAGTTCTCGAACCGGCTGCTGGAAAAGGCGCTCGGGCCGGTGTTCAACCACATCGCGAACACGTTCGTCGATTCGTTCGTGAAACGGGCGAACCAAGTCTATCCAAAGAGCTGAGCATGGCCGATCTGATCACTGTCGAAGTCACCTACGCCTTGTCGCAGGTGCAGGAATTACTGAAAGTGCGCGTGCCCGAAGGCGCGACCGTGCGCGATGCGATCGAAGCGTCGGGGATTCTTGCCAAGCATCCGGAAATCGACCTCGACGGGCCGAACAAGGTGGGGGTCTATGCCAAGCTGAGCCGGCTCGACACGCCGTTGCGCGACCGCGACCGCGTCGAAATCTACCGGCCGCTGATCGCCGACCCGAAGGCCGTGCGCAAGAAGCGCGCCGAGGAAGGCAAGGTCATGAAAAAAGGCGGCGGGCCGGCAGGCGAGGAGTAACGCCGCGGCCCTCGGGGGTTATCGGCAGGCGGATTCGACGAATTTTTGCGTCCGGGCGAGCTCGTCGGCGCGGCCGTCGTCGCCGAGCACTTCGCGTTCGCCGTCGCGATTGAAGCGCGCGAGGCGCTGGCCGGATTCCAGGGCGACGAGCTGGTTGCGCGCCTGCTCGCAATCGCGCTGTCGTTCGGCCGACTGCTGGCGTTCCTGCTCGGCCTTCGCCGCCGCTTCGGCCGCTTCGGCGCGGCGCTGGCGGAAAGCGAGATCCCGCTCCGCGAGCGTCTTCGGTCCTGCCGCGTCTGCGCTGCCGCCCGCTCCGGTCCCGGTTTCCGCGTCCTTGCCCGGCTGCTCGCTGGCAGCGGGCGGAACGGCCTCGCGGAGCGTCGTCGCGTTCTCGCCGGCCGGCGGCGTGTCGGAATAATGCACGCGGCCCTGGGCATCGCGCCACTGGTAGATCTCCGCTCCAGCAGGCAGCGAGACGAGCAGGCTGATGACAAAGAGGTTGATGCGGCGCATCGGTCGGACTCCGTGGAAGCGCCGCTTACAACGCGCAGGCGCGATCTGTATAATACGGATTTGGCCGAAAGGAAAGAAGCCATGCGAGTGATTCAGAAGGCGCTGACGTTCGACGACGTCCTTCTCGTGCCTGCCCACTCGACCGTTCTGCCGCGCGATGTCAGCCTCAAGGCGCAATTGACGCGGAATATCCGGATCAACATTCCCCTCGTTTCCGCCGCCATGGATACCGTGACCGAATCCCGCCTCGCGATCGCGCTGGCGCAGGAAGGCGGCATCGGCATCCTGCACAAGAATCTCGCGGTCAAGCAGCAGGCCGCGATGGTCGCGAAAGTGAAGCGCTTCGAATCCGGGGTGCTGAAGGACCCGATCACGATCCCCCCGACGATGACCGTGCGCGACGTGATGGCGCTGACTCGCCTGCACAAGTTCTCCGGCCTGCCGGTCGTCGAGAACAGGCGTGTCGTCGGCATCGTGACGAACCGCGACGTGCGTTTCGAGACCAATCTCGACCAGCCGGTGTCGGCGATCATGACGCCGTTCGAGCGTCTCGTCACCGTCAAGGAGGGCGACAGCCTCGAGGAAGCGCGCCGCCTGATGCACAAGCACCGCCTCGAACGCGTGCTGGTGCTCAACGACGCGGCCGAACTGCGCGGGCTCATCACCGTCAAGGACATGATGAAGTCGACCGAGCATCCGCTGGCAGCGAAAGACGACCTCGGCCGGCTGCGGGTCGGCGCGGCGCTGGGCGTCGGCGCGGGCACCGAGGAGCGCGCCGAAGCGCTCGTCGAAGCCGGCGTCGATGTCGTCGTCGTCGACACCGCGCACGGCCACTCGCAGGGCGTGCTCGATCGCGTCCGCTGGGTCAAGAAGAACTTCCCGCATGTCGAAGTGATCGGCGGCAACATCGCGACCGCCGCGGCAGCGAAAGCGCTCGTCGATTGCGGCGCCGACGCGGTCAAGGTCGGTATCGGGCCGGGCTCGATCTGCACGACCCGCATCGTCGCCGGCGTCGGCGTGCCGCAGGTCACCGCGATCGACAACGTTGCCACGGCGCTCGCCGGCACCGGTGTTCCGCTGATCGCGGACGGCGGCATCCGTTATTCGGGCGACATCTCGAAGGCGATCGCCGCCGGCGCCGACGTCGTGATGCTCGGCGGCCTCTTCGCCGGCACCGAAGAGGCGCCCGGCGAGACGGTGCTGTACCAGGGCCGTTCGTACAAGTCGTATCGCGGCATGGGGTCGCTCGGCGCGATGCAGCAGGGCGCAGCCGACCGCTATTTCCAGGAGTCCGATGGCAACGCCGACAAGCTCGTGCCCGAAGGCATCGAAGGTCGCGTGCCGTACAAGGGTGCGGTCACTGCGGTGATCCACCAGCTGATCGGCGGCCTGCGCGCATCGATGGGCTACCTCGGCTGCGACACCATCGTCGCGATGCACGAGCGCGCGCAATTCGTCGAGATCACCTCCGCCGGCGTTCGCGAATCGCATGTGCACGACGTGCAGATCACGAAGGAAGCGCCGAACTACCACGTCGATTGATTCGGCTCAGACGTTCACGGGGCGGCTGCGGCCGCCCTTCTCATTTCCGGTCCCGTCATGGCACACCAAAAAATCCTCATCCTCGATTTCGGTTCCCAGGTCACTCAGCTCATCGCGCGGCGCGTGCGCGAGCAGCAGGTGTATTGCGAGATCCATCCGTTCGATGTCTCCGACGACTTCGTCCGAGAGTTCGCGCCGGCCGGCGTGATCCTCTCGGGCGGCCCGAACTCGGTTTATGAAGCGGTCGGCTGGCACGCGCCGCAATCGGTTTTCGAGCTCGGCGTGCCGGTGCTCGGCATCTGCTACGGCATGCAGACGATGGCCCAGCAGCTCGGCGGCAGCGTCGAAAGCTCGGGCAAGCGCGAGTTCGGCTACGCCGAGATCCGTGCGCGGGGCCATTCCGAACTTTTCCGCGGCATCGAGGATCGCACGAACGACGAAGGCCATGGCCTGCTCGACGTGTGGATGAGCCACGGCGACAAGGTCACGACGCTGCCGCCGGGTTTCAAAGTTATCGCCAGCAACGAAGCGTGCCCCGTCGCCGGCATGGCCGACGAAGTGCGCAAGTTCTACGCGGTGCAGTTCCACCCCGAGGTCACGCACACGATCAAGGGCAAGGAGATGATCGCCCGCTTCGTGCACGAGATCTGCGGCTGCGGGCACGACTGGAACATGCCCGACTATGCCGAAGAAGCGATCGCGAAAGTGCGCGCGCAGGTCGGCCAGGAAGAGGTCATCCTCGGGCTGTCCGGCGGCGTCGACTCTTCCGTCGTCGCGGCGCTGCTGCATCGCGCGATCGGCGAACAGCTGACCTGCGTGTTCGTCGACAACGGCCTGCTGCGGCTCAACGAAGCCGAACAGGTGATGCGCACCTTCGCGCTCAACCTCGGTGTGAAAGTCATCCACGTCGATGCGACCGAGCAGTTCATGGGGCATCTGAAAGGCGTGTCCGATCCGGAGGCGAAGCGCAAGATCATCGGCCGCGAGTTCGTCGAAGTGTTCCAGGCCGAGGCGCAGAAGCTGCCGAATGCAAAGTGGCTCGCGCAGGGCACGATCTACCCGGACGTGATCGAATCGGCCGGCTCGAAGACCGGCAAGGCGCACACGATCAAGAGCCACCACAACGTCGGCGGCCTGCCCGAGACGCTGAACCTGAAGCTGCTCGAGCCGCTGCGCGAGCTCTTCAAGGACGAAGTGCGTGAGCTCGGCATCGCGCTCGGGCTGCCGCACGAGATGGTCTACCGCCACCCGTTCCCGGGGCCGGGCCTGGGCGTGCGCATCCTCGGCGAAGTCAAGCAGGAGTTCGCCGACCTGCTGCGTCGGGCCGACGCGATCTTCATCGACGAGCTGCGCGCCGCCGACTGGTACGACAAGACCAGCCAGGCGTTCGCCGTGTTCCTGCCGGTCAAGAGCGTCGGCGTCATGGGCGACGGCCGTACCTACGAATACGTCGTCGCGCTGCGCGCCGTGCAGACGCAGGACTTCATGACCGCGCACTGGGCGGAGCTGCCGCACAGTCTCCTCGGCAAGGTGTCGAACCGCATCATCAACGAAGTCCGTGGCATCAACCGGGTCGTGTACGACATCTCGGGCAAGCCGCCGGCGACGATCGAGTGGGAGTGATTCAGTACGAGACCAGCGATCTTACGTTCCACGCATGTACATCCATGTATTTACAAAAATGGCTTGCTTGTTCTAGTGTACATACATCGTACATCCGCTGCAGGAGCTCGCCATGCACACCACGCGTGCATTCAAAAACGGCAATTCACAAGCCGTGCGCATTCCATCGGACCTGGCTTTCGAACGCACCGACATCGAGCTGGAAATCGAACGCGTTGGCGACGAGTTACGCATTCGTCCCGCTCGTCGGTCTCTCGCGGGTGTAATGGCCAAGTTCGCGAGGTTCTCCCCGGACTTCATGGCTGAAGGTCGCGGCGATCAGGAGCAAGCCGAAAGGGATTCACTGTGATGGCGCGCTACATGCTCGACACCAACATGTGCATCTACCTGATGAAGAACCATCCGGAGGAGGTCGCTCGACGATTTGCTCAGTGCTATGTGGGTGATGTCGTGATGTCCGCTATCACCTTTGCCGAACTTCAACACGGCGTAGCGGTATCGGCGGATCCCGAATGCGAGCGCGCGAATCTTGACGACCTCATTCAGGATATTCCGGTCATGCCCTTCGATGCCGAAGCGGCAATCGCGTATGGTCCGATCCGACTGGCCTCGCGCGAGAGCAGGAAGGATCATCTGGACAAGTTGATTGCAGCCCATGCGGCGGCGCTCGGCGTTACGGTCGTCACCAACAACACGAAGGACTTCGCAAGGTACCCTGACGTCATGACAGAGAACTGGCTGACTACAATTGAGCCGGAGCATTGACTGCCGCCAGTAGAGGTTCAACGAAGGATGCTCCCTGTTCGCGGCGCGGTCAGGATGAGCGGCTGCGACTTGACGGTAAACGTGACGGTAAACTCGATGGATGGACTGGAAGAGCCGATGTTTTACGCGGGCTGCAGGTCGCAGGAAATAGTCGAGTGGGAGTGACCTGAAAGGATATTTCTTCATAAATCATCGTCATGTACTTGCTTTGAAATGATTTTTACACAATCCTCAACAAGCAAGTTTCGGACATGGTGGCGCGTTCAAGGGGTGACCGAGGGCGTGCATCAGCTACAGCAATGTCGCAGGTCGTCGAGCAGCACGTCGGCGAGCCCTTCCTCGTCGATCGCCAGCCGTTCGGAGAGCATCGTGCCGGCGAGGGTGTCGTCCCACAGCGCGCTGATGGCGGCGTCGTCGAGGGGGCGACCGGGGCGCGGTGCGCCGATGACGGCGGCGCGATAGTCGGCTGTCGAGAAACGCCACGGCCGGGCGTCGTGCTCACGGATCATCTGGTTGCCGATCCGCAGACCTGGCCAGTCGAAGTCGCCGTGGTAGTGCAGTGCTGCTCCGGCGGCCCGCAACTGCGTGAGCAGGACGCGCTGAGCCGCGGCCGGCATGCCGTCGGTGCATACCAGCGGGGCACAGCGCGGCCCCAACTGGTCGGCGGCGATCGCGAGGAGGTTCGGATTCTCGCATTGAGCGCCGCGACCGCAGCCAGCAGCTGCGGAATCGCTGCGCGTGCCTT
Organism: Azoarcus sp. PA01; assembly: GCA_001274695.2. NCBI lineage: Bacteria > Pseudomonadati > Pseudomonadota > Betaproteobacteria > Rhodocyclales > Zoogloeaceae > Azoarcus > Azoarcus sp. PA01. Next base: position 485,136 of record LARU01000004.1, on the reverse strand, counting down.
CGAGCGCAGCACCTCGGCCTGCGGCGGTTCATGATGGGTACTCACGAACCAGCTGCGCAGGCCTGCCCAGCGTTTGTCACCGACCGGCACATAGGAGCCAGTTGATGATCGGCACAATGGAGCCAGCGCGTGATCGGCACATTGAGGCCAGGGCGTGATCGGCACATAGGCGCCAGCGCCGGATCGGCGTAATGGAGCCAGCAAAGTTCTGACGGACGTCTCGACCTTGAGCGGTCCATCGCTACCCTGCCGGGTTTTGGTTTGGCAGGAGGGAGCCGGTGGCCCGCAGGAGCATCGAGATGTACGAGTACCGCCAGGCCCTGATGCGCATGCGCCAGGGCGACTCCGAGCGCGAGATTGCGCGCGCGAAGCTGATGGGACGGGCCAAGGCCGCCCGTTTCCGCGAATTGGCCGCAGCCCGCGGCTGGCTCGATCCGGAGCAGCCGGTGCCAGAGGATGCCGAGATCGCCGCGGCGATCGGCCGTCCGCGGCTGCCGGTGACGGCGCAATCATCGATCGCGGCGTTCCGGCCGCTGGTCGAGCAGTGGCTCGCACAGGGGGTCTCCGGCGTGGTGATCCACGCCACCCTTAAACGTGAGCACGGCTTCACCGGGCACTATTCCAGCGTGCGCCGGCTTGTCGCCACGATCGAGCGCGAGCGCCCGCCCGAGGCGACGGTGCGGTTGTCGTTCGCGCCGGGCGAGGCAGCCCAGGTCGATTTCGGCGCCGGCCCGCAGCTCGTCGATCCCGCCTCCGGCGAACTGCGCCGCACATGGGCCTTCGTGATGACGCTGTGTTTCTCGCGGCACCAGTATGTCGAATTCGTGTGGGACCAGAGCGTGCGCACCTGGCTCGGTTGCCACCGACGTGGCTTCGAGTGGTTCGGCGCGGTGCCTGCGCGCCTCATCATCGACAACGCCAAGTGCGCCATCACCAAGGCGTGCGCGCACGACCCCCAAGTGCAACGTGCTTACGCCGAATGCGCCGAAGGCTACGGCTTTCGCATCGACGCCTGTCCGCCCCAGGAGCCGCAGAAGAAGGGCATCGTCGAGGCGGGCGTCAAATACGTCAAAGGCAACTTCCTGCCCACGCGCAGCTTCCGCGATCTGGCCGATCTGAACGCGCAGGCGCGTGACTGGGTGTTGAAGGAAGCCGGGCTGCGCATTCACGGCACGACACGCATCAAACCGCTGGACAGCTTCGCCGTCGAGCGCAGTGTGCTGCGGCCGTTGCCCGCAGTACCGCCGGATCTGGGCACTTGGCATCAGGTGTCGGTGCATCGCGACTGCCACGTCAGCTTCGAGCGCGTGCTGTACTCCGTGCCATTCACCTTGGTCGGCAAGAGTTTGTGGTTGCGCGCGACCGACAGCGTGGTCACGGTCTATCAGGACTTCAAACCCGTTGCCACGCATGCCCGCGCCCGTCGTCCCGGCGAGCGGCGCACCGTCATCGATCATCTGCCGCCCTCGGCGCAACGTTTCTTCGCGCACGACCGCAGTTGGTGTCTGCAACAGGCCGCGGAGATCGGAACCGCGTGCGCCCAGCTCATCGGGCGGCTCTTGAGCGACCGCATCAGTGAGCGGCTGCGTGCCGCGCAGGGCGTGCTGCAGCTGAAGAGCCGCTACGGCGCTGCGCGCCTGGAGGCGGCCTGCGAGCGTGCACTCGCCCACGACAGCCCGCATTACCGCACCGTCAAGACCATCCTCGCCGGCGGCCACGACTTGCAGCCGCTCACCCCCGTGAGTACCGAACCCTACGCCGGCCGCGCCCGTTTCGCCCGCGCGACCGCGGCGCTCTTCGCCGACGATCCGACGTCGTTTCACTGACCGGGTGCACCGCGCGCCCCCTTTACCCAAGGAGTCCCACCATGAATCCCGCCCCCGAACTGGCACCGCAACTCAAACAACTGCGCCTCTCCGGCATCCTCGATTCGCTCGACGCGCGCAATCGCCAGGCGATCGACGCGAAGCTCGCCTATACGGAATTTCTCGCGCTGCTGATCCAGGACGAGGTCGCGCGGCGCGAGCAGAAGAAGTTCGCCACGCGGCTGCGTCGCGCCGCGTTTCGCGCTACCAAGACGCTCGAAGGCTTCGAGTTCGACCGGCTGCCCTCGACCAACCGCGCGCTGGTGCATGATCTCGCGACCGGGCGCTACATCGATGAACGTGCCCCGGTGCTCATCGTCGGCCCCTGCGGCACCGGCAAGAGCCATCTCGCGCAGGCGCTCGGGCACTGCGCGGTGCGCCAGGGTCACGACGTCGTCTTCGCGTCCTGCTCGCAGTTGCTCGCGAGCCTCAACGCGGCGCGGGCTACCGGAGCCTATGAACGGAAGCTCCAGCAACTGGCGCGCGTGCCGGTCCTCATCATCGATGACTTCGGGCTGAAACCGCTGCGTTCGCCCGCCGACGAAGACCTGCATGACCTGATCGCCGAACGCTACGAGCAGACCGCCACCGTCGTCACCAGCAACCTCGACTTCACCGAGTGGGACCAGGCCTTCCCGGGTAACCGCCTACTTGCTTCCGCCACCGTCGATCGCCTGCGTCACAACGCCTACTGCCTGACGCTCGACGGAGCCTCTTACCGCACCCCGCGGCAGGGTCCGAACAAGGCCAAAACAGCCCTTGTCGGAACCCCAAAAAACAGCCAATCTTGAACCCCCGCAGACGTTCGTCAGAGCCCCTTCCAGCTGGCTCCTATATGCCGATCATCGGTGGCTCTATTGTGCCGGTCAGTGACAGCGTTCGCGCCAGGCCTGCTGGCGCTCTCCGAGCGCGTCGGCCTGCGCTTGTCCGTCGCCCGGCGCGGCGTCGCGCGCTTCGCGCTGCGCGGCCGCCCACAGCAGCGGATCAATGCGCGGATGCAGCGAGGCGATGTGTTGGGCGATCGCGCCGGAGCGTCCGACGAGGTCACCGATGAAGCGTTCGAGGTAATCGATCAGCCGTTGCTTGTAGGCCAGCACTGCGGTGGCATCGGCCTGTTGCAGCTCGATGCTGCGCGCCATGCCGGCCATGAAGGCCTGGGCGTTGTCGGCCAGGTCCTCGAACACGCGCACCAGATCGCGCAAGGTTTCGTGCAGCTTGGCCGCATCGGGCGTGGGTGCATCGGCCAGCGCGAGCAGGGTCTTGAGCCGGCTGGCGATGTCTTCGAGCGCGACCGTCTGCAACTCGGCCCGCCGCCCGAGCGCTTCGGCGAATGCAGCAAGAGCGGTCTCGACGGCTTCGCCGCCATGAAACAGCCGGTAGAGGAACCGGGCGCGGTAGAAGTCGCTGATGCTGGCAACGCGCGCGGTATCGGGCTGCGCCTCGAGGTTGCCCCACTCGGCGAGCTGGGCGAGCGCGGCCTGGACCTCTTCGAGCTTCGGTACGCCATCTGTCCAGCGGGCTTCGGTCAGCACCTCGTCAGGTCGCATGTGGAGCCTGAACTGGCGCTTTGCCGCCGCGAAGCTCGCCATGATGCTGCGGTAGATGCCGGCCTTGTCCGCGCTGACGTGTCGGAACAGGTCGGCCGATGTGTCCGTAAATGGCGTGGGTTGGATTCTGGGGGTTTCTTCGTCCGATGTTGGCAACAATGCGAGCGGTTGTCGAGCATATGCGTTTGGGCTACCGGACCAACACCTGGAAGCAACTTGCGACAGTCCCAAGATGGGACGGGGTTCGCCGCTTGCCCGGACGCGAAGCGCCGGCCCGCGCCGATCCGGGCGGATTCCGCTACGACAGCAGCAGCGGCGCGGCTGCGATCAGCAGCAGCGCGCCCCACGCGAGCACGCCGAGGCTGATGACCTGGACCGCGACGTCGCTCGCATTCACTTCCTCCTCGACGCCGAGCAGCCGTTCGACGCCGTGGTGGACCAGCACCCCCGACGTGAGAAGCGCTGCGAACCCGATCAGCACGACGACCCAGATTTCACCGGCGAGCAGCGCGAGCGATGAAAGCCACAGCGGCACCGGGGCGATCCCCGCGACCGCGTATGCGCCGCCGAGATCGCCACTTGCCCCTTTGGCGATGCAGCCTCTGCGGATCACTCCGGCCATCAGCGGCACGCTGATCTGCTCCGCGATGAAGAACAGCAGCGCGCCCAGCATCCACGCGCCGAACGGTGCGCCCGGAAAGACCTGAGCGCCGACGCCCGACGCCGCCTGCAAAATCATCGCGGGCGGAAGGATCGACAACGGCAGCACGAGCATCAGGAACAGCTTGCTCGGGCTCGGGTGCCTGCGCTGCACATCGTCCCAGCCGCGATGAGTCGAAAAGAGCATCATCGGATACTGCATCAGGTTCATGGTTCTCCACTCCTTACGCCGTTCCGACCGCGCGTAGCTCGCTCAGCGATGCACATTCCAGCCCGTGCAATCGGAATACTACTCGGCGCTTCCGGAATCGCAAGGAACTCGCGCCAGAAGTGGCCAGGCAAGCGTGGAAGCGAATTTTTCCAGTGTTGCGGAACATGCGGCCCGGCGTTTGCTCGGGCGGCGCCAGAGGTCTGCAGATCGTTCTCCGGCCCGGGCCGACTGCGGGCCGGGCGTTTGCCGGACACGATGCGTGTTGCGCCATCGTGATGCCGGCAGGAGAAGAATCGACAACGCATTGGAAAAAGGGATGACTCCATGACGAACTTCGGCAAGGTGCACAAGATCGCCGTGCTTCGTGCCAATGGCATCGGCGACTACATCTTCTGTCTTCCGGCTCTCGAGGCGCTTCGTGCGACTTTTCCCGACGCCGAGATCGTGCTGCTGGGAAAGGCGTGGCACCGCGCCTATCTGACCGGGCGACCGGGGGCGATCGACCGGGTCGTCGAGTTGCCCACGGCCCGGGGAGTCGGTGCCGCGGAAGACGCCCGGGAAGATGTGGCGGCGCTCGATTCGTTCTTCGACGCGATGCGCGCAGAACGCTTCGACCTGGCATTCCAGTTGCACGGTGGGGGCCGCTGGTCCAACCCCTTCGTCAAGCGGCTCGGGGCGCGCCACACTTTCGGCCTGTGCGCCGCCGATGCCGAGCCCGTCGAATTTTCAGTCCCGTATCTCTATTACCAGCCCGAGGTCTTCCGCTATCTCGAGGTCGTCGCGCTGGCCGGTGCGCATGCTGCCGGTTGGGAGCCGCGGATGAGCGTCACCGACGAAGATCTCGCCGCCGCTCGTGCCGTCCTGCCCGCAGGCAAGACTGTTGCCGTGCTTCACCTCGGCGCTTCCGATCCGCGGCGCCGCTGGCCCGCCGCCCGCTTCGCCAGGGTCGGCGACGCGCTGGGAGATGCGGGTGCGCTGATCGTTGTGAACGCCACGGGCGACGAGCGGCCGCAACTGGACGAGTTGGCCGAAAACATGCGCCACCCCTTCATCGACCTGGGCCCCGACTCCACGCTCTCCCTCCTCACCGGGGTTCTCGCCCAGGCTGCGCTCATCGTTGCGAACGACTCCGGCCCCCTGCATCTTGCCCGTGCCATCGGGACTGCGTCGGTCGGCATCTACTGGTGCGGCAATCTCATTAACGCCGGTCCCACCAGCCGCACCCGACACCGCCCCTTGCTCTCCTGGCGCCTGGCATGCCCGGAGTGCGGCGTCAACACGATCGAACAGCGCTGCGAACATACAGCCTCGTTCGTCGCGGACATCCCGCCCGAAGAGGCGATCGGGCAGGCGCTCGATCTGCTGAGCGCCGCTGTGAAGCAGCCGGCCGCGGCCAGCCTGCCTCGCTTCCCGACGCAACAACCACAACAACCGCTCCATCCCGCGATCCCTGTCTTGCCTGTTCCGTCGTTACGAGCCGATTATTAGGTTGGCCGGTTCACCTTCGGCATCCGTTGGGCCGGCCGATTTCAGCGCGCCTTGCGTCCACAAACGGGGAGTCCTGCAGTGGAAGACCCTCAAAACCTGAGTGCCGAACTTCAGCATGCCCTCGCTGCTGCCACCGGCATCAACTTTTCCGGCGCCGAAGTCCGTTCAACAAGCAGTGGCTCGATCAGTCGTGCGTTCGAGGTCTGCGCCGGCGGGCAACGTCATTTTCTCAAGCTGAACGATGCCGCCGCGCTGCCGATGTTCGAGGCGGAAGTCGACGGTCTGGCCGCACTGACTGCGTGCGACGCTTTTCGGGTCCCGCGCGTGCTGGCGTGGGGCGCGACCGCCGACGAAGCTTTCCTGCTCCTCGAATGGCTGCAGCTGCGCCCGCTCGCGAGCGCGGAAGACGGCCAGCGCTTCGGCGAAGCCTTGGCGAAGTTGCACCGCGATACCGGCGAGCGCTTCGGCTGGGCACGCGACAACTTCATCGGCACCAATCCCCAGGTCAATGTCGAACACGACGGATGGGCGCGATTCTTCGTGCGCTGCCGGCTGACCTCGCAGCTGCAGCTGGCGCGCTCCAGAGGCCACTCGGGGGCCCTCGGGCGCGAAGCCGACCAGCTGCTCGAGCGGGTGCCCGCGTTGTTCCTCGATTACCGCCCGCGGCCGAGCCTGCTGCACGGCGACCTGTGGAGCGGCAATGCCGCAATCGATGCCGACGGCAGGCCGGTGATTTTCGATCCCGCCGTTTATCGTGGTGACCGCGAGGCGGATCTCGCGATGAGTGAGCTTTTCGGCGGCTTTCCGACGGCCTTTTACGCGGCGTACCGCACTGCGTGGCCGCTGAACGAAGGCTACGAGCAAAGAAAGACGCTCTACAACCTGTATCACGTCCTGAACCACCTCAACCTCTTCGGCCGCTCCTATCTCCCCCAGGCCGAACGCATGATCCGTGCGCTGGTGTTCGAATTGCGCCGCTGACGTCACCGCTGCGGCTGCCGGTCCACGTTTCGCTTTGGCCCCCGCCGAGAGTCGCCGGCTGCGGCCGCCGCACGGACTCCTGCGGTATCCTCCGCGCGACACGGAGAAAACTGATGAATGAAATCCTCTCACTTGCCGGAATCGTCGGCGTCCTGATCATCGGCACCGTAAGTCCCGGGCCGAGCTTCGTCATGGTCGCGCGGACGGCCGTCTCTTCCGGTCGGGGCAATGGGCTGGCCGCTGCGGTGGGCATGGGTATCGGCGGCGTCCTTTTCACGGTCGCGGCGCTGGTCGGGCTGCAGGCTTTGCTGCTCTCCGTGCCGGCTCTGTACCTTGCCTTCAAACTTGCCGGCGGAATCTATCTGGCTTACCTCGGCGTCATGATCTGGCGCGCGTCGCGACAGACGCTGCCGGTGCAGGCCGTGGCACCGCGGGCGAGCAGTGACAGCGTGACCCGATCGCTCCTTTTCGGCCTCGGTACCCAGCTCAGCAACCCGAAAGCGGCGATCGTGTACGCGAGCATCTTTGCGGCTTTCCTGCCGAACGGGGCCGGGCTCGCCGTGGGTAGCGTGATCGCAGGACTGGTGTTCATCATCGAGACCGCCTGGTACGCCTTGGTTGCGGTGACCCTTTCGGCCGAAAAACCCCGCCGCACGTACCTGCGCTTCAAGTCGTCGATCGATCGGGTGGCGGGTGCAGTAATGGTGGCGCTGGGCCTGAAGCTTGCGTCCTCGGCACCCTCCATCTGAGGCAGGCCAGTCCATTCTGCCCTTGTTTCGTCGATTTTCTTGCGGGTCCGTGGGCTAAGTTCGCCGCCCGGAAGACAGGTGGGGGCAACAAAGGGTTCAAGCCCGTTTACGGCAGCAATTGAATGCCGAATGGCCGGAGCACGACCGCGAACAAGCCAAAGCACAGCACCGTGATGCCGATGCTGGCCAGCATGGTCAGCCAGAACCCGAGGCGCGGCAACAGCAACGGGAACGCGAGGAACATCGGCAACGTGGGCAGCACGTACCAGAACGTGTACCACGCATGGTTGGAAATCTTGGCTTGAGGTTGCTTCTCGACGTAAAGCCAGATGAGCGCAAGGAAGGTGACCAGGGGAAGGGCGGCGATGAATCCGCCGAGCTTGTCACTGCGCTTCGCCGCCTCCGAAACAATGACGACGACGGTTGCGGTGAGCAGGTACTTGGTGATGAGCCAGGCCATGGGGATCTCCCGAACGGGCACAACGACGAAGGTGAGCAAGCGGGCAGCGCAGCCGGCTGCGGGCTGACCCGGCTGGATTGTCAGGTGCTCGCTTCATCGAGCGCTCGTTCCCGCTGAATCCGATTGCCGCTCCCAGGGCTCGATCTGCCCATGACGAACGAAAAATATAGGGTGACATTCCGGTTCATCGCAACTGCGCCAATGTTCGTAGAGCGCGGGACTGCGCCTGGACAGCTTCTGCAGCAGGTGCCGCCATTCGTAAGAGATCTGCCCATCCGTGACGGGCAGCGGCGCGCCCGTTTGCGCACTGTCGATCTTGCCACGGTCGAACGAATAGCCGCGAGCGACGGCCTCGCAATAGACCCCGGCGAGATACGTGTTGATCGCCGCGACGGGCTCCGCATGGCTGCGGAAGCGGTCGAGCTGCGGATGATTGCGGTAGCCCTTCGTCTCGCCCCGCAACACGGCACGAGCGAGAAGCGCTTCCCGCCACAGCGCGACCAGGCCTTGCGGGTCGAGATACTTGGGATGCAATGACCAGAGTCGCATGGAGAGCGCCGAACGTCGAAGGCACCGGCGCTGCGCGGCTTTATCGCGTAGTGTCGGGCGGGTTGAAGGATTATGCCTCAGTTTGCGTAGTAACGAAAATTCTTGACTTCCACAATTACTGTTACAACAATAAAGCCGATGGATACGCACATTCTTTGGGATGAAGCCAAGCGGCAAGCCAACCTCGACAAGCATGGGTTGGACTTCGTCGATGCAGTGATGGTGCTGGAGAGCCCCTATCGCCTCGATGTGGAGAGTGTGCGAAGCAGCGAACAGCGGATACAGTCGTTCGCGTATGTGTTTGACGTGCTGGCAGTGCTGACGGTGGTGCATACGGTTCGCGAAGATGCGCTGCGGATTGTCAGTTTCCGACCGGCGAGTGAAGAGGAAAGGAGCGCTTACCATGGCTGGCTCGAAGAGGACTTCAATGGCAACCACTGAGATGCCCGCCACTCGCAAACCCGGCGAAAGCAAGACCGATTTGGCGAAAGTACGAGCCGGGACGCCGTATGTCTGGGACGGCAAGAACGAGGACGAACGGCCGCTGACACGTGAAGAAATGCAGGCCGGAATCGAGGCGTACCGCAAGCAACGTGGGCGGCCCACTGGAAGTGACAAAGAGTCGACTACGATTCGTTTCGACCGAGACGTGCTCGCCGCCTTCCGTGCCGCCGGGCCCGGCTGGCAGACACGCATGAATGCGGCGCTACGCGATTGGCTCAAGACTCACTCTGCAAAGTAATGATTAAAGCATAAAGTTGGTCTTCAGAGAGCCGCTCTCGGGGTTCGTCCGCCCCTGGCGAACGACAAAGAGAGGGTGACATTCCCGCTCCTCGCAACTGCGCCAATGTTCGTAGAGCACGGGACTGCGCCTGGACAGCTTCTGCCGCAGGTGTCGCCACTCGTACGAGATCTGCCCATCCGTGACTGAAAGCTGCACGCCCATTTGCGCGCTGCCGATCTTGCTACCGTCAAACGAATAGCCGCGAGCAACGGTCTCGCCATGCACCCCGACGAGATACGTGTTGATCGCCGCGACGGGGGCCGCATGGCGGCGGAAGCGGTCGAGCTGCGGATGATTGCGGTAGCCCTTCGTCTCGCCCCGCAGCACGGCACGAGCGAGAAGCGCTTCCCGCCACAGCGCGACCAGGCCTTGCGGGTCGAGATACCTTGGATGCAGTGACCAGAGTCGCATGCAGGCCCCTAACGACGAAGGTCAACGGCAGGCAGACAGCGCAACTAGCCGACTGTCCGCCGGCCCGGATGGTTGGGCGGCTTGGCGAGGCCGCTGGACAGCTGACCGCTATCTATGTACATTAAACTGTACATATTGGAGGCATTACCATGGACGCAATCACTTATACCGCCGCCCGTGCCAACCTGGCCAGAACCATGGACCGTGTTTGCGACGACCACGAAGCGTTGATCATTACCCGCAGCGGCGAACAGTCCGTTGTGATGCTCTCGCTCGAAGACTACAAGGCCCTTGAGGAAACGGCTTATCTCTTGCGCACGCCAGCTAACGCCAAGCGCCTGCTGTCTGCTATTGCCCAACTGGAAGCCGGCAAGGGGGTCGAACGGGACTTGGCCAAGTGAGGCTGATTTTTGCTGACGAGGCATGGGAGGACTATCTCCATTGGCAAAAGCAAGATAAGCGCATCGTCGAGCGGATCAACAAACTGATTCGCGAAACCCAGCGCGAGCCCTTCGCAGGCGTAGGCAAGCCTGAGCCCCTAAAGCATGCGCTGACGGGGTTCTGGTCACGCCGAATAACGGATGAGCATCGCATGGTATATCGCGTCCAAGATGATGCCTTGCAGATCGTTCAGCTCCGCTTCCATTACTGACACGCCGAATGTTGGCATTCAGGGGACGGCAAAAGCGCAGCTTCTGACGGTCCGCTGCAATGATTTGTTGGGCCATTACTTTGCTTCAGAAATATTCGCCTCGATCAACCCAGTCGAATCCAGAAGGCAGCGGATACTGTGCTTCAGTTCCAGATTGAAGCTGTTTTTTGCCGTGAAAGAAGAATTAACAGTTGTTCTTCCATTTGGATGCTCGTTCACCGCCAAGTCCATAGCGCGCGAAAAGCTGAAGGTGCTTGGGTGATTTGTTTTAGTTTTTGCATACGATTCGCACAGTTCAATGGCGCGACCGCGGTCAATATGCTTTGCGGCTGCCATTGTTGCGCCTTTCTCAACTTCCGATTTTGAGTAAAATGCGTTAAAGGCGCCTGCGCCAGTACCGCATGTGACATAAAACACTGGGTCAGAAGGGCTGCCCTTGCTCGATGAAATGTAGGCTGTCCCCGGATCAATCGTTTTGCATCGTGAGTTTTCTCGATGAACTTTATTGACCCCCGCAATAATGGCTTTCTTGTGAGGGGATGTTTTTTTGTCCCAAACAAAGTCAGTTTCGGTAAATTCGACAATACCACCGCTGTCTTTCCGCTGGCTCCGCAGAGAACTGCTTTGTACCCAGCCGATATGAGAGTTTTGCAGCCAATCTGGTTCTTTTACGCGGACTCTTGACCATTCGCCTTGTGTGCATTCCTCGACCACGGTGACTGTGTTGTCAATTGTCAGATAATTCGTAGTCTTAAGGATTTGAGTAGCCTTCTGGTTTATCAGCTTTTCGTTTTTTGCATTTGGTGCAGAGCGAAGAGCTACGTCTGAGCCGTTTACCCGGAGGATCTGTCCCGATTTGGTACTGCCCGATCCGCATGGCTCAGCCGATGCGGCCTGTGCTTCAACATGCAACACAACGGTAGCGAGAGCGCCAAGAAGTGCAGTCGTTACGGATGAAGGCATTGCAAAGGCTCCTTATTGTGCGGCCCAACATGCTAGCTCAGGGGCGCGCCGCTTCCGGCGCGTTTTCCTGGGGGGCGGGTTAGCTCGCTATGCACCGAAAACAGCCTTTGGCGGTAGCTGAGACCAGCCCATAGAAAACATTGGCTTCATGGGCTTCATTTGCTTCATACCCTTCATCGGTCGCATTTGCTTCATGCCCTTCATTGGTTTCATTTGTTTCATTGGCTTCATCGGCCCACCCGTGGCGCCATTGGTGAACAACAAGGTATTGCCGCGGGGGTCATGGATTGCCCCGTTATGGAAGTAGCCAACATGGCTGCCATCAAAGCCGTAAGTTGAATCGCCATCAAGGTAAGCAATGGGCACACCTCCGAATGTGTAGATGGTCTGCCCATCGTCGGAGTAAGCGTAGGGCTTGCCAGACTGGTCGTAGAAATCAAGGGACATGCTTCCTCCTTGGTAAGAGCTAATTATAAGTGGAACGCCTAAATGACGGATCACAACCCGTCGGCGTGAATGTATGCACTTTACATCAAGTCAGCTTCGCTTAACAGTACAATTACTTACAAAGTCTTCGTCAATGCATGCGCAGCGGCGGCTGTTGGACCGCGTTCGCGAGCGCATCGGCGTCAAGCACTACAGCATTCTGACCGAGCAGGCTTACGTCGACTGGATACGGCGATTCATCCTGTTTCACGGCCGGCGGCATCCCCCGCAGAAGATGGGGCTCCGGAGGTAGAGACTTTTCTGACGCATCTGGCGGTGGCAGGGCGGGTGGCGGCGTCGACGCAGAATCAGGCGAAGTCGGCGCTGTTGTTTCTGTATCGGGAGGTGTTGCTGGTCGAATTGCCGTGGCTCGATGGGGTGACGCAGGCGAGGGCGCCGAAGCGTTTGCCGGGGTGTGGACGTGGAGCGGTACGGGCGGGGTCGTTAATCCGCTCAATCGGGCGAGATAAAGGGCAGGCAAATACCGCAAATACCGAGCGGATTCTGCGATCAGGCTTTCACCGCCTCCAGCAATTCCTTCACCCCCTGCACGCGCTGCTTCAGATTCGGCAGGCTTGCCTTGCGGATCAGGCGATCCGGGCCGGACATCTTGGTGTTGCGGTCTTTCTGGATCAGGAAGATGACTTTTGCCGGGTCGATCGGGGCGTCGGAGCCGAACTGGACGCTGATCTGCGCGTCGGACGCGTCGAGCTTCGCGACGCCGAACGGTTTGACGAGCAGGCGCAGGCGGTGGGTTTCGATCAGCGCCTGGGTCTGTGGTGGCAGCTCGCCGAAGCGGTCGATGAGTTCTTCCTGGAGATTGCGCAGGTCGTCGTCGGATTCGCAGTTCGCGAGGCGCTTGTAGAGCGTCAGGCGTTCCTGCACGTCGGGGCAGTAGTCGTTCGGCAACAGCGCCGGCGTGTGCAGGTTGATCTCGGAGACGACGTCGAGCGGCTGCGTGAGATCCGGCTCCTTGCCGGCCTGCAGGTCGCGCACGGCGCGCTTGAGCATTTCGGTGTACAGGCTGAAGCCGACCTGCTGGATTTCGCCGGACTGGTTCTCGCCGAGCACTTCGCCCGCGCCGCGGATCTCGAGGTCGTGCATCGCGAGATAGAAGCCTGAGCCGAGATCTTCCATCATCGTGATCGCTTCGAGGCGCTTCTGCGCGAGCGCGCTCGGCTTCGCGTGCGCGTCGGTCAGCAGATACGCGTAGGCCTGGTGGTGGCTGCGGCCGACGCGCCCGCGCAGCTGGTGCAGCTGGGCGAGGCCGAAGCGGTCGGCGCGGTTGATGATGATCGTGTTGGCGGTCGGGATGTCGATGCCGGTCTCGATGATCGTCGTGCACAGCAGGAGGTTCGCGCGCTGCTGCGTGAACGTGCGCATCACGCGTTCGAGCTCGCGTTCCGGCAGCTGGCCGTGGCCGATGACGATGCGCGCTTCGGGCAGCAGGTCGGCGAGGTCGTCGCGCACGTTGTCGATCGTGTCGACTTCGTTGTGCAGGAAATACACCTGTCCGCCGCGCTTGAATTCGCGCAGCACGGCTTCGCGGATGATTCCCTTGCTGTGGCGGTGGACGAAAGTCTTGATCGCGAGGCGCTTTTGCGGCGCGGTCGCGATCACCGAGAACTCGCGCAGGCCTTCGAGCGCGAGGCCGAGCGTGCGCGGGATCGGCGTCGCGGTCAGCGTCAGGATGTCGATCTCGCTGCGCAATGCTTTCAGCATTTCCTTCTGGCGCACGCCGAAACGGTGTTCCTCGTCGATGATGACGAGGCCGAGGCGCTTGAACTTGACATCCTTCTGCAGCAGGCGGTGCGTGCCGATGATGATGTCGACCTTGCCTTCGGCGAGCTGTTTCAGCGCGTCGGCCTGCTCCTTCGCGCTCTTGAAGCGCGACAGTTCGGCGATACGGATCGCAAAGTCGGCGAAGCGGTCGGAGAAAGTCTGGTAGTGCTGTTCGGCGAGCAGCGTCGTCGGCGTCAGCACGACCACCTGCTTGCCGTCGGCGACCGCAACGAACGCGGCTCGCAGCGCGACTTCGGTCTTGCCGAAGCCGACGTCGCCGCATACGAGCCGGTCCATCGGCTGGCCGGATCTCATGTCGGCGACGACCGCGTCGATCGCCGCCTGCTGGTCGGGCGTCGTCTCGAAACCGAAGCCTTCGGCGAACGCGTCGAGGTCGTGCTGCTTGAAGTCGAAGCGGTGGCCGGGGCGCGCGGCGCGCTGTGCGTACAGCGCGAGGAGTTCGGCGGCGGTGTCGCGCACCTGCAGCGCGGCTTTCTTCTTCGCTTTTTCCCACTGGCCGGAGCCGAGGCGGTGCAGGTCGACCGCTTCCGGATCCGCGCCGGCGTAGCGGGTGATGACGTGCAGCTGCGACACCGGCACGTAGAGCTTGTCGCCGTTGGCGTATTCGAGATGCAGGAACTCGGTCTGACCTTCGCCCAGATCCATGTGGATCAGGCCGAGGTAGCGACCGATGCCGTGCGACACGTGCACGACCGGGTCGCCCGGCTTGAGTTCGGACAGGTCGCGCAGCCACCCTTCCATCGTCGCGGCCTTGCGCGCGTCGCGGCGCACGCGCGTGCGGCCGGTTGTCGCGTAAAGCTCGGACTCGGTGACGATCGCGAGCTTCGCGCCCGGCAGCAGGAAGCCGTTTGCCAGTGGTCCGACGCCGAGCGCGAGCGGTTCGCCGGAGACGAGGAAGCCGGCGAAATCCGCGCTGGCTGCGGGCCGGAGGCCGTATTCGCCGAAGAACTCGGAAATCGTCTCGCGCCGTCCCGGAGCGTCGGCGAGCACGAGGACGCGGCCGCCATCGCGGGCCCAGTCGCCCGCGAGGAGCGCTTTCAGGCGGTGCAGCGGGTCCGTCGCCTTGCGTTCGACGGAAACATCGGGAAGGGGCGTGGCGGGCAGCGCCACTTCGCCGGCGGCGTCGGCGGCTGAGATCTGGATTCGCGGGCGGTCCTTTAGCGCGGCGAAGAAGCTTTCCTGGCCGAGGAACAACGCTTCGGGCGGCAGCACCGGGCGGGTGCGGTCGCCTTTGAGGAAATCGTGGCGCGAGCGCGTGTCGCGCCAGAATTCGTCGATCGCCGTCGGCACGTCGCGGTGCAGCACGACTGCGGCGTCGGCCGGCAGGTAGTCGAACAGCGTCGCCGTCTCGTCGAAGAACAGCGGCAGGTAGTACTCGATGCCGGCCGGGGCGATGCCGTTCGACACATCCTTGTACAGCGACACGCGCGACGGATCGCCTTCGAACGCTTCGCGAAAGCGGCTGCGAAAGCGCGTGCGGCCCGCGTCGTCCATCGGGAATTCGCGCGCCGGGAGCATGCGGATCTCCGGCACCGGGTACACGGTGCGCTGCGTGTCCGGGTCGAACGTCTTGATGCTCTCGACTTCGTCGTCGAAGAGGTCGATGCGAAACGGCAGCGGTGCGCCCATCGGGAACAGATCGATCAGGCCGCCGCGCACCGAGAATTCGCCCGGGCTGACGACCTGCGTCACATGCGTGTAGCCGGCGACCGCCATCTGGTGGCGCAAACCGTCAACGTCGAGCTTCGCGCCCTGCTTGAGGAAGAACGTGTAGGCGGCGAGAAAAGCTGGCGGGGCCATGCGGTACAGCGCGGTCGAAGCGGGCACGAGCACGACGTCGGCTTCGCCGCGGCTCACCGCATAGAGCGTCGACAGGCGTTCCGAGATCAAGTCCTGGTGCGGCGAGAAGCTGTCGTAGGGCAGTGTTTCCCAGTCGGGCAGCAGATGCGTGCGCAGCCCGGGCGCGAACCACGCGATCTCGTCCTGCAGGCGCTGGGCGTCGAGCGGGTTCGCGGTCACGAGCAGCAGGCAGGGGCCGCGCGTCGCGAGCTGGGCGATCGCCAGCGCGTCGGACGAGCCGGCGAGCGCGGGCAGGTCGAGCCGCATGCCGGGCTTCGGAAGGGAAAGCGCCGTGAGCTGGGGCAGCAGGGGGTCGAGCGGTCGGGACATCGGACGGGCGCGGCGAGACCGCGGCAGAGACGGGTAAGGACGGAATTATAGGGGATGGGACGAAGCAGGCTTGTCCGGCTGGCCGGAGCGCACGACCCCGTCGCCAACGGGCGGCAGCAACTTCATGCGCAACCACTCCGCCGCGAGCAGCGCGAAGCGCTCGAGTGCGCCCGGTTCGGCAAAGTCTTCACCGGCCCCGTCGACGAGTTTCCAGTCGCGCGGGGCACGCAAGTGCTCCCAGGCGCGCAGGATCATGCCGAGGTGGAGGTCTTCGCTGCCGATGATCATGCGCACCGGCACGGTCAGCGTGCCGAGCGGCGTCGCGCCGGCCAGGTCCGGCCGGCCGGCGC
The DNA here is from genome assembly GCA_001274695.2 of Azoarcus sp. PA01. NCBI lineage: Bacteria > Pseudomonadati > Pseudomonadota > Betaproteobacteria > Rhodocyclales > Zoogloeaceae > Azoarcus > Azoarcus sp. PA01. The sequence goes on along the minus strand of LARU01000004.1, from coordinate 469,008 downwards.
GGCACACGATGGCCGCGAACCGTCCGGGAGCTTTCCATGCCGCGCGGATCGCCGCGCCGCTGGCGGTGCCGGAGGCGAGCAGCCCGATCGCGAGGCCGGTAAGCGGCGGCTGGTGGCCGATCCAGTCGGCCACGGCGAGGACGCGGTTTGCTAGCTTCGGGACATTGAAGCGCGCATCGGCGTCGCGTGTCTCTTCGTAGCGCGTCAGCAGGTTGATGATCAGCGTCGCGAAGCCGGCCTCCTGCAGCGCAGCGGCGACTTTCGCTTCGCGCGACTGGGTCGGCGTGCTGCCCGACGGGCGAAGAATCACCGCCAGCCCCTGCACGGTCGGCGCATGCGACAGCTCGCCATCGAGCCAGACGCGCTCGGCAGGAATGCTGATGGTGGTGTGGCGCAGCTTCACTTCGGGCCCGGAAGATACGGAAGATACTGTCAGTACGGCTGTCGATACGCCGGAGCGCAGGCGACGAGCATGGCACGGTGCGGGTGTCGCGGCAACATCGCTCAGGCCACGCGATGGATCGGAACCGGAATCCGGCGCGAGCCGAACGGTTGCTCGAAACGGGCGAAGCGCCCCGCCAAAGGCGTCCCGCACGCCAGGCAGGCGCCGCTGTCGTCGAGCGCATAGCCCAGAATCTCGTACCAGTCGCGCTCGATGACTGCCTTGCCGCATCCGGTGCAGCGTGTCGTGCCGCCCTCGACATCATGGACGTTGCCGGTGTAGACGTGCCGCAGGCCCTCACCGAGCGCAATGCGGCGCGCGCGCGTCAGCGTCGCGGGCGGGGTCGGGGGTGTGTCGGTGAGCTTGAAATCCGGGTGGAAGGCGGTGAAATGCAGCGGCACTTCGGTCCCGAGTTCCTTCGCCACCCAGCTCGAGAGCGCGTGCAGCTCGGCGTCCGAATCGTTCTCGCCGGGGATCAGCAGCGTCGTGATCTCGACCCACACGTCGGTTTCATGGACGAGCCATTTCAACGTGTCGAGCACCGGCTGCAGGTGCGCGCCGCACAGCTTGACGTAGAACTCGTCGGTGAAACCCTTGAGATCGACGTTCGCGGCATCCATGTGCGAGAAAAGATCGCCGCGCGCGACTTCGGTGACGTAACCGGCCGTGACCGCGACGGTCTTGAGCCCGAGCGCGTGCGCCGCGTCGGCGACGTCGACGGCGTATTCAACGAAGATCACCGGGTCGTTGTACGTGAAGGCGATGCTGCGGCAACCCCACTCGGCCGCGGTCCGCGCGATCTCGTCGGGGGACGCCTGGTCCATCAGCCGGTCCATGTCGCGCGACTTCGAGATGTCCCAGTTCTGGCAGAACTTGCACGCGAGGTTGCAGCCCGCGGTGCCGAACGAAAACACGCTGGTGCCGGGATAGAAGTGATTGAGCGGCTTCTTCTCGATCGGGTCGATGCAGAAGCCGGAGCTGCGCCCGTAAGTGGTCAACACGATCGCGTCGGACTCGCGCATGCGCACGAAGCACGCGCCGCGCTGGCCTTCATGGAGTTTGCAGTAGCGCGGGCATACGTCGCACTGGATGCGGTCGTCGTCGAGCTGGTGCCAATGGCGTCCTGGATGGTTCATCGGTGTCCTCACCGCCGCGACCGGCCGAGGTGGGCAGCCGCGACATCAAGAGGTGAAAGTCTGCCGCCGAGCCTCGAATCGCGACCGGACCAAGCGGATCACTCGCGCCACTTGCATACGGTGTAAGTCGCGGCCAGCAGGGTGCCGATCGGGTGATCCGGCGCCAGCCCGGCTTTGCGCTTGAGCGCTGCGACGAACTCGCGCGGTTCCGGCAGCTGTTCCCACACCTGCGGCAGGAAAGTCGCACTGCGGCAGCTGCCGGAAAGAATCAGGCCGTCGATGCCGGGGCGCAACTGGCACAGCAGATCGACTTCGTCGGCGAACTCGAGGAACTGCGGTTCCGATAGCAAAGACACTTCGATCCGGATGTCGTTCAATTCACGCGCCGCGACCGGCAGGAAGCGCGTGTCGCGCGTCGCGGCGGCAACGGCGTTGAGGGCGACGTCTTCGCCGAGGGCGCGTTGCGGGCGCAGGCTGCCGATGCAGCCGCGCAATTCGTCGTAGAGCTTGAGGGTGACGAACGTGGCGGCGCGTTGCGCGAGGCGTTCGTCATCGGCAAACGGCTCGTCGCTGAGCCCGAGGTGGCGTTCGAGCGCGAGGCGCGCGTGGGCGAGCAGCGTCAGGCCAAGCTCAGTGTCGGGCAGCGTGGGCATGGGTGCGAGACTCCGAGAATGCAATGCTGGCGTAGCCGACGACGCGGGAACGGTCGCCTGCGGTATCGCCCGAGTTGCGCAGGTCGAGCAGGTGCGGTTCCAAGCCGTGGTGTACCGCGGCGCGCAGCAATCCGTTGACGGGCGTTGCTCCGCAGGCCTGATCGTGGTCGAGGCCGCTGCGAAGCCTCAGGATCCGGCCCACCGTGGCGCGATCGCAGCTCTGTGCGTGGCCGTACGGCTGGTAATGCGACAGGTCGGAGCTGATCACGATCAGGGTTTCCGGGCCGCCCCACAGCGTTTCGAGGACGTCCGCGACCGCTTCGGCGTCGGCGTTCCCGACGAGCAGCGGAACCAGTTCGAAAGCGTCGAGCACCGTCTGCAGGAAAGGCAGCTGGACTTCGAGACTGTGTTCGGCGGCGTGCGGGCGATCGTCGATGACGACGTCGGGCCGTGCCTGGAGCGTTTCCCAGTCGCTGCGACTCACGGGAATGTGGCCGAGCGGCGTCGAGAAGAATTGCGCTGCCGGCAGCGCGAATGCCCGGACCGCGACGCGATGCGCCGGGCCGAGGAGCACGACGCGGCGCACGACGTCGCGCAACCCGGCCACATTCACATACGCGGACGCCGCGACAGGGCCCGAATAGACGTAGCCCGCGTGCGGCACGATCAGGGCTTTCGGTGCCGACACCGTTTCGAGCGGTACTGCAGCCGCCAGCATTTCTCCGATCTGCGCGCGCAGCGCGTGTGGATCCTCCGGATAAAAATAGCCGGCGACCGCGGCCGGCCGAATCGAAGCAGTGGCCATGGAATTCCTCGTTGGAGTGCGAGCAGGAGCCTGGTTCAATTATAGGCCCGTGCCGGATAGCGCGAGCCACGCGGTGCCGGCGGCGAGGCCGAGCCCGATCGCACTCATGCCGCGGGAAATCCGCTTGCCGAGCTCCCGTCCGCCGAGGACGATGGCGAGCACCGTCTTGAAGCCGAGATTGGCGATCATCGCCACGCCGATCGCGATCACTGCCGCGTCGGCAGCGAGTCTCTCGAGGGAAAACAGGCGCATGCTCGACAACGCGATCGCGTCCATGTCGGCGAGACCCGACACGGCGGCAAGCGCATACAAACCATGGGTGCCGACGATGTCGGACAGCCACGCCGAAACGAACAGGATGACCGCGTACAGCACGCCGAACCCGAGCGCCGCGCGCAACTCGGTGGGGTTGCGCGTCTGCGGGAGCACCGTCTCGCGGCCGGCCGGAGTCCGCCAATACCAGATCAGCGTTCCCAGGCCGAGCACCAGCGCCGGCAGGACCACGATCGCGAGCTTGGCGAGAAGCCCGGGTGCGACGACTGCGGCGATCAGCGCGATCCGGATCATCATGACGACATTCGCGAGGATGATCACCAGCGCCGCGACCGGAGTCGAGGCTGGTGTGACGCGTCTGTCGCGGGCATGGATCAGCGTCGTCGCGGTGCTCGACGCGAGGCCGCCGGCGATGCCGACCAGCGCCGCACCAAAGCGCGCGCCGACCAGCCGCAGGATCGCGTAGCCGGCGAAGCTGAGTCCGGATATCAGCACGACCATCCACCACACCTGGCGAGGGCTGACCGCGCCTTGGGGATCGATCGGGCGGTCCGGGAGGATCGGCAGGATCACGAGCGAGAGCACACTGAACTGGATGATCGAAATCCAGTCCTTCGATTCGAGCCGCGTCGCCATCCCGCGCAGCTCGGCCTTGAAATACAGCAGGATCGTCGTCGCCACGGCGAGCATCACCGCGATCGTCGCATGGCCGAGCCACACTGCCGTGCCGAGGCAGTAGCACAGCAGCAGGGCCGCGACCGACGTGGTGCCCGGATCGGTTGCGTCGGGATGGCGAAGATAGGCGGCAATGATCATGACGCCGAGGATCGCGAGGCCGAACACGAATGGCGCGACGCTGTCGAAATGCTCGCCGAGCAGGCCGATCAGCGCGCCGAGCAGACCGACCAGGCCGAACGTGCGCAGGCCGGCGCGGGCCGAAGCGACGCGCTCGCGCTCCAGGCCGATCAGCAGCCCGATCCCGATCGCGATCAGGAAAGCCTGAATCTGGCCCACGTCGAAAGGCTTGGAGAAAGGCATGCCGTGACTCCCGGTTTTTCTTGCAGGTCTTCGTCGTATTGCATGCCGAGCGGTTCATTACTCTATTCGATTCGTGCGGATGGTGAAACGGCGGGCCATGCGGCAGGGGCGGCGGCATGTCGTGCCCGAATCGTTCCGTGTATTCTCGCGGTTTGCGGACCGACCTCGTCGCTTCGCCGTAATTCAATAGACATACTGGAGCAGGGGTGGATTCATTTTTTTGGCCGGCGAGAGACGCCAAATGAGCAGTTTGCTGCGTATCGCGATCAACGGTTATGGCCGCATCGGCCGGTGTTTCCTGCGCGCGCTGTACGAGTCGCCGCTGAAGGACACGCTGCAGATCGTGTCGATCAACGAGCCGGCCGACCTCGCGACGATCGCCTACCTGTCGCGCTTCGATTCGACGCACGGCGTTTTCCCGGGGAAAATCGGGACCGGCGCCGAATGCCTGATCGTCGATGGGCACGAGATCGACGTCACGCATGCGTGTGTGCCCGAGGAGGTCGACTGGAAGGGGATCGGCGTCGACCTGCTGATCGAATGCTCGGGGTGCTACACGCAACGCCATGATTTCGATCGCTTCCTAGAGGCGGGATGCGAACGGCTGCTGATCTCGCAGCCCGGACGCAGTGCGCAGGACGTCGATCTCACGGTCGTCTATGGCATCAACCATGGGGAGCTCGGCAGCCGGCAGCGCATCGTGTCGAACGCCTCGTGCACGACGAACGCGGTCGTACCCGTCCTCGACCAGCTGCACCGCGCGTTCGGCATCGGCCACGTTTTCCTGACGACGCTGCATTCGGTGATGAACGACCAGCCGCTCATCGACGGTTATCACCATTCGGACCTGCGGCGCACGCGCTCGGCGATGCAGTCGATGATCCCGGTCGGAACGGGGCTCGCGCAAGGCGTCGAGCGCTTCCTGCCGCAACTGGCAGGACGCGTGCAGGCCAAGGCGATCCGCGTGCCGATCCTCAACGTCTCGGCGATCGACGTCGTCGTCGAACTCGGCTGCGACGCGACCGCGCGGGAAATCAACGTGCTTCTCGCCGAAGCTGCCGCGGCCCAGCCGGGCCTCATCGCGTATTCGGTCGATCCGCACGCGTCGATCGACTTCAGCCACAACCCGCACTCGGTCATCATCGACGGCAGCCAGACGCGCGTAAACGGCCCGCGTCTCGCGAACCTGCTGCTGTGGTTCGACAACGAATGGGGCTACGCGAACCGGATGCTGGACGTGGCGAATTACTGGAGCAAGCGGTTCAGCTGAGAGCCTGCGAATAAGCCTGCTATGCGGCTTGATGCGTGTGCCGGCGCTTCAGGGCGTTCCCAGCCAGAGGGCATCGAAATCGAAGGACAGCTGGCGGTGATGACGGATGGCGAGCAGATGGACGCGATCGCCGACGTGGACATACAGCACCACGTAATGGGCCATGACGTATTCGCGCAGGCTGGGCCGGTCTGCTGGCTGGTCGTCAGGCCGCTCATCGGCCTTCGCTGTCAGGACGGATAGCTGCCTGGTGAGCTTTTCCACTCGGGCTTCTGCTTCGATCGACAGCGCGGGGCGGGCGAGAAAATCGCGGCCCAGATCCGGATGGCGCTCCAGATGGGGAACGACCACGTTGGCCAGCATGTCGAGCAGGTCGTCAAAACTCGCTCCGCCCGCGTCGGCTTCGGTCAGAAAGCGCTCGATCTCGTCGAGGTTGTGTTCGAAGTTGCGGGTGACGAGCACCGTTGCGCCGGAACTCATGCCTGGGCGCGACGCCTTTTCAGATCCTGCAGCGCCGCGCCCGCCTCGCGGGTGCGCCCGGCGGCGACGTCATCCAGCCCGCGCGCGGCATCGTCGAGCAGCAACAGGTGAATGTGCGCGCGCTCGAGCTGGTGGTAGTGGTCCAGCCGACGCGCATCGACCAGGGCGACGTAGCTTTCGCCGTTCTTGGTGATGATCTTCTCCACCCCCGCCTTGACCTGGTCGGCCAGTTCGGAAAGCTGAGCGCGGGCAGTGGTGAGGGAGACGATGTCCTGAGTGGAAATAGCCATGGCGGCCTCCTGTATCAGTACAGAATAAACGCCCGAATTGTAGCCCGTATTCTGTGGCATTGCCACGCTGCAGGCGTTCCAGTTCGGTCAGCAGGCCGGTCGGCGCTGTTGCATCTCGGTCGGAAACGCCTGCTCGAGACAGCTAAGCGCTGCGGTGCGGGCCGCCGGCACGGCACGAAGTTGCGCAAAATCCAGGAAAACGAAATTTCATGCTCGGCAACAGCGCGTATTCTGGCGTCTCGAACCCGATACGGATGACTGCCATGAACCTGTCCCAGGCCCTGCTCACCGCGCTGCGCGATCATGGCGCACGCGAAATTTTCGGCATTCCCGGCGACTTCGCGCTGCCGTTCTTCAAGGTCATCGAAGAGTCGGGCATCCTGCCGCTGCACACGCTGAGCCACGAGCCGGGCGTCGGGTTCGCCGCGGATGCGACGGCGCGCTATCGCTGCTGCCTCGGCGTCGCCGCGGTGACCTACGGCGCAGGCGCGCTGAACATGGTGAACCCGGTCGCCGGCGCGTACGCGGAAAAATCCCCGGTCGTCGTCATTTCCGGCGCGCCGGGTGCGGGCGAGTCGCGTTCCGGGCTGCTGCTTCATCACCAGGCGAAGACGCTGGATTCGCAGTTCGAGATCTATCGCGAGATCACCTGCGACCAGGCGCGCCTGACCGATGCGCGCAGCGCGCCGCGCGAAATCGCCCGCGTGCTGGCAAGCTGCCTGCGCGAATCGCGCCCCGTCTATATCGAGCTGCCGCGCGACATGGTCGGCGTGCCGTGCGAACCGGTGGTCCCGCTCGTGCCTCCCGCGCCGGACCGTGAAGTGCTGTCGGCATGCGTCGACGAGATTCTCGTGCGCCTGCGCGGCGCCGCGTCGCCGGTGCTGATGGTCGGGGTCGAAGTGCGTCGCTTCGGTCTTGAAGCGAAGGCGGCGGAGCTCGCGCGTCGGCTCGGAGTGCCGGTCGTGACCAGCATCCTCGGCCGCGGGCTGCTCGCCGGCACCGATGCGCCGCTCGTCGGCACTTACCTCGGCGTCGCCGGACAGCAGCAAGTGACCGATCTGGTCGAGCAGTCGGATGCGCTGCTGCTGCTCGGGGTCATCATCTCGGACACGAACTTCGGCGTGTCGTCGAAGCAGATCGACCTGCGCAAGACGATCCAGGCGCTCGATCGTCGAGTCACGCTCGGCTACCACACCTATCCCGAAGTGCCGCTCGCGGCGCTCGTCGACGCGCTGCTCGCGCGCCTCGCCGAGAAGCCCGCTCCGGTCGTACGTTTCGATCCGCCGCACTACCCGCGCGGCCTGCAGGCCGATGACGCGTCGATCACGCCGAACGACATCGCGCTGGCGATCAACGACCTGATGGACAGCCACGGCCGGATGCCGATTGCAGCGGACGTCGGAGACTGCCTGTTCACCGCGATGGACATCGAGCCGACTGCGCTCGTCGCGCCGGGCTATTACGCGACGATGGGATTCGGCGTCCCCGCCGGCCTCGGGCTGCAGACGGCTTCCGGGGCGCGGCCGCTGATCCTCGTCGGCGACGGCGCGTTCCAGATGACCGGCTGGGAACTCGGCAACTGCCGCCGCTACGGCTGGGATCCGATCGTGATCGTGTTCAACAATTCCTCGTGGGAAATGCTGCGCACGTTTCAGCCCGAATCGGCGTTCAACAACCTCGACGACTGGGGCTTCGCGGCGATGGCCGACGGGCTCGGCGGCGACGGAGTGCGGGTCGGCACGCGCGCGGAACTGAAGGCAGCGCTCGACCATGCGCTGGCGACGCGCGGACGTTTCCAGTTGATTGAAGCGATCATCCCGCGCGGCGTGCTTTCGGACACGTTGTCGCGTTTCGTCGCCGGCGTGAAGCGGCTGTCGCAGAAATGACGGCGGCGCCGGGCGAGTGGCGGACTTGGCGGGAGCCGGCGTCGCGCGGGTAGAATCCGCGCCATGCAGACCTTTCAGCCTCGTCATTTCGCAATCGTCCCGGCGGCCGGCAGCGGCAGCCGCATGGCAGCGTCCCGGCCGAAGCAGTATCTTCCGCTGCTCGGCAAGCCGCTGATCTTCCATTCGCTCGCCGTGCTGTGCGCGGCGCCCCAAGTCGACAAGGTGTTCGTCGTGCTTTCGGTCGACGACGCCGAGTGGCCGCGTCACGACTGGTCCTCGCTCGGCCCGAAGCTCGTGCCGCTTTTTTGCGGCGGCGCGACACGGGCCGACAGCGTGCTCGGCGGGCTGCGCGCGATCGCCCACGAGCTCGAGTCGTCGGATTGGGTGCTCGTCCACGACGCTGCGCGCCCGTGCCTGGCGTCGTGGCACATCGAGAAGCTGATCCGGGAGCTCGCGCGCGACGAGGTCGGCGGCCTGCTCGCCGTGCCGGTCGCCGATACTTTGAAGCGCGCCGGCGAGCACGACCAAGTGCTCGCCACCGTGCCGCGCGAAAACCTGTGGCAGGCGCAGACGCCGCAGATGTTCCGCCACGTGATGCTGCGCCGCGCGCTCGAAGCCGCGACACACGTCACCGACGAGGCCAGCGCGATCGAGGCCGCGGGCCTGCATCCGCGACTCGTCGAAGGCGACGCGACGAATCTGAAAGTCACTTATCCGCTCGACCTGCACCTGGCCGAGTGGATCCTCACGAACCGGGAAAACTGACGTGAAAGCTCCATTCCGTATCGGCCAGGGGTTCGACGTGCATGCGCTGGTGCCGGGGCGGGCGTTGATCGTCGGCGGCGTGCATATCCCGTTCGAGCGCGGCCTGCTCGGGCATTCGGACGCCGACGTCCTGCTGCACGCGCTGACCGACGCGCTGCTCGGGGCCGCCGGCCTCGGCGACATCGGGCGGCTTTTTCCCGACACCGACGCGGCGCACGCGGGCGCCGACAGCCGCGGGCTGCTGCGCGAAGCGTTTGCGGCGGTGCGAGCCGCAGGTTTCGGCGTCGTGAACGTCGACGCGACGGTGATCTGCCGGGCGCCGCGGATCCTCCCGCATGCGCCGGCGATGGTCGCGAACATCGCCGCCGACCTCGGCATCGACCCCGCGGCAGTCAATATCAAGGGCAAGACGACTGAAAAGCTCGGTTTCACCGGCCGCGGCGAAGGCATCGCCGCCCAGGTCGTCGCGCTGCTGATGCGACAGGGCGATGAAACCTGATCCCGCGGCGACGGGAAAGCCTTCGCGCGTATTCTTCGCGCTGTGGCCGGATGCCCGCGTCGCGAAGCGCCTCGATGAACTCGGCGCCGAAGCGCACGCGGAATGCGCTGGGCGCCGCACGCGATGCGAGACGCTGCACCTGACGCTCGCGTTCATCGGCGACGTGTCGCCGCAGCGCCTCGCCGAGCTGATCGCGGTCGGGAACGACGTCGAGGCGACCTCGTTCACGCTGCGGCTGGACCTCCTCGGGGGGTGGCGCCACAACCGCATCGTCTGGGCTGGCGCGCAGAGCTGCCCCGCACCGCTTACCGGACTCGTCGAGCGACTCAACGGCGCGCTCGAAGCCGCCGGTTTTGCCGTCGAGCGGCGCCCGTTCGCGCCGCACGTGACGCTGCTGCGCAAGGCGCATGCGCAGGTTTCGACGCGCTGCGTCGACCCGATCGACTGGCCTGTCGACAGCTTCGTGCTCGTCGAGTCGGTGCAGAGCAGCGCCGGCGCGCATTATCGGACGCTCAGGGAATGGCGAGCCCGCTAGGGCGAGGCCGAGCGGTGCGCCGGGAAAAGCGGCTGACGCCGCTCCCGCGACCGCTTCAGGTCCAGTGGGCCGGCCAGGTGCGAGCGAAGTAGGGCAGCGCTTCGACCCGCTTCATCCACGCTGCAAGCCGCGGGCCGATCCGTGCGGCGATTTCCACGTCGGGCTTTTTCTTCTCGATTCGCAGCGCCAGCGCGATCAACGGGTAGAGCGTGAAGTCCGCCGCGGAGAGTTCGCCCGCCAGCGTGTCACCCGCGATCATCGTTTCCCACAGGCCGAGTTCGCGCGCGAAGGCGTCGCGCGAGCGCGCGATCGTTTCGTGCTGCCATTCGGCTTGCGGCGTGTAGAGCACGTTCGCGACGAGTTCTTCGAGCGGGTTCGCCAGATACTGGTCGGCTTCGCGGACCATGCGCCGGATCAGCGCGCGTTGCCGGATGTCTCCCGGAAACAGCAGCGGCGTTTCGTCGTAACGTTCGTCGAGGTATTCGAGGATCGCCGCCGATTCAAACAGCGCGAATCCGTCATCGACGACTGCCGGCACTTTCTGCCGCGGGTTGATCGCGGTGTACTCGGGTTTTTTCAGGTCTCCGGCATCGAACGACAACGCCTTGAGTTCGTAGCGCAGATGCTTGTGTTCGAGCGCCAGCCAGACGCGCCATGCATAAGGCGAACCGGCGCCGTAGTAGAAACAAAGGGCCATTTCCGAACCTCCCACGCGTTGAAAACCTGCACACGTCTTGCGAATCGCGACCGTGCGGCGGCGAGTTCGCCCGGCCACCGCACCGGTGGCCTGCCTGCAGTGCAGGATGCCGTGTTGCGTCCTAAAATGAAATGTCGGAATGAAAGGTCGAGGGGGCGGGTGGACCGGCTGCCCGGATCCCGATCGAGGAGGACCATCATGGCAATCGCGTCAAAACTCCAGGAGTACATGAGCGAACACGGCTTGCGGTACGACGTCCTGACGCATCCGCATTCCCACAACAGCATGGAGACCGCGCAGTTGGCGCGGGTGCCCGGCAATTGCCTGGCCAAATCGGTCGTGCTTGAAGACGATGATGGCTTCCTGATGGCGGTGTTGCCCTCCACTCAGCACGTGCAGCTCGGCTGGCTCAGCAAGGCGATGCAGCGCAACTTGCGCCTCGCGTCCGAGGACGAGCTATCCGCCCTGTTCACCGATTGCGAACCCGGAGCGGTCCCGCCCGTCGGCAGCGCGTACGGCATGCGGATGGTCGTCGACGACACGCTGGCCGAGCAGCCCGAGATCTACTTCGAGGGCGGCGACCACGAGAAGCTCATCCAGATGAGCAGCGAGGATTTCATGACGATGATGGAAGAGGCGAAGCACATCCGGTTCGGCGAACATTACTGGCGGCATTGAGCGCCTGCCGTCGAGCCGAATGAATGCGGGGCGCCGAGCGCCCCGCGGCCTTTCGAGGTCATGCGTGCTGCGACCCCATCGTCTCCGGAACAGAGACGTTCGAAGAATCAGGCTTTCCAGTCAGGAATTCAAAGGAACAGGCACGAGCCGAGCCGCTCACGCAGGACGGGCTCCGGTTCCTTCGTGTAATCCTTTTCGAAACGATCGGTGATCAGCTGCGCTGTCGGTGTGTCCAGCACCGCATTGAGCATGCCCATGAAGGCGGGTGGGGCGAAGACGATTGCGCGGCTGAATTCGTTCTTGGCCCGTCCCAGGTACAGCTCTTGCGCAATCTGTTGCGCGAACACCTTTGCTTCGTGGGTTTTGGGAAGAGTCTGAGGCTGCGCCGAACCTTGCCCGTTGCCTACCGACGCCATGGTGCCGGGACGGTCGGTTACAAGTTCGGAATTTTTCCGTCTGCTTTCCGGATGAAACAGTTCCTTCACCAGGGTGAGTCCCTTGTTCGGACCGAGGTTTGCATAGAGCTTCGCCAGGCTGGCATTAGCAACCAGTATCCAGGTTATAACCATGAATCGTCCTCCGAGAGATAGATCGGGTGGTCTGCCGATTGTGGCTCTTGCAGCTTAGACGGACGCCCCAAACGTGGCAAACTCATTTTGCCGTGAACGTCAACCGATCACTCCGGGCCCGCCAATGACGTCCGCTCCGGAAGGGCACTATTCCACAGGAATTATTCGTACAGCATCGTGGATTTTTCCGGAACCCGCTTGGGCGGAATGTTCCCGGTCACCCGCCGGTCGCCGGACTGGAGGACGATAGACGACGAACAGGGGCTTGCCGACGTTCATGATCCCAAAGTGCGGGGTGGGGCTCCGCAACGGCGCTGCTGTTCGTCGCGGACGCGGCGTTCACCGGTGGCGAGGTCCAGGCCGTAGAAGCGCGACAGCTGCTCGTACACGCGAGGAAGTTCCTGTTCGAGAAGGCAGGGTGTTTCGAAGAACGCTTCGGAAGCGACCGCAAAAAACTCGCCCGGACTCTCGGCGCCGTACGGGTCGAGCAGGGTTTCCTCGCCCGCATCGACCTGTGCGCAAAAATGCCGGTAGGCGGCGGTGAACACTTTCGCCCAAGCCGCTCTGCTCATGCCCCGGGGCAGCCGCGGCAAGCCGTCGACGTCGCCGTTCTGCATGTCCAGTTTGTGCGCGAACTCGTGGATGACGACGTTTACGCCTTCCGGCCCTTCGCCGTCGCGATGCCACGACACCAGCACCGGGCCGCCTTCCCACGCTTCTCCGAGCACTTCGTCGTCGTATTCGTGCACGACGCCGGCGTCGTCCGTTTCATGGCGCGGAATCACGAAGTCGCCGGGGTAGACGACGACACCGACCCAGCCGCGATAGGCGTCGAGTCCGACGCGCAGGATCGGCAGGCAGGCTTGGAGGGCGATCGCGAGCATCACGTCGTCGGTGAGGGCCATGCCATGGGCGCCGTGGAACTGCTTTTCCGCGAGGAACTCGCGCGCGAATTCCCGCAGGCGTTCGCGGTCGGCTGGTTCGAGATAGTCGAGAAACGGCAGCTTCTTCTCGACGCTGGTCCACAGCGCGTTCGGCACCCGTATCGCGGCGAGCCGACGTGCCTTTCGCCATTTGCGCAGGAAATTCAGCATCGCGTTCAGCCGGCGGGTTTGCGCGTCGTCAGGAAGATGCCGGCGAAAACCAGCGCGATGCCGGCAAAGTGGAACGGCTGGGGCCGTTCGCCGAGAAAGATCGCCGCGAGCAGCGCAGTGAACACCGGCATCAGGTGGATGAACAGGGACGCGCGGCTCGGTCCGACCGCCGCCACGCCAGCGTTGAAGAACACGTAGCCGAGAAAGCCGGGGAAGATGCCGATGTAGAGAATGCCCGCGAACGTCGCCGGTGACGGATCGATGAGCCGCCCACTGGCGAGCTCCCAGGCATACAGCGGCGCGAGCCCCGCGACGCCGACGGCGGTGAAGGCGGCGAGCAACAGCATCGGGTCGATGCCGGCCGGCCGCCATTGCAGGCCGACCGTATAGATGCCCCACGTCAGCACCGCGAGCAGCATCCACAGGTCGCCGGTGTTGAGGCTGAAGCCGAGCAGGGTCGCCAGGCTGCCGCGCGCGACGATGATCATCACGCCGACGAGCGACACGACGACGCCGGCCCCTTCGAGAGGTGTCAGCCGCTTGCCGAGCAGCAGGAACGCGAGCGCGATCGTCGCCACCGGTGTGAAGGAATTGAGCAGCGTCGCGCTGGTGGCGGTCGTGTATTGCAGCGCGATGTACGCGAAGGTGTTGTAGCAGCCGACGCCGATCGCGCCGAGCACGACGATCGCGCGCCAGTGTGCCCGGATCCGCGGCCACTGCACGCGCAGATGGGGCAGCGCGAACGGCAGCGTCAGCGCGAAGGCGATGGCCCACCGCCAGAATGCAAGCGTCATCGGCGGTACGGCTTCGCGCAGCCCGCGCCCGATCACCATGTTGCCTGCCCAGAACAGCGAGGTCAGCGTCAACAGCAGGTAGGGGTTGGCGAAGCGCTTTTTCATTGGTCGTGTTTCGGTGGCAGGGCGGTGATGATGGCACAGCGCGGAATCGTCTGCAGCGCGCGGAGATGACCGCCCGGGTATGGGATAATCCGCCCATGGTCTCCGTCACGCATGCCATTTCACAGAACGACGCCGTTCCGCCGGTCGACCTGCTCGCCGACGGCTTGGGCGCCGACGAACGCGCACTGATCGAAAAAGCCCTCGAGCTGGCCCGCGGCGCCTATGAAAATCACGTCCTCGGCACGGGCGAGTCGGTGTGGACCCACGCGATGGGGACCGCGCTGATCGCCGCGTCGCTGCGGCTCGACGCCGAAACGCGCGTGGCTGCATTGCTGTTCGCGGTCGGCGACTACATCGAGGACCCGATCGAGACGGTGACGGCGCGCTTCGGCGACGGGGTCGCGCGCCTCGTCGAGGGGCTGCGCAAGCTCAACGGCCTGCGCCTGCTTACGCGCATGACCGCGACCGCGACGGCGCCGGACATCCGCGCCCAGACCGAAGTGCTGCGTAAGATGCTGCTGGCGATGGTCGAGGACATCCGCGTCGTGTTGCTGCGGCTCGCATCGCGCACGCAGACGCTGCGTTATTTCACCGAACAGAAAGGCGAAATCCGCACTGACGTCGCGCGCGAGAGCCTCGACATCTATGCTCCGCTCGCAAACCGGCTCGGCGTGTGGCAGCTGAAGTGGGAACTCGAAGACCTGTCGTTCCGTTTCCTCGAGCCGGAGACTTACAAACGCATCGCGAAGATGCTCGACGAGCGCCGCGTCGAGCGCGAGAGCTTCATCGAGGAGGCGATCGAACGGCTCAAGCGCGAGATCGCCGCGGTCGGCATCAAGGCCGAAGTCTATGGCCGGCCGAAGCACATCTACAGCATCTACAACAAGATGCGCGCGAAGCGGCTCGACTTCTCGCAGGTGTACGACATCCGCGCGCTGCGGGTGCTGGTCGACAGCGTGCGCGACTGCTACACGGTGCTGGGGATCGTAAACCAGATCTGGCAGCCGATCGGCCAGGAGTTCGACGACTACATCACGAAGCCGAAGGGCAACAACTATCAGTCGCTGCATACGGCGGTGCTTGCCGGCGATGGCCGCGCAGTCGAAGTGCAGATCCGCACGCACGACATGCACAAGCACGCCGAACTCGGCGTCGCGGCCCACTGGCGCTACAAGGAAGGCAAGGGGCATGGCGGCGACTACGACGAGAAGATCGCGCTGCTGCGCAGCCTGCTGTCGTGGCGCGACGAGATCGCCGATTCGGCCGACTGGGTCGAGAAGTTCAAGCGCGCCTCGCTCGACGACGCGATCTACGTGCTGACGCCGCAGGGCAAGGTTGTCGATCTGCCGCGCGGGGCGACGCCGATCGATTTCGCGTACCGCCTGCACACTGACCTCGGCCATCATTGTCGCGGCGCGAAGATCGACGGGCACCTGGTGCCGCTCAATACGCAGCTCCAGAACGGCCAGACAGTCGAGATCACCGCGGCGAAGGAGGGCGGGCCGTCGCGCGACTGGCTCAACCCGGTGCAGGGCTACGTCGCGACGAGCCGGGCGCGCACCAAGATCAAGCAGTACTTCAATCAGATCGAAGAGAACGAACTGCTCGCGCGCGGGCGCGCCGTCATCGCGAAGGAGATGCAGCGCGAAGGGCAGTCACAAGCCAACATCGACGAGATCGCCGGCAAACTCGGCTTCAAGAACGCCGAGTCGATGTTCGTCGCGGCCGGCCGTGGCGAAGTCGGTCCGCGCGCGGTCCATGTCGCGCTGCGCGCCCCCGGGGAAGCTGCGCCGGAGGCGGCCGACTCGGGAATGGTGATCGGCCAGAGCCGCGCGGGTGATTCGAGCGACAAGATCCTGATCGTCGGCGTCGGCAAGCTCCTGACTTCGCTCGGACGCTGTTGCAAGCCGGCGCCGCCGGACGCGATCGAAGGGTTCGTCACGCGCGGGCGCGGCATCTCTATCCATCGCGTCGACTGCCGCGATTTCCAGCGCCTCGCGGGCACTCATCCGGAGCGGGTGATCAAGGCGGACTGGGGCGAGCAGGCGTACAACAACCGCCAGTCGGTGTTCCCCGTCGATATCGCGGTGCAGGCGGCCGACCGCCAGGGCCTGCTGCGCGACATCTCCGAAGTGCTGTCGCGCGAAAAGCTCAACGTCATCGCGGTCAATACGCTAACGAAGAAGGGGACTGCGTACATGCGCTTCACGATGGAAGTCGGCGGCGTCGCGCAGGTGCAGCGCGCCATCACGCTGATCCGCGAAGTGCCCGACGTCATCGACGCGCAGCGCAAGTAGGGGTGGAACCCACACTCGCCCTGCCCGAAGGCCGCGCAGACCGTCTAGGGGCGTCGAGTTGCTGCGCATGACCATCAGCTCGCCTCCCGTTTGGGCGGCAATGCGGAAAGCCCGAGCGACGGCGCGGCTCGTAGGCGCGGAAAGGTCGGTGGCAGCGAGGATGCGGATCGGTGATTTCATGCCTGAGCCAACAGGGCGATCTGATCGTGCGCGGTGACCAAGCCGAGCACGGCCGGTCCGGCTACGATGCCGATCACGATGTAGGCGATCAGCACGGACTGGCGCAACCAGAGCGATATCGCGCCGGCCGCCGGAGCAGGAGGGCGAACGCGAATGGGATCTGATCGTTGTGAAGCATGATGAACCATGAATGACGGTGCGGCTGCCCGGCGCCGTTACCGTCCCCGTGCTGACTGAATGTCGGGGGAGGTCCTTGTCTCGACGTGTGCGGGCGCGAACCTGCCGCGTGCGCGGAGCGACCGCGTCAAGCTAGTTCAGAGCTCGCGCTTGAACCGACCGCTTTGAGGTGGGTTGCATACTCGCGGTCTGCCCCGAGAATGTGCAGGGCGATTACTTGGTAAGCGAGGAACTCGATCAGCTCGGACATGCGCCCAGCGTCCTTCTCGAGGCGGGCCAGGACATTCCCGGCCTTGCGCAGTAACGCGGCGTGATCGGTCCGGTGGCGGTCGAGGTGAGGATAGCCGGCCGCCTCGAGAACCCGCTCTTCGTCGCGGGAATGCCTCGCGACGTCGTTCAACATCTGCCGCGCCGCCAGCGCGAGCTCGGGCGCGGGGCATCCCCCCAGCAGATCCGTCAGCAGCGCGTTGGCCTGTTCGAACAAAGCCCGGTGCTGCGCGTCGATCGTCGGCTCGCCGCAGCAGTAGTGTTCGTGCCAGACGAGCTGGACGAAACGCCCGTCGATCGGTCGGCGCAGCGTCCATAGTTGGTTAGCAGGATGCAGCCGTACGCAGTTGCCACCGCTGTTCCGCGCCAAATGGAGGGCGTCGTCGGCACGCGCCAGCCATTCCTCGTACGGCTCCCCGGCGATATGCTCGGCGACACCAAAGCTCGCGCTGACTCTGTCCACGGCCAGACAGGGGGCGGACTCGATGGCGCGTCGCAGATTTTCAGCCAGGGTCTCAGCGTCAGTTGCAGAAGCTTTAGCAAGTACGAGGAACGCGTCGCCGCCTCTGCGGGCCAGCGCGTCGCCCTCGCACAGGATCGCGCCCGCTCGCCGCGCGATCTCACGCAGGACGTCATCCGCCTGCTGCGAACCGAACTCGCCGGCGAGATCCGGGAAGCGATCGATGTCGAACCGGATCAGCGACACCGCCTGTTCGCGGCGTTGTCCGGCATGGAGGGCATGGCGGGCAGCGTCCTCGAGACGACGGGGGTTCCAGACCCCGGTCAGCGGATCGATTCCCGATTCCGTCGGGACGATACTGGCCAGACCGAGTTGCAGCGCGTCCAGATCCAGCGGCTTGTGCTGCACTGCGATGCCCCGATCGGCCATCTCGCGGATCAAGCTGGGAGCGGTTTCACCGGTCATGACGAGGGCGGGGATCAAGCTGCCGTGGAGTTCCCGTACCGAGTCTATGACGTCAAAACCCGTTTCGCCTGCCGTCAGCCGATAGTCCGACAGTACGACGTCGGGGCGACGCCCGCCGAGCGCCTCGACCAGCTCGCGGCGGCTTTCTGCCGCGATGACTTCATGTCCGACGGACTCGAGCGCGCACTTCACCGCCAGAAGAACGGGGCGATTATCCTCGACGAGCGCGATGCGCAGCGAACGGCGCTGGGGTGCCCGCGCCTGCAACGGTTGCTCGATCGCCTCGCCAAGCGGCAGTTCGAGCGCGAACATGGACCCGTGCCCTGGCCGCGAGTTGACCCGAATCCGCAGACCGAGGAGCGCTGCAGTCTTCGCGACGATGGCAAGGCCCAAGCCGCTGCCGCGGGTACGAGCGCCGTCGCCCAGCTGCTTGAACTCCTCGAAAATCTCGCTCGTCTTGTCGGGTGGAATGCCGATGCCGGTATCCCAGACCTCGATCCAGGCTATCCCTGCGCGCCGGCGGCAGCCGACCAGAATGCGGCCCTGCTCCGTGTAGCGGACGGCGTTCGCGATCAGATTGCCGAGCATGCGCTGGAAAAGGACGGCGTCGGTGCGGGCCGTTAACCTGGTCGACACGTAGCTCAGCCACAGCCCTTTTAGCCGTGCTTGCGGGGCATGCACCGACAGCAAGCTTGCCAGGAGGTCATTGACCCGAAAATTCGAGACCGTAGGCCGCACTACGCCAGCCTCGAGCTTGCTCATGTCGAGGAGGTCGGTCAGCAGCTTGCTCAAACTGCCGACGCATTGGCGCAGGTCACCGACGAGCGGCTGACTGTTCGCCGCCACTTCCTTTTGCAGGACATCGAGGTAGAGCGTCATCGCCGCCAGCGGCTGGCGCAGGTCATGGCTCGCGGCGGCCAGGAAGCGGGACTTGGCCTCGTTCGCCCGCTCGGCATCGGCCTTGGCCAACATCATCTCGTTCTCGGCGGTCTTGCGGTCGGTGATGTCGAGCACCGTCCCGAAAAGGTGGCGCGGTCGGCCTGCGTGATCCCGGCTCATTTCGGCGCGTGCCAGGACGGTCCGAGTCGTCCTGTTTCCGCTCACAATGCGGTATTCGAGCGCATACCCGGTATCGTGCGCGAAGGCGTTGCGAATCGCCGCGGCGATGAGCGGTTCGTCATCGGGATGCAGCGTGGCCCACCAGCCTTGCCCCGCTGCGCCCTCCGGCGTCAAGCCACACATCGTGTACCAGCAGGGGTTGGCGGACACGCAGTTGCCGTCGCGATCAAACTGATAGATGCCGACCGGCGCATGCGTCGCCAGCAGGCGGAAGCGCTCCTCGCTTTCCCGCAACTGCTCGACCCGCTCTTGGACGGTCGCCTCGAGCCGAGCCTTAGCCGCTTCGAGTTCGCGACGTTGGCGGTAGAGCTGACAGAAGACGCTCACCTTGCCGCGCAGGATGTGCGGCGCGAAGGGCTTGATCAGGTAGTCGACCGCGCCAAGCTCATAGCCCTTGAACTGCAGCGTGGTCTCCGACATCCAGGCGGTGACGAAAATAATCGGCAGATGGCGTGTCTTCGGATTGGCGCGCATCAGTTCGGCCGTCTCGAAGCCGTCCATGCCGGGCATCTGCACGTCGAGCAGGATGAGCGCGAAGTCCTGCGTGAGCGTATGGCGCAGCGCCTCGGTGCCCGACAATGCCTTCACGAGATCGACGTCCTGATCCTCGAGGAGCGCCTCAATGGCGGACAGGTTCGACGGTCGATCATCGACGACCAATACGGCGACGCGCTCGCGCATTACGCGTGTTCCCCTTCGCTGGGCCCCGCTCGATCGGGCCGAATTTTGAACTACATCGCTGAGGTCGGCGCGGCGAATCCATGGACCTCATGTATCGCTCGCGCTGGAAGCAGGCCTTTGCTGCCGAGCAATTTCGACGCGAGTCAGCGCCTGCACGAACACGATGCGGCTAGCGTTCGGATCGATCCATGACGAACAGAAG
The DNA here is from genome assembly GCA_001274695.2 of Azoarcus sp. PA01. NCBI lineage: Bacteria > Pseudomonadati > Pseudomonadota > Betaproteobacteria > Rhodocyclales > Zoogloeaceae > Azoarcus > Azoarcus sp. PA01. Next base: position 449,151 of record LARU01000004.1, on the reverse strand, counting down.
ACGTCGAGCGCCGTTGATCGCATTCAAGCAATCCGCGCGATGGTACGCAGTGAGCGCATTTCTCGTCTTGCTTTGGATCAACTTGGCCGCCCCGCAAGTCGGAGAGCGTGTCAGCGTGCGACCAATGAAAATACGAATGGGCTATTGCGGCAGTATTTCCCAAAGGGCGCCGATGTTTCGACCTGCTTGCAAGCCTCGCGAAATGCGGTCGTAAGGCAAGATGACTAATCATGAAGGCGTAGCTCCGGGAGCCCCGGGTCGGAGTCATCGATCCCGGCCGTGACCTCTGGCTGCCGCCGTTTGTCGCCAATTTCGCCAGCCGACCGGTCCAGAATCGGTTACCCGCCGTTCGCCGGCCGTCAACGGCTCGCCGACAGCTCGGTGAGCAGGACCATCTGCGCCGCGCGCCGTACGCCGCGCGGCGTCTTGCGGCGATAGCGCCCGTCTTCGAGCATCTCCCAGGCCTGGCAGTTGTCGCCGAGGTAGGCGCGCAGGCCTTCCTTGATCACGCGCCGTTTCAGGCGCTGGTCGAGCACCGGAAACGCGATCTCGATGCGGCCGAAGAAATTGCGGTCCATCCAGTCGGCGCTCGACAGGTAAACCAGGTCGTCGCCGTCGGCGCGGAAATAGAAGATCCGATGGTGTTCGAGGAAGCGCCCGATGACCGAGCGCACGCGGATGTTCTCCGACAGCCCGGCGACGCCCGGCCGCAGCGCGCACGGTCCGCGCACGATCAGGTCGATATCGACGCCGGCCTGCGAGGCGCCATAGAGCGCCTCGATCGTTTCCGGTTCGAGCAGCGCGTTCATCTTCGCGATGATGTGCGCACGCCGACCGGCACGTGCGAACTCTGCCTCGGCGTTGATCGCGGCGACGACGTTCGACTGCAGCGCGAACGGCGCCTGCCACAGATGCTTCAGCGTGCTCGCCTTGCCAAGGCCGGTGAGCTGCTTGAAGACTTCGGCGACGTCCTGGCCGATCTCCTCGTTGCACGTGAGCAAGCCGAAGTCGGTGTAGAAGCGTGTCGTGCGCGGATGGTAATTGCCGGTGCCCATGTGCACGTAGCGGCGCAGCCCGTCTTCTTCCCGGCGCACCAGCATCAGCAGCTTCGCATGGGTCTTGTAGCCGAACACGCCGTAGACGACGTGCGCGCCGACTTCCTCGAGGCGATTCGCCCAGTTGATGTTCGCCTCTTCGTCGAAGCGCGCCATCAGTTCGAGGACGACGGTCACTTCCTTGCCTTTCTGCGCGGCGCGCACGAGATGTTCCATCAGCACCGAATCGGTCCCGGTGCGATACACCGTCATCTTGATCGCCAGCACCTGCGGGTCGTCGGCCGCTGCCCGCAGCAGGTCGATGACCGGCGTGAAGCTCTGGAACGGGTGGTGCAGCAGCACGTCCTGCTTGCGGATCGCATCGAAGATCTCGCGGCCTTTTTCGAGCGTTTTCGGCAGGCCAGGCAGGAAAGGCGGGTAATTCAGGTCGGGACGGTTCACCCAGTCCGTCACCTGCATCAGGCGCACCAGGTTGACGATGCCCGGCATGCTGTACAGATCCTTCGGGCCGAGCCGGAAGTGCTGCAGCAGGAACGCCGCCATTTTTTCCGAGCAGTTGTCGGCAATCTCGAGCCGCACCGCGTCGCCGAAGTGGCGCTGCTGCAGCTCGCCTTTCAGCGATACGCGCAGGTCCTTGACTTCTTCTTCGTCGACGAAGAGGTCCGAGTTGCGCGTCACGCGGAACTGGTAACAGCCCAACACGCGCATCCCGGAGAACAGCTCGCCGACGTGCGCATGCAGCACCGACGACAGGAAGACGAAGCTGTACTCGTGCGCGCAGATTTCGCGCGGCAGCCGGATCACCCGCGGCAGCGCGCGCGGCGCCTGGACGATCGCTGCGCCCGAATCGCGGCCGAAAGCGTCGAGCCCTTCGAGCTCGACGGCGAAATTCAGGCTCTTGTTGAGCACGCGTGGAAACGGATGTGCCGGATCGAGGCCGATCGGCGTGAGGACCGGGATCACTTCGCGCAGGAAATAATCGCGCACCCATGCCCGCTGCGCGTCGGTCCACAGGGGCCGGCGCGGGAACACGATGCTTTCGGCTTCGAGCGCCGGCAGGATGTCGTCGTTGAGCAGTTCGTACTGCTGGGCGATGATGCTGTGGACTTCGAGGCTGACGCGATCGAGCAACTCGGTCGGCAGCAGGCCGTCATTGCCGGCAGTACGGCTGCCGAGGCGGATCTGTTCCTTGATGCCGGACACCCGGATTTCGAAGAACTCGTCGAGATTGCTCGACACGATGCACAGGAAGCGCAAGCGCTCGAGCAGCGGAACGGTGCGGTCGGCCGCCTGGGCCAGCACCCGGCGCTGGAACTGGAGAAGAGACAGCTCCCGATTGATGAAATGCTCGGTGGGGAAAAGCTGGTTTAGCGGGGGCCTGTGCATGGGTCTCATTATGGCTGCGGGTGTGCCTGCGGGGATTATGTGACAAATGTGCTGCAAATGCATGACGTGCGCCGGCAGCCATGACAAGCGTGAATCCGGGGCGGAACCCGTCCGCATCCGGCGCAGCTTGTGTCGCAAGGCCGGGTGGTAGAATGGCGGCCACTTCGACCTGCGCGATTGCGTGCCTACACGATGATGCAAGAACTGATCGCAGCGATCGACCTCGGTTCCAACAGTTTCCGGCTCCAGGTCGGCCGGATCGTCAATGATCAGATCTATCCGCTCGACGGACTCAAGGAAGCGGTGCGGCTGGCGGCCGGGCTGTCGGCAGACAAGCTGCTCGATGTCGCGGCGCAGCAGCGCGGCCTGATCGCGCTGCAACGCTTCAACGAACGTCTGCGCGGTTTTCCGCCTGATGCGGTCCGGGCGGTGGCGACCAACACGCTGCGAGTGGCGAAGAACTCTCCCGAGTTCCTCGCTCGTGCCGAAGCGGCGCTCGGGGTGCCGATCGAGGTCATCGCGGGGCGCGAAGAAGCACGTCTGATCTATGTCGGCGTCGCGCATACGCTGCCCGATCCGCACCGCCAGCAGCTCGTCGTCGATATCGGCGGCGGGTCGACCGAATTTATCATCGGCAAGAGCTTCGAGCCGCTCCAGCTCGAGTCCCTCTACATGGGCTGCGTGAGCTTCAGCCTGCAGTATTTTCCAGGCGGGCGGATCGACAAGCGCGGCTTGCGGGAAGCCGAGCTGGCCGCCCGGCGCGAGCTCCAGGCGATCGCCCATTCGTACCGCGAGACCGGCTGGGAAGTGGCGGTCGGCTCGAGCGGATCGGCGAAGGCGCTCGTCGAGATCCTCGTGCAGAACGGATTCTCGGAAAGCGGGATCACGCGCGACGGGCTGGAACGCCTGAAAGCGGCGATGCTGCGAGCCGGCAGCATCGATCGCGCCGATCTGGCGGGGCTCAAGGGCGATCGCCTGCCGGTGCTGCTCGGCGGGCTGTCGATCATGTCGGCAGTGTTCAAGGAGTTCGATCTCGAGCACATGGTGTTTTCGGAAGGAGCGTTGCGTCTGGGCGTGCTCTACGATCTGCTCGGCCGCTACCATCACCACGACTTGCGCGATGCGACCGTCAACGCGTTCGTCGCGCGTTATGGAACGGATCGCAAACAGGGCGCGAGCGTTGCCGACACCGCTTCCCACCTGCTGTCGCGCCTGGTTCCCGAAGCTGCCGAAAGCGACCACCCGGACCGCCGCTTCCTGCGCTGGGCGGCGATGCTTCACGAAGTCGGTGTTTCGGTCGCGCACTCGAGCTACCACAAGCACAGCGCCTACATCCTCGCCAATGCCGACATGCCGGGCTTCTCGCGCATGGACCAGGGGCGCTTGGCGCGCATCGTGCTGGCGCATCGCGGAAAGCTGGAACGGGTGGCGGCGATCGATCCAGAAAGCCGCGACTGGCTGCTGATCGTGTGCCTGCGCCTTGCCGTGATCGTCCATCGCGCTCGCGACGGACGGGGCATCCCGCCGATCGACATCGAACGCGATGGGCGCGGCTTCGTCGTCACCGCGCGCGACGGCTGGCTGCAGAAGCTGCCGCTGACTGCGGCCGCGATCGAGGAAGAGCAGCGACAGTGGCTGTCGGTCGGACGCAGTCTCGTGCTGCGCACGCCGCCCGGCCGGGCGCTGGTCGCCTGACGCCGGATCGTGCGCGCGCCCACTGCAAGCTGCGGGCCGTCGGCCGGAAAGGGAGCGAGGCCTGAATGCCGGCTCGAAGGGGACTGGACGCTGCGCGCGCTCGCGCCGCGCGCCGACGAATTCCGCCGCCTGCTTGCCCGGGCCGGGCATGACGCCAGCTGGAAGCTCGACGGCATAACGCGGCTCGACAGTTTCGGTGCGACGCTGTTGTGGCACGCGTGGCGCGAACAGTGGCCGCAGGACCTGAGCGCCGACGACGAACTGCGCGAGGTGATCGGTCGCATCGAGGCGACAGCCGCTGAACCGTTGCCCGAACCCCGGTCTTTCACGCTGGCTGACGCCGTCGTCGTGCTCGGCGCGGCGCTCCTCGGTTTTGCCCATCATCTCGCCGGTTTCGTGCGGCTGGCAGGACAGCTGTGCCTGGATCTCGCCTATCTGCTGCGTCACCCGCGCGACTGGCCGGTGCGCGAGATTTCGGCCAATCTCTACAAGGTCGGGGCCAAAGCCACTCCGGTCGCGGCGCTCGTCGGCTTCCTGATCGGCGTGGTGTTGTCCTACCTTTCGGCGCTGCAACTGCAGGCTTTCGGCGCGGACATTTACATCGTCAACATTCTCGGCCTCGGCATCGTCCGGGAGCTCGGACCGGTCCTCGTTTCGGTGCTGGTGGCCGGGCGATCCGGTTCTGCGATGACTGCCCAGCTCGGCGTGATGCGCGTCACCGAGGAGCTCGATGCACTGTCGGCGATGGGCATTTCGCGCACGACGCGCCTGGTCCTGCCGAAAGTGGTCGCGCTGACGATCGCAATGCCTTTGCTCGTGCTGTGGACCTCGGCCGTCGCGCTGTTCGGCGGCATGGTGTCCGCATGGGTGCAACTCGATCTCGGCTTCGGTTTTTTCCTCGACACGTTGCCGCGCGTCGTGCCGGTCGCGAACCTCTACATCGGGATCGCGAAAGGCGCGGTGTTCGGCTTGTCGATCGCGCTCGTCGCCTGTCATTTCGGCCTGCGCGTGCGGCCGAACACCGAAAGCCTGTCGGCCAACACGACCGCGTCGGTCGTCTCGGCGATCACCGTCGTGATCCTCATCGACGCGGTGTTCGCGATCGCGACGCGTTCGATCGGAGTGCCCGGATGAGCGCCCCCGCCGGGCCGCCCGAAGGGCGGGCGTCCTCCCTTCTGGAGGAGGGCGCGCAGCGACGGGAGGGTAGCCGAGTGAGCGACGCATCCGTCATCGAACTGCGCGACATCGTCACGCGCTTCGGCAGCAACCTCGTGCACGACGGCATCGACCTGTCAGTCGCACGCGGCGAAGTTGTAGCGCTCGTCGGCGGGTCCGGCAGCGGCAAGACGACGCTGCTGCGGCACATGATCGGGCTGACGCAGCCGGCGCGCGGCGAGGTTTCGCTGTTCGGCGAGCGGCTGTTCTCGGGCAGCCTTCGCGAGCAGCGGGCGCGGCGACGGCGCTTCGGTGTGCTGTTCCAGCATGGGGCACTGTTCTCGGCCCTGAACGTCGCCGAGAACATCGGGTTTCCGCTGCGCGAACTGCGGGTCGTGACGGCCAAGGAGATCCGCGATCTGGTGGCGTTGAAGCTGGCGATGGTCGAGCTCGAACCATCGACCGCGCTATTGATGCCCGCCGAGCTGTCGGGCGGCATGGTGAAGCGCGTCGCGCTCGCCCGGGCGCTGGCGCTGGAACCCGAATTGCTGCTGCTCGACGAGCCGACGGCCGGCCTCGATCCGGACCGCAGCGCGGCGTTCGTCGAACTCGTGCGCTCGCTGCAGGCCCAACTCGGGCTGACGGTAGTGCTCGTGACGCACGATATCGACACGCTGGCGGCGCTGTCGTCGAAAGTGGCGATCCTCGCGGAACGGCGGATTCTCAGCTATGCCCCACTGGAGGAAACAATGGAACTCGATCATCCTTTTGTCACGAGCTTTTTCCGCGGCGAACTCGGCAGGCGGGCAATCGCGCGGAGCAGGGAGAAAACCTGATGGAAAACCGCGCTCACGCGCTCGCCGCCGGACTGTTCGCGCTGCTGCTCGGTGCTGCACTGGTCCTCGCGCTGTGGTGGTTCTCGGATGAACGGCAGCCGACGCGGGATTACATTCTCGAATCGCGCGGCAGCGTCACCGGCCTGAACGTCGAAGGGCAGGTGCGCTATCGCGGCATGTCGGCAGGCAAGGTGACCGATATCCGGCTCGATCCGCAAGACCCGTCGAAGATCCTCGTCGACATCAGTATCCGCGAAGACCTGCCGATCACGCGCAGCACGCGCGCGCGCCTGGGCTACCAGGGCGTGACCGGGATCGCGTACGTGCAGCTCGACGACAGCGAGGAGAACCCGGTGCCGTTGACGGGCGATCCGCCCCGGCTGGTGCTCGAGCCGGGCCTGATGGAGCAGCTGACCGACAGCACGCTCGATGCGATGAAGCGGGTGACGATGATCGCCGACCAGCTCGCGCTATTTCTCAGCGACGACAACCTCGGGCGGTTGCGCAATACCTTGCAGCGCCTGGATTCGGCCGCCGCCGGGATCGACCGCACTTTTGCCGATGCGCCCGCGACGCTCGCGGCGATCCGCTCCGCGCTGAACCAGGACAATCTGCAGAAATTCGCGACGACGCTCGCGAACCTCGAGCAGGCAAGCGGCGACGTCGTGCCGGCGGTTGCCGAAATGCGCACGCTGATGGCGCGCCTGCAGTCGACGGCCGAGAACCTCGACGCGGCGACGGCCGCGACCGGCGAAGGGCTGATCGACAACACGCTGCCCCAGCTCAATGCATTGCTGAAAGAGCTGACCGGAACCTCGCGCCGACTCGGAAGCCTGATCGAAGAGGTTCAGGCGTCGCCGCAGATGCTGTTGAGCGGCCGCTCGCGCCGCCCTCCGGGCCCTGGCGAGGACGGGTTCGACGCGGACCGGAAATGATCGGACAGGAAACTGCGCAATGTGGATGTCGATGAAGGCGGGACGATCGGGACTGCTCGCGGTCGCGCTCGCGGCGGCCGTGGGAGGGTGCGGCAACCTCGGCGTGCCGGCCGAGCGCTTCACTTTTTTCGACCTCGGGCTCGTCGAGCCGGTCGAGCCGGCGCTGGAAATTCCACCGGCGCGCGTCGAAGTGCGGGCGCCGTCATGGTTGTCGACCGGTGCGATGCAGTACCGGCTCGATTATCAACAGCCGGCACAGCGGGAAGCGTATTCCGAGACGCGCTGGGTTGCGGAGCCGGGCGAAATGCTGCGCGTGGCGCTCGACCGCGCGCTGACCGGACGCCGGAACGGCGACGGCGAATGCCGCCTGCGCGTCGAGCTCGACGAATTCGTGCAGGTGTTCGATAGTCGACGAAGCAGCCACGCGAAGGTGGTTGCCCGCGCTGCATTGCTCGCCCCGCGCAGCGACGCCGAACTGTCGCATCGCACGCTCGTCGTCAGCGAGCCGGCCCCGACCCCCGATGCGGCCGGCGGCGTGATCGCGTTCCGCCGGGCGGTGCAGCAGCTGGCGCAAGACGTTTCGACCTGGCTGGCGAGTCTTGACCCTGAAGCGGCCCGAGGATTGAATACTTCAGGACGCTGCAAACGCTAGTGGCCAGCCTCCTCCTCAGTGCAATAATCATGACAGCGGAGCAGAAATGACCGAACGCGAATCGTCACCCTACGAAACTGGTCTGGACAAGAATGCCGCCAATTACGTCCCGCTCACGCCGCTGACGTTCATCGAGCGCAGCGCCTACGTATATCCGGATCGAATCGCCGTCATTCACGGTGCACGCCGCTACACGTGGCTGGAAAGCTACACGCGCAGCCGTCGTCTGGCATCGGCGCTGAAGCAGCTCGGCGTCGGGAAGAACGACACTGTCGCGGTCGTTCTCAACAACACGCCGGAAATGTTCGAGTGCCATTTCGGCGTCCCGGCGACGGGTGCGGTGTTGAACACGATCAACACGCGCCTCGAACCCGAAACCGTCGCGTTCATGCTCGACCATGCCGAAGCGAAAGTGCTGATCACGGACCGCGAGTTCGCCCGCGTCGTGGGGAAGGCGATCGAACTCGCGAACCGCCCCGACCTGATCGTCATCGACGTCGACGACCCGGAATACAGCGGGCCGGGGGAGCGCGTCGGCACGCTCGAATACGAGGCCCTGCTCGAGACGGGCAGCCCCGACTTCGCTTTCGAACAGCCCGCTGACGAATGGGACGCGATCTCGCTGAACTACACGTCCGGCACGACCGGCAATCCGAAAGGCGTCGTCTATCATCACCGCGGCGCGTATCTGAACGCGATGAGCAACATCGTCAGCTGGGGCATGCCGCCGCATTCGGTTTACCTGTGGACGCTGCCGATGTTCCACTGCAACGGCTGGTGCTTCGCGTGGACGATGGCGGCCAACGCCGGCACCAACGTCTGTCTGCGCCGCGTCGACCCGCGCTTGATCTTCGAGGCGATCCGCGAGCATCGCGTCACGCACTATTGCGGCGCGCCGATCGTCCATTCGCTGCTCGCGAACGCGCCCGAATCGTGGCGAGAAGGCATCGATCACAAAGTGTATGGCCTCGTCGCCGCCGCGCCGCCGCCCGCTGCGGTCATCGAAGGGATGGCGAAGATCGGCATCGACCTGACTCACGTGTACGGCCTCACCGAAACCTACGGTCCGGCGGCCGTGTGTGCCAAGCACGACGAGTGGAAGGCTCTCCCGCTTGCCGAGCAAGTCGCGCTGAACGGGCGCCAGGGTGTGCGCTACCACGCGCAGGAGGGCATCACGGTGCTCGATCCGCAGACGATGGAGCCGGTGCCCTGGGACAACCAGACGATGGGCGAGATCATGTTCCGCGGCAACCTCGTAATGAAAGGTTACCTGAAGAACCCGGACGCGACCGAGGAGTCGTTCCGCGGCGGGTGGTATCACACCGGCGACCTCGCCGTGATGCAGGCCGACGGCTACGTCAAGATCAAGGACCGCTCGAAGGACGTGATCATTTCCGGTGGCGAGAACATCTCGTCGATCGAAGTCGAGGACGCGCTGTACAAGCACCCGGCGGTGATGGCGGCGGCGGTCGTCGCGCTGCCCGATCCGAAGTGGGGCGAAGTGCCGGCAGCTTTCGTCGAGCTGCGCGACAGGGCGACGGTGACCGAAGCGGAGCTGATCGCGCACTGCCGCGAGCATCTCGCCGGCTTCAAATCGCCGAAGAAAGTGATCTTCGGGCCGTTGCCGAAAACGTCGACCGGCAAGATCCAGAAGTTCGTGCTGCGCGAGCAGGTGAAATCAACTCAGTCCTTCGAATAAATTGACCAACGGGGAGAAACAGAGAATGAGCGCAGTCCCGCAATCCGATGCCGAAAACCTGCTGCTGCGCCGCGATGAAGGCGGCGTGGCGTATCTCGCGCTGAACCGGCCCGGCCAGTTCAATTCCCTGTCGCAGGCGATGCTCGAAGCGCTGATCGCCGAGATCGACGCCATTGCAGCAGACGCCAGCGTGCGCGTCGTCGTCCTGTCCGGGGAAGGCAAGGCGTTTTGCGCCGGCCACGACCTCAAGGAGATGCGCGGCCACCCTGCGCTCGAGTTCCAGCAGGCGCTGTTTCGCCTGTGCGGCCGCTTCATGGTGAAGCTGACCGAGATGCCGCAGCCGGTGATCGCCCGGGTGCACGGCATCGCGACCGCAGCCGGGTGCCAGCTCGTGTCGATGTGCGACCTCGCGGTCGCGGCCGATCTCGCGCGCTTCGCCGTGTCGGGCATCAACGTCGGCCTGTTCTGCGCGACCCCGAGTGTGGGCTTGTCGCGCAACATGGGGCGCAAGGAGGCGTTCGAGATGCTCGTCACCGGCGATTTCATCGATGCGCACGAAGCGCAGCGCCGCGGGCTGGTCAATCGCGTCGTGCCGCTCGAGCAGCTCGATGACGAGGTCGCGAAGCTCACCGCGTCGATCTGTGCGAAGTCGCCGGTCGCGGTGCAGATGGGCAAGCAGATGTTCTACCGCCAGCTCGAGATGGGAATGGAAGCGGCTTACCAGATGGCGGCCGAGACGATGGCGTGCAACATGATGACCGAGGACGCCGCTGAGGGCATCGACGCCTTCGTCGGCAAGCGCAAACCCGAGTGGCGCGGCCGCTGAGCGCGCCGGGACCGCAGGAGCGGTGGCTGTCGACACGCCAATGCTCGTCGATACCCATATCCACCTCGATGCCGACGAATTCCAGCACGACCGCGACGCCGTGCTCGCGTCGGCCCGCTCGGCCGGCATCGCGCGTTTCGTCGTCCCGGGCGTCGAAGTCGCGAACTTCGATCGCGTCGCGGCGCTCGCCGCGGCGCATCCCGACATCCGCCACGCCTACGGGATTCATCCGCTATACGTCGACGCGGCGGGATCTGGCGACTTGGCGATTCTCGAGGATCGCCTGAGCCATGGCGACGCCGTCGCCGTGGGCGAGATCGGACTCGATTTCCTCGCCGATGGCGAGCGCAACAGGGATCGGCAGGAGCAGTTCTACATCGCGCAGTTGAAGCTTGCACGCCGCTTCGATCTGCCGGTGATTCTGCATGTGCGACGCGCGGTCGACGCGATTCTCAAGCAGTTGCGGCGCGTGCGGGTGCGCGGCGGCATCGCGCATGCGTTCAACGGCAGCCGGCAGCAGGCCGACGCGTTCATCGCGATGGGTTTCAAGCTCGGTTTCGGCGGCGCGATGAGTTTCGACGGCTCGCGGCGCATCCGCGCGCTCGCGGCGACGCTGCCGCTGCACGCGCTCGTTCTCGAAACGGACGCGCCGGACATGTCTCCGGCGTGGGCGCAGGGGCGGCGCAACGAGCCGTGTAATTTGTCGCGCTATGCCCGGATTCTCGCCGACCTGAGGGGGATTCCGGTCGACGAGGTGATCGCGGCGACCGGGCGCAACGCGGTGTCGGTGTTCGGCGGAAAGCTTTAGGCCGGCTGCCTTTTTTTCATGTTCGCCGACTGGGCGATGAGATCGGCGATGTCGCGCTTGACGCGCGCCACGTCGCTGTCGAACTTGTCATAGATCATCAGCGAAATTCCGAATACGTACGCATAAAGCAGCATGCAGCGGCTCGACGCTTCTTCCATCGGCACGCCGCACGCGAGAAACAGATCGCGCGCGCAGCGCAGGCGGATGTCGTCGACTTCGGCGACGATCGCGGCAGCTTCCGGATCGCGTCGCGCCCAGTCGCGCACCGCAAGCTCGATCATCGCGCCGCGGCGACTGCGGCTCGTGCTGTAGACGTCGATGACGTGGTAGATCTGCTCCAGCTCGTGCCCCGGGTTCGCCCGGGTCTGCTTGACGATGTCGCGGATCCGGCCGTCGCGCCACGTCTGCAATACCGCCATCAGCAGGTCGCGCCGATCCTGGAAGTGCCAGTAGAAGCTTCCTTTCGTGACTTTCAGTCGCTTGGCCAGCACCTCGACGCGCAGGCCGGCGAGGCCTTCGTCGGCGAGCACGTCGGTGGCGGCAACGACCCACGCATCGCGGTCGAGTTGAACCCGGGGTTTGTTCACGACGTTTTCCATACGGGATAGTATTGACGAATCCTGGACCATACGCTACCGTACGCGTCCATACCGATGCGTATGGAACGATTTTTTTGGGCGGCGGTCAAGGTGTCATTCGATTTCGGGCAGTGACATAATGCCCGAACCCATAAAAACATTGACCAGACTGATTAAGGAGCGCGGCATTGAAGATCCTGGTACCCGTTAAACGCGTGGTCGATTACAACGTCAAGGTGCGTGTCAAGAGCGACGGCACCGGCGTGGATATCGCCAACGTGAAGATGTCGATGAATCCGTTCGACGAGATTGCAATCGAGGAAGCGGTGCGGCTGAAGGAAGCCGGCATTGCGACCGAAGTGGTGGCAGTGAGCTGCGGCGTCGCTGCGTGCCAAGAGACGCTGCGCGCGGCAATGGCGATCGGCGCGGACCGCGGCATCCTCGTCGAGACCGATGTCGAGCTGCAGCCGCTCGCCGTCGCGAAGCTCCTGAAGGCGCTGTGCGACAAGGAAGCCCCGCAGGCCGTGATCTGCGGCAAGCAGGCGATCGACGACGACTCGAACCAGACCGGCCAGATGCTGGCCGCGCTGATGGGCTGGCCGCAAGCCACCTTCGCGTCGAAACTCGTGATTGCCGACGGTGCTGCGACCGTCACGCGCGAGATCGACGGCGGCCTCGAAACCCTCGAGATCAAGCTGCCGGCAGTCGTCACGACCGACTTGCGGCTGAACGAGCCGCGCTACGCGACGCTGCCGAACATCATGAAAGCGAAGAAAAAGCCGCTCGAGACGGTCAAGCCCGCCGACCTCGGCGTCGATGTCGCACCGCGCCTGGCGACGCTGAAAGTCGTCGAACCGGCGAAGCGGAGCGCCGGCGTGCGCGTCGCCGACGTCGCGCAGCTCGTCGACAAGCTCAAGAACGAAGCGAAGGTGATCTGACCATGGCGATTCTGGTTATTGCTGAACATGACAACGCGAGCCTGAAGGCCGCGACCCTGAACGCCGTGGCTGCGGCCAACGAACTCGGCAAGGCGGGCGGAGGCGAAGTGCATGTCCTCGTCGCCGGCGCGAACTGCGCGGCGGCCGGGGCAGAAGCCGCGAAACTCGCCGGCGTGACCAAGGTGCGCGTCGCCGATGCCGCGCACTACGAGGCGCAGACCGCCGAGAACGTCGCGGCGCTCGTCGTCGCCGCTGCCGGCGACTACTCGCATGTCGTCGCGCCCGGCACTTCGTACGGCAAGAACGTGACCCCGCGCATCGCGGCACTCCTCGACGTCGCGCAAATCTCCGACGTCGTCGCGATCGAATCGGCCGACACCTTCCAGCGTCCGATCTACGCCGGCAACGCGCTCGCGACGGTGAAGAGCGCCGATCGCGTGAAAGTGCTGACCGTGCGCACGACCGCGTTCGAAGCTGCCGGCCAGGGCGGCACTGCCGCGGTCGAAGCGCTCGCCGCGGGGCCCGACCTCGGCGTGGCGAAGCTCGTCGGACGCGAGCTCACGAAGAGCGCGCGCCCCGAACTCGGCGCGGCGAAGATCATCGTCTCCGGCGGCCGCGGGCTGGGCAGCGGCGAGAACTACCACAAGCTGCTCGAGCCGCTCGCCGACAAGCTCGGCGCCGCGCTTGGCGCTTCGCGCGCCGCGGTCGATGCCGGGTTCGCGCCGAACGACTACCAGGTCGGCCAGACCGGCAAGATCGTCGCGCCGCAGCTCTACATCGCGGTCGGCGTGTCGGGCGCGATCCAGCACCTCGCGGGCATGAAGGACTCGAAAGTCATCGTCGCGATCAACAAGGATCCGGAAGCGCCGATCTTCCAGGTCGCGGACTACGGGCTCGTCGGCGACCTGTTCGAGGTCGTCCCCGAGCTGACCAACGCGGTGGGCTGACGCCGCGCGAGCGAAACCGGACCCGGACCGGCACGGGGAGCAGCGAGATTGGACCTCCCTGTCTCGCTGTTCCCTGCGTCCTGGCACTGGATTTCGCTCATCCTTTCGCTGTTCGTGGGCCATCACCTCGCAACGACGATCCGATGGACGCACGTTGCAGCGCCGGCGCAGCTGAACCTGCTGCTCGGCTTCGTCGTAAGCCTGATCCTGTTGTGGAGCCTGAAGGCCGGCGTCAAGCCCGGCCTGAACCTCCATTTGCTCGGCGCAATGGTCGCCACCCTCGCGCTGGGTCCCCGGCTGGCGATCGTCGCGCTGGGGCTGGCGCTGGCCGGGATCACGCTGAACGGGGCGCTCGAGTGGCAAGCGTGGCCGCTCAATTTCCTGCTGATGGGCGTCGTTCCGGTGCTCGCCGCGCAACTGTGGCTGCGCACGGTGGAACGGCGCCTGCCGGCGCATTTGTTCGTGTTCATCTTCGTCGTGGCCTTCATCGGCTCCGCGCTCACGGCGATGCTGCAGGGCGCCCTGGCCGCCGCGGCGATGGTGGCGGGCAGTGCTTACTCGTTTGCGTTTCTGGCCAGCGATTATCTTCCTTACCTCCTGTTGCTCGGTTTCGCGGAGGCATGGATGAGCGGGGCGGCGATCACGTTGATGGTGGTGTACCGGCCCGACTGGGTGGTGGCGTTCGATGACCGCCGCTACCTGATCAACAAGTAAAACCGATGCGGCAGCAAGAGCCGCAATTACAACAAAGTACTACTGGAGAGGTTAGAAAAATGAGCCAATACACTGCACCCGTTCGCGACATGCAGTTCGTCATGCACGAACTGGCCGGACTGCAGGAAGTCGCCGAGCTTCCCGGCTGCGAAGAGGTGTCGAGCGACCTGGTCGATGCGATCCTCGACGAAGCGAACAAGTTCGCCAGCGGCGTTCTGGCGCCCCTGAACCGGGTCGGGGACGAGGAGGGTGCGAAGTGGGCGCAGGGCAAGGTGACGACGGCGCCCGGCTGGCGGGAGGCCTATCGCCAGTTCTCCGAGGCCGGGTGGACTGCGGTGGCAGGCGACCCGGAATACGGTGGGCAGGGGTTGCCGAAGCTGCTCTCGACTGCGGTCATGGAAATGTGGAAGGCGGCGAACATGGCGTTTTCGCTGTGCCCGATGCTGACCAACGGTGCGATCGAGGCGATCGCGCTGCGCGGCAGCGACGAGCAGAAGGCCGCTTACCTGCCGAAGATGATCAGCGGCGAATGGACCGGCACGATGAACCTCACCGAGCCGCAGGCGGGTTCCGATCTGGCGGCGGTGCGCACGCGCGCCGAACCCCAGGGCGACGGCACCTACCGCCTGTTCGGGCAGAAGATCTTCATCACCTATGGTGAGCACGACCTGACCGACAACATCGTTCACCTGGTGCTTGCACGCCTTCCCGATGCTCCCGAAGGCGTGAAGGGGATTTCGCTCTTCGTCGTGCCGAAGTTCCTGCTCAATGCCGACGGCACGCCCGGCACGCGCAACGACGTGCAGTGCGTCTCGATCGAGCACAAGCTCGGCATCCACGCGAGCCCGACCTGCGTGCTCGCGTTCGGCGACAACGGCGGGGCCATCGGCACGCTCGTCGGCGAGGCGAACCGCGGCCTCGAATACATGTTCATCATGATGAACGAGGCGCGCTTTGCAGTCGGCATGGAAGGCCTGGCATTGTCCGAGCGCGCCTACCAGCATGCCCTGGCCTACGCGAAGGATCGTGTGCAGGGCACCGAAGCCGGAGTGCGTGGCGGACCGAAGGTGTCGATCATCCGTCACCCCGACGTGCGCCGCATGCTGATGTCGATGAAATCGCAGACCGAAGCAATGCGGGCGCTTGCCTACGTCGTCGGCGCGGCGACCGATCTCGCGCATCGGCATCCCGACGCCGCAGTGCGGGCACAGAAGCAGGCTTTCGTCGACCTGATGATTCCGGTCGTCAAGGGATGGTGCACCGAGAATTCCATCGACATCGCGTCGACGGGCGTGCAGGTGCACGGCGGCATGGGCTTCATCGAAGAGGCCGGAGCGGCGCAGCATCTGCGCGATGCGCGGATCACGACGATCTACGAAGGCACGACGGCCATCCAGGCGAACGACCTGATCGGGCGGAAGATCGCCCGTGAGGATGGCGTCACGGTCAGAGCGCTGATCGCCGAGATGCGGGGCGTCCAGACGCAACTGGCCGAGCAGCAGGGCGAAGGGTTTGCGGCGATCCGCAAATCGCTCGACGCCGGCATCGCGGCGCTCGAAGCGGCGGTGGACTACATCCTCGCGACTTACAACAACGACATCAAGGCGGCGTCGGTCGGCTCGGTGCCGTTCCTGAAGCTGCTCGGCATCGTCGGCGGCGGATGGCAAATGGCGCGCGCGGCGCTGGCGTCGCAGGCCCGCATCACCGCCGGGTCCGACGACGTGTTCTACCCGACGAAGATCGTGACGGCGCGTTTCTACGCCGATCACGTCCTGTCGCTCGCTCCGGCGCTGGCGTACGCGGTGGTGAACGGGGCGGTGGGCGCGCTGGCTCTCGACGAGGCGCAATTCTGAAGGTGACTTGATGGCGGCCGCTGTGCTGCGCCGCCTTGAAACGAAAGGGCCGGTCTGCCTGTGCAGAAACCGGCCCTTCTCGTGTCACACGGGTCGTCGTTACTCGACTTTCGCCTTGGCTCTCAGGTCGGCGACGTGCTTCTCGATTTTCTTCTGCTGCAGGCGCTGTTCGAGCTGCGGCTTGACCTCTTCGAACGGGGGCGCTTTCAGGTCGCGGACGTCATCGAGCTGGATCACGTGATAACCGAAGTCGCTCTTGACCGGCGTCGCGCTGTACTGTCCCTTCTCGAGTTTGACCATCGCTTCCGAGAACGGCTTGACGAACATTCCGGGGTTGCTCCAGCCCAGTTCGCCGCCCTTGTCCTTCGAGCCGGGATCTTTCGACGCGGTGGCGAGCTCCTCGAACTTCTCGCCGGCGCGCAGCTTGCCGATGATCGCTTTTGCTTCCTCTTCGGTTTCGACGAGGATGTGGCGCGGCTTGTATTCCTTCGAACCCATCTGGCCCTTGATGCTTTCGTATTCCTTCCGCAGGTCGGCATCGGTCGCGGGATTGGTCTTGATGAAGTCCTGCATGTAGGCGCGGATCAGCACCCCCTGGCGGGCGAGGTCCATCTGGGCCTGGATTTCCGGCTTCTTGTCGATGCCTTTCTTGGCCGCTTCCTGCGCAAGCACTTCGAGGCGGACGAGCTGTTCGCGAGCGGCCTCGCGCAGTTCGGCGCCATCGGGGGCGCCTTGCGCGCGCTGCTCATTGATCATGACGTCCATGCGGGACGACGGAATCGGGGCGCCGTTTACGGTTGCGACCGGGGTAGCCGCGCCCGCTGCGTGGACCAACAGGGCGGCCGTGAGACCGAGGGCGAGGCGGCTGGGAAAACGTTTCATCAAGGTTCCTTCCGGGTGGGTTGAATTCATGCTTCATCGGCCGTCAGGGCGCGGACGGCGAGCGCGTGCACGCGCGTGCGCATCAGATCGCCGAGCGCGTCATAGACAAGGCGGTGACGGGCGACGGTGTTCTTGCCCTGGAAACATTCGGCGACGATGGTCAGACGATAATGGCCGCCGCCACTTCGCGCTCCCGCGTGGCCGGCGTGCAACGCACTGTCATCGTCGATCTCGATCGATACCGGATCGAGCACTGCGAGGCGTTCGCGGATTTCGTCAATCGTGGTCAAGGCAGCACCTTCTTGAAGGGTTTCACGGTGATCCGCGCGAACACGCCCTGTTTCACATAGGGATCGTCGGCCAGCCAGCGCTCGGCGTCCCCCTGCGTCGCGAACTCGGCGACGACGAGGCTGCCGAAGAAACCCGCGGGGCCGGGATCGGGAGAGTCTATCGCCGGCATCGGGCCTGCGATCAGCAGGCGTCCTTCATCGCGCAATCCTTCGAGCCGAGCGAGATGGGCCGGACGCGCGCTCGTGCGCGCTTCCAGCGAACCCGGCGCATCTTCGCCGAGGAGTACGTAAAGCATCAGGTGGTTTCCTCCTGGATATGTCGGGACAGATAGAAACCCTGGCCAAGTACGAACAGCAGCATCAGGCCCATGCCACCGAAAAGTTTGAAATTGACCCAGGTCTCTTCGGAAAAGTTGTAGGCAACGTACAGGTTGAGAAAACCCATGAGGATGAAAAACCCGGCCCAGGCGAAGTTGAGGCGGCCCCAGACGGGCTCCGGCAACCGCACCTGAGCTTCGAGCATCTTCCGGATCAGGTTGCGGCGGAATATCACCGCCGATACCGTCAGGGTCCCGCCGAACAGCCAGTACAGAGCGGTCGGCTTCCACTTGATGAACGTCGGGTTGTGGAAAAACAGCGTCGCGCCGCCGAACACGACGATGATGCCCAGGCTGATCCACAGCATCGTGTCGACCTTGCGATGCCGCATCCAGACCCAGGCGATCTGGGCCACCGTGGCCAGGATCGCAACCGCGGTCGCCAGCAGGATCGGCGCCTGCGTGACGGCAATGCCGTCGCCGAGCCAGCGCGACGCGAGCTCGTGCGCGAAAGCCTGGTTTGCGCCGGCGATCTTGTAGGCAACGAAGAAGAGGATGACCGGCAGCAGATCGAAGAGAATTTTCATGCGACAGGATTATAGCGACTTGTCCGTTGTGCCCGGCTGAGCTTTGAGGTGGCGGAATCCTCGTCGAATCGACGCTGCTCGGCGAACAGGCCGATAATGCCGCGGCGACAGCCGGTACCGATGTCGTCCACCGCATGCCGAGCCGGATTCACGCCGGGCTGTCATCCTGTTCCGGCCCGCGAATTCTCGTGCCGAGACGGCGCTTTTCGAGCGGAAGACGCACAACCGCGAGCAGCCCGCCTCCCAAGCGGCGCCCCAGGTCGAGTCGCCCGTTGTGCGAGCGGATGATGCGTTCGACGATCGCGAGCCCGAGGCCGGCGCCCTTGGTGTTCGAGCGCGCGTTCTCGAGGCGCGTGAAGGGGTGGCGCATCCTCTCGATTTCGCTCTCCGGAATGCCCGGCCCGCGGTCCGCGACTTCGATCGTCGCCTCTTCCTCGCTTCTGTTCACTTTGATGTCTATGGGATGGTTCTCGCCCGCGTAGCGGATCGCGTTGTCGATGAGGTTGGCGAGCGCCCGCCGCAGGGACAGGCTTCGGGCCGGCAGGACCAGCTTCTCGGGCAGGTCCGCGCGTATATCGATGCCGCGCAGCCGGTAAGGTTCCACGAGGTCTCGCACGAGGCCCGGCAGGTTGAGCGCCTCCATCGGCTCCTGCGGTTCGCCGCGCCCGAAATCGAGGAACTGGCCGATGATCCGGTCCATCTCCTCGACGTCGCTTACCATCGCGGCGACCTCGGTTTCCGGCGCCCCCGACATTTCCACGCCAAGGCGCAAGCGCGCGAGCGGCGTACGCAGATCGTGGGAGACGCCGGCAAGAATCAGCGCGCGATCGGCGTCGGTGCGGGCGAGATCCCCTGCCATCTGGTTGAACGCTTTCGCCACCGCTGCGATTTCCTGCGGGCCGGTCTCGGGCAGATGCGGCGGCGTGCGACCACTGCCGACCACGCGCGCCGAGCGGGCGAGGTTGCGCAGCGGCACGCTGATCCGGGAAACGATCAGATAGGCGCCCAGCAGCGCGACGAGGAGCGCGCCGCCTCCCCACGTCAGCCACTCGATCGCCTCGGTCTGCTGCAGGCGCTCGGACGGCAGCATGACCCAGAAATCTTCCGGGTCTTCCGGGTGGAGCCTGAAGCTGATCCAGAAACCGTCGAGCGTTTTCCAGCGCGACGCAAACCGCGTGTGAGCGCCAAGCTGACGGCGAATCTCTTCGGTCAGCAGACGCATCGCGCGATTGTCCGGCAGCGGAAGGAGTTCGTCGGAAGGTTCGGCCGGGTAAATCCGGATCCCCTCGAGCGCGGCCAGGTCGATGAGCAGCTCGGTGCGGCGTTCGACGTCCGCATTGATCAGGGCGGTGCGCGTCAGGTTCACGACGCTCGTCGCCATCTGGGCCAGATCGCGTGCGCGCACCGGGTCCTCGAAATGACGAAAAATCTGCGACCAGGCCACCAGCGCGAGCGTCAGCAGGAGGGCAATGAGCAGAAAGGTCTGCCACAGCAGTGTGCGCGGCGGAAGATCGTTCACCGCCTCGCTGATGGTCTCACGAATGCCGGTCCACCCGGCCGGGCGCGGCGGGTGGTCAGCTCTCGCTTGCAGCTTTTGTATCATCGGGAACGAATACATAGCCGAAACCCCAGACCGTCTGGATGTAACGGGGTTTCGCCGGATCGTCCTCGACGAGCTTGCGCAGCCGGCTCACCTGCACGTCGATCGCTCGATCGAAAACGCCGTATTCCCGCCCGCGTGCGAGTTCCATCAGCTTGTCGCGCGACAGGGGTTGCCGCGGATGCTGGAGGAGTACCTTCAGCAGCGAGAATTCGCCCGTCGTGAGTGCGATCTCGTCGTCGTCGCGCGTCAGCGAGCGCACGCCCAGATTGACGCGCACACGCCCGAAGCTGACGATTTCATCCTCGCTCGTCGG
Source organism: Azoarcus sp. PA01 (assembly GCA_001274695.2). Taxonomy (NCBI): domain Bacteria; kingdom Pseudomonadati; phylum Pseudomonadota; class Betaproteobacteria; order Rhodocyclales; family Zoogloeaceae; genus Azoarcus; species Azoarcus sp. PA01. Next base: position 429,082 of record LARU01000004.1, on the reverse strand, counting down.
CGCACCGGGCAGGCTCGGAGGCTGCCGGCGCATGACTGCGTGGATGCGTGCCACCAGCTCGCGCGGATTGAAAGGCTTGGCGAGGTAGTCGTCGGCGCCCATTTCGAGCCCGATGATCCGATCGACATCATCGCCCTTTGCCGTGAGCATGATGATCGGCATGGCGTTTTCGTCGGCTCGCAGGCGCCGGCAGATCGCCAAACCGTCTTCGCCGGGAAGCATCAGGTCGAGGACCATCAGGTCGAAATGCTCGCGATGCAGTGCCCGATCCATCGACGGCGCGTCGACCACCGCCTTGACCGTAAAACCCTGCTCCTGCAGGTATCTCGACAACAAATCGCGCAGCCGCGCGTCGTCGTCGACAAGTAACACTCTATATCGGATTTTAGCGTTCATAAGTCGCATCCTATCCTTTGAACATTTGGCATGCTAGCGCTTCGGCAGCCCATGCCGGGTACCCGAGTAACGCTTCGTAAGGTGGTGTGGAATAGGCAACACCCCGTTACAGCATCGTCCGAAACGCGCACGGGCAGCTCCCACGGCACGGGTAATTCCTAGTATTTTTCGGGTATGCGAAAGTCGCCCCCGTGAAGAGGCTGGAGATCATCATCATGACACATTCGAGATTGACATCAGGTCCTCCGACGTCCTGTCGGGCCGGTGCTTCGGTTCACCTGCACGCGTGGGGGCGCGGACAAGCGCTGCCGGTCCTGGCCTTGGCCCTGCTTGTCGCGTTCGCCGCGTGGAGTCCGGTCTTTGCGCAGGCGGTGCCCGGCGTTCTCGCGGAGGAGCCGCTGGCGACGCTGCAAAGCCCGCAGGACCTGCGGCGCGCCGAACTCAGGCGCGCCTTGATCAGCGGCGCGGACCTCCCGGTCGCGGTGCGCGAACGGCCGTCGCTGTCCCAGGACGAGCGCGAGGCCTTGAACCGCGAATTGCGCGAGGCCATGCGTGGCGTCTATGAGAGCCGCAGGGCCGCTGCCCGCTAGACACCGAGGACCGCTGCCCGCCGGACTTTTTCCGGTGCCGTTCCTTCCGCAGCCGCGCGGCAGCGGCTGCTCGGCACCCCGTTTCGGTTCCACGCACATTTCACTGGTCAGGCGCCGCTGCCGGTAAAATGCCGGCCTATGAAAATCCTCGCCATCGAGACCTCGTGTGAGCACGCGAGCGTCGCCCTGCTGGTCGACGGTGTCGTCGTCGACCGTCGCCTTGAAGGGCATGCCAATCATTCGGAGCACCTGCTGCCGACGCTTCGGAGGCTGCTCGGGGACGCCGGCTTACCGATCGCCACCCTCGATGCGATCGCGTTCGGCGCGGGCCCCGGTGCGTTCACCGGGGTGAGGCTCGCGTGCGGGGTCGCGCAGGGTCTCGGGATGGGCGCCGGGATCGGAGTGGTGCCGATATGCAGCCTCGCGGCGTTGGCGTTGCAGGGCGAAGGGAGCACGGTTTTCGCCGCAACCGATGCCCGCATGGGCGAAGTGTATTCGGCCGCCTATCGCATTGACGGCGAGCGGGCGATCGAAGTGCAGGGTCCCGCCTGCTCACCGCCGCAGCAACTCACTTTGCCTGCGGGCGAACGGTGGTTCGGCGTCGGTTCGGCGCTGCGCGTGCACGAAGCGAGCATTGCGCCGTCCGTCCTCGCGCGCTTGGCGGGCCGCGATTCGACAGCCGTTCCCCGGGCTGCGGATGTTGCCCGTCTGGCGGCGGGCGAGGTCCGCGAAGGGCGGCTGTTGGCGCCCGAATACGCCGTTCCGCTGTATGTGCGCGACAAGGTCGCGCTGACGACGGCGGAACGTCTCGCCCGGGGAGGGCGCGCTTGAACGCCGCAGCACCCGATTTTTCCCCGATGACTGCTGGCGACCTCGACTGGGTCGTCGATAACGAAGGCGCCCTTCATGCTTTCCCGTGGTCCCGGGGGAACTTCGCAGACTCGCTGGCCGCCGGGCACAGCGCCTGGGTGATGCGCGTCGGCGGATCCCCTGTTGCCTATGCCGTCATGTTGATGGTGCTGGACGAAGCGCATCTGCTGAACATCAGCGTGGCGCGCGAGTTCCAGGGCGCGGGGCTCGGCACGGCCCTCCTGCGCCATCTTTTTGCCGAAGCACGGCGATGCGGTGCGTCGCAGTTCTTTCTCGAAGTGCGCCCCTCGAATTCGGCGGCTGTGGCGCTGTACCGCTCGCACGGCCTCCAGCCGATCGGGCGGCGCAAGGGCTACTACGCGCTGCGCGAAGGCGGTCGCGAGGACGCGATCGTGATGCGGCTCGAATTATGAGCCGGCGTTGGGAAGCGATTCTGCGCGAAATGGGCCTCACTCCGCTGTGGCGGCTGCGTGCAACATCGCAGGCGCTGCAGGCGCTGCAGGCCGACGCGCCGGAGGCAGTGCCGGAAGAACCGGCTGCTGCACTCCCGTCCGCGAGCGAAGCCGGCGGCGTCCCGGCACGAGAACGGCGGGCTTCGCCTCGGCCGCAGCCGGTCCCTGCGCCGCAGCCGGCGTCCGTTGCGCTCGCCGCTGCGGTCGACTCCCCCGACGAGCGCGCCGGGCATATCGAAACTCTCGACTGGGACGCACTCGAAGCGGAGATTCGTGCGTGCACGGCATGCCGGCTATGCGAGCGGCGTCGCCAGGCCGTGCCGGGGGTCGGCGATCGGCACGCGTCCTGGATGTTCGTCGGCGAAGGGCCGGGGGCGGAAGAAGACCAGCGCGGCGAACCATTCGTCGGCGTTGCCGGCAAGCTCCTCGATGCGATGCTGGCGGCGATCGGATTGAAGCGGGGCGAAGAGGTATATATCGCGAATGCGGTCAAGTGCCGACCACCGCACAACCGCACGCCGGGAAACGACGAGATCGAGGCGTGCCAACCCTATCTCGCCCGGCAGATCGCACTGGTGCGGCCGCGCCTGCTGGTTGCGCTGGGCCGTCCGGCCGCGCGCGCGCTGCTCGGTGTCGATGTGGCGATCGGCGCCGCACGCGGACAGGTTTTCAGCTGTCGCGGAACGCCGGTGATCGTCACCTACCACCCGGCCTACCTGTTGCGCAATCAGCGCGACAAGGCGAAAGTCTGGGAAGACCTGTGTTTTGCCCGGGAACTGATGGAAAAAACGCCGCCGACGTGACGAAAGCCAGCCGGTGCGGTCTTGCGCTCAGTGCTTGTGTTCGTCGAGCAGCGCGACCGAATCGAACTCGCGCTGGTTCCGTTCGTGGTGGCACTTGACCACCAGCATCATTCCCGCGACGAACAGTCCAAACATCACGATGACGATGTGGATCGACAGGCCCGACATGATCAGCAGCGCGTAAAGGCCGGTCATTACCAGGATCGACAGGTTCTCGTTGAAGTTCTGCACTGCGATCGAGTGCCCGGCGCCCATCAGGATATGGCCGCGGTGCTGCAGCAGCGCATTCATCGGCACGACGAAAAATCCGGCCAGCGCGCCGACGAGCACCATCAGTAGCATCGCGAGCGTCGCGTGGGTGACGGTGACCATCGCCATCACCACCAGTCCCATCGCGATGCCGAGCGGAATCACCTGGACGGACCGGCGCAGGCTGATCATCCTCGCCGCCATCACCGCTCCGAGGGCGACGCCGATCGCGACCACGCCCTGCAGCATCGACGCCTGCGAGAGATTGAATCCCAGATTGTGTTCGGCCCACTTGATCACGATGAATTGAAGCGTCGCCCCGGCTCCCCAGAACAGCGTCGTGACGGCGAGCGAGATCTGGCCAAGCTTGTCGCGCCACAGGAGCTTCAGGCAATGGTTGAAATCATGGATCAGGTAGAGCGGATTGTTCTTGAGCGGCTTGTGGTCGACGCCGGTGTCGGGAATGTAGAAATTGAAGATTCCGCCGATCACGTAGAACAGGCCGATCACCGCGATCGGGGCACTGAAGGTGCCCTCGACCAGCGGCAGCTCCAGGCGCGCAAGCCACGCTGATGCATCGGGGCGGATGAGGAGGCCGCCGAGAACGGTGCCGAGGATGATCGCACCGACGGTGAGGCCTTCGATCCAGCCATTGGCGACGACCAGCAGCCGGTGCGGGAGATATTCGGTAAGGATGCCGTACTTCGCCGGCGAGTAGGCCGCTGCGCCGAGACCGATCACCGCGTACGCGAGCAGCGGATGCGCACCCAGGAACAGCATCATGCACCCGCCGATCTTGATCGTGTTGCTGATCAGCATGACGCGCCACTTCGGCATCGAATCGGCAACCGCGCCGACGAACGCGGCGAGGGCGACATAGGAAACCGTGAAGAACAGTTTCAGCAGCGGCTCGAATTGTTCCGGGGCCGCCATTTCACGGAGAAGCGCGATTGCAACGATCAGCAAGGCATTGTCGGCCAGCGCGGAAAAAAACTGCGCTGCCATGATGATGTAGAAGCCGAGCGGCATCGGAGGGAAGCGCCGTCACGTGAGTAAAGGGCGGTTTATATCACGACAGGGCTGAATTGTTTTGATTCGAAACAAGGCCCCGGCCGTTCCTGGACCGGCCCGTGCCCGGCCAGTGGCCACCGCCGCGGCGGCATGTGGTTTAATACCCGGTATAAACATGATTTATGGAGAAGCGGGGATGGCAGATCGCAGGCTGCAGGTGTTCAGCGCGGTGGCCAAGCACGGTTCCTTTACCCGCGCAGCCGAGCATCTTTTCATGACCCAGCCGGCGGTCACGTTCCAGATCAAGCAACTCGAGGAACACTTCAACACGCGGCTGCTCGAGCGCGGGCACGGCAAGGTCACTCTGACGAGGGCCGGCGAAGTCGTGCTTGCCTATGCCGATCGGATCCTCGACCTGTCGGAGGAACTCGAGTCGCGCGTGTCCGAGCTGACCGACGAACTGGGCGGGGCGCTGAGCATTGGCACCAGCACGACGATTGCCGCGTACTGGCTGCCGAAGCTGCTCGAGCGCTTCAAGAATAAATATCCGCGCGTCATTCCACGGGTGGTGGTGGGCAATTCGCAGCTCACCGAGGACCGGGTCGCGGCGCGCGAACTCGATCTGGGGCTGATCGAGATCGTGTCGGAGCAGCCGGCGATCGAACGCTTTACCGCGGCGCGCGACGAATTGTTCGTGATCTGCCGCCCGGGCCACGCGCTCGCGTCGAAGTCGCGGCTCACCGCGCACGATCTGCTCGACCAAGCGTTCATTACGCGCGATCCCGGCAACGCGATCCGCGAACTGGCCGAGCAGTTCTTCGCCGCGGCCGGGATCGGCATCGACGAAGTCAATGTCTGCGCCGAGCTCGGCAGCCTCGCGACCGTCAAATATCTGGCCGGCGAAGGCGTCGGCTTCGCGATCGCGTCGTTCGCCGCGATCCAGCGCGATATCGGGGAAGGGCGCCTGGTTGCGGTGCCGCTCGAACCGAAGCAGTACACGCCGCTCGAAGTGATCATCCCGAAAGACAAGTTCCGCTCGAGTCTCATCACGACGTTTGCGGAGCACGCCGTCACGGAGCTTTCCGCGATGGCCGCAGCCTTGACCGGACGGGAATGATGGCGAAAGCGAAGACAGTCTTCAGCTGCACCGAATGCGGCGCGCAGGCGCCGCGCTGGCAGGGGCAGTGCCCGCAGTGCAAGGCGTGGAACACGCTCGTCGAAGCGGTGGCCGAAGCGGGCGGGGGCAGTCGTTTTGCCGCGTTGGCCGGCAGCACTGCCCAGCTGCAAACGCTGGCCGATCTCGAGCCCCGCGAAGAGCCGCGTACGCCCACCGGAATCGACGAGTTCGACCGGGTGCTGGGCGGCGGGCTGGTCGCGGGCGGCGTCGTGCTGATCGGCGGCGACCCGGGCATCGGCAAATCGACGCTGCTGCTGCAGGCGCTGTCGGTGCTGGCTGCGCGGCACAAGGCGATCTACGTCAGCGGCGAGGAATCGGGCGAACAGGTGGCGCTGCGGGCGCAGCGCCTGCAGCTCGATCCGGCCGGGCTGCAACTGCTCGCCGAGATCAACCTGGAACGGATCCTGGCGATGCTCCGCGACGAACGCCCGCGCATCGTCGTGATCGACTCGATCCAGACGGTGTATTCCGAAGTGCTGCAGTCGGCGCCCGGCTCGGTCGCGCAGGTACGCGAATGCGCCGCGCAGCTGACCCGCCACGCGAAGCAGAGCGGCACCTGCATGATCATGGTCGGGCACGTGACGAAGGACGGCACGCTCGCCGGTCCGCGCGTGCTCGAGCATATGGTGGACACCGTGCTGTACTTCGAAGGCGACACCCATTCGAGCTTCCGCCTCGTGCGGGCGTTCAAGAACCGCTTCGGCGCGGTCAATGAGCTGGGCGTGTTCGCGATGACCGAGCGCGGGCTGCGCGGCGTCAGCAATCCGTCGGCACTTTTCCTGTCGCAGCATAGCCAGCAGGTCTCGGGCAGCTGCGTGCTGGTCACGCAGGAAGGCACGCGTCCGCTGCTCGTCGAGATCCAGGCGCTCGTCGACGGTGCGCACAGCCCGAACCCGCGCCGGCTGTCGGTCGGGCTCGAACAGAACCGACTCGCGATGCTCCTTGCCGTGCTGCACCGGCACGCGGGCGTCGTGTGCTTCGACCAGGACGTGTTCGTCAATGCCGTCGGCGGGGTGAAAATCGCCGAGCCCGCCGCCGATCTCGCGGTGTTGCTGGCAATCGTGTCGTCGCTGCGCAATCGCGCGCTGCCCCGCGAGCTGGTGGTGTTCGGCGAAGTCGGGCTGGCGGGCGAAATCCGCCCGGCGCCGCGCGGCCAGGAGCGGCTTCGCGAAGCGGCGAAGCTCGGCTTCACCACGGCGATCATTCCGAAGGCGAACGCGCCGCGACAGGCGCTCGGCGACATACGCGTGATTGCGGTCGATCGCATCGAGGAGGCGATCGATCGCGCTCGCGAACTCGAAGCCTGACGGTCGCTGGCACGTCGTCTCGGTCCGCCGGGCGGCGATTTGTTACGGTCCGGCGTCCCGTTTATACCGGTTATTGAATAAGCTGTGAACCGCGGCCGTGGTGCGCTCTCCAGCAGGCGCCTCCTCGTGGCCGGCGTGCCACTTTCCGGAGGGAGCAATGCCCGACCAGGTCGATTACAGATGGATCGCGGATGACCCCGATGCGCTGATGATGCTCGATCCCGCCGGCAAGGTGCTGGCGTGGAACGACGGGGCCGAGCGGATGTTCGGCTACTCGCGCTCGGAGGCGGTCGGGGCGAGGATCCACGAACTCGTGACGGTGCCGGGCAGCGAAGCGGAGCAGGATCATTTCATCGCCGAAACGAGCGAACGCGGGCGCGGCACGTTCGAAGCCTTGCGCCGGCGCAACGACGGCACGCTGATTTACGTCGTCATTTCCGGCAAGATCGGGCAGGGGGCGGGCGAACTGTTTCTGCTGTTTTCGGAAAAGGACATCACGCAGCTGAAAGTGCAGCGTGACAGCAAGTCGCTCGAATCGAAGTTCCGGGAACTGCTCGATTCGATGCCCGACGGCATCGTCATCGTCAATCCCACGGGTCACATCCTGATCGCGAACCGGCAGGCCGAGTGGCTGTTCGGCTACGAGCGCGACGAACTGCGCGCGCGCCCGATCGAGGATCTGCTGCCGCAGCGTTTCCGCAGCGCGCACAAGGGTCACCGTTCGCATTATTTCTCGGCTCCCCGTACCCGGGCGATGGGTGCCGGGCTCGAACTGTATGGCTTGCGCAAGGACGGAACGGAGTTTCCCGTCGAGATCAGCCTGAGTCCGCTGAAGACCGAGGAAACGCCGGTGGTCATGAGCGCGATCCGCGACGTCAGCGAGCGCCGGGGTTTCGAGCAGGCGCTGCAGGAAAAGAATCTCGAACTGCTCGCCGCGAACCGCGCGAAGGACCACTTCCTGGCCAGCATGAGCCACGAGCTGCGCACGCCGCTCAATGCGGTCATCGGCTTCACCGGCACGCTGCTGATGAAGCTGCCGGGTGAGCTCAATCCCGAACAGACCCGCCAGCTGGAGATCGTCCGCAACAATGCGCGGCATCTGCTCGCGCTGATCAACGATCTGCTGAATCTCGCGAAGATCGAGGCCGGCAAGATCGAACTCAATTTCGAGCCGATCGACTGCGGCGCGCTGATCGGCGAAATCGCTGCCTCGCTGCGCCCGCAGGCGCTGTCGAAAGGGCTCGAGCTGATCGTCGCGATACGGTCGGACCCGATCGTTTTCGAAACCGATCGGCGCGCGCTCAGTCAGATCATCATCAACCTCGTCGGCAACGCGATAAAGTTCACGTTGCACGGCAACGTCCGAATCGACCTGGCGCTCGAAAACGCAGGCAAAAAGCACAGGCTCGTGGTGTCGGTCAGCGACACCGGACCGGGAATCGGGGAGCAGGAACTTTCCTCGTTGTTCGAAGCTTTCGTCCAGGGACAGGCGTCGCGGACGAAGGGCGTCGAAGGCACCGGTCTCGGGCTGCATCTGAGCCGCAAGCTCGCCGTGTTGCTGGGGGGCGAGCTGAGTTGTACGAGCACGCTGGGTTCAGGCAGCGTCTTCACCCTGACTTTGCCGGAGCCCTGAAAAGTGGCCGCACGAATACTCATCGCGGAAGACCACCCTGCCAGCCTGGAGCTGCTGCGCTACCTTCTCTCGGCAAACGGCTACGACATCCTTTCGGCCGAGGACGGGGAAGCGGCACTCGAGCTCGCGCGCCGCCATACGCCGGACCTGATCGTCTGCGATCTTCAGATGCCGAAGAAGAACGGCTACGAAGTGGTGGGGCAGCTTAAGCGCGAGCCCGCGCTGGCGGCGATTCCGGTGGTCGCAGTGACCGCTTTTTCGATGATCGGAGACCGCGAGCAGGTGCTTGCCGCGGGGTTTGACGGTTATCTGTCGAAACCGATCGAACCGGAAGAGTTCGTCGCATTGATCGAACAATATCTGCCGCCTTCGCTGCGCCAGCAGCACGGCGGCCGATGATTCGAGGACGGTTCACGAGCATGGCTACTATCGCCGTCGTCGATGACATGCCTGACAACCGCGAGTTGCTGGCGACGATTCTCAAAGCCCTCGATCATCGCGTCATCGAGGCGGCCGACGGCGAGGAGGCGCTTCGGCTGGTGCGCGAGGAAAAGCCCGCGCTGGTGATCTGCGACATCCTGATGCCGCAGGTCGACGGCTACGAATTCGTGCGGCAGCTGCGCGCCGATGCCACGATCAGCGACACGCCGGTGATCTTCTACACCGCGTACTATCTCGAGGACGACGCGCAACGCCTCGCGAAAGCGTGCGGCGTCGTCGATATCCTGATCAAGCCATCCGATCCCGAAGAGATCATCCGGGTCGTGACGAAGGCGCTCGAGCAATCGGGCGGCACGCCGGTGGCGACGCTCGCGGAGCCCGAGTTCGACCGCCGGCACCTGCAGCTGATGACCGGCAAGCTCGCCGAGAAAGTGGCGGAGCTGCAGACGGCCAGCGCCAAGCTCGAAGCGCTGATCGAGCTCAACCTGCAGCTCGCGTCGCAGCGCGATCTGGCCCAGCTGCTCGACCACGTCTGCAAGCGGGCCCGTCAGCTCATCGGCGCGGACTTTGGCAGCCTCGCGGCACGCTGTACCGACAGCGAGGCGCTAGCGTACACGATCCACTGCGGCATTGCGCCGGAAGTCGTCACGACGATGGGAGCAGTGCAGCTCGATGACGGCCTGCTCGGCCGGGTGTATCGCGAGCAACAGGCCGAGCGTTACGAATTTCCGGTCGAGCGCGGTGTTGCAACCGGCTTGCCGGCCGGGTATCCACCTCTGCGTTCCATCGTCGCCGCACCGCTCACGTCGCTGACCAAGGTTTACGGCTGGCTATGCCTCGGCAACAAACAGGGCGAGGGCGGTTTCACCGCGGACGACGAAAAATTGTTGCGCATCCTCGCGGCGCAGGTCGGGCGCATCTACGAGAACGGCAGCCTGTACCGGCAGGTCAGCGGGCACGCCCTCGAGCTCGAAGGGGAGATCGTTGCCCGCGAACGGGCTCAGCGCCATCTGAGCACGCAGTACGAAGTGGCGCGCATCCTCGGGGAAGCGGTGAGCTTTGACGAAGTCTCGCTGAAGGTATTGCAGGCGATCTGCGCGAAGCTCGATTTCGCGGCCGGCGCGTTGTGGAAGGTGGATGATCCCGCAGGGGTGCTGCGCTGTCTCGGAGCGTGGTGCCAGCCAACGGAACTGTGCGGCGACTGGGTGGAAAAGATCTCCGGAATGGTGCTCGAATCCGGCAGCGGCGCGCCCGGCAACGTCTGGTCGTCGCGCCGCACGCTGTGGCGTTCGCGAATCGAAGCGAATCGCGGTTGCTCGTGGTCCCGCGAGGCAGTCGACGCAGGGCTGCGTTCGGGAGGCGCTTTCCCCATCGTCGTGCGCGGGGAAGTCGCCGGCGTTCTCGAGGTTTTCAGCCGCGAATACCAGGATGAAGATTCCCCGTTGACCGATACGCTGGCTTCGCTCGGCGGCCAGATCGGACAATTTCTCGAGCGCAGCGAGCAGCAACAGCGCATTCGCCGCCTCACGCGCGTGTATGCCGTTCTGAGCGGCATCAACTCCGCGATCGTGCGCATTCACAGCCGCGACGCGCTGTTCGACGAGGCTTGCCGCATCGCGGTCGAGGAGGGGGAGTTCGGCATCGCGTGGATCGGCGAACTCGATCCGGCGACGATGCAGGTCACGGCGGTGGCATGGGCCGGAAGCGACGATCCGGTGGCGGCCCGGGAACTGGCCGCGTCCACTGGGGGAGAAACGCGCGATCCGGTCGGCGAAGCGGTGCGCACCCGGGTTCCGGTGTTCATCAACGACATCCCCGCAGCGGGGGCGAGCATGACCGGATTGTCGGAAGCGCAGCGCTACGGATACCGCTCGAAGATCGCACTGCCGCTTTTTTCCGAAGGGAAGGTCGCGGCGGTGCTGGTGCTTTATGCGGCCGAGCCGGGTTTTTTTGCCGGTGACGAGCTGCAGCTTCTCGGCGAACTGGCCGGCGACGTGTCGTTCGCGCTCGAATTCATCGCGAAAAAGGACCGCCTCGCGTTCATCGCGTACTACGATCTTCTCACCGGGCTGCCGAACCGCGCCCATCTGCTCGAACACCTGACCCAGGCGCTGCAAAGCGTCCGGCAGCATCCGGGCGAGCGTCTCGCTGTCGTGGTATGGAACATCCACCGCTTCCGCAACATCAATGAAACCTTCGGCCGCCAGGTCGGCGACGCGGTGCTGCGCGAGGTCGGGCAGCGGCTGAGTGCAGCCTGGCCGAATCCGCCCGACGTGGCCCGGATCGCCGTCGACCACTTCGCCGGCATCGTCAGCGACAACCGGCAGGTCACCGAAATCGCGCACCTGATCGAACACCTTGCCGTCGACGTGTTCAACACGTCGATCGTCGTCGGCGAGAACGAACTGCGCGTGGCCGCTTCGGCGGGGATCGCGGTGGCGACCGGCGAAGACCAGGACGCCGAGGCGGTGCTCAGGAATGCCGAGGCGGCGCTGCGCAAGGCCAAGGGCTCGGGGATGAATTACCTGTTCTACGGGCCGGAAATGAACGCCCGCGTCGCCGAATCGCTGATGCTGGAAAACCGTCTGCGACAGGCCCTCGAGCGCGACGAGTTCGTGCTTTATTACCAGCCGAAAGTGTCCGGCGCCACGGGCCTTGTCACCGGACTCGAAGCCCTCATGCGGTGGAACGACCCCACCGTCGGCCTGGTGCAGCCGGGGCAGTTCATCCCCGTCCTCGAAGAGACCGGCATGATCCTGCAGGTGGGGTTATGGGCGATCCGACGGGCGCTGACCGACGCCCAGGAGTGGCGCGAAACGGGGATCGATCCGCCTCGTATCGCCGTCAACGTCTCCGCGATCCAGCTGCAGCAGAAGAACTTCGTCGAATCGGTGCGCTGCGCGATCGAGGAAGCCAATGGCGATGCCCGGCATGTGGAACTCGAGATCACCGAAAGCATGATGATGACGGAGATGAAGGAAAACATCGCCAAGCTCACCGAGATCCGGCTCATGGGCGGAGACATCGCGATCGACGATTTCGGCACCGGGTATTCGTCGCTGGGCTACCTCGCGAAGCTGCCGGTCGGCGCGCTCAAGATCGACAAGTCCTTCATCGAGACCATGGCGACGACGCCCGAGAGCATGACGATCGTGGCGACGATCATCTCGCTCGCGCATTCGCTGGATCTCAAGGTGATCGCCGAAGGTGTCGAGGAGGAGGAACAGGCGAAGTTCCTGCGCCTGTTCAAGTGCAACGAGCTGCAGGGCTATCTGATCAGTCGCCCGCTCCCCCCGAACAGGTCGTGGACTTCCTGCGCGGTCGCAAAAGGTTCGATCACAAGAGCCATTGAAAGCGTTCCGCCTCGTTTTCCGCTCGTTGCCGTCTCGCCGGCTTCGGGCCGCTCGTCCCGCCGCTTGTCGCGGCGCGGACGCCCGGCGCACGTCGCAGCGGGCGTGTTTCGCGCCGCTGCGCTACTGCCGCGTGATCACCACCTGGCGTCGCAGCGCGCGTTGAAAAGGCTTTTCAGCGCGCTGCAGCTTGCCCCGGTTACCGGTAGAGTTCGCTTCGGCTCTCCGTTAGAATCTTTCGCACGTCAGGGGGATCACATGCTGCAGATCGGTGAGATGGCGCCAGCGTTTTCATTGCCGGATGCGGAGATGGAGGTTTTCGACCTCGCCGCGGAACGCGGCAGGCATCACGTGGTCCTCTACTTTTATCCGCGCGACAACACCCCGGGATGCACGCGCCAGGCGGCCGACTTCAGCGATCACGAAGAAGAGTTCGCCCGTCACGACTGCATCGTGGTCGGTGTGAGTCCCGACGATTGCCTGACCCACGCCGAGTTTCGCGACCAGCACGGGTTGTCGGTGCGTCTGCTCTCGGATGTCGAGAGAGAGGTCTGCCGGCTCTACCACGTGTGGCAGCCGAGGGAAGTCGACGGTGTGAAGAAGATGGGGGTGGTGCGGACGACTTTCGTCATCGACAAGGAAGGCGTCATCCGCCACAAGCTCCAGGACGTTTCCCCCCGCGGCCACGTGGCGGGGGTTTTCGAACTGGTCAGGAAACTAACAGAGAATGCACATGGAAATCGTCAAGAACAGCGTGGTAACGCTTAACTACACCGTCGTCGATCCCGACGGCACCATGATCGACGACGGTCAGCAACCGCTGGTCTACCTCCACGGCGGCTACGACGGCATCTTCCCGGCGCTCGAAGAAGCGTTGCACGGCAAGAAAGTCGGCGACCAGCTCAAGATCAAGCTGCAGCCCGAAGACGCTTTTGGCGACTACGATGAAGAGCTCGTGCTGGTCGAGGAAGTGGGCCAGTTTCCCGAAAACATCGAAGTCGGCATGTCGTTCGAGCGCGTCAGCGACGACGGCGAAGAGGAGATGATCTACCGCATCACCGACATCGCCGAAGGCAAAGTCGTCGTCGACGGCAATCACCCGCTCGCCGGCACGGCCCTCGTGTTCGATGTCACCGTCGCGGAAGTGCGTCCGGCAACTGCCGAAGAGCTCGCTCACGGCCACGTCCACGGGGCTGGCGGACACCACCACTGATCCCGCGGATCGGCTGATCCTGTATGAACGGGGCCGCGCACGCGGCCCTTTTCCTGTCTGCTCCGTTATCCTGTGCCGATGACCGAAACGATCGAGACAACCGGCCGCCCCGCTGGCGGACCGCCGCGCGAGCTGCAGGGTCCGCTGCTGGAGGTGAGCGGGCTGCGCGTGCTGATCGGGCCGCACGAAAACCAGGTGCGGCCGGTCGACGGCGTCGGCTTCTCGATCGCAGGCGGCGAGACGTTTGCGCTGCTCGGTGAATCGGGCTGCGGCAAATCGATGACGGCGCTGGCGCTGCTGCGCCTGCTGCCCGACGGCGGCCGTATCGCGAGCGGCGAAGTGCGCTTTGCCGGGCGCGACCTGCTGCACCTGACCGAAGCGCGCATGCGCGAAGTGCGCGGCGGGCAGATCGCGATGATCTTCCAGGAGCCGTCGACGAGCCTCAACCCCGTGATGACGGTGATGAGCCAGATCGGCGAAGTGCTCGCACGGCATCGCGGCCTCGAGGGCGCGGCAGCGCGTGGCGAAGCGCGTCGCCTGCTCGAATCGGTCGGGATACCGGACGCCGGGCGGCGCCTCGACGACTACCCTTTCCAGTTTTCGGGCGGCATGAAGCAGCGGGTCATGATCGCGATCGCGCTCGCCGGCGAGCCGGAGCTCCTCGTCGCCGACGAGCCGACCACTGCGCTCGACGTCACGATCCAGGCGCAAGTGCTCGATCTCCTCGCCCGCCTGCAGGCCGAGCGCGGCATGGCAATGCTGCTGATCACGCACGATCTCGGCGTGGTCGCGCGGATGGCGCAGCGAATCGGCGTGATGTATGCGGGCGAACTGGTCGAAACGGGAAATCGCCGCGATTTTTTCCGCCGCCCGCTGCACCCGTATTCGCGCAAGCTGTTCGCCGCGCTGCCGACCGACGTGCAGCGCCAGCGTCCGCTCGCGGCGCTCGGCGGCAACGTCCCGGCGCTCGACCGCGACTTCGTCGGTTGCCGTTTTGCCGACCGCTGTCCCGAAGCTTTCGACGTATGCCGCCGCGAAGCGCCCGTCTGGGAGCGGCGGGACGGGCAGGCGGTGCGCTGTCATCTTTATTCGGCTGGCCGGACTGCGGCCGCTGCGGCGACGCCGGCCGCGGCCCCGTTCGCCGCCACTGCGCGCCGCTCGACGCCCGCACCGCTGCTCGATGTGCGCGACCTGAAAGTGCATTTTCCGGTGCGAAAAGGCCTTTTGCGACGCCAGGTCGGAAGCATCAAGGCGGTCGACGGAGTCAGCCTGACACTCGCTCCGGGCCGCACGCTGGCGCTGGTCGGCGAGTCCGGTTGCGGCAAGACGACGGCCGGCAAGGCGATCCTGCAGCTCGTCGCGCCGAGCGCCGGCGAGGTTTTTCTCGATGGCATGCCGATCACCGGGCTGTCGCGCTCGGCGCTGCGGCCCTTGCGCCGCTCGTTCCAGATGGTGTTCCAGGATCCGTTCGCGTCGCTGAACCCGCGCATGCGCGTCGGGCAAATCATCGAAGAAGGCATGCTCGCGCTCGGCGTCGAACCTGACCGACAGGCGCGCGCGCGGCGTATCGACGATTTGCTGCAGCGAGTCGGACTCACGCCGGCGATGAAGCTGCGCTATCCGCACGAGTTTTCCGGCGGCCAGCGCCAGCGCATCGCGATCGCCCGCGCGCTGGCGGTGTCACCGCGGCTGCTCGTCTGCGACGAGCCGACGAGCGCGCTCGATGTGTCGGTGCAGGCCCAGATCCTCAACCTGATGCGCGAGCTGCAGGGCGAGTTCGGCCTCGCGTACCTGTTCATCACGCATAACCTGGGCGTCGTCAGCTGGCTCGCGCACGACGTCGCAGTGATGTATCTCGGCCGCATCGTCGAGCGCGGCCCGGTCGACCGCGTGCTCGCCGCGCCCGCGCATCCCTATACGCGCGCGTTGCTCGCCGCAGTGCTGCGCATCGACGAAGAAGCCTCGGGCGTGCGCTCAGCGCCGCCGGGCGACGACCTGCCGTCGCCGCTCGATCCGCCCGCCGGCTGTCACTTCCATCCGCGCTGCCCTCATGCGACCGACATCTGCCGGGCGCAGTATCCGGGCGAAACCGCCCGCGGCGCCGGCCACGTCGTTCGCTGCCACTGGCCGCGCTGAGCGCGACAGCAGCCGGGTTTTCGGGTTTCCGCTTCCGGGCTCGCGGCACTTGCCTTTGCCGCCCGCGATGCCCCGTTATGTGTGAACGTTTGTCGAGGCGGGCGTCAGCGCCGGTTTTCTTGCGGCTGCTTCTTGCCGGACGCAGGCTTTGCCGGCCGGCCGCTGATCTTTTTCGCTGGCGAGGCGGTTGGCGTTTTCCTCGTCGAAGTCCCCACACCTTTGCCGCGCGGGCGCTTGACGCCTTTCTTCGCGGCAGGTTTCGTGCCCTGTGCCGTGGTCGGGGCCTTGTCGGCGCCCTTCGCGTCCATCCTGACGGGTTTGCCCCCCGTCAGCTGCGGGACGATCGAGCGCGCGGTCGAGTCGCTCGGTTCGAGCAGATCGCCGGCGGGACTGCCCGGATCGACGCCGTCGGGGACGAGCAGCGAGTAGCCGGCGCTGACACGGCTGCGCGCATCGAGCCGGTTGATCTGGTAGAGCTGGTTCAGCGACAGGCCGAAAGCCCGTGCCACCGATGCGAGGGATTCGCCGCGCTGCAATTCGTAGGTGCGCCACTGCCTTCCGTTGCGCTGATGTTCGGCGAGCCGCAGCTGGAACTGTTCGGCGCGATCGACGGGCACGACAAGCGCGCTGCCTTCAGCGACGGCGGGACGATTGTGGCTGGGGTTCAGGGCGAGGAACTCGTCGAGCGGCATGCCGGCAAGGCGCGCCGCGGTCGCCAGTTCGATCGTCGCGGGAGCGTCGATGGTGACGAAGTGGGGGCTGTTCGGCACGTATGGAAGTTCGAACCGGTACAGCTCGGGTTGTGCGACGATGTTCTTCAGCGCCTGCAGCTTGGGCACATAGTTGCGTGTTTCCCCGGGCATGCGCAGATGGCTGTATTCGGCCGGAAGCCCGTCGTCCCGGTTGCGCTGGATCGCGCGGCCGACCGCGCCTTCGCCCCAGTTGTACGAGGCGAGCGCCAGATGCCAGTCGCCATGCATGTCGTAGATCGTCTGCAGGTAGTCGAGCGCCGCGGCGGTGGAGGCGATCACGTCGCGCCGCTCGTCGACCCACGTGTCCTGCGTGAGATTGTAGTTCCGCCCCGTAGAGGGGATGAACTGCCACAGTCCCGACGCGTGCGAGCGCGAATAGGCCATCGGGTTGTAGCTGCTTTCGACCATCGGCAGCAGCGCGAGCTCGGTCGGCATGCCGCGGCGTTCGAGCTCGTCGACGATGTGGTAGAGATAGCGCCCGCCGCGCTCGAAGACCTTTTTCAGGAAACCCGGGCGGTTGATGTAGAACAGCTGCTGTTCGGCGACCAGCTCGCTGTCGAGGTCCGGCATGCCGAAACCGCGGCGAATGCGGTCCCAGATGTCGTTGGCGTCGCGGGTCAGGTCGAGCGTGAGCACGCGCAGCGGAGGGTCCGTCAGCTCGAGGACGGGCCCGTGCGGAGCCTTCAGACCCGCCGCAGCGGCGTCGTCGCCGACGACGAGGCTGGCGGCGTCCGGTTCGACCGAGAGAGCGGGCGCCGCCGGATCCGCGGACGCGATGACGGACCCCGAAGCGACGCCCAGGAAAACGAGAAACAGGAGGCTTGCGAAACGAATCGCCATCGAGCCGGCGCCCCGGGAGAGGAAAAAGAGGGTGGACTCTAGGGCAGGGGCGGGGGGCGTCAAACCGCTGTCGAGGACGCGGCGCGGACAGCGGTTCTTCGCCTCAGAAAACGTCCTTCCAGGCCCGCAGCGCGGTGAAGCATTCGAGCGAGTCGCGCGGGCGCACCCCAGTGCGGTCGGCGATCACGCCCATCACTGCCGGTTCGGCCGTGCGCAGGAAGGGGTTCACGCGCCGCTCGCGTTCGATCGTGGTCGGCAGCGTCGGCTGCCC
Organism: Azoarcus sp. PA01; assembly: GCA_001274695.2. NCBI lineage: Bacteria > Pseudomonadati > Pseudomonadota > Betaproteobacteria > Rhodocyclales > Zoogloeaceae > Azoarcus > Azoarcus sp. PA01. The sequence goes on along the minus strand of LARU01000004.1, from coordinate 411,591 downwards.
GGCATCGCGCCGCGCCTCGCATTCGACGAGCCATTCGTCCCGCTCGGGATTCCCCGGGTCGGCGACACGCGCAAACGCGAGGTTCGCGAGCGTATACTCATGGGTGCAATACACGGCGGTGTCGCCGGGCAGATCGGCAAGGCGGCGCAGCGACGCGTGAAGTTGCGCGGCGGTGCCGCCAAGCAGCCGCCCGCAGCCGGCGCTGAACAGCGTGTCCCCGGGAAACAGGAGACCCGGCGCGAAATAGGCGACGTGGCTCGTGGTATGACCGGGCACTTCGAGCACGCGAAAGCGGATGCCGAGCCGGTCGAGACCGACTTCGTCGCCTTCCGCGACCGGATGGTTCACGCCGTCGATGTCGGCCGCAGCCGGACCGAACACCGGGATGTCGCGGCGTGCGATCAGCGCGGTGACGCCACCGACGTGGTCTGCATGGTGATGGGTCAGCAGGATCGCGCAAAGATCCAGCCCCTGCGCCGCGAGAGCGTGTTCGACGACTGCCGCATCGCCGGGGTCGACGACCGCTGCAAGCTGGCCGCAACGCAGCAGCCACAGGTAGTTATCCCGGAACGCCGGGAGAGGGATAATTTCGATGCTGCCGATTTTTGAGTGCTGATCGTTCATGTCCAACCTCAGTCTGTCGGACTGGCTTGAAACCCCGCAGGGACAATACCTGCTGCAGTGGGAATCGGCCAAGTTCGACGTCATGGTGGCCGACATTTTCGGCTACAACGCAGTTCAGATCGGGCTGCCCGAGCACGAGTTCCTGCGCGGCAACCGCATGCCGTTCCGCTTGCGCTGCGCGCGGCTCGGCGAAGCCGACGTGATGTCCAACGCCGAAGCGCTGCCGTTCGCGACCGCCACGCTCGATCTGGTGCTGCTGCCGCACGTGCTCGAGTTTTCGCCGAACCCGCATCAGGTGCTGCGCGAGGTCGAACGCGTGCTGGTGCCCGAAGGCAACGTCATCATCAGCGCCTTCAACCCGCTCAGCCTGTGGGGCGTGCGCCGCTTGCTGGCACGCGGCGACGGGGCTTTCCCGTGGCGTGGACAGTATCTGTCGGTGCGCCGCACGAAAGACTGGCTCGCGTTGCTGGGGTTCGAAACCCAGTCCGGCAGTTTCGGCTGCTACGCGCCGCCGGTCACGAGCGGAAAATGGCTCGAACGCTGGCAATTCATCGACAAGGCCGGGGATCGCTGGTGGCCGATATTCGGCGGCGCCTACATCATTCAGGGAATCAAGCGGGTGCAGGGGATGCGCCTGATCACCCCCAACTGGCGCGCTCGTCGCGCCGCAGCGAAACGGCTCTCGCCGGTCGCCCAGCGTGGGCGCCAGGTGACGGGCGGCGTACAGAAGGCCAAATGACCGATCAGATCGAAATATTCACCGACGGCGCCTGCAGCGGCAATCCGGGGCCCGGCGGGTGGGGCGCAATTCTGCGCTCGGGAGCGCACGAGAAGGAAATCTGGGGGGGCGAGCCGCATACGACGAACAACCGCATGGAGCTGCTCGCGGTGATCCGGGCGCTCGAACTGCTCAAGCGTCCGGTCGTCGCCCGCGTGCATACCGACAGCCAGTATGTGCAGAAAGGCATCTCCGAGTGGATCCACGGCTGGAAGGCGCGGGGCTGGAAGACCGCGGCAAAGACGCCGGTGAAGAACGAGGATCTGTGGCGCGCGCTCGACGAAGCGGCGAGCCGTCATCAGGTCCAGTGGGTGTGGGTCCGGGGACATGCCGGGCATGTCGAGAACGAGCGCGCGGACGAACTCGCGCGCCGCGGCGTCGAGGCGGTGCGCCGGCAGGGCACGACCGTCGCAGGCTGAAACTTCGGCGGCGCCTGGAAAAAACTGGGGAAAACGCATGAGACAGATCGTCCTCGACACGGAAACCACCGGCCTGGACTGGCGCAACGGCGACCGCGTCATCGAAATCGGCTGCGTCGAGCTGCTGAACCGCAACCTGACGGGGCGGCATTACCACGTCTATATCAACCCGGAGCGCGGCATCGATGCCGAGGCGATCGCGGTGCACGGCATCACCGAGGATTTCCTCGCCGACAAGCCGACGTTCAGCGCCATCGCCGCCGAATTCGAGGATTTCATCCGCGACGCCGAACTGATCATCCATAACGCGAACTTCGACGTCGGTTTCCTGAACCACGAGCTGTCGCGGCTCGGGCGGGGAAAGCTCGACAGCCTTTGCGCGGGCGTCGTCGACACGCTGAAAATGGCCAAGGAGCAGAACCCGGGCAAGAAGGCGTCGCTCGACGCGCTGTGCGACCGGCACCAGATCGACAACGCGTCACGGACGCTGCACGGCGCATTGCTCGACGCGGAACTGCTCGCCGAAGTCTATCTGGCGATGACGCGCGGCCAGGAGAGCCTGATCATGGCGCTCGAAGAGCCCGTTCCGGGCAGCGCCGAAGCCGGCGGCGTGCTCGTCGATCGGCCGCCGCTGAAAGTGCTCCGCGCGAGCGGCGAGGAGCTGGCCGAACATGAGCGGGTGCTGCAGGACATCGTGAAAGGGACGAAAGGCACGTGCCTGTGGATCCCGCCGGCCCCTGAAGCGGCTGCCGCCTGACAGGACGGGCAGAGCGAAGGCCTGAAGCGAGCGGAGGCGCGGCTACAGGATCAGTCGGCCGCCCGGCAGGCTGCCCGCCTGTTCGAGGCGGGCGACGGTCGGGCCGAGGTCGAGGCCGGTGCGGTCCTTCAATGCCCGGGCACGTTCGCGCAGCTCCGTCACCGGCACCGCGATCTCTTCGCCTTGCGCGCCGAAGGCGACGACGTTGCCGCTGTCGCACGACGGAAACGCGATCGCGCGGTTCTCGAACGCGTCGATGATCCGCTCGACGCTGGCGCGAAACCCGCGCGACCGGCCGAAGAGGTTCGTCGACATCAGTCCCGCGTCCGACAGGCGCGCACGTGCTGCAGCGTAGAACGGTGCAGTGTCGAGCGCGCCGGCGCGGGCATGGCGGTCAAAGCCATCGACGAGGATCAGGTCGAAGCAGTGGTCGGTTTCCATCACGTAGCGGGCGCCGTCGCCGACGTGGATCGAAAAGCGTGCGTCCTCGGGCGGCAGGCGGAAGAACTGGCGGGCCGCCGCGACGACCTGCGCTTCGATCTCGACGACCTGGATGCGCGTCTGTGGACAGTGCCGATGCATAAAACGCACCAGGGAGGCGGCGCCCAGTCCTATCACCAGCGCGTTGCGCGGCCACGTGTCGGCATCGCGCAGCAGCAGGCCGGCCATCATCTCGCGCGTATAGGCGAGTTCGAGCGCATGCGGCCGGCGGATGCGCATCGCGCCCTGGATCCATTCCGAGCCGAAATGAAGATAGCGGACGCCGCGGTCTTCGCTGATGTCGATCGGAGTGCTCATGCGATCATCCGTTTCAGCGCGTACAGGCGTTCGAGCGCCTCGCACGGGCTCAGGGTGTCGGGGTCGAGTTCGGCCAGCGCGGTGAGGGCCGGGTGCGACGGCGCGGCGGATTCGCACTCCGGCAGCGCGGCAAAAAGGTCCGCCTGGGGCCCATTGCCGACTTCGCGGTTCTCGAGCGCGCGCAGGCGCCGCTTCGCCTCGCGCACGACCGAGCCCGGAATGCCGGCGAGCGCCGCGACTTCGATGCCGTAGCTCTGGCTCGCCGGTCCGTCCTCGACTGCATGCAGGAACACGATGCGGTGCGCGTGCTCGACCGCGTCGAGATGCACGTTCGCGCATTCCGGGTAGTCGCCGTTGAGGCGCGTGAGCTCGAAGTAATGGGTCGCAAACAGTGTCAGGCAGCGGTTCTTTTCGAGCAGGTGGCGGGCGATCGCGAACGCCAGCGCGAGCCCGTCGAAAGTCGACGTGCCGCGCCCGATCTCGTCCATCAGCACGAGGCTCTGTTCGGTCGCGCCGTGCAGGATCGCCGACGCCTCGGTCATCTCGACCATGAACGTCGAGCGGCCCGAGGCCAGATCGTCGGATGCGCCGATGCGGGTGAAGATCGCGTCGAGCGGGCCGAGGCGCGCGCTTTGCGCCGGCACGAACGCGCCGACGTGGGCGAGCAGCGCGATCAGCGCGACCTGGCGCATGAACGTGGATTTGCCGCCCATGTTCGGCCCGGTGATCATCAGCATGCGGCGCGTCGGCGCGAGACGGCAATCGTTGGAAATGAAGTCTTCGACCTGCCGCTCCACGACCGGATGGCGCCCCCCCACGATGTCGATGCCGGGCTGCTCGGAAAACTGCGGGCAGACGTAGCCGTGGCGCACCGCGGTTTCGGCAAATGCGCCGAGCCCGTCGAGGCCTGCGAGCGCGCGGGCGATGCGCTGCAGCGCCGGGATCTGCGCGGCGAGCGTTTCGAGCAGCGCTTCATAGAGCAGCTTCTCGCGCGCGAGTGCGCGCTCCTGGGCCGACAGGGCCTTGTCCTCGAACGCCTTCAATTCCGGCGTGATGTAGCGCTCGGCGTTCTTCAGCGTCTGGCGGCGGCGGTAGTCGTCCGGCACTTTGCCGGTGTTCGCGTGGCTCACTTCGATGTAGAAGCCATGCACCTTGTTGAATTCGACTTTGAGGTTCGCGATGCCGCTGCGTTCGCGTTCGCGCGCTTCGAGCGCCAGCAGGAATTCGCCGCAGTTCGACTGGATGCCGCGCAGTTCATCGAGCTCGGCGTCGAACCCCGCAGCGATCACGCCGCCGTCGCGCACTGCCGCGGCCGGCTCCGCGGCGACGGCGCGCACGAGGAGATCGAGCGCGTCGTGCGGCACCGCGATCGCGACGAGCAGGTCGCAAAGCAGCGCGGCCTGCGGGGCGCCGAGCGCGGCGTGCAGTTCCGGCAGGCGTGCGAGGCTGTCGCGCAGCGCCGCGAGATCGCGCGGCCTCGCGCTGCGCAGCGCGATTCGCGCCGTGATGCGATCGACGTCGGCCACTCCGCGCAGCGCGGCGCGGACGCCGCCGAGCATCCGGGCGTCACCGGTGTCCGCGGGGGCGGCGGCGTCCGCGCCGGCGAGTTCACCGACGGCGCCGTGGCGCTGCGCGGCAAGTGCGCGGTCGCGCAGCGGATGATGCAGCGCATGTCGCAGCCAGCGCGAACCCATGCTGGTGATGCATGAATCGAGCAGCGAGAACAGCGTCGGCGACGCTTCGCCGCGCAGGGTTTCGGTCAGCTCCAGATTGCGCCGCGTCGCGGCATCGAGGCGCAGGTATTCGGCTTCGCGCTCGACGCGCAGTCCGGTGACGTGCTCGAGGCTCTGGCGCTGCGTGCTGCGCGCATACTCGAACAGCGCCGCCGCGGCCGCGAGTGCCACCGGCAGGCCTTCGGCGTCGAAGCCGGCCAGGTCGCGAGTGCCGAAGTGAGCGGTCAGCAGGCGTTCGCCGTTGGCCGCGTCGAATTGCCAGTCGGCAAGCCTGCGCAGCACCGGCGACAGCGATTCGACCAGCGGCAGCGCCAGCCCGTCCGGCACCAGCACTTCGGCCGGGCGCAGCCGTTCGAACTGCGCCTGCAACTGCTCGGCAGGACAATCCATCACCCGCAGATCGCCATTGGCGAGATTGAGCCACGCGAGCCCGAGCACCCCGCGGTGCAGCGTCGCTGCGAGCAGCAGCGAGTCGGCGCGATCGTCGAGCAGCGCCGCGTCGGTCAAGGTGCCGGGTGTCACGATGCGGCTCACCGCGCGCTCCATCGGCCCCTTGGTCGCTCCCGGCTCGCCGACCTGCTCGGCGATCACGACCGATTCGCCGAGCTTCACGAGCCGCGCGAGGTATTGCTCGACCGCATGGAACGGCACGCCGGCCATTCGGATGGGCGTGCCGGCCGACTGCCCGCGCGTCGTCAGCGTGATGTCGAGCAGCCGCGCGGCCTTCTCCGCGTCATCGAAGAACAGCTCGTAGAAGTCGCCCATGCGATAGAACAGCAAGGTGTCCGGATGCTGCGCCTTGATGCGCAGATACTGCTGCATCATGGGACTGACGCTTGATGCTTCAGTTGTTTGATTGTTCAGGGTCTTGTTCATCAATCCGCGAGAACACCTTGATATTCGAGTATGCCGTCCGGCTCGTTCGCATAGCGGCGAGATCCGACAACGCCCGTCTGCACTTGCCGGTTCAGCGTAGCTTGTCGGGTAGGTGAGGTGCCGCCGCTGGGCACGAGTCGCTCAGTCGAGGCGACAACCGTGCCGCCTGCTGTACCTGCAAGGCGCTTCATATCGGCAAGCGTGACCGGGGCAGCATGTTACCAGCCCGGACCGAGCCGGGCGCAGGGCATCGACCGACTCAATGTCGGTCTCGGCACGTGACCAGGCCGCTGGGATCGAACTGCGGCCGTTGTCCGCCCGTCATTCCTCGAATAATTCGGAATGCGTACCCGCACGTACGAAGACAATGGCGTCGCCATTCAGCCGGTAGATCAGCAGAAAATCGCCGCCGATGTGACATTCCCGATGATCAGCCCAGTCGCCCTTCAGCGGATGATCGCTCCACTCGGGGCCCGGAGGCGAATCATTGGCGATGAGCAGCAGCATCGCCTCCTTCAGACGCTTGAGATCATAACGGCCCGAGCGGGAAAGACGGTCCCAGTCCTGGAGGAAGGTCTTCGTGTAGTCGCACGCCCTGGGCGGCACGGCCCGCTTACTGCTGGCGGGCCTTTTCGAGGTCATCGATCAGGGCAGCCGCGGAATCGAAACGCACAGCGCGGGCCTTCATCATCGCGCGGGCTTCTTCCATCGCCTCGCGCGTCCTTGCATTGGGAACCTTGAGCTCCAACGGGAAAGCCTGATCGCTGACCACGCGCTTTAGCAAGATCCGCACCGCATCCGACACGGACAGTCCCATGGCTGCCAGAGCCTGGGTGGCTTGCGTCTTAGTCTCCTCGTCCACCCGGACGTGCAGCATCGTCGAATGGGCCATAATCGGATCCTCCACTTCGCTGCATTGTGTATCGCAATTGCGATACCGGCAAGTGGCTCAGCCGAGCGGCGCGTCATTGCGCGGTAACGTTCAGAACCCCTCGCCCCCCCACCTCGACGAACTCGCCAAGAGCAGCCTGGCAGTGTGGCCATCGCTGCCCTTGATGAGAGTTTCTTCCGGGTGCGATTCGACCGCATGACGCTTCTGGAGCGTAGGGCTTGGGCCGCGACGTTCCGGCAATATTGCCGCCGTCCTTGGCCGGGAGGTTTCGGCCCGGTGGGTTGCTTCGGCGCAAGCAAACTGCTTCCCCAGCCTCAAGCGCGCTGCTCGGCAAGCGTGAACCGAGCACCGCGCGGTCTTCGACTACGCTTCGTGGCGTCGCCGCTCCGCCGCGCCGCTGCGCTCGATGCTTGCAAGGGCCTCCGCTGCCCGTTCCAGGGCCGGCAGGAAGCTCAGCGCCTTCTCTCGCGGAAAGCGCATGATCGGAGCCTGGATCGCAAGGCCCATGTTGCAGTGACGGCCCTGCGACGGAACCAGCACGCCGATGCACTGCAAACCCGGGAGGAATTCCTCATTGTCGAGTGCGTATCCGCTGCGCTTGACTTCCTCGATTTCGCGTTCGAGCGCGTCGAAATCCGTGATGGTGTTGGCGGTGAATTTCTCGAGCGGAACATGTGCGAGCAGGCGACGCCGTTGTGCGGGCGTCATCTGGGCAAGGAACAACTTGCCGGTCGCGGAGCAGTGCACCGGCACACGGGAACCGGGCTGGAGGTAGAAGCGCAACGGCGCCGGGGACTCCAGTCGGTCGAGGTACATGACTTCGCTGCCGGAGAACGCGGTGATGTTGCAGCTCTCGCCGACTTCCTCGACGAGCTGGCGCAGCACGACGTGGCGCGCGCCGTGCGTCGTACTGTTGAGGAGGAGGTTCTCGGCCAGGCGCCGCAACCGCACGCCGGTGCTGTAGTGGCGGCCGTCGCCTTCGCGTTGGAGCATGCCTTCCGATTCGAGCTGCTGCAGCATGCGGTGCAGTGTCGGCTTCGGCAGCCCCGTCTCCTCGACGAGGCTCTGCAGCGAGAACGTCTCATCCTTTTCGGCAATGACTTCCAGCAGGCTGAAGAGCCGCATTGTCGGGGTGTCGCCGTCGAGCCGGGCGGGCTCGGCGCGCAGGCTGGCCGGGTTCTTCATGATATGGCTCCTTCGGGTTAGGTATTTCATTAAATAATACCCCGCGTACCGTTTTATGGAAATAACAGTTGACGGCCGTCGCTGGTCCGCTTAAATTTGAGTCATGTTCCATAAAGCGGTACAAAACGTACCGAAAACAGAAAAATGAAAGGAGATCGGACTTGAACCGCGACAGCAGCCACGGCGAACGCGCCGACGATCGTCCTTATCGACAGCTGGTTCTGCGCGCGTCCGTAGCAAGGCGTCGGCCACGCATTTGAAGCTCCCTCCTCAGCCCCCGCCGATCGCGCGGGGCCGGGATTTAGCCGGAACGGAACTCCCTCGGCCGTTCCGGCGTTTTTTTTGCGGATGGATCGAATGAAGGCAATCTACCGGATCATCGACAACGCGCGCGCCCGGCCCGGACGCGTCGTGCTCAGCGAGGGCGGCGACCCGCGCATCCTCAGGGCCGCCGAGCGGGCCGTGCGCGCCGGCATCGCGCAGATCATCGTCGTCGGCGAGCGTGCCGCGATACGAAAATGCGCCGACGCCGAAGGTATCGAACTCGCCGGCATCGAACTGGTGGACCCGGCCGTCTCGCCGCTCACGGCGGGATTCGCCGACGAACTCCACGCGCTGCGCCGGAACAAGGGCATGAGCCGCGAGGACGCGCAGCGCGCGGTGCTCGATCCGCTGTGCTTCGCGAACCTGATGCTGCGGCTCGGCCTCGCCGACGGCTCGGTCGCCGGCGCGGTGCGAACGACCGCCGACGTCGTCCGCAACGCAATCCAGATCGTCGGCCCGGACCCGTCGTTCAAGCTCGTGTCGAGCTTCTTCCTGATGATGCTGTGCGAGCCGTTCCACAGCCTGAAGGGCGGCCTGATCTTCTCCGACTGCGGCCTGGTCGTCGACCCGGATGCCGAAGCGCTGGCCGAGATCGCGCTGGCGGCGGCCGACAGCGCGCGCAACCTGTTGATGGAAGAGCCGCGCGTCGCGATGCTGTCGTTTTCGACGGGCGGCAGCGCAAAACATGCCGCGGTCGACAAGGTCGCCGACGCCGCACGACGGGTGCGGGCGCAGCGGCCGGCGCTCGCGATCGACGGCGACGTGCAGCTCGACGCGGCGATCGTCGCCGAGATCGCGAACCGGAAGATGCCGGATTCGCAGGTCGGCGGCCGCGCGAACGTGCTCGTGTTCCCGAACCTCGAGGCCGGCAACATCGGTTACAAGCTCGCCGAGCGGGTCGGCGGCGCAGTCGCGATCGGCCCGCTGCTGCAGGGGCTCGCGAAGCCCGCGAACGACCTCTCGCGCGGCTGCAGCGTCGACGACGTCTTCCACGTGATCGCGGTCACGGTCGTGCAGGGGCACGCGGCGGCGGAACGGCGGCGGATGGCCGACGCCAGGGGCGTCGGCGCGCAGGCGGCGGGTCGCGAGACGGCATGAACCCGCGGGCGCTTTCCTCTGTGCTTCGAGCTGCGCTGCCCGGCACGACGCCACTACGGTCCATCGGCTGTCGTCCGCGAGCGAGCGTTCGTCGATGAACCTCGAGACGCTGCTCCCGCTGCTCGCGGTCATCGCGCTCGCGACGTATTTCCAGACCGTCACGGGCTTCGGACTCGGCATGATCGTGATGGGAGCGACGAGCGGCTTCGGCCTCGCATCGATCGCGACGGTCGCGACCGTCGTCAGCCTGATCTCGGTTGCGAACAGCGCGTGCGCGCTGCCGGGCCGGCTGCACCATATCGACTGGCGCATCGCCGGCGCCGCGTCGCTCGGCATCCTGCCGGCGATCCTCGCCGGCGTGCTGCTGCTCGACTTCCTCAGCGGCGCCGCGGCGAACGTGCTGCAGTTCCTGCTCGGCGTCGTGATCCTGCAGGGCAGCATCACGTTCTCGCTGCGTCCGGCGACGCTCGCGACGCGCTCGTCGGAGCGCAGCTTCTTCGCGAGCGGCTTCCTGTCCGGGCTCAGCGGCGGACTCTTCGGCATCGCTGGTCCGCCGCTGATATTTCATTTCTACCGCCAGCCGATGGAGCCGGCCGTGGTGCGCAACATGCTGCTGCTGCTGTTTGCCGTGACGGCCGGAACGCGGTCGCTGTTCACCGCCGCGCAGGGCGGCTTCGATGCCGAGATCCTGACGCTCGCTGCCTTCACGCTGCCGCTGGTCGCGCTCGCGACGCTCGCAGGCAGGCGCTTTCCGCCGGCGCTCGCGCCGCGCACGATGCGCCGCGTCGCGTCGCTGACGCTCGTCGCGATCGGGGTAAGCCTCGTCGTCTCGGCCCTCGGGAGTTTCACGGCCTGAGGGCCATCCGTCACGGCGACGTCACCCCCGGCGACAGCACCGACGCCATCTCGTCCGCGGCCGCGCGCAAATGCGGGACGCAGGTCAGAAGCTCGTCGAGCGACAGCCGCGCGGTTGGCGCGTGACACGCGACCGCCGCGACGACCTTGCGGTCTTTGTCGAACACCGGGACGGCGACCGCGATCATGCCGCGCACGAACTCCTCATTGTCAATACCGATGCCGAGGCGGACCAGGCGGTCGAGCTCGGCGTCGAGCGCGTCGCGCTCGACGAGGGTGCGGGGCGCTGCGCGCGTCAGTGGCAGATGCGCGAGTGTGCGCCGGCGCTCGAGTAGCGACATCGATGCGAGGAAGAGCTTGCCGCTCGCGGTGCAGTGAAGCGGCACCCAGCTTCCGGGCATCAGATGCAAACGCAGCGGCTCGCTCGTCTCGACGCGCTCCACGTAGAGCACGCGCGCGCCATGCGGGACAGTCAGGTTGCAGGTCTCCCCAAGGCGGTTGACCAGCCGACGCAGGATCGAGCGGCAGTGACGGCGCAGGTGCGGACCACGCAGTGTGCGCAGCGCGAGCGCGGCCGCCCGCGGGCCGGGGACGAAACCGGCAGCTGGGCCGCGCAGCACGTAGCCGCCGACTTCCATCGCGCGCAGCAGCCGCATCAGCGTGGGCTTCGGCACCCGCAGGCGCTGCGCGAGCGCCGCAAGAGTCAACGGGTCTGCCGACGCGGAAAGGTGTTCCAGCACGTTCAGCGCGCGCAGCACGCGGACGTCCTCGCCGCCCCCGGCGGGCGATTCGTCGTCGTCGAACCCGTCGTTCGGCGATGCTGCGCTGCGATTTTGAAACGGATCGGATGAGGTTCGTTTCACTTGATGTCCCCAATGCAGTTCGCTGTTGTCTCTGGCTTGCACTGTGCGGAATAGTTGAAACGTCCGCAAGTGAAACGCGGCGTTTCATAAATTATCAATTCCGACGCACAGACGAGCGATCTTCTGCGGTCGGTACAACCAGGAGGCAACAACGATGCAGGACACCGTCGACTACATCGTCGTGGGTGCGGGCTCCGCGGGCTGCGTGGTCGCGAATCGCCTGTCCGCCGACCCCGGTGTACGCGTGCTGCTGCTCGAGGCCGGGGGGCCCGACAGCAATCCATGGATCCACATTCCAGTCGGCTATTTCAAGACGATGCACGATCCGAAGTTTGACTGGTGTTTCGTGACCGAGCCCGACGACGGCATCGCCGGGCGCACGCTGCAGTGGCCGCGCGGCAAGGTGCTCGGCGGATCAAGCTCGCTGAACGGGCTGCTGTACGTGCGCGGCCAGCGCGAGGACTACGACCGCTGGGCCGCGCTGGGCAACACGGGCTGGAGCTACGACGAGGTACTGCCGTACTTCCGGAAGTCCGAGGATCAGGAACGCGGTGCGTCCGAATTCCACGGCGCCGGCGGGCCGCTCAAGGTGTCCGACCTGCGGTTGCGGCGCCCTATCGCCGACTATTTCATCGCCGGAGCGCGCGACCTCGGCATCCCGTTCAACCCCGACTTCAACGGTGCGAGCCAGGAAGGCGTCGGTTATTTCCAGCAGACCGCGCACAAGGGCTTTCGCTGCAGCACCGCGAAAGCTTTCCTGCGCCCGGCGCGCAAGCGTGCGAACCTCCTGGTCGAGACGCACGCACAAACGACGCGGGTGCTGTTCGAAGGCAAGCGCGCGGTCGGGGTCGAGTTCCGCAGGGGCGGACAGTTGCGGCAAGTCAGGGTGCAGCGCGAAGTGATCCTCGCGGCCGGTGCGATCGGCTCGCCGCAGATCCTGCAGTGCTCCGGCGTGGGCCCGCTGAAGCTCCTTGCGGGCGTTGGCGTGCCGGTCGTCTATCACCTGCCGGGCGTCGGCGAAAACCTGCAGGATCACCTGCAGGTGCGGCTCGTGTTCAAGACGCGTCAGCGCACGCTCAACGACGAAGTCAACAGCCCGATCCACAAACTCTGGATCGGGCTGCAGTACATGGTGTCGCGCAGCGGGCCGCTGACGCTCGCGGCGAGCCAGGTCGCGATCTTCACGCGCTCGGCGCCGGACGTCGAGCGTCCCGACATCCAGTTCCACATGCAGCCGCTGAGCGCCGACAAGCCGGGCGAGGGCGCGCATCCGTTCTCGGCTTTCACGGCATCGGTTTGCCAGCTGCGTCCGCACAGCCGCGGACGCGTGGCGATCCGTTCGGCCGACCCGTTGCGCTACCCGGCGATCCACCCGAACTACCTGGCGGACGAGCGCGACCATCCGGTCGTGATCGGCGGCATCAAGGTCGCCCGGCGGATCGCCGAGTCGCCGTCGATGCGCCCGCACATCATTTCGGAGTTCGTGCCGGGCGCGGGCTATCGCAGCGACGACGAGCTTCTCGACGCGGCCCGCCGCTTCAGCCAGTCGATCTACCACCCGGCGGGCACCTGCAAGATGGGCGACGACGCGCTGGCCGTCGTCGATGGCCGCCTGCGCGTGCGCGGAGTCGCCGGGCTGCGCGTGGTCGATGCCTCGATCATGCCGGAGATCGTGTCCGGCAACACCAATGCGCCGACGATCATGATTGCCGAAAAGGCCGCCGACATGATCCTTGCCGACGCGCGGGCACGGCCCGCGTCGATCGTCACGTCGGGAGAACCCGCGCTGATCTGAAAACCCCAGCCGCACCCCCCTATAAAAGGAAGTACAGAGGAGACAAACATGAGCCGTTCTGCAACCAGGGATTCGAAGGAAGTACGCAGGGTCGTCACCGCGAGCCTGATCGGTGCGACGATCGAGTGGTACGACTTCTTTCTGTACGGCGTCGTCGCCGGAATCGTGTTCAACAAGCTCTATTTTCCGGCGTCGGACCCGCTCGTCTCGACGATGCTTGCGTACGGAACTTTCGCGGTCGGTTTTCTCAGCCGGCCGCTGGGCGGCGTGATCTTCGGCCACTTCGGCGACAAGCTCGGCCGCAAGAGCATGCTCGTGATGACGCTGATGATCATGGGCGTCTCGACGGTGCTGATCGGGCTTGTCCCGACGTACGACCACATCGGCATCTGGGCGCCGCTGATCCTGCTCGTGCTGCGCATCGCACAGGGCATTGGCCTCGGCGGCGAGTGGGGCGGCGCGGTGCTGATGGCGTTCGAGTACGCGCCGAAGGAAAAGCGCGGCTTCTACGCAAGCATCCCGCAGATCGGCCTCGCGCTCGGCCTGTGCCTGGCGTCGGGTGTCGTGGCCGGGCTGTCATGGGCGTTGAGCGAGGAGCAGTTCCTGTCGTGGGGCTGGCGCGCCGCGTTCGTGCTGTCCTTCCTGCTCGTGGCGGTCGGCATGTACATCCGCTTGAATGTGATGGAGACGCCGGAGTTCAAAAAGGTGAAGGAGGGCGGCGAGGAGATCAAGCTGCCGATCAAGGAGGTGATCACGAAGTATCCGGGCAACGTGCTGGCGGGGATGGGCGCGCGCTACATCGACGGCGTGTTCTTCAACGTGTTCGGCGTGTTCTCGATCGCGTATCTAACGCAGACGCTTAACCTCAGCCGTACCGACGCGCTGCTCGGCGTGATGGCGGCCGCGTTCGTGATGATCTTCACGATTCCGCTGTTCGGACGGTTGTCGGACAAGGTCGGACGCACGCGAATCTACTTCTGGGGATCGCTGCTGACCGGCCTGTCCGCGTTCGCCGGCTTCTGGTTCATGAAGCACAGCGGCGCCGACATGCTGACCGTGTGGCTCGCGATCATCATTCCGTTCGGGGTGTTCTATGCGTCGATCTACGGCCCGGAAGCCGCGCTGTTCTCGGAGCTCTTCGACGCAAAGGTCCGTTATTCCGGCATCTCGTTCGTCTATCAGTTCTCGGGCATCTTCGCGAGCGGGATCACGCCGATCATCGCGACCTACCTGTTGCAGAAAGGCGGCGGCGAGCCGTGGCTGGTGTGCGCCTATGTGCTGTTCGCGGGGCTCGTGAGCGCGCTGTCGGCAGCGTGGATCGGCCGGAGGAAGCGGGCAGTCGCACAGCTGAAGCCGGCATTCGGTATGCGCTGACGCAGCGCAGGCTGCGCCCTCCGCCGGTTGCGGCGGGGTCGTTGATGCCGGGAGGCTTGCGCCTCCCGGCGTTTTCACGTCGGGGCGCAGTGACCGGGGTAACCGAAACGCGGGCGCGGCGACGCACAGCGATCCGGCTCGTTACACGACGCGTGCGCATTTCCGTGAGCCTGTTGCGCTCGTGCGTCAACCTCAGCCCAGTCACGCCCATATGAAAAGAGACTCTAAGGATATGGCCCCTTATAACCGCATCCGGTTTTATTCTCCTTTCCGTCGTCGCGATGTCCGCTCCCTTCGCAGGTTGCGAGGCACGCGATTCGCGAAAGGAGAACCGATGCTCGAACTGATTTTCGCCGTGAGCGCTGTGATCGTCGCGGTGACGCTTGCGTGCGTGGCGGGCCGGCGTCGCAAGCGCGAAGGGCGGACATGGGTCGAAGCGCAGCCGGAAAACGTCGCACGCCTCTATCTGCGCGCGGCGGGCGAGACCGACGCATACTGGCTGCACGCGCAGATGCGGAACGGGAAGAAGCGGATGATCGCGGCGCCGTGGGAACTCGACGATACGCTGCGTCGCCTCGAGGCGCTCGGCCTCGCGTTATCGCCCGACGACCGCGCGGCGCTCGACGCATCGCTCGTGCGCCATGCCGACCAGCGGGATGAAAGCGGGCGGCGGTCGCGAACGGGCGCGGTCGGCGGCGGCGCGGCGGCTTGAGCTTCAGCCGCGTCCGGGCGCGCTCAGGCGCCTGTCCGGGTTTTCGCCCTTCGCTCTGATTGCTCGGCCAGGGCCGGCGCTCAACGCCGCCGCCGGCCGCCGATGAGTTGCACGAGGTCGGGAAAGAGCGCGTTGTCGAGCCCCTGCGTCAGGTCGGTCGCGAGGCTGCGGCGGTAGAACGGGCTCAGGTCGAGCCCGACGCCGACTCCGACGATCTCGACCGCGCTTTCGCGCTCGCGCCGCGCGACCACCTCCTTCAGGTGGTTGTCGAGATAGAACGGGTCGTTCGCGAGGCCGGTCGCGCTGTCGGACGGGCAGCCGTCGGAGATCACGACGAGGATGCGGCGCGATGCACTCCTCGCGAGCAGCCGGTTGCACGCCCAGTCGACCGCCTCGCCGTCGATGCCTTCGCGAAACAGGTCGCCCTTGAACAGCGCGGCGATATCCGCGCGTGCGCGTCGCCAGCTGCGGTCGGCGTTCTTGAACACCAGGTGGCAGGCCTCGTTGAGCCGCCCCGGATGCCGAGGGCGACCACGACTCACCCAATCGTGATACGCGCGGCCGCCGTTCCACGCGCCGGTCGTGAAGCCGAGCAGCTCCGTAGCGACGTCGATCATCCCGAGCGCGCGGATCAGCACGTCGAGCATCACCGCGACCGGCTCGATGCACGTCTTCATCGACCCCGAGCAGTCGAGCAGGAAGCTCACGACGCAGTCGGCCTGCGGCACGCGGCGTTCGCGGCGGAAGACGCGGCGCTCGGCAGGCGAACTGATGAGCTGCGCGAGGCGCCGGCCGTCGACGTGGCCTTCCTCCTCGCCGAAGCGCCAGCCGTCCTGCGCCGGCCGCGCGAGTACCGCGGCGAACCCGCGCGCAAGGCGCGGCAGATTCACGCCCTGTTCGGCGACGCGCCGATCGAGCCGCTCGCGATACTCGGCGAGCAGCGCGCGGCGCACGAGCGTGCCGGCAGCAACTTCGGTGTCGAAGCGCGTGGTATGGACGCGATACGCGAGCGCGGCGTCCTCGAACACCTTGCTCGCGCCGGTCATTGCGGCAGCGATGCCGTCGTCGTCGTCGTCGCCGTCGTCGAAGTCGAGCAGCAGCGCGAAGCCGCGCTTCACGTCGTCGTCCTGGGGTTCGGCGTCGCCGTCCTGCGCTGCCGCCCGCTCGGCGCGCACGCGTTCGGCGACGACGCGCGCGATCTCGAGCGCGTGCGCCGCATAGGCGCGCTGGTCACGCCGCTCGCGCCGGATGCCGGCGAGCGAGATGCCGAGCGCGGCGGCGAGCGACATCCGCGTGCTCTCGATGTAGTCCTCGGTCTCTTCGAGCACGCGGTAAGCGTTCAGGCGCGACCAGCACATCTGCGCGACGGTGTACAGCAGGATGCCCATGCTGCCTTCGGTGAGGCCGGAGCGGTGGAACGCGCGCGACCAGTTGTCGAAGCGCCGCTGCAGGTTCGCGACGAGGCCCGGCAGCCGGGCGGGGGCGAGCGTTTCGACGCGCAACTGCTCGAGGAGCTCGAACACCAGGCGCTCGACGCCGTCGGCAGGGCACAGGCTCGCGTGCAGCGCCGCGTCCGAATGCAGCAGGCGCAGCGCGGCGCCGTCGGCCGCAGCGCGGCAGTCGGTGAAGCCGTCGGTGCCGGAATCCACCGCGAGGTGGGGTGCATGCAACGCCACGCGCCGTTCGCCGGCGTACAGACGCCCACCGCGGTAGTGCAGTGCCGGCTCGCCGGTCAGCGCGCGCAGCGTCGCCGCGCACAGCGCCTCGACCTTCTGCTGGCGCCGCGCGGACTGCTGAACGCTCGGCATCATTGTGCCGCCGGGTCGCGCATCCACGATTCTTTGAGCTCCTCGCCGAAGCAGCGCTGGTAATACTCGGCGACGATCGGCCGCTCGACCTCGTCGCATTTGTTCAGAAACGACAGCCGGAACGCGAGCGCCGGGTTGCGGAAGATTTCGCAGTTCTCGGCCCACGTGATCACCGTGCGCGGCGACATCAGCGTCGACAGGTCGCCGGCGGCGAAGCCTTTGCGCGTGAGATCGGCGACCGCGACCATCGCGGCGACGAGCTTGCGACCGTTCTCGCAGTTTTTGGCCGGTACTCGCGCGAGCACGATCGCGACTTCCTCGTCGGACGGCAGGTAGTTCAACGTCGCGACGATGTTCCAGCGGTCGATCTGCGCGTGGTTGAGCACCTGGGTGCCGTGATAGAGCCCTGAGAGGTTGCCGAGGCCGACGGTGTTCGACGTCGCGAACAGGCGGAAGTACGGATGCGGACGGATCACGCGGTTCTGGTCGAGCAGCGTGAATTTGCCGTCGCGCTCGAGGATGCGCTGGATCACGAACATCACGTCGGGCCGGCCGGCGTCGTACTCGTCGAAGATCAGCGCGACCGGCCGTTGCAGCGCCCACGGCACGATACCTTCCTGGAACTCGGTGATCTGGCGGCCGTCGCGCACGACGATCGCGTCTTTGCCGACGAGGTCGAGGCGGCTGATGTGGCCGTCGAGATTCACTCGCACGCAGGGCCAGTTCAGGCGCGCGGCGACCTGCTCGATGTGCGTCGACTTTCCGGTGCCGTGCAGGCCCTGGACCATCACGCGGCGGTCGCGCGTGAAGCCGGCGAGGATCGCGAGCGTCACGTCCGGGTTAAAGCGGTAGGCCTCGTCGATCTCCGGCACGTGGTCCTCGCGGGTCGCGAACGCCGGGACTTCGAGGTCCGAATCGATGCCGAACATCGAGCGCACCGACACCTTGCCGTCGGGTTGATCGAGTGCGAGTTCCATCACGGTTGTCTCCTGGGTTTTCTGTTCGGCTCATGATAAGGAAGTTCCGAATAAAGATACAAGTAGTTCCGAAAATAGAAATAAGGTATTGACGAACTGGCGAACCCGTCCTAGATTTCGATAAAAGCGCTGGATGGACAGATAAGGCGCGGCACGGTCGGCGGGAGGCTGGCCGGACGAAGGGCCGCCACGACCGCGCCGCACTCGGCACTCCGGATCGTGGCCTCGAAGCCCGCACCCAACGAGGAGAAGAGACATGGAATCGGAAGCGGTAAATACGGGCGGGCTGCGGCACGGCCTCAAGCAGCGGCACATGACGATGATTGCGCTCGGCGGCGTCATTGGCGCGGGCCTTTTCGTCGGCAGCGGCGTCGTGATCAGGTCGGCGGGGCCGGCGGCGGTGCTGTCGTTCCTGCTCACCGGTGGACTCGTCGTGCTCGTGATGCGAATGCTCGGCGAGATGGCCGTGGCGATGCCCGCGACCGGGGCCTTCTACGAATTCGCCCGCACCGCGTGGTCGGACCGACCCGCCGTCGGCAATCTTGCCGGTTTCCTCACCGGCTGGATGTACTGGTACTTCTGGGTCATTGTCGTCGCGCTCGAGGCGGTGGCCGGCGCCGAGCTCGTGCGCTACTGGCTGCCAGACGTACCGGCGTGGATCATCAGCCTCGTCCTTCTCGTGACGCTGACGATGACCAACCTGGTGTCGGTGAAGTCGTTCGGAGAGTTCGAGTTCTGGTTCGCGTCGATCAAGGTCGCGGCGATCGTCGTGTTCCTGTTCCTCGGGGGGCTCTACGTGTTCGGCATGTGGCCCGAGGTGTCGGCGAACGTGTCGAACCTCACTGCGCACGGCGGCTTCATGCCCAACGGCATCGTGCCGGTGCTGACCGGAGCGGTTGCCGCGACCGGCTTCTATTTCGGCGCCGAGATCGTCACCGTCGCCGCGGCCGAGACGGCCGAGCCGCAGCGCGCGGTCGCGAAGGCGACCAACTCGGTGATCACGCGTGTGCTGTGCTTCTACGTCGGATCGGTATTGCTCGTCGTATGCCTCGTACCGTGGAATTCGGTCGGCATCGCGACGCCCTACGTCAGCGCGCTCAACGCGATCGGCATTCCGGCGGCGGCCCAGATCATGAACGCGATCGTGCTGATCGCGGTGCTGTCGGCGCTGAACTCGGGCCTCTACGCGTCGTCGCGGATGCTGTTCGCCCTGACCCGGCGCGGCGATGCGCCGCAGGTGCTCGCGAAAGTCAGCCGCAACGGCGTGCCGGTTCCGGCGATCCTCGTGGGGACGCTGTTCGGCTACGGCGCAGTCGTGATGTCCTACGTGTCGCCCGACACCGTCTTCGCGTTCCTCGTCAACTCGTACGGCACCGTCGCGATCTTCGTCTATGTGTCGATCGCGATATCGCAGCTGCGCCTGCGCGCGCGTCTCGAAAAGGAAGATCCGGCGCGGCTGCGCGTGAAGATGTGGTGCTACCCCTACCTCACGTGGGTCGCGATCGTCGGCATGCTTTCGATCGTCGTCGCGATGGCCTTCATCCCCGAACAACGCACGCCGCTCGCGCTCGGCGTCGCGAGCCTCGGCATCCTGCTGCTGCTGTACGCGGCCAAAAGCGTCCGGGGCGCGAAGGCAGAGGCGGCGCCGGCCCTGATCGGACGCCAGACGTTCGAGAGAACGTAGACGCGGCGCGCCCCGGACGCATGCGAGAGGCGATGCCGGCGACGTCCGGTCGCGGTCCCGACGGCACCCGAAAGGGTGCCGTTTTCGTTCGCCCGGGTGCGGCTTCGAGGCCCGGGGGCAAAAGTGCGGGTGCAGCGCTCAACACGCCGCCGGGCCGGGCAGTTCCACCGCAGCGCCTGCACGCGGGTCGCCGACCTTGCCCGAAGGTTGCCGGTCTTTGATTTCAAATAAAGAGACGAAAAGTTCTAAAAAACGAAATAAAGTGTTGACGCTTTTTTGCGTGCGGGGTAGATTGTGCTCAAGTATCGAAAAACGGAACTCAGAGTGCCGGAATCGATAACTTCCCACCAACCCGTGAGCAGGAGACAGCAAAATGAGCGAAAAAGACCCCCGCCAAGTCGTGAGCGGCCCGCAGAAGATGACCCCGTCCGAAGCCTTCGTCGAAACGATGGTCGCGAACGGCGTGACCGACATGTTCGGCATCATGGGATCGGCGTTCATGGACGCGATGGACATCTTCGCGCCCGCCGGCATCCGGCTGATTCCCGTCGTGCACGAGCAGGGCGCGGGTCACATGGCGGACGGCTACTCGCGCGTGTCGGGCCGTCACGGCGTCGTGATCGGCCAGAACGGCCCGGGCATCAGCAACTGCGTGACGTCGATCGCCGCGGCGTACTGGGCGCATAGCCCGGTCGTGATCGTCACGCCCGAAACCGGCACGATGACGATGGGCCTCGGCGGCTTCCAGGAATGCAAGCAGCTGCCGATGTTCCAGGAGTTCACGAAGTACCAGGGCCACGTGACCCATCCGGCGCGCATGGCCGAATACACGGGCCGCTGCTTCGACCGCGCGATGAGCGAGATGGGCCCGACCCAGCTCAACATTCCGCGCGACTACTTCTACGGCGAAGTCACGTGCGAGATTCCGAAGCCCAGCCGTCTCGACCGCGGCGCGGGGGCGAAAAGAGCCTCGACGAGGCCGCGGAGCTGCTCGCGACGGCCAAGTTCCCGGTCATCATCTCGGGTGGCGGCGTCGTGATGGCCGATGCCGTCGAGGAGTGCAAGGCGCTCGCCGAGCGGCTCGGGGCGCCGGTCGTCAATAGCTATCTGCACAACGACTCGTTTCCGGCGAGCCACGCGCTGTGGTGCGGCCCGCTCGGCTACCAGGGCTCGAAGGCGGCGATGAAGCTAATGGCGCAGGCCGACGTCGTCGTCGCGCTCGGCTCGCGCCTCGGGCCTTTCGGCACGCTGCCGCAGCACGGCATGGACTACTGGCCGAAGAACGCGAAGATCATCCAGATCGACGCCGACAACAAGATGCTCGGCCTGGTGAAGAAGATCTCGGTCGGCATCTGCGGCGATGCGAAGGCGGCGGCTGTCGCGCTCACGCAGCGCCTGGCGAACCGCAGCCTCGAATGCGACGCGACGAAGGCGCAGCGCGCCGCGAAGATCGCTGCCGAGAAGGCCGCGTGGGAGCGCGAGCTCGACGAATGGACGCACGAGCGCGACCCGTTCAGCCTCGACATGATCGACGAGAACGCGAAGGAGCGTCCGTTCTCGGGCGGCGAGTACCTGCACCCGCGCCAGGTACTGCGCGAGCTCGAAAAGGCGATGCCCGAGGATGTCATGGTGTCGACCGATATCGGCAACATCAACTCGGTCGCGAACAGCTACCTGCGCTTCGAGAAGCCGAGGAGCTTCTTTGCCGCGATGAGCTTCGGTAACTGCGGCTACGCCTTCCCGACGATCATCGGCGCGAAAGTCGCCGCACCGCACCGTCCGGCGGTGTCGTATGCCGGCGACGGCGCGTGGGGCATGAGCCTGATGGAGACGATGACCTGCGTGCGCCACAACATCCCGGTGACCGCAGTCGTGTTCCACAACCGCCAGTGGGGCGCGGAGAAGAAGAACCAGGTGGACTTCTACAACCGCCGCTTCGTCGCCGGCGAGCTTGACAACCAGAGCTTCGCGGAGATCGCTCGCGCGATGGGCGCCGAAGGCATCACCGTCGACCGGCTCGAGGACGTGGGGCCCGCGCTTCAGCGCGCCATCGACCTGCAGATGAACCACGGCAAGACCTGCATCGTGGAAATCATGTGCACGCGCGAGCTCGGGGACCCGTTCCGCCGCGACGCGCTGTCGAAGCCGGTGCGGCTCCTCGACAAGTACAAGGACTACGTCTGACCGGTCCTGACCGCAGGGACACCGGCGGCGCTTCGCGCGCCGGTGTCCCTGCCCGACATCCCACTTCTGACCTCGATCCAATGACCACTCACACGACCTTCGCGCCGCCGGCGATGTTTCACGGGGTGCGCGTGCTGATGCCGGGTTTCATGCTCTGCACGGTGATCGCGATCACGGCGACTTTCGTGTCCGATCACTATGGCGGACCGCAGTTTCTCTATGCGCTGCTGATCGGCATCGCATTCCATTTCCTCGCGGACAGCGAAAAGTGCATCCCGGGGATCGAGGCTTCCGCGAAGAAGCTCGTGCGTTTCGGCGTCGCGCTGCTCGGCGCGCGCATCGTCGCGACCGACGTCAGCGATCTCGGCCTCGTCGGGGTCGGCGCGCTCGTCGGCGCGGTCGTGCTGACGATCACGTTCGGCCTGTTGTTCGCGCGGCTCCTCGGCCTGCCGCCGATGCTCGGCCTGCTGTCGGGCGGAGGCACCGGCATCTGCGGGATCTCGGCGACGCTCGCGATCTCCTCGACGCTGCCGGCAACGCGCGACAACGAGCGCTACACGCTGTTGACCGCGATCGGCGTCGCGATCTTCTCGACCGTCGCGATGGTGCTCTATCCGCTCGTCGTCAAGGCGGCGGGGCTGTCGGTCAGCGAGGCCGGACTCTTCCTCGGCGGTTCGATCCACGACGTCGCGCAGGTCGTCGGCGCGGGCCTGATCATCTCGCCCGAAGTCGGCGATGCGGCGACGCTCGCGAAAATGTTCCGTGTCGCGATGCTGATGCCGGTTGTCGTCGTGCTCGCGATGATGTTCCACGCCGAGCGCAAGCGCGAGCACAGCGCGAACGGCAAGAAGACCCCTGTGCTGCCGCTCTTCCTCGTCGCGTTCGCCGTGCTCGCGACGCTCAACAGCGTCGGCCTGCTACCGCCGGAAGTCGTCGAAGCGAGCTCGAACGTGTCGCGCTGGTGCCTCGTGATCTCGATCGCTGCGCTCGGCGTGAAGACTTCGCTCGAAAAGCTCGCCGAACTCGGCTGGAAGCCGATCGCGCTGCTGTCCGGCGAAGCGCTGTTCGTCGCCGCCTACATGCTCGCGATGGTTTTCGTCGGCCGCGCGCTCGCGTAAACCCCGTTCAACGACTCGCCCGGAGAACCGCATGAACTCTGACGAAAAATTCATCACCGCGAGTGCGCACCTTGACGAGGCGGCGCCGAGCTGTAGCGGCGGTTCCGACGTGCGATCCGTGACGATCGAACTCAACGGCGCCGCACATCAGCTCGGCACGGGGGCGACGCTGCACGACCTGATCGCGAGCCTCGAGCTCGTCGGCAAGCGCGTCGCGGTCGCGGTGAACCGCGAAGTCGTGCCGGCGCCTCGCTGGGGCCAGCGCGCGCTGGGTGCGGCCGACCGCGTCGAGATCGTCGTCGCAATCGGCGGCGGCTAGGAATCAATCAGAAAAGGAGGAGAACATGAAGCTGAACGACACGCCGGACGCCTCGTTGCGGGGGGCGCCGGAGGCCGACGACGGGCTCACCATCGCCGGCAGGACCTATGCGTCGCGCCTCCTGGTCGGCACCGGCAAATACCGCGATTTCGACGAGACGCGCGCAGCGGTCGATGAGAGCGGCACCGGCATCGTCACGGTGACGATCCGGCGCGTGAATATCGGCCAGCGCGCGAACGAGCCGAGCCTGCTCGATGCGGTGCCGCCGGACCGGTTCACGATCCTGCCGAACACCGGCGGCTGCTACAGCGCGAAGGATGCCGTCTACACGCTGCAGCTCGCGCGCGAGCTGCTCGACGGCCACCCGCTGTGCAAGCTCGAAGTGCTCGGCGACGACAAGACGCTGTTCCCGAACATGCCCGAGACGCTGAAGGCAACCGAAGCGCTCGTGAAGGACGGCTTCGAGGTGATGGTGTATTGCAGCGACGACCCGATCCAGGCGCGCATGCTCGAGGACCTAGGCTGCGTCGCGGTGATGCCGCTCGCGAGCCTGATCGGCTCGGGCATGGGCATCCTCAATCCGTGGAACCTGTCGCTGATCATCGAACAGGCGAAAGTGCCGGTGATCGTCGATGCCGGCGTCGGCACCGCGTCGGACGCGGCGGTCGCGATGGAGCTCGGCTGCGACGGCGTGCTGATGAACACCGCGATCGCGGGCGCGCGCGAGCCGATCCGGATGGCGCGCGCGATGCGCCTCGCTGTCGAAGCGGGCCGCGAGGCGTACCTCGCCGGCCGCATTCCGCGCCGCTTCGCCGCGTCGCCGTCCTCGCCGATGGCCGGCCGGATCGCGTGAACCGCGAGGGCGGAACGGGCTGAGTTTCGAAAAAAGACACGACCGGTACCGAAAAACGAAATATGTATTGACAACGTTTAGTGGCGAGCCTAATGTTGATAAAGTTCCGAAAAACGGTACAAGAAGTTTCGTATAAACGATAAAACGAATGCAAGGAGACCGAATTCATGAATACCGCAACCGCCATTCAGCCCCGCAGCGCAGCCACCGCCGAGACTCTCGCAGCCTTCGCAGACGCCTGGAACCGGCATGACCTCGACGCGTTGATGAGCTTCATGACTGACGACTGCGTGTTCCACGCGGTGGGCGGGCCCGACCTGTTCGGCAAGAGCTTCGAAGGCCGCGAGGCGGTGCGCGCGGGCTTCGAGCTGGCGTGGCAGACCTTCCCCGACGCGGCGTGGCGCGACGGTGAGCATTTTGTCTGCGGCGACCGCGGCGTCTCGGAATCGACGTTCAGCGGCACAAAGGTCGACGGCACCCGGATCGAAGCGCGCATGGTCGACGTCTTCACGTTCCGCGACGGCAGGATTGCGGTCAAGAACGCGTACCGGAAGGATCGTCCCCCGGTCGCGAACGCCGGCTGAGCGAGCGGAAGGAACAATCAGGAGTCGGGACATGGAAGCCATTGCAGAAAAGCGGATCGTCACGCACGCGCGCGCGAGCGCCGCCGCCCAACCCTACGACCCCGCCTACGATCCGCTCGTATCCGCGACGCCGGGGCACGGCCGCGACTACGCGCCGACGTACTGGATCGGCACTGCCGGCGAGCCTCCCGCGGACGACGGGCCGGTCAGGCACGACCTCGACGTCGACGTCGCGATCATCGGCTCCGGCTTCACCGGGCTGACGGCGGCAATCTTCCTCGCGGAGAAGCACGGCATCAAGGCGACGGTGCTCGAAGCGAACCGCACGGCGTGGGGCTGCAGTACACGCAACGGCGGCCAGGCGCAGTGCGCGTCGGGGCGGCTCAAGCGCTCGCAGTGGATCGAGCGCTACGGCCTCGACACCGCGCTGCGCCTGCACGAGGAAGTCTGCGATGCGATGCGGACCTTCAAGGAGCTGATCCGCGACATCGACTGCGAGCCCCAGCCGGGCGGGCACCTCTACATCGCGCACAAGCCGCGCGTGATGCCGACGCTCGAGAAGGAGGCGAAACTCCTGCGCGACGTCTTCAAGTACGACGCCCGCATCCTCGATGCCGCCACGGTGAAGCGCGACTACGTCGACGACAAGGAAGCGGCGGGCGCGATGCACGAGCCCGAAGGCATCGGCATTCACGCCGGCAAGCTCGCGTTCGGCTACCTGCGCAAAGCGCGCGCGCTCGGCGTGAAGGTGCACCCGGCGAGCCCGGTGATGGGCTGGGAGACGAAGAACGGTGTGCATTACCTGAAGACGCCCGGCGGCATCGTCCGCGCGCGCGCCGTCGGCGTCGCGACCGGCGGCTACACGTCGAACAGCCTGCATCGCGAGTTCCGGAATCGGCTGCTGCCGATCCTGTCGAACTCGATCGTCACGCGCCCGCTGACGCCGGCCGAGATCGACGCGTGCAACTTCCGCACGACGCAGGTCATCACCGACACGCGCATCCTGCGCCACTACTACCGGCTGCTGCCCGACAACCGCGTGCAGATCGGCAGCCGCAGCGCGATCACCGGCCGCGACGCGCCGCAGGACAAATACAGGCAGTTCCTGATCCGCGACCTGTACCGCAAGTTCCCGGCGCTCGAAGGCATCCCGATCGACTACTCGTGGTGGGGCTGGGTCGACGTCAGCCACGACATGATGCCGCGCATCGTGCAGCCGGACCCGAAGACGTCGATCTACTACGCACTCGGCTACGGCGGCAACGGGGTCATGTATTCGGCGCAGGCCGGCCGCCGGCTCGCCGAGAACATCGCCGGCGTGCGCACGCCGGAGCTGCCGATCTTCCGCTCGCGGCTACCGTTCCCGAACGTGCGCGAAATGGTCGAATCGGAACTCTTCGCCCCGTTCCGCCGCTTCGGCCAGTGGTGGCTGTACCGCTGGTACACCTTCAAGGATGAAGTACTTTGACCGTCCGGCTGTTTGCCGATAGCGGAGCGCGGACCGGTAAACGACAGCCGGCCGCCAGACCCGCAGCCCGATACCCGTAGCACCCGGTCCGTCCCCCGCACGATCCCAGGGGGCGCGGGCCGCAGCGCAGCAAAGCCGTAACCCCCATTAGAAAGAGATCGAGGAGACAAAGATGAAATTCCGCAAGAACGTACTGCTTTCGTTCGTCGCCGCCGCAAGCCTCATCGCCGCCACGCCGGCCGCGCTCGCGACGACTTTCAAGATGGCGATCGGCGATGCTGCCGGCGGCACGCAATGGGAGCTTGGCACTTCGTTCGCGAAGAGCTTCGAGCAGAAGACCGGCGGCAAGCACAAGGTCGACCTGTTCCCGAACGGGCAGCTCGGCAGCGAGGAAGACACGGTCAACAACGCGGCGATGGGCGTGCTCGACTTCTCGATCCTCGCGGTGAACAACATCACGCCGTTCTCGCCGACGGTCGGCCTCTTGACGATGCCGTACGTGATCCAGAGTGCCGATGACGCGAAGAAGCTCACGCAGGGCGAAGTCGGCAAGGAGCTAAACGAGAACACGATCCGCGATGCCGGCGTGCGCATCGTCGGCTGGGCGTATTCGGGGTTCCGGGTGCTGACGAACTCGAAGAAGCCGGTCACGACGCTCGACGACCTGAAAGGCCTCGTGATCCGCGTGCCGAAGAACGAGATCATGATCGCGTCCTACCAGGCGTGGGGCATCAACCCGACCCCGATGTCGTGGTCGGAGACCTTCACCGGGCTGCAGCAGCGCGTCGTCGATGGCCAGGACAACCCGTACATCACCGTTTCGGCGATGAAGTTCTACGAGGTGCAGAAGTACGTCACGAACCTGCGCTACATCTTCTCGCTCGAGCCGCTCGTCATCAGCGAGGCGGTGTTCCAGGAGCAGAAGCCCGAGGTGCAGAAGGCGATCCTCGACGCCGGCCACGAAGCGACCGAGCACAGCTTCAAGTATCTGCTCGAGACCGAAGAGAAGATCAAGAGGGATCTCGTCGCACGCGGCCTGCAGATCACCGAGCCTGCCGACGGCGAAAAGGAGTGGATCGCGAAGGCGACGACCACCGTGTGGCCGAAGTTCTACAAGAGCATCGGCGGCAAGGAGAAGCTCGACCACGCGCTGAAGACGCTCGGCCGCTGATCGCCGGAGGCGGACCGCGGAGCACGACGGGAGCGCGCATGCGAAGCGCGCTGCCCGTCCCGGCGCGTCCCCGATCCGCCCCACGACCCCCCGTAAGTCGCAAAACGCCGCTTCGGTTCTCCCGCTTCGCCCGCCGGCGGCCGGCGCGCGCCGAACCGTTGTGCCCGCATTCCTGGAGTCGCTCATGTCCGTATCGCGCGTCCTCGTCAAATTCGTTTCGAACATCGAGGAGTACCTCTGCGAGACGCTCCTCGCCCTCTTCGTGCTCCTGCTCTTCGTGCAGATCCTGCTGCGCCAGTTCTTCCAGTACTCGCTGCCGTGGGGGGAAGAGCTCGCGACCTACATGTTCGTCTGGTTCGCGTACCTCGGCGCGGTGGTCGCCGCGAAGATGTCGGCGCACAACCGCGTGTCTTTCCATTTCCGCTTCTTCCCGCCGATCGTGAAGAAGGTCAGCGAAGCGGCCGCGGACCTGATCTGGGTCGCGTTCAACCTGTATTTCGTCTGGCTCAGCTACGACTTCGTGTTCAACCGCATGAACCTGTTCTGGAAGTCGCAGACCATCGGCCTGCCGATGAAGTACTTCTACATGATCCTGCCGGCCGCGTTCCTGCTGATGTCGGTGCGCATCCTGTGGAACAACTACCTCTCGCTGTTCAAGGGTGTCCAGATCGTCGACCCCGAAGCCGAGGAAATCGAGAACCTCAAGCGCGTCGCCGCCGCGCACGCCTGACCCCGGAGTCACGAAAATGGATGCCTACATCCTCGAAATCCTGTTCGGCGGCTTCTTCGTGCTGCTGCTGCTCGGCGCGCCGATCACGGTGTCGCTCGCCGGCGCCGCGATGGGTGCTTTCATCGTGCTCGACAAGAACCCGATCGCGTTCGTGCAGATCGCGTTCACGTCGGTCGGCAGCTTCCCGCTGATGGCGCTGCCGGCG
This sequence comes from Azoarcus sp. PA01, assembly GCA_001274695.2. Taxonomy (NCBI): domain Bacteria; kingdom Pseudomonadati; phylum Pseudomonadota; class Betaproteobacteria; order Rhodocyclales; family Zoogloeaceae; genus Azoarcus; species Azoarcus sp. PA01. The sequence continues at coordinate 383,407 of LARU01000004.1, read as the reverse complement.
TTCGTGCTCGCCGGCGCGCTGATGGAGGCGGCCGGCATCTCGAAGCGGCTCGTCGATATCGCCGAGTCGCTCGCCGGCCCGATCACCGGCGGCCTCGGCGCGGCGACGGTGCTTGCGTGTCTCTTCTTCGGCGCGATCTCGGGCTCCGGTCCGGCGACGACCGCCGCAGTCGGCATGCTGATGATCCCGGCGATGACGCAGCGCAAGTACGAGCGCAGCTACGCGTCAGCAGTTACCGCGGCGTCGGGAGGCCTCGGCATCATCATTCCGCCGTCGATCCCGATGGTGATCTTCGGCATCTCGGCGCTCGGCATGAACCCTCCGGCCGAGGCGATCGAGAAGTTCGGGGCGTTCGAGTCGCTGTCGATCCCGAAGCTCTTCGTCGCCGGCGTCATCCCCGGCCTGGTCATGGCCGGCAGCCTGCTGGTGGTGAACTACATGATCTCGGACAAGCGCGGCTATCGCGGCCTGACCGAGAAGTGGTCGACGGACGAAATCAAGACAGCGCTGCGACGTGGCGTGTGGTCGATCCTCGCGCCGGTGATCATCCTCGGCGGCATCTATACCGGGCTGTTCACGCCGACCGAATCGGCAATCGTCGCGATCTTCTACACGCTGTTTGTCGGCCTCGTGCTGCATCGCGAGCTCAAGTTCGAGGCGCTGTTCAACTCGTTGAAAACAACGACCTGGATCACCGGCCGCGTGCTGCTGATCCTGTTCGCGGCGACGGTGTTCGGGCGGCTGCTCGTCGAACAGCGCATCCCGGCGACGATCGCCGAGTCGCTGCTGAACCTCACCGACAATCTGTACCTGATCTGGGCGCTGATCATCATGTTCCTGCTGTTCGTCGGCATGTTCATGGAAACGCTCGCGGCGATCATGATCCTGGTGCCGGTGCTGCTCCCGGTGATGTACATGATGGGGGCGGACCCGACCCACGTTGGCATCGTCATGATCTGCGCGCTGTCCATCGGTTTCCAGACGCCGCCGCTCGGCGAGAACCTGTTCGTCGCGTCCGGTATAGGCGGCTCGACCGTCGAGGAGATCGTCGCGCGCATCCACCCGTTCGTGATTGCTTCGACGATCGCGTTGTTCCTCATCGCGTTCATGCCGGATCTGTCACTGTGGCTGCCGCGAATGATGGGCTACTGAGCGGCATTCGCCGCAAAGGAGAGATCGAGTCATGTTTGCCAGAATCCGTATCGTCCGCGCCGTCGTGCTCGGTGGTTTCGCGCTGTGGGCCGGGACTGCATTGCCGCAGGACGTGGGCCAGGCGCGTACGGATGCGCCGCGCATCGTGGCCGCTGCCGAAAAACGCGCGACCGTGCTCCTTGAGCGCGCCGTGCGCCACGTCCAGGCGCACGGCGAAGCCGGCGTCCAGGCCTTCGCTCGCGAGGAGCAGTTCGTCGATCGCGACCTCTATGCGTATGCACTGCGCACCGACGGGCATTTCCTAGCGAGCGGCGGTTTTTCCGCCGCGCTCGTCGGAACCAACGTGCTCGACTACACCGACGCCGAGGGCAAGCCGTTCTTCCACGAGATCGTTCGGCTCGCGAAAGAGCAGGGCGGCGGACGGGTCGAATACAAATGGTTCAACCCCGCCGACAGCCGCGGCGAGCCGAAGGTGACGCTGTTCCGCAAAGTGGGCGAGCTGATTGTCGCCGTCGGCTACTTTTCTCCGCGTGCGACACCGGCCGACGCAAAGGCGATGGTCGATGCGGCGGCGAAAGCGGTGAAAGCCGATGAGGCAAGCGCGTTCGCCGCGTTCCAGCGGATCGACGGGCGCTTCGTGCGCGACGACTTGTACGTGTTCGCGGTCGACCTGCGCAGCCGGCGTTTCGTCGCCTACGCCGCTCAACCGGGTCTCGTCGGCACCGACTCACACCGACTCGTCGATCCGGCCGGGCGGCACATCGTCAGCGAGATGATCGCCCAACTGGGCGAGAGCACGAGCGGCAAGCTCGACTACAAGTGGCTCAATCCCGTTTCGGGAAAGATCGAGTCGAAACGCAGCTATATCCGGCGCGTAGGTGAAACGATGGTCGGCGTCGGCTACTACAAGCGGTAAGCCTCGCAGCAGTCTCGTCGCCGCTGGATCGAGCGCAGGTTCGCATGCCTCGCCGGAATCTTCGCTGTCACGTGCACCGAGCGTGCGGCGGTGTCGCAATCATCGCATTCTGTGACCCGAGCGGTCGGTACTGAGCGTCGCGTTCACCGCGACGTGGAGGGCAGACCGGTCCCGCACGATAACGACATTGGGGAGGCAGTCAGCGGAACGGGCAAGCTCGAGGGAGTCGAGGGCAGGTATGCTCCACATCGAGCACGTCTCTCAAACCCCCCTCAATTTCATTGCGGAACGCGAATTGGCATCCAGCGCGTGGTGTTCGTCGCCCGGGCCCGAACTCGTGGCGCAATCTCCGGCCCTAGCGTGCGCAACTGCGAAAGCCGTTGTGCAGATCATTGCGCTCGGGAGTGAAGTAGTTGCGGTAGCGCGGATGCGCGATGCGCGGGCTTGTCGCCCGACTCGCCCCGCGCAGCACGTAGCGGTCGCCGAACCACGGCGCCGAGTAGTCGCGGTACGGGTGGGCGACGAAACCGGGGTAGGGGACGAAGCGGCTGGCGGTCCATTCCCAGACCTCGCCCCAGCAAAACGCCGGCTGCGTCAGCGCGGCGATTTCCCATTCGGCTTCGCCGGGGAGGCGCCGCCCTGCCCAGCGGCACCACGCGTCGGCTTCGTCCCAGCGCAGATGCACGGCCGGAGCATCCAGCGGCAGCGCCTCCCAGCGACCGAAAACGCAGCGCTGCCAGCCGCCGTCGTCCCGGCGCAGATAGCGCGGCGGCGCGGCGCCGGTCTGCTCGACGAAAGGCAGGTAGCGGCGCCAGCTCACGACCTCGGAATCGATCTCGAAAGCCCGCACCGCGACCTCGTGCGCCGCGAGTTCGTTATCGAAGGCGAAGCCGTCATCGTGCCGGCCGAGCGTCCAGCTCTGCGCCGGAACCCGCAGGGCGCGAGCCTCCGACACGGTACTCTCCGGCCCGAGCAGCGGCTCGGGCAGCGGGATGTCGAGCGCTTGCGCCATGTAGATCCCGGCCTCGCCGTGCATGTCCTCGTGAAACAATACCAAGCGAAAAAAATACAGGTCCGCGTCGGTCTCCGGCGTCGCGGCGAGCAGCGCCAGCGTCTCCGCCAGCCCCTCGGCCAGATAGGCGCGGGTCGCGGCGAGATCGGGCAGGTCGAGCTGCCAGCGGGTCGCATGCGGTACTTTGCTCGAGTCGTACAGCGCGTCGGCCTGCGCGAAGCGCCCGGCGGGGCGCTGATGGTCGGGGTCGCAGGCGACACCTCTCGCGCGCTGCCGGTTGCGCGCGATCCAGTAGTCCTGGAACCAGCCGATATGCCCGGCTTCCCAGCGCGGCGGGTTGAGCTGCGGGGAACAGGGAATTGCCAGCGACTTGCCGAGCGCGGCGGCGTAGGCATCGAGCAGCGCCAGCGTGCGCGCGCGGCTGTCGGCGAGCGCGGCAGCGAGGAGCTGGCGGCCGCCACGACGGGCGGCTTCGGAGCGGGCGGCGTCGATGTTCATGGGAGGGGCGACGTGTAATGACCGGTGCCACGAGTATGCCGCAACTGGTGATCGTCAGTCCGGCGCTGCGCGATGCCAACAACGGCAATTGGCAGACGGCTCGGCGCTGGCAGCGGCACCTCGCCGGCGACTGCCAGGTGCGCGTCGTCAAGGCCTGGCCCGATGCGCTGGCCGCCGGCGACGCCGCGATGATCGCGCTGCATGCACGTCGGTCGGCGCAATCGATCGCGGCGTGGGCCAGCGCGCGCCCAGGCAAAGGCCTCGCGGTGGTGCTTACCGGCACCGACCTGTATCGCGACATCATGACGGACGCCACGGCGCGGCGTTCGCTGGAGCTTGCGCAGGCGCTCGTCGTGCTGCAGGAATGCGCGCCGCACGCGCTGCCCGAAGCGGTGCGCGCCAAGGCGCATGTGATTTTCCAGTCCACGACGGCGCGAAAGGCGCTCGCGAAGTCGTCGCTTCATCTGCGGGCAGTGATGGTCGGCCACCTGCGCGAGGAAAAATCGCCGCAGACGCTGTTCGCCGCCGCACGGCTGCTCGCCGGCCGGCGCGACATCTTCATCGACCACATCGGCGATCCGCTCGATCCGGCGCTCGGCGAGACCGCGCGAGCGACGATGGCTGCGGTACCGAACTACCGCTGGCTCGGCGGGCTACCGCACGAGGCGGTGCGCCGCCACATCCAGCGCGCGCATCTGCTGATCCACGCGAGCCGCATGGAAGGCGGCGCGCACGTCGTGATGGAAGCGGTCGCGAGCGGCACGCCCGTGCTCGCTTCGCGCATCGACGGCAACGTCGGGATGCTGGGTGCCGACTATGAAGGCTACTTTCCGTGGGGCGACGCCGAGGCGCTGGCAACGCTGCTGTCACGCTGCCGGGAATCGGTCATCGGAGAGGGCGACGGACTGATCGCACGGTTGGCTGCACAGTGCCGGCAGCGCGCCCCGCTGTTCGCGCCGGAACGCGAACGCGCCGCGCTGCGCCGGCTCGTCGGCGATCTGCTGTCGCGACCCGCGGGAGCGAGCTGAATGGGAACGCCGATGCCGACGATCGGGCACGACCGCGCCTCTCGCCGGCTCCGACGCTGCCCTCGAAGCGGCCCGGCTTCTGATATAACGATCCTCCCGGCGGCCTGGTGCCGCATCGTGCCGCCGCGAAGCGTCACTGGAGAGTGGAGAACCCTATGATTCCGATGTCCAAACTAATTTCCCGCTTCGCGCTGGCGCTCTCGTTGCTGCTCGGTGCGGCCGCGGCCCCCGCGCAGGTCTTGCGCGTGTCGGCGATCCCCGACGAGGCGCCGACCGAGCTGCAGCGCAAGTTTAAGCCGCTCGGGGAGTATCTCGAAAAGGAGACCGGCCTCGAAGTGGTGTTCACTCCGGTCAGCGACTACGCGGCCGTCGTCGAAGGCCTCGCGGCGAAGAAGATCGATCTCGCCTGGCTCGGCGGATTCACGTTCGTGCAGGCCAAACTGCGCACCAATGGCGAGGCGTTGCCGATCGTCCAGCGCGCCGAAGACGCAGTATTCACCAGCAAGTTCATCGTGCCGGCCGACAGTCCGGTCAAATCGCTTTCCGAGCTGAAGGGCAGGACTTTCGCCTTCGGTTCGCCCTCGTCGACCTCGGGACACCTGATGCCGCGCTTCTTCCTGCTCGAGGACGGCATCGACCCCGACAAGGACTTCACCCGCATTGCGTTCTCGGGGGCACACGACGCGACCGTCGCGTTCGTCGCCTCCGGCCGCGCCGAGGCGGGCGTGCTCAACGCCTCGGTGATGGACAAGCTGCTCGAGAAAGGCGACGCCAACGCCGGCCGGGTCAGGGTGATCGCCACGACGCCGCCTTACTACGATTACAACTGGACGGTACGCCCCGGCCTCGATGCGGCGCTGCGCGAGAAGATCGCCAACGCCTTCCTGAAGCTCGACCCGGCCGATCCGGCGCACAAGGAACTGATGGCGCTGCAGCGCGCCTCGAAATACGTACCCACGACCAGCGCCAATTACGATGGCATCGAGCGTGCGGCGCGCAGTGCCGGGCTGATCAAGTAGTCCCCGCGGAGCGCGAATGGGATTCGAACTGGAAAGAGCCGGGCTGACCCACGGCAACGGCTTTCGCGCGCTGCAGCGGGTGTCGTTGCGCGTAGGCCGAGGCGAGCGGGTCGCGGTGATCGGCCCGTCGGGCGCCGGCAAGACCAGCCTGATCCGGCTCCTCGGTACCGCGCTGCGCCCGACCCAAGGGCGGCTCGACGTTCTCGGCGCCAACCCCTGGCGGCTGTCGGCGAGTGCGCTGCGGCACCTGCGCGCGCGCATCGGCACGATCCACCAGAGCCCGCCGATCCCGCCGCGCCTGCGCGTGGTCACCGCGATCCACGCCGGACGGCTCGGGCGCTGGCCGGCGTGGAAAGGCCTGCTGTCGCTGCTCTATCCGGTCGACATCGCCGGAGCGCACGCGGCGCTCGCGCGCTTCGACCTCGCCGACCGCCTGTTCGAGCGCTGCGACCGGCTCTCGGGCGGGCAATTGCAGCGCGTCGGCATCGCCCGCGTGCTCTATCAGCAGCCCGACCTGATCCTCGCCGACGAGCCCGTTTCCGCGCTCGACCCCGCGCTCGCCGATGCGGCGCTCGGCGAGCTGGTCGCCGAATCGGCGCGCAGCGGCGCCAGCCTGTTCGCGTCGCTGCACGCGGTCGACCTGGCGCTCAAATGGTTTCCGCGCATCATCGGCCTGCGCGGCGGCGAAGTGGTGTTCGACCTGCCAACCGCCCGCCTCAGCGATTCGATGCTGCACGAACTCTATGCCGCCGAGGGCGCCATGCTGCCGGTGCAAGCCGCGGATGCCGCGGCGGACGCGATGATCGACCCCGAGGCGGACGCGAAGGTCGTTCGCCTCGACACCTCCCGCGGACGCTGAACATGAGCGCGTCGGCCCAAGCGCTCCCGCCGCCCGATCGCGACCCGGACGCGCGTGCGCGGCTGGGCTGGACGCTCGTGGCGCTGGTGCTGCTGTGGCCGCTGCTGGTGCTGGCCGAGTTCCGCCCGTGGGCGCTGTTCGACGCCGGTAATCTGCGAGTCATGGGGAGCTTTCTCGGCGGCTTCCTTCCGCCGGCCACCTCGACCGAGTTTCTCGGCTACCTCCTCGAGGCGACGCTGGAAACGATGGCGATCGCCACCGCCGGCATCGCGCTCGCGCTGCTGCTGGCGGTGCCCCTCTCGGTCCTGAGCACTCGCGCGCTGGCGGTGTCGAAGATCGGACCGGGCCCGGGGCGCCTGGGCGGCAAAATGGTGCGCGCTGCAGGACGGGCGCTACTGACTTTCCTGCGCGCCATTCCGGAGATCGTCTGGGCGCTGATGTTCGTGCGCGTGCTCGGCCTCGGCCCGGCGGCCGGCGTGCTGGCGCTCGCGATCACCTACGGCGGGATGCTCGGCAAGGTCTACACCGAGATCCTCGAATCGACCGATACGCGTCCGGCGCGCGCGATCCTCGAAGCCGGCGGCGGGCGCTTCGCCGCCCTCGCGTACGGGCTGCTGCCCAACGCCGCGCAGGAGCTGACTTCGTACACGGTCTATCGCTGGGAATGCGCAGTGCGCGCCTCGGTGATCATGGGTTTTGTCGGCGCCGGCGGGCTCGGGCAACTGATGGACCAGTCGATGAAGATGCTCAACGGCGGCGAAGCGGCGACGATCCTCTTCGTCTTCCTCGTGCTGGTGCTGTTCGCCGACGCACTGAGCGCGACCCTGCGCAGGGCGCTCGCATGAACGAGACCCGCGAGCCCTGCGCACCGCGAGGTGCTGCCGATTTCTGCCTGAGTTGCGTGCTGACCTGTGCACTGGTCGCCGCCGCGGTGGCGGGGAGCTTTGTCTATCTCGGAATCGACTTCGGAACGCTCTTCTCGGTCGGCGCCGTGGCTGACATGGCGCGCTTCGCAACGTCGTTCTTCCCGCCCGATCTCGAACCCGACTTCCTGCGCCAGACCGCTTACGGCGCCGTGCAGACGTTCGCGGTGGCAATGGTCGGCACGCTGCTCGCCGCGGCCGCCGGGTTGCTGCTCGCGCTGCCGGCCGCCGGGCGCCACGGCGCCGCGGCCGAACGCCTGTCGCGTTTCCTGCTCAATCTGTTGCGCAGCGTGCCGGAGCTGGTGTGGGCGACGCTGATGGTGCTGGCCGCCGGGCTCGGCCCTTTCGCCGGGGTGCTGGCGCTGGCGCTGCACACCACCGGCGTGCTCGGCCGGCTGTTCGCCGAGGCGATCGAGAACGCCCCGCCGCAGCCCGAGCAAAGCCTTCTGGACATTGGCAGCGGCGGGGTGGCGGCTTTCCTCTATGGAACCTTGCCGCTGGTGTGGGCGCAATCGGTGGCCTACGGGCTCTACCGACTGGAGATGAACATCCGCATGGCCGCAGTGCTGGGCTTCGTCGGCGCCGGCGGCCTCGGGCAGATGCTGTACTTCCACCTGTCGATTTTCCAGCAGGCACAGGCAGCCACGGTGCTGATCGCGATGTTCGCGCTGGTGCTCAGCGTCGACGCGCTGAGCGACCGCCTGCGCGCATGGATGGGGCGCAATTGATTCAAGACTTGAACGCGGTTTACTGCGCGCCAGCGCGCTCGAGCGAGACGCTGGCAACTCCCGGTCAGCGACGAACTTGTCGATTAGCGGTGACCGGCATCGGCCGCGGTCATCGGCCCGATGACGTACCGCCGCATCATCTCGTTGTCCTCGTGCTCGAGGATGTGGCAGTGCCAGACGTATAGCCCCGGACGATCGAACAACGCCTTCACCCGCGTGATCTCGCCCGGATAGGCGATGACCGTGTCCTTGACGCCGGTCTCTCCGGATTCCGGCCCGTACGGAGCGCCGTCGAACGGCTGCCGATCGACCACCTCGAACTGCACTTCGTGGATGTGGATCGGGTGCGCGTCCTCGGTGAAGTTGTGGATCTCCCAAGTCTCGATCGACCCGAGCGCCGGGTTCTCGGTCACCGCGTTCTGCCAGTCGAGGGGGATGTTCACGCCGTTCTCGTCGATGATCCCGAGCTTCGCCTCGACGGGTCCGTCGAAATCCGGCAATCCCGCCGTCTTCTCGTTCAGCGCCACCTTGCGCGTCAAGGTCGCCGCGCCGAGCGGTGTCAGCGCCGGCAGCACGAGCTCAGGGGCCGGCGTGCTCGGATCCGCGGCCGTAAGGGGAACGATCCGGAACTGCATCACCTGGCCGGTCGTGCCCGGATCGGCGGCGTCGAAGTCCTCGTCGGGCTCGCCGCCGCCGAACGGCTCGTCCGGCCCGTGGTTGCGCAGGACGATCTGCTCGCCGACCGTCCTGCCGGTGAAGTCGACGATCACGTCGGCACGTTCGGCAGGCGCGAGCAGCAACCGGCGCAGTTGCGTCGCGGCGGGCAGGAAGCCTCCATCCGCACCGATCTGCCAGAAGGCGAGGTCGGGGTCGTCGAACTCGAGGATGAGGAAGCGCGAGTTGCAGCCGTTCAGGAGCCGGAAACGATACCGACGCGGCTCGACCTCCAGGTACGGCCAGGTGCGACCATTGACGACGATCGTGTTGCCGAAAAACTCCGGGTTCCAGATCGGCGCCACCTCGGTGTGAGGGAAGTACGGCCCTTCGTAGCCGTCGAAGAAGGTGCGGCTGTCCGGGTAGAACAGCGAGCCGTCGGCGTTGAACGAGCGGTCCTGGATGGCGAGGGGAATCTCGTAATGCCGTCCGAAGGGATCGGCGCCCACGCCTGCAGCCGGGCCCGGCAGCACGCCGTCGGGCAGATCGCGGCCGCCGCCGCGGATCAGATAGAAGCCCGCCGGTCCCGCATAGACGTTGAGGCGGGTCATGCCGAGCGTGTGGTCGTGGTACCACAGCGTCGCCGCATCCTGGTCGTTTTCGTACTCGAATACCGCCGAGCCGGGCGTCCATGCCTGTCCCATGCGCGCCTGGGCCTCCGCGCGGAACCGCTGGTACTCGGAGCCGACGCGGGCGAAGCCGCCGGGAATGTTCCTCGCCTGTGGCAGATACCACGCTTCCGTGAATCCGTCGCTGTCGTCATGGGTGTGGCCGCCGTGGAGATGAGTGACGATGGGAACCGGCCCGGTGTAGGGTCCGGGCGTCGCATCGACCACCGGATGCGCATCGCGCCCCGTCGGGCCGCCGGCAGGATTGGCCCAATGCAGGCTCGCATCGACCGGCAGCAGGTGCTGCAGGTACCGGCCGTGCTCGTCCACCAGGCCGTTGATCCACTTCACCCGAACCGGCGCGCCGTACCGGGCCTCGATCGTGAAGGCGGGGTAGTGGAACGTGTCGGGATGGTTGACGGAGCCGTAGCTCCACACCGTCGTCATCGGCATGCCGGCCGGCAGGATCTGCTGCTCGAACTGGCGGACAGCGATTTCGTAGTAGTCGACGTCGACCGTAGGGGTCGGCGGCGGGGTCTGCGGCATCGCCGGCGGGATGAGCAGCTGCATCCGGTACTTGGAGATCGTCGTCGGATCGAGGGTGCCGCCGGGGATCGGGGCGGCGGATGCATGCCGGCTTCCCCATTTCCACGGCAGCAGCACGGCGCCCATCCATAGCGTCGCTTTCAGGAATAACCGTCGGGTGATCATGGCCCCTCCTTGGCTGCTGCCGGCGAAGACTGCTCAGGGAAAATTGCATGCTGCAAGAAGAGAGCCAAAGGGCCGCGTCAAGCAAGATCAAGAACTTGCGAGGATGTCGAATTTGGGGATGTAAGGAATCCCGACAAATGGAGCACGGCAGGGCGCGGATCACGGGCGCTGCTCTCGCTCGCACCTGCTGCCTCCGTCGAGGCTACCCCGCAATCGCTGACTGGTGGCGCCGCCGCTCCGAGGTCGAACCGCTGACGGCTGCCAACGTCGAGATGCTCGGCGCCATCCTGCAGCGGATGATCATGGATGGAGTGGAGGAGGGGATGCCCCTCGAACAGGCAGTTGACGAAGCTGCGTTGCGGCCTCGAGAGTGGGTTGCGGCAGTCCCTTAAACACCGCGCCCATATCCCCACAGCAATGGTTCGGGCCGCTAAATGGAGGAGCGGCTCCTCAGAATTTTTCAGACCTGAGCACGGTCACGTCGCTCACGAACATCACCATCGCGTAATCGTCGTAGTAGTGCTTTTGCAGATGTGCCGTGAGCGCCTCAGCCGTGGCCGTGTCGCACAGAATTTCGATACGGATATTGCTGTTCTCGTCCCAGGTGCCGCCGCGCATTCCGCGGCTGCCCTTGCCGCGAGCCTCTGTGATGGTGAAGCCCCGCGCGCCCAGGCGCTCCAGGTCTTCGGGCAGAACGCGCTCCAGGACACTTTCGGTGACGATGGTCAGTAGCTTGCGTGTCAGGCCGTTCATGGACTATTTCCCGATGAATGCGAACCAATGGTCGGTCAGTGCATGATAGATGGGGATGCCTACCAGCACATTAAAGGGGAACGTGACGCCAAGAGATGCCGCCAGCGACAGCGTCGGATTGGCTTCCGGCACCGAAATTCTCATCGCCGCAGGCACCGCGATATAGGACGCACTTGCCGCCAGAATCGCCAGCATCGCGGTGCCGCCCGGCGAGAGACCGAGCGCGCAGCCTAACACCATCCCGATGATCGATGAAAACAGCGGCATGCCCACACCGAACAAGACCAGGAACAAGCCATGCTGACGCAAGCTGCCGAATTGGGCGGCCGTGATCAGTCCCATCTCGAGCAGGAACAGGGCGAGGATGCCTTTGAACAAATCGAAGAATAAAGGCTTGACTGAAACGAGGCCCTCGGCGCCGGCCGCCCAGCCGATCAGCAAGCCTCCTACCAGCAACACAATGCCTTTGCCGAGAAAAATCTCGTGTGCGACTTTGCCAATGCGCATTTCACCGTTAAGCCCGCGTGCGAGCAAGATGCCAACCACGATGGCCGGAATTTCGAGTACCGCCAACAGGAACGGCATGTGAGCTTCGAAATCGATTTGACGGCTGGCGAAATAAGAGGTGGCGACTGCGTACGTCGCGACACTCACCGATCCATAGTGGGCCGCGATCGAGGCCGCATCCGCGCGCTTGAAGTGACCGGCAAACCGCAGAACAGGAAAAGCAATCAGCGGCAGAAGGGCACCCATTGCCATGACCGCGAGCGTTTGCAGTGCAAGCGCCCCAAGCGGTTGCTTGGCGAGCTCGATGCCCCCCTTCAAGCCGATGGTCAGCAGCAGCAACATGCTGATCAGCTCATAGACGGCGGCCGGCAAACGCATTTCCGAGCGCAGCAGGCCGGCCGTGAGCCCGAGAACGAAGAACAGCAGAACGGGATCAAGCGCGGTCAAGAGGAGGCTCCTTCAGGCGAGTCACTCTGTCGGCACGAAAACCCCCCATTCCGGTTTAACTGAATCGGCGGAAAAAGCAGCCCTGGATACAGTGCTCGCAACGGGGCAATCTCCGTATCAATGCTGGATTCTGGTACGCCGTTCGCATAGACAGGAATGAAACGGCGGGTGCTTTGGGAGTTGGGGCGGGGGCCATAGCAGTCGCACAACGCCGCCACAAGCTCGGCACGAGAGACAGAACCCGCGGCAACGTCGAGCCAGCACAAGATCCATATGCCACTGATCCCCGTGGTTTCAGAAATTGGCAAGGTCCGCTCCGCACCCTGCGCGTCGGTGATCGTCAATGCGGCGGGAGGATGACTGACATCTGCGTCGTCGATCCAGATGCCCAGCAAGGCTTGCTCAGCGCCGACGGTATGCCGGCGGAGAATCTCCAGGTAGGCCGTTAGCTGCTGAGTGGCACGATCCAGGTCGGTGAGCGCGCGAACTTGCAGAAAGGCGCTTCGGGTCTGCGTGATCATAGGGCGGCATCCATGTAGCGACGGGGCCAACGCGCGCTCGGACGATGAGATGCAGCGATCACATTTTATCGTTGGCATACCTGTCGAAGTGGCAGGAAGGGGAAGGGCAGCGGAGTATGCGGGTTTGCGAAAACAAAGAAAAATCGATTAATATTCGAGAATCTTTCGAAAAAAACTGATGCTCATTGCGCATGAATCTCAAGCACCTGCGTTATTTCTGGGCAACCGCGCGCTCGGGGAGCATCGTGACGACTGCCAAGCAGTTACACCTGACGCCACAAACCATCAGCGCCCAGATCAAAATCCTCGAAGAGGACCTGGGGGTGGCCTTGTTCAAGCCGGCCGGCCGCAAACTGGAACTCACCGAAGCCGGGCGAACTACGTTGTCCTACGCGGACGAAATCTTCGCTCTTAGCCAGGATTTGGCTTCTTCACTACGTGCGAATACCACGGCTGAACCAGCGTTGCCGGTGTTTCGGGTTGGCGTCTCGGAGGCATTGCCCAAGTCGCTGACCTACAAGTTGCTGGCATCGCTCAAACAACTGCCCAGGGCCGTGCGACTGGTTTGTCGCGAGGGTACGATCGACTGGCTCTTGGGCGAACTCGCGTTACATCGGCTGGACATGGTGCTTGCGGATCGGCCCATGCCCAGCGGCTTGGCAGTGCGGGGGCACAGTCACAAGTTGGGTGAAAGCGCCATCGCTTTTTTTGCCGCGCCGAGTCTCGCACAGCGGTGTGGAGCATTCCCGGCTTGCCTAAACGGGGCCCCGACGCTGTTGCCCGGTCCGAATTCGGCGGTGCGCGGTGAAATCGATCGCTGGCTTGGCGATGCACGTCTGATTCCGCGCATCGTTGGCGAGTTTGACGACAGCGCCCTGATGAAGGCATTTGCGCAAGCGGGTGACGGCTTTTTCCCGGCACCGGTCATCATGGCTGATGAGATCGTTGCTCGTTACGGAGTCCTGGAAGTGGGGCGGGTCGATGAGGTGCGGGAAGCGTTTTGGCTCATCAGCACCGAACGACGCATTCTCCAGCCGGAAATTCGCACTGTGTTGGAGGCTGCGCGCTCAGCGGTGTTTTCCGGCGTCTATTTTCCGCCGAAGGGAGAAGGCTTGCGTAGCAGCGCGGTGTAGTACCTGGTCGACCGATCTGCGCGATGACCGAGGTACTCTCCGACCAGCTCCGGCGGCTTGCCCTCCTCGAGCTCATGGATGGCAAAGGTGTTGCGCAAGGTCCTCGCTCCCCGGTGTCTGATCAGGGTCGGGTCGATCCTGGCTTCAGTCAGCACTGCGGCGACTTGCCGGTACACTGTGGCCGGGTGCAGCACTCTGCCCGCCAGCTTGGCCGGGAACAGCAGCTCGCCCGGGATGGTCAGCTGCTTCCTGGTCGTCATCCATTCCGTCAGGATGGCCGCGGCGAAGACCGCAACCCGCGTTCGGTGCCGACGTCCCGCCCCGCCGGGGTAGACGTCGATGTAGAGACTGCCGTCTTCCTGACGGGGGCCCACGCAACCGTTGGTCAGTTTGATGACCTCGCTCACCTTCAGGCCGCCGCCCAGGACCGTGGCGATGAGGGCCCGGTTCCGGGCGTCTTTCCATCCTACAGGCTGCGGCAGGGCGGCCATCACGGCCTCCTGCTGGGCCTCGGTGAGCCACTGCGTCTTGTCATGACCCTGGTTCGACTTCGAAGGCTCCTTGATCGCCAACCCCCTGGCCGGGTTGCCGGGAACGATGCCCTTCGCCATCAAGTGGTCGAAGAGGCGCTCGAGGAGCCGCAGATACCTGTTGCGGATGCCGCGCTTCAGTTCGTTCTTGGCGAGGAAAGCATGAATGTCTCCAGCCTCGATGTCCCGCCAGGTTTTCAGCAGGCTTCCGTTGTCGCCGAGCAGGACCTCGCGGACGAATTTGTTCCCCATCGCTCGATAGACGACGACCGAGGACGCGCGCAGCGGCTGTGCCACGCCTGCCTTTGTTATCACGAAGTCCGGCGCCATCAGCCAAGCGACAAGCGCTTCCTGAGGGGCGGTCAACCAGGCCTTGTCGGAATCGAAGAGGGAGGTACTCGGGGCAGTCATGGGGCAATCAGATCAACTCAGGCCGAAGTTGCCCCTCACCGAAGCGGTGGCAGGCATGAAGTGCGTGGGGTCGGTCAAGAATAGGGGAGCAGTCCTTTCAGCTCACCAGCGCAAGGGAATACCCGCAGCTTCATGAGTGAAGTGCTTCATCACCGATACAGACTCCGCGTGTTACTCAAGCTGTTTTCAGCAGGGCTCAACGTTTGACGTCCTATTCTAGGCCGTGCAAGCGATTCGCAGAGTGAGGTGAAACAAGGTTACCTGAAAATGCGATTAACCGTCCAACGATGATAGATGTATGCAGCATTTGCTGGACAAAGCAAGCGCATAAGGCTTAATTTAAGAATAGACGGTTAATTGCATTTAACTTGAAAAAGGCTGGAAAGTCGTGCATGGCTTTACTGAAACGATCGCGCCCAGCGTGATGTGCGACACCGCGCCTTTCACGGCGTGAAGAAATGCTCCGGAAACGTGACATCGAGTTCCGCATCGCTCATGTCGACGGTTTCGATCAGCGCGCCGTGGGGCTGCGTAGCTCTGTACCTTGACTGGAAACCACGTCTCCTGCGAAACCCAAAGTCGGCATCGATGCACCCCGCCGACGCTGATCCCGGCACCACCTTCGATCTCGACCACTGTGGTCCACTGCTGGCCACTTCAGCGTCACCCAGCAGGGCCATGGTGCCGCCGGCGCGCAGCTCGGCAAGGTCCGCGAGAAGCGCGCCGACGTGGAAACGGTCGTCGTGTCGCACCCTGGCTAGCGCAGCAGCAGCGCGGGAATCGTTGCGGAGCGCAGCAGGTCGGAAGTCTTGCTGCCGAGGAACAGGCTGCGCAGCGGCGAGTGCGTGTAGGCGCCCATGATCAGCAGGTCGATGTGCTGATCCCGCACGGCCGTTGCGATAACGCTTTCGGCGTCCCCCGGAACCAGCGCTGCTGGCGCCTCGAAGCCGGCTGCTTCAAGCGTCTTGCGCGCCCATTCAAGCTGTTTCGGGGCTTCGGCGCTTTCCTTGCCGGACATCAAGAGGTGGACCGGAAGGCCGCGAAACAGCGGACTGGCGGCGACCATCTCGACGCCGCGCCGCGTCACGCTGCCCCCGTCGAACGCGATCATTGCCCGGCGCGGTTCGGTAAAACCTTCGGTGACGGCGAGAATCGGCTGGTGCAGCGCGCGCACCATGCGCTCGACGTTGCGCCCGAGATCGCGTTGGGTCGTCTCGGCCGACTCGCCGCGCCGGCCGAACACGAACAGGCGCACGCCTTCTTCCTGTTCGGCCACCGTCTCGTCGAGCGCACCGTGTCGCTGCCGCACGTCGGCCGCCGCGACGCCGGCGGCAATCGCGCGCTCGCGCAGCCGGTTCAGAAAAATCCGGCCGGTTTCGCGCGCGTTGCGACTGCGCGTCTCGTCCTGTTCCGAGAGTTCAGCGAGCAGCTGCTGCTGGGCGTCGAAGCCGATTGCGCCGCTGTGGTCCTCGCCGGAGCCGATCTCCGGGTGACGGTCGATGACGTGCAGGAACTCGAGCGGCGCGTCGAGACGCGGCGCGTCGAGACGCTGCGCGGCCCACGCGGCGTAGTCGGCGACGGTGTCGGCGAAATGCGACCGGTCGACACAGGCGAGCACTTTGGCGTCGGTTTTCATCGCGTTCAGTTCCTCAATGCCCCATCAACGCTTCGACGGCGTCGGGTTTGTCATGCACGGCGAAGCGATCGACCATCGTCGCGCTCGCCTCGTTGAGGCCGATCATCTCGACTTCGGTGCCTTCGCGGCGGAACTTGACGACCACCTTGTCGAGCGCGCTGACCGCGGTGATGTCCCAGAAGTGCGCGCGGCTGACGTCGATGACGACCTTCTCGATCACTTCCTTGAAGTCGAAAGCGGCGACGAAGCGGTCGGCCGACGCGAAGAACACCTGGCCGACAATGCGGTAGCGGCGCGCGCGGCCCTCGTCCTCCGACTTCGAGCCGATGTGCAGCACGAGGCCGACCTTGTGCGCGAAGAAGAAGCCGGACAGCAGCACGCCGACGAGCACGCCTTGGGCGAGGTCGTGCGTGAGCACGGTGACCGCGACAGTCGCCAGCATCACGACGCTGGAGCTCGTCGGGTGCTCGTGCAAGTTGCGGATCGAGGCCCAGTTGAAGGTGCCGATCGACACCATGATCATCACCGCGACGAGGGCCGCCATCGGAATCTGCGCGACCCAGTCGCCGATGAAGACCACCATGAGCAGCAGGAATACCCCGGCCGCGAGCGTCGACAGCCGGCCGCGGCCGCCGGATTTCACGTTGATCACCTATTGGCCGATCATCGCGCAGCCGGCCATGCCGCCGATGAAGCCCGACGCGATGTTCGCGACACCCTGGCCGACGCATTCGCGATTCTTGTCGCTGGTCGAGTCGGTCAGGTCATCGATGATCGACGCGGTCATCATCGACTCGAGCAGACCCACCACGGCGAGCGTCGCTGACACCGGGAAGATGATCCGCAACGTCTCGAACGTGAGCGGAATGTCGGGGATCAGGAACAGCGGCAGGCTGTCGGGGAGCTCGCCCATATCGCCGACGGTGCGAATGTCGAGTCCGAGCGCGAGCGCGACTCCTGTCAGCACGACGATCGCCACCAGCGGCGAGGGCACCGCTTTCGTCAGGTACGGGAACAGATAGATGATGCCCAGACCCGCTGCGACCATCGCATAGACGTGCCAGGTCACGTCGGTGAGCTCCGGCAGTTGCGCCATGAAGATCAGAATGGCCAGCGCATTGACGAAGCCGGTGATCACCGAGCGCGACACGAAGCGCATCAGCTCGCCGAGTCGCACGAGGCCGGCGACGATCTGCAGCACGCCGGTCAGGATCGTCGCGGCGAGCAGGTACTGCAGCCCGTGGTCGCGCACGAGCATGACCATCACCAGCGCCATCGCACCGGTCGCGGCCGAGATCATCCCCGGCCGCCCCCCGGTGAACGCGATGATGGTGGCGATGCAGAACGAGGCGTACAGCCCCACTTTGGGGTCGACGCCGGCGATGATCGAGAAGGCGATCGCCTCGGGGATCAGCGCGAGCGCGACGACGAGGCCCGCGAGCAGATCGTTGCGGACGTTGGAAAACCAGTCCTGTTGCAATGACTTCATGATGTTGATGATGTCCGTCGTTGTTCCGCTACGAGGCTGCTGCCACGGGGAAAGCAGGCCGATCACGGCTGGTCTTTCGCTGTCGCTGCCGACAGCAAAACGCAAGCGTTCGCAGAGGGCGAAAACGAAGGAAAACGCCGGCGATCGGGATGTAGCCTCGCGCGAGTGAAGGGGGAAGGGGCTTGGCTCGCGGAGGGAAGAGGTCTACACCGGTAAGAACTCCGATTCGCGGGTAAAAATGAATGTTCGGACCATCGTGCTTGTACGCGGCCTGCTGCAGCGCAGCAAACGGAGCATTCCGTGTCGCCCCGTCCGTCGCGTACGATTTTGCGGTTTTCTTCAGGCCCGGGTCGAGGCCGTGCGATGCGGCTGGATCACCTGCAGCAACTGCCCGAACACTTTCGGCGTTCCGGCGACGATGTTGCCGGTTTCCATATAGGCCGCCTCACCCGCGAGGTCGCTGATGAGGCCGCCGGCTTCCTGAATCATCAACGCGCCCGCCGCCATGTCCCAGGGCTGCAGGCCCATTTCCCAGAAACCGTCGAGCCGGCCGCACGCGACGTAGGCGAGGTCGAGCGCCGCGGCGCCCGGACGGCGGATGCCGGCGGTCTTCTGCGTCAGGTCCTTGAACATTCCCAGGTACGCGTCGATGTTGTCGAACTCGCGGTACGGGAAGCCGGTGCCGATGAGGGCCTCGTTCAGCCGCGTGCGCTTCGACACGCGGATGCGACGGTCGTTGAGGAAGGCGCCGCGGCCTTTCGTCGCGGTGAACAGCTCGTTGCGCGTCGGATCGAAGACGACTGCCTGCTCGAGCACTCCGTTCTTCGCCAGCGCGATCGAGATGGCGTACTGCGGAAAGCCGTGGATGAAGTTCGTCGTGCCGTCGAGCGGATCGATGATCCACTGATATTCGCTGTTCGCGGACTCGGCAGACTCCCCGGACTCCTCTGCTAGAATGCCGTGCTCCGGGTAGGCGTCGCGCAGCACTTCGATGATGGCCGCCTCGGCGGCCTGGTCCACTTCGGTGACGAAATCGTTCGGCGACTTGGTCTGGACAGTCAGGATGTCCAGCTGCATCGAGGCCCGGTTGATGACGGTACCCGCACGGCGGGCGGCTTTCACTGCAATGGTCAGGGTGGGATGCATGCGCGTCGGTCTCGCTTGCGGAAGGCTGCCCGGAAGGGGCCTCCGCTTAAGAAAATTCGAAAAAAACACAAGATTTTAATATGAACGGCGCCATCGCGCTTGACCGTATCCGTATCGTGCTTTCACGCACGAGCCATCCCGGCAATATCGGCGCTGCCGCGCGTGCGATGAAGACGATGGGGCTCTCCCGTCTGTATCTCGTCGCGCCGTCTGCGTTCCCGGACCCCATCGCGGATGCGCGCGCGTCCGGCGCGACCGACTTGCTCGAGCGCGCCTGCGTCGTCGATTCGCTCGACGAGGCGCTGCACGGCACGATCCTGTCGGCGGCGATCACCGCGCGGCGGCGCGAGCGCTCGGTGCCGGTGCGCAGCGCGCGCGAAGCGGCACCCGAGCTCGTCGCGTTTGCCGAAAAAGGCGACGTGGCCCTGGTGTTCGGCACGGAGATGAGCGGACTGACGAACGAGGAAGTCGAACGCTGCTCGATGCCGGTGTCGATCCCGGCGAACCCGGTTTTTTCATCGCTGAATCTGGGCGCAGCGGTGCAGCTGCTGTGCTACGAACTGCGGATGGCCGCGCTGTCGCCGACGCCTCCCGCCGAGCCCTTGCCCGAGCTCGCGACTTTCGAGGAAATCGAGGGCTTTCACCGGCATCTCGAGCGGGCGATGACGGCGAGCGGCTTCTACGATCCGGCCAATCCCAAGCGCCTGCTGCAGCGCCTCAGGCGCCTGTTCGGGCGCGTGCGGCTCGAGAAGGAGGAAGTCAATATCCTCCGCGGCATCGTCGGTGCACTCGAACGCAAGCCCGACTAAACTAGTCGGGAATTCACTACTGCAACGAAGTTTCCTGGAGCAAATCACCCATGTTCAGCCGCCTGCGCGAAGACCTGGCCAGCGTTCGCGAACGCGACCCCGCCGCCCGCTCGACCTGGGAAGTGCTGACCTGCTATCCCGGCGTGCATGCACTCCTGTTCCACCGCCTCGCGCACGCTGCGTGGACCCGCGAACTGTTCTGGATCGGCCGTTTCGTCAGCCATATCTCGCGCTTCCTGACCGGCATCGAAATCCATCCGGGGGCGACGATAGGCCGGCGCGTGTTCATCGACCACGGCATGGGTGTGGTCATCGGCGAGACCGCCGAGGTCGGCGACGATTGCACGATCTATCAGGCGGTCACGCTCGGCGGAACTTCGCTGTATCGCGGCACCAAGCGCCACCCGACGCTGGGCAACGGCGTGGTCGTCGGCGCCGGCGCGAAAGTGCTCGGCGGCTTCACCGTCGGGGATGGCGCACGCATCGGCTCCAATGCCGTCGTCGTCAAGCCGGTGCCGGCCGGAACCACCGCGGTCGGCAATCCAGCCCGCATCATCGACCCCGAGCGCGCCGATGCGCGTGACAAGGCGCGCGAGCAGAAGGCCGAGCAGATGGGCTTCTCGGCATATGGCGTGACCAGGCAGATGGACGACCCGATCGCGAAAGCGATGCACGGCCTGCTCGATCACGCAGTCGAAACCGACCGTCGTATTCAGCTGCTCGTCGAACAGCTCGAAAAGGCCGGCGTGAGGCTCGATTCCACGATCGAGCAGAGCGACGAGTTCGATGCGCAGCGCCTCTCGAAGATGGTTGATTGACCGCGCCGCGATCGGCCCGTGGAGTAGTTGACCGATTTTGTCGGGTTACGTATAGTCGAGTGAAACGTTCGGGTATTTACCCGACCGGCAATCTCCGCCATGCGAGGAGCTAACATGAGACTCACCACCAAGGGACGATTCGCGGTAACCGCCATGATCGATCTGGCATCGCGCCAGAGCGAAGGCCCCGTCACGCTGGCGGGCATCGCCGAGCGTCAGAAAATCTCGTTGTCCTACCTGGAACAGCTGTTCGGAAAGCTGCGCCGCCACAAGCTGGTGTCGAGCGTGCGCGGCCCCGGCGGCGGTTACCGCCTTGCCCGTGACATGAGCCGGATCACCGTCGCGGACGTCATCGTCGCGGTGGACGAACCGCTCGACGCGACCCAGTGCGGCGGCCGGCAGAATTGCCACGACGAACAACGTTGCCTGACCCACGACCTGTGGGCGAACCTGAACAAGCGGATGTACGAGTACCTCGATTCGGTGACGCTCGCGGCGCTGGTGATGCGCGAAGTCAAGGCCGAAACGGAGACCAGCGTGCTGAAGGACGTGCGGCGCCGTGCGATGATCTCGGTGCGCGAAGTGGCGGCTGCGTAAAGCGGAAGCATAAGCGATGTTCGCGCCCGTCTACCTCGACTGGAACGCCACCACGCCGCTCGACCCTGTCGTGCGCGCGGCAATGCTGCCGTGGCTCGATGCGCGTTTCGGCAATGCGTCGAGCCGGCACGAGTACGGGCGGCAGGCGAGGGCGGCGATCGACGAGGCGCGTGCTCGGGTCGCGGCGGCAGTCGGTGCGCATCCGACCGAGGTGATTTTCACGAGTTGCGGCTCCGAAGCGAACAACCTCTTCATCAAGGGCGCCGCGGCGCTGATGAAACCGGGGCTCGTCGCGATCGGGGCGATCGAGCATCCGTGCGTGCGCGAGCCGGCAAGACAGCTGCGGCGCGGCGGGTGGACGCTGCGCGAAATCGCCGTCGATGCCGCCGGGCGAATCGATCGCGACGACTGGATGGCGGTGCTCGAAGCGAAGCCGGCGCTGCTTTCGGTGATGCTGGCGAACAACGAGACCGGGGTGCTGCAGGATGTCGCCGCCCTCGCGCACGATGCACGAACGACCGGGGCGTGGTTTCATAGTGATGCGGTGCAGGCGCTCGGCAAGATTCCCGTCGACTTCCGTGCGCTCGGCGTGCACGCGATGACGCTTTCCGGGCACAAGATCGGCGGTCCGCTCGGCGCCGGCGCGCTGGTGATCGACAAACGGATCGAGCTGGCACCGCAGATTGCCGGAGGCGGTCAGGAGCGCGGCCTGCGCTCCGGGACCGAGAACGTCGCGGCGATCGTCGGTTTCGGCGTCGCCTGCGAACGTGCGACGGCGCGGCTCGAAGACGAAGCGCGACGGCTGGCCGGTTTGCGGGATCGGCTCGAAGCGGGCCTGGTCGCGAGCGGCATGAGAATTTTCTCGGCCGAGGCACCGCGGCTGCCGAACACGACGTTTTTCGCTGCCGACGGTTTCGATGGCGAAACGCTGGTCGCGAAGCTCGACCGTGCGGGTTTCGCGTGCGCGAGCGGGTCGGCGTGCTCGAGTGCGAACCCCGAGCCGTCGCATACCTTGCTCGCGATGGGCGTCGGACACGACGCCGCGCGCGGTGCCGTGCGCGTGAGCCTCGGCCGCGACACGACCCTCGCGGACGTCGAAGGCTTCCTCGCAGCCTTCGAACGCCTGACGAACGAACTGAATAATCTGGCCGCAATGGCGGTCCAATCTTGAACGCAGATCGACGGAGGAACCCGATGCTCAAGTTTCCGATTTACCTGGACTACTCCGCCACGACGCCGGTCGATCCGCGCGTGGCGCAGGCGATGATCCCGTGGCTCACCGAGCATTTCGGCAACCCCGCCAGTCGCTCCCATGCTTATGGGTGGGAAGCCGAGAAGGCCGTCGAAGACGCGCGCGAGGAGGTGGCCCGGCTGGTCAATGCCGATGCCAAGGAAATCGTGTGGACGTCGGGCGCGACCGAGTCGAACAACCTCGCGATCAAGGGGGCGGCCCAGTTCTACAAGGGCAAGGGCAAGCACATCATCACGCTGAAGACCGAGCACAAGGCAGTGCTCGACACGTTCCGCGAACTCGAGCGCCAAGGCTTCGAAGCGACCTATCTGGACGTGCAGGAGAACGGCCTCGTCGACCTGTCGGCGCTGAAGGATGCGATCCGGCCCGACACCGTGCTGGTGTCGGTGATGTTCGTCAATAACGAGATCGGCGTGATCCAGCCGATCGCCGAAATCGGCGAGATCTGCCGCGAAAAAGGCATTGTCTTCCACGTCGATGCGGCGCAGGCGACCGGCAAGGTCGAGATCGACCTGTCGAAGCTGAAGGTCGACCTGATGTCGTTCTCGGCGCACAAGACCTACGGCCCGAAAGGCATCGGCGCGCTGTACGTCCGGCGCAAGCCGCGCGCACGCCTCGAAGCGCAGATGCATGGCGGCGGCCACGAGCGCGGGCTGCGTTCCGGCACGCTCGCGACGCACCAGATCGTCGGCATGGGCGAAGCTTTCCGCATCGCACGCGAGGAGATGAAGACCGAAAACGAGCGCATCCGCGCGCTGCGCGACCGGCTGATGAAAGGCTTGCAGGACATCGACGCGACCTACATCAACGGCGACGTCGAACACCGCGTGCCGCACAACCTGAACATCTCGTTCGCATACGTCGAAGGCGAATCGCTGATCATGGCGATCAAGGATGTCGCCGTGTCGAGCGGTTCGGCCTGTACATCGGCGAGCCTCGAGCCGTCCTACGTGCTGCGCGCGTTGGGCCGCAACGACGAACTCGCACACAGCTCGATCCGGTTTACGATCGGGCGCTTTACCACCGAAGAAGAAGTCGACTACACGATCGACCTGCTGCACAAGAAGATCGGCAAGCTGCGCGAACTGTCCCCGCTGTGGGAAATGGTCCAGGACGGCGTCGATCTGGACAGCGTGCAGTGGGCTGCACACTGAACGAAAATCCCCAGGAGAAGACAACATGGCATATAGCGAAAAAGTGTTGGATCACTACGAGAATCCTCGCAATGTCGGCGCTTTCGGCAAGGAAGACGAAGGCGTCGGGACCGGCATGGTTGGCGCGCCCGCGTGCGGCGACGTCATGAAGCTGCAGATCAAGGTCGGCAAGGACGGTGTCATCGAGGACGCGAAATTCAAGACCTACGGTTGCGGTTCGGCGATCGCCTCGAGCTCGCTCGTGACCGAATGGGTCAAGGGCAAGACCGTCGAGCAGGCGCTGGAGATCAAGAACACCCAGATTGCCGAGGAACTCGCGTTGCCGCCGGTCAAGATCCATTGCTCGATCCTTGCGGAAGACGCGATCAAGGCGGCAGTGGCGGACTACAAGAAAAAGCAAGGCTGATCCGGGAGACTGAACGATGAGCGTCACACTGAGCACCAACGCGGCCAAGCATGTGTCGGACTTCATGGCCAAGCGCGGCAAGGGTGTCGGCATCCGCCTGGGGGTCAAGACCTCGGGCTGTTCGGGCATGGCCTACCGGCTCGAGTTCGTCGATGAGATGCATGACGAGGACCTGATCTTCGAAAGTCATGGCGTCAAGGTCATCGTCGACCCGCAAAGCCTCGCCTACCTCGACGGCACTGAGCTCGATTTCGTCCGCGAAGGTCTGAACGAAGGCTTCAAGTTCAACAACCCGAACGTCAAGGACGCTTGCGGTTGCGGCGAAAGCTTCAACGTCTGAACTCCGAGCAACGCCCATGAGCATCGACCTGCAACAGGATTTCTTCGCCCTTTTCGGCCTGCCGCGGCGTTTTCGCGTTGACGAAGCGGCGCTGGAGATGGCTTATCACGATCTGCAGGGGCAGGTTCATCCCGACCGTTTCGCGCACCTGCCGGACGTCGAGAAACGCCTGTCGATGCAATGGGCGACACGGGTGAATGAAGGTTTTCGGACCCTGCGCAAGCCGCTTCCACGCGCGCAATACCTGCTCGAGCTCGCCGGCGTCGATGCCGGGCTGCACACCAACACCGCAATGTCCTCCGCGTTCCTGATGGAGCAGATGGAGTGGCGCGAAGCGGTCGAGGAGGCGCGCGCGGCCGGCGAGGGGCACGAGCTCACGCAGCTGCATCACCGGCTGCGTCATCACGCGCGGGAAGTGTTCGACGAACTCGAACGCACCATCGACGAGCGCCATGACTTCGCGGCGGCTGCCGAAATCGTCCGCCGGCTGATGTTCATGGAAAAAATCCAACACGAGATCGACGACGCCCTCGAGGCGCTGGAGACCTGATGGCCCTTCTGCAAATCGCTGAACCCGGCCAGTCCGCCGAGCCGCACAAGCACCGGCTCGCGGTTGGAATAGACCTGGGTACGACCAATTCTCTCGTTGCGACCGTTCGCAACGGCATCGCCGTGTGTCTCGCCGACGAGGCGGGCCGTTCGATGCTGCCGTCGATCGTCCGCTACCACCCCGATGGGCGGGTCGAAGTCGGCCACACTGCTGCCGCTGCCCACGCCACCGACCCGAAGAACACGATCATGTCGGTAAAGCGCTTCATGGGGCGCGGCCTGAAGGACGTCTCGCACGTCGAATCGACGCCGTACGACTTCATCGACGCGGGCGGCATGGTGCGGCTCCGTACCGTGCAGGGCGTGAAGACGCCGGTCGAGATCTCGGCCGAAATCCTGAAGGTGCTCGCCGCCCGCGCCGAGGCGAGCCTCGGCGGCCCGCTGACCGGCGCGGTCATCACCGTGCCTGCGTATTTCGACGACGCCCAGCGGCAGGCGACGAAGGACGCGGCGAAACTCGCCGGACTGAACGTGCTGCGTCTCCTCAATGAACCGACGGCGGCGGCAGTCGCGTACGGACTCGACAATGCTTCCGAGGGCGTCTACGCGATCTACGACCTGGGCGGCGGCACGTTCGACCTGTCGATCCTGAAACTGTCGCGCGGCATTTTCGAAGTGCTCGCGACCAACGGCGACGCCGCGCTCGGCGGCGACGACTTCGATCACCGCCTGTTCTGCTGGGTTCTCGACAAGGCCGCGATCGAGCCGCCTACGAGCGACGACTCGCGCCGTTTGCTGATGAAGGCGCGCGAAGCGAAGGAACTCCTGACCGCGAGCGAGGAAGCTCCGATCCGCGCCAAGCTGTCGTCGGGCGAGGAGGTCAATCTGGTCGTCACACGCGAGGAGTTCGCGGCGATGACGCAGCACCTGATCGCCAAGACGATGACGCCGATGCGCAAGGTTCTGCGCGATGCGGGCCTCGGCCCCGAAGACATCAAGGGCGTCGTGATGGTCGGCGGGGCGACCCGCATGCCGCACGTGCAGCGTGCGGTCGCCGAGTTCTTCGGCCAGGAGCCGCTGACGAACCTCGACCCCGACAAGGTCGTCGCGCTCGGCGCGGCGATCCAGGCCAACGTGCTCGCCGGCAACCGCAAGGACGACGACGAGTGGCTGCTGCTCGACGTGATTCCGCTGTCGCTCGGCCTGGAGACGATGGGTGGGCTGACCGAAAAAGTCGTGCCCCGCAACTCGACGCTGCCGATCGCGCGGGCGCAGGAGTTCACGACATTCAAGGACGGGCAGACCGCGATGGCTTTCCATGTCGTGCAGGGCGAGCGCGAGCTGGTCAAGGATTGCCGCTCGCTCGCACGCTTCGAACTGCGCGGCATTCCGCCGATGGTCGCGGGCGCCGCGCGCATCCGCGTCGCGTTCCAGGTCGATGCCGACGGGTTGCTGTCGGTGTCCGCCCGCGAAATGTCGTCGGGAGTCGAGGCGAGCGTGCTGGTGAAACCTTCGTACGGCCTGACCGACGACGAGATCGCCGGCATGCTGAAGGAAGGCGTCGAGCACGTCGGGGACGACATGCATGCGCGAGCCCTGCGTGAACAGCAGGTCGAGGCCGAACGCGTCATCGAGGCGACGACTCACGCGCTGGAGCAGGATGGTGCGCTCCTCGATGCCGACGAGCGCGCGGCGATCGAAGCGGCGATCGCCGCGCTGAAGCAGCTGGTGACGGGTGATGATCCGCGTGCGGTCAAGAAAGGCATCGAGGCACTGGCCCGTGCCACCGATGAATTCGCCGCGCGCAGGATGGACAACAGCATCCGTTCGGCGCTGGCCGGCCACAAGGTTGATGAGATCCAGGTATGACCCAGATCATCGTGCTACCCCACGTCGAGCTCTGTCCCGAAGGCAGCGTCATCGAGGCAGAACCAGGCAAATCGATCTGCACCACGTTGCTCGAGCACGGCATCGAGATCGAACACGCGTGCGAACAATCGTGCGCCTGCACGACTTGCCACGTCATCGTCCGCGAAGGCTTCGACAGCTTGCCCGAGGCCGAGGAAACCGAGGAAGACCTGCTCGACATGGCATGGGGACTCGAGCCGCAATCGCGCCTGTCGTGCCAGGCAATCGTCGGCGAGACGCCGCTGGTGATCGAGATTCCCCGCTACACGATCAACATGGCCCGGGAGGGCAAACACTGATGAAGTGGACCGAAGTGCAGGAGATCGCGATCCAGCTCTCCGAACGCCATCCCGAAACGGATCCGACGAAAGTCAATTTCGTGGATCTGATGCAGTGGACGATCGCGCTGCCGGAATTCGACGACGACCCGAAGCATTGCGGCGAGCGCGTGCTCGAAGCCATCCAGCAGGCCTGGATCGACGAGGTCGCCTGAAGTGAACACTCCCGCCAGCGTGTTCGATTTCGAAACGAGGCGGCTCGACGGCGCGCCGATGCCGCTCGCGCAGTTTCGCGGCAAAGTGCTGCTGATCGTCAACACCGCGAGCGCATGTGGTTTCACGCCGCAGTACACGGCGCTGCAGGAACTGCACGACAGGTTCGCGCCGCGCGGCTTTTCGGTGATCGGATTTCCGTGCAACCAGTTTGGTGGACAGGAGCCGGGCGGGGCGGAAGAAATCACCGCGTTCTGCGCGAAGAATTACGGCGTCAGCTTCCCGCTCGGCGAGAAAATCGACGTGAAGGGCGACAACGCACATCCGCTGTACCGACATCTCACGTCGGTCGCGCCCGGCATTCTCGGTACCGAAGCGATCAAGTGGAACTTCACGAAGTTCCTGGTCGACCGCGACGGCCAGGTCGTCGCGCGTTTCGCCCCGGCGACGAAACCGGAAAGCATCGCAGGCGACATCGAAGCACTGCTGTAGTTCGCATGGGCGGATCCCATTCCCGCACCTGTTCCTTGTTGACTCTGTTTCACGTAACCATCCGGGTTCGCCGGAGGCTCCTGCCGTGAGTCAAGTAGTCAGTAAAGGCCGTTGCCGGAAGGATCCGCGGTTTCGTTCAGCGCCAGCCAGTACGTGACGATCTGCCCGACCGCGTGGATGAAACGGTCGAAATCGACGGGCTTGCGGATGTAGCTGTTCGCGCCGAGCCGGTAGGCTTCGTGGATGTCCTGCCTTTCGCGCGAAGTGGTGAGAATGACCACCGGCAACAAGCCCGTGTGTTCGTCCGCCCGCATCCGGCGCAGCACTTCGAGGCCGTCGATCCGCGGCAGCTTCAGGTCGAGCAGCACCACGGACGGCATCAGCGAGAGGTCGCGGCCCTCGTAGCTGCCGGTCCCGAACAGATAATCGATCGCTTCCACCCCGTCGCGCGCGACGACGACAGGATTGCGGATGCTGTTCTTGCTGAAGGCCCGCAACATCAGGGCTTCGTCATCGGGGTTATCTTCAACGAGCAGGATCGGGCGTTCAGCGGGCATTTTTTACTCCGGTAATTCGTCGGCGCGCAGCACGAAAACCATGTCGTCCCCTCCCTTGGCCGAAAGCCAGACCGGCGAAAGTTCAGGGAAGGCCTCTTCGACGAGGTGTCGATTGTGGCCGACCTCGACCGCCAGCACGCCACCCGGATTCAGGTGCGCTTTCGCGCCCGCGACCAGGCGGCGGACGATGTCCAGCCCGTCCTCGCCAGCAGCAAGCGCCATGCGCGGCTCGTGCAGGTATTCGGGCGGCAGCGTCGCCATCGCGTCTGAGGTGACGTACGGCGGATTGCTGATGATGAGATCGAAGGTGCGCCCCGCAAGCCCGTTGAACACATCGCTTTTGAGTAGCTCGATGCGGTCGTCGAGATCGTAGTCGGACACATTCGCACGCGCGACTTGCAGCGCGTCGTCGGAAAGATCGGCGCCGACGATTTGCGCATTCGGGAACGCATGCGCCATCAGGATCGCCAGACAGCCCGACCCGGTGCACAAGTCGAGCGCCGAAGTGACCTCTTCAGCATCGTCGATCCACGGGGCGAAACCGTCCTCGAGCAGTTCGGCGAAAAAGGAGCGGGGAACGATCACGCGCTCGTCGACCTGGAAACGGAAGTCCCCCAGCCAGGCTTCCCCGGTAATGTACGCGGCCGGCACTCGCTCGGCCGCGCGGCGCTCGATGACCGCGAACAGCGACTCGCGCTCGTCAGCCGTGATGCAGGCATCGAGGAACGGCTCGAGCCGGTCGAGCGGCAGCGACAACGTGTGCAGCAGCAGCCACACCGCTTCGTCGTAAGCATCCCCGCACCCATGGCCGAAGAACAGCCCGGCGCGATTGAAGCGCGTGACCGCGTAGCGCAGCCAGTCGCGCAGCGTGACCAGTTCGCCGAGCGGGCCGTGGTCGTGTTCGTGTTCAGTGTCGTCGTGGAGGTCGGACATCTTCAGTCTCGGTGGGGCAGCAGCAACGCGTTCAGCGTGCGCTCGTAGATCGCGGAAAGGGGTTCGATCGCGTCGACGGCGACGCTCTCATTCACCTTGTGGATGGTGGCATTGACCGGGCCGAACTCGACCACCTCGCTACAGATGTCGGCAATGAAGCGGCCGTCGGAAGTGCCGCCGCTCGTCGACAGTTCGGTTTCGGCCCCGGTCGTGTCGCGGATCGCGTCGGACAGGGCTTCGACCAGCTTGCCGCGAGCCGTCAGAAACGGTTTTCCGGACAGGTGCCAGTCGAGCTCGTAGTCGAGTCGATGGCGGTCGAGCACCGCATGGGTGCGCTGCCGCAGCTCGTCCGCGCTGCTGACCGAGGCGAAGCGGAAATTGAACGCCACCTCGCACGTGCCGGGAATGACGTTGTTCGCGCCGGTGCCGGCGTGGATGTTCGACACCTGCCAAGTCGTCGGCGGAAAGAACTCGTTGCCTTCGTCCCAGCGCATGCTCGCCAGCTCGGCGAGCGCCGGAGCGAATTCGTGGATCGGGTTGCGCGCGCGCTGCGGGTACGCGACATGCCCCTGAACGCCCTTGACCCGCAGCGTGCCGGACAGCGAGCCGCGCCGCCCGTTCTTGATCGTGTCGCCGAGCGTATTGACCGAAGTCGGCTCGCCGACGACGCAATAGTCGAGGCGCTCGCCGCGCGCCGCGAGCGCCTCGACGACCTTGACCGTGCCGTGCGTCGCGATGCCTTCCTCGTCGGACGTCAGCAGCAACGCGATCGAACCGGCGTGGTCCGGATGTGCTGCGACGAAGCGTTCGATCGCCGTGACGAAAGCGGCGAGCGAAGTCTTCATGTCCGCCGCGCCGCGCCCGAACAACTGGCCGCCGCGGACCGTCGGCTCGAACGGCGGCGAATCCCAGCCTTCGAGCGGACCGGCCGGCACGACGTCGGTGTGCCCCGCGAAACACAGCACGGGCGCAGTGTCGCCGCGCCGCGCCCACAGGTTGCAGACTCCGCCGCCGTCGATGCGCTCGAAGCGGAAGCCCAGCGGCGTCAGCCGGGCTGCGAGCAGATCGAGGCAGCCGCAATCGTCCGGAGTTACGGACGGGCGCGAGATGAGTTCGCAGGCGAGTCTGAAAGTGTCGTCGGATGGAACAGGAGTCATGGTTTTCGGTAAGTCGTTGTGCCGTTCAAGGCTTCGTGCTGTCGTCGAGGTGCAGTGCGAAGTCACTGAAAGGCCGGTTTTCCGGCTCTTTCCGGGCGAAATCGAGGCTTGGCGAATCGTCGCTCCCGTCCTGCGCATTCGGCGCGTTGCCGAACTGCGCATTGTTGATCAGCCACGACAGGTTCGTCGGCGAGTCCGCGTTCGCGAGCGCTTCCTCGAACGTCACCGTGCCTTCGTGGTAGAGCCGGTAAAGGTCCTGCTCGAAAGTCTGCGATCCGGGCGCGAGGCTCTGCTGCATCGCCTCCTTGACCTCGCCCAGTTCGCCGCGCTCGATCAGTTCGGCGACGTGCCGCGTGTTCATCAGGATCTCGACCGCCGGAACGCGTACGCCGTCGGGCTTGCGCACGAGCCGCTGCGAGACGATGCACTTGAGCGCCACCGCCAGGTCGAGGAACAGCAGCGAGCGGTTCTCGAGCGGGAAGAAGTTCACGATGCGGTTGAGCGCGTGGTAGGCGTTGTTCGCATGCAGCGTCGCCAAACACAGGTGGCCGGTCTGGGAATAGGCCAGCGCCGCCTGCATCGTCTCGCGATCGCGGATTTCCCCGATCAGGATGCAGTCGGGCGCCTGGCGCATCGCGTTGCGCAGCGCATCGTGCCAGCTGTGGGTGTCGATGCCGACTTCCCGCTGATTGACGATCGACTTGCGGTGCTGGAAGAGATACTCGATCGGGTCTTCGACGGTGAGGATATGGCCGGAACGGTTCAGGTTGCGATGATCGATCATCGACGCGAGCGTCGTCGACTTGCCCGAGCCGGTCGCGCCGACGACGAGCACCAGACCGCGTTTTTCGGTGACCACCTCGGCGAGCGCCGGGGGCAGGCCGAGCGAATCGAGGGTCGGAATGTCGGCCTGGATAAAGCGTACGACGATGCCGATGCTGTGCCGCTGCCAGAACAGATTGACGCGGAAGTTGCCCAGCTCGCGGCGCCCGAACGACAGATTGAGCTCCCTCACGCGTTCGAACGTGTCGATCTGCTCCGGCGTCATCATCTCGTAGATCATCCGCTTGATCATGGGCGGCTCCATGACCTGCTGGTTGATCGGCAGCGTGACGCCCTGGATCTTGACATGGATCGGGGCGCCGGCCGAGATGAAAATGTCCGACGCGCGTTTTTCCGCCATCAACTGGAACAGCTTGTCGAAAATCATCGCGGCGGGTCTCCGGAACGGAAAAAGGGAGGTGCGGACCGTGGTGCCGGCCGGACCGCCCGTCGGCCCGGCTCAGCGACCGCCCGATAGCGGGAATCAGGCGCCGCGCAACAGCTCGTTGATGCCGGTCTTCGCGCGCGTCTGCGCATCGACGCGCTTGACGATCACGGCGCAGTACAGGCTGTACTTGCCGTCGGCCGACGGCAGGCTGCCCGGCACGACGACGGCACCGGAGGGGACGCGGCCGTAAGTGATCTCGCCGGTGGCCCGGTCGTAGATCTTCGTGCTCTGGCCGATATACACGCCCATCGACAACACGGCGTTCTCTTCGATGATCACGCCTTCGACGACTTCGGAGCGGGCGCCGACGAACACGTTGTCCTCGATGATGACGGGGCCGGCCTGCACCGGTTCGAGCACGCCGCCGATGCCGACGCCGCCCGACAGATGGACGTTCTTGCCGATTTGCGCGCACGAGCCGACCGTCGCCCACGTGTCGACCATCGTGCCTTCATCGACGTAGGCGCCGATGTTCACGTACGACGGCATCAGCACGACGTTGCGGCCGATGAAGCTGCCACGGCGCGCGACCGCCGGCGGCACGACGCGAAAACCCCCTTCGCGGAACTGCTCGGGCGTGTAGTCGCCGAACTTGGTCGGCACCTTGTCGAAATACTGGTTCGTGCCGCCCGCCATGACTTCGTTGTCGGCGAGGCGGAACGAGATCAGCACGGCCTTCTTGATCCACTGGTTGACGGTCCAGTTGCCGTCGATCTTCTCCGCGACGCGCAGGCGCCCGGCGTCGAGTCCGGCGATGACCGACGCGACTGCGTCGCGCACCGCCGCCGGCGCGGCCGAAGGGGAGAGGTTCGCGCGGTTCTCGAACGCCTCGTCGATGATCTTTTGCAGGTCTTGCATGGGGAGTTTTCCGTTATGGGAGAGATTGGCAGAAAGCGGCGATGCGCTCGGCCGCCTCGACGCATTCGGCAGTCGGGGCGACGAGGGCGATGCGCACGAAGCCGGCGCCCGGATTGACGCCGTTGGCCTCGCGGGCGAGGAAGCTGCCCGGCAGTACCGTGACATTATATTCACCCTGCAGGCGCCGGGCGAACTCGGTGTCCGGGAGCGGCGTCTGCGCCCACAGGTAGAACCCGGCGTCGGGCCGCTCGACTTTCAGGTGGCGCGCGACGAGGGGCGTGACACGATCGAATTTCTCGCGGTACAGCCGGCGGTTGTCGACGACGTGCGCTTCGTCGTTCCAGGCGGCGACCGAAGCGGCCTGCACGGCCGGGTTCATCGCGCAGCCGTGGTAAGTGCGATAGCGCAGGAAAGCCTTGAGCACGGCGGCGTCGCCGGCGACGAACCCGGAGCGCATGCCCGGCACGTTCGAGCGCTTCGACAGGCTCGAGAACGTCACGAGATTGCGGAAGTCACCGCGACCGAGCTCCTGCGCGGCCTGCAGCGCGCCGACCGGAGGCGCGTTTTCGTCGAAATAGATCTCGGAATAGCACTCATCGGCAGCGATCACGAAGCCGTGGCGGTCGGAAAGCTCGAACAGGCGCGCCCACTCGTGCAGCGACAGCACGCGTCCGGTCGGATTGCCCGGCGAGCAGACGAACGCCAGCTGGACATCGCGCCACACCGACTCCGGCAGCGAATCGAAGTCCGAACCGAAACGGTTTTCGGGCAGGTTGTTGAGGAACACCGGCTCGGCACCGGCGAGGAGCGCCGCGCCTTCGTAGATCTGGTAGAACGGGTTCGGGCACAGCACTTTCGCGGCGCCGCCGCGGCTGTCGACGATGCACTGCGCGAACGCGAACAGCGCTTCGCGCGATCCGTTGACCGGCAGCACCTGGGTCGCGGCGTCGACCGCGGGCAGCCCGTAGCGCCGCTCGAGCCAGCCGGCGATCGCGCCGCGCAGCGCGTCGCTGCCCTGGGTGGCGGGATAGGCTGCGAGGCCGTCGAGATTGTCGATCAGCGCCTGCGTGATGAAAGCCGGCGTCGCGTGCCGCGGCTCGCCGATCGACAGCCGGATCGGGGCCAGGCCGGCGGGCGGGGCGAGTCCGTCGAACAGCTTGCGCAATTTTTCGAAAGGGTAGGACTGCAGTCGGTCGAGGTTGGGATTCACGTCAATTGTGTCGGCATATTTCGGGGCACCGGCCGCGGGGCCGTGGATCGGGGATGTTATCATGACGCGCTTTCGACAGCCCTGAACCGACCGTTCACCCTCGTTCCGACGTGCGTCTTTCCAAGCTCAAACTCGCCGGTTTCAAGACCTTCGTCGACCCGACCACCGTCCTCACTCCCGGCAACCTCGTCGGGGTCGTCGGGCCGAACGGCTGCGGCAAGTCGAACATCATCGACGCGGTGCGCTGGGTGCTCGGCGAAACGCGCGCGAGCGCGCTGCGCGGCGAGTCGATGCAGGACGTGATTTTCAACGGCTCGACGACGAGAAAACCGGTGTCGCGGGCGAGCGTCGAGCTGGTGTTCGACAACGCCGAAGGGCGCGCAGCGGGGCAGTGGTCGCGCTACGCCGAAATCTCGGTCAAGCGGGTGCTCGACCGCAGCGGCGAATCGACGTATTACCTCAACAACGTCCACGTGCGCCGCAAGGACGTCATCGACCTGTTCCTCGGCACCGGACTCGGGCCGCGCGCTTACGCGATCATCGAGCAGGGCATGATCTCGCGGATCATCGAGGCGCGGCCGGAGGAAATCCGCGGCTTTCTCGAAGAAGCCGCGGGCGTCACGAAATACCGCGAGCGGCGCCGCGAGACCGAAGGCCGGCTGTCCGATGCGCGCGACAACCTCACCCGGCTCGACGACATCCGCATGGAGCTCGGCGAGCGCATCGGCCACCTCGACGCACAGGCCGCGATCGCAGACCGTTTTCGCGCGCTGAGCGCTGCGCATACCGAGCGCCAGCAGCTGTTGTGGCTGCTCAAGCGCAACGACGCCCGCAGCGAGCAGGTGCGCTTGCAAGTCGAACTCAACGAGCTGTCGGCGAAGATGGAATCCGACAGCGCGCGGCTTCAGGAACTCGAAAACGCGGTCGAATCGGGCCGCGCAGCGCATTTTTCGGCGTCCGAGGCGACGCACGCGGCACAGAGCGACCTGGCCGCGATCTGCGCCGAAGTCAGCCGGCTCGAAGCCGAGCTTCGGCACGTCGAGGACGCGCGCAAGCGTCTCGAAGCCCGTCTCGCCCAGCTCGCGGTTGACGAAGCGCACTGGCGCGCCCGCGGTGACGCACTCGACAGCGACCGCGAGCGCTGGAGCGCATTGCTGGAAAACGCCGCGCTGCGCGCCGAGCAGGCTGAAGCACGCCATGCCGAAGTGGCCGAGCGCCTGCCGGAAGCGGAGTCCGCGCGCCAGGCGGCGGACGCCACGGTCGCGGCCGCACGCCGGGAACTCGGCCAGACCGAGCAGCAGCTGCGCGTCGGCGAAGCGAACCGGGCAAACGCCGCGCGCGCGCTCGATGCGCTCGCGCAGCGACGGGCGCGGCTGCTCGGCGACGGCAGCGCGATCGACGGGCCGGACGAGGCGGCGCTCGCCCAGCAGGAAGCCCGGCTCGACACGCTGCGCGACGAGCACGACGCCCGCCAGCAGGATCTCGTGCAGACACAGTCCCGCCTCGCGCAAGCCCAGGCGACGCTGAAAACCGCGCTCGACGGGGAACGTCAGGTGCAGCGCCGGCTGACCGAGTTGCGCGCCCGGCGCGACGCGCTGGTGCAACTGCAGGCGAAAGTGCAGTCGCAAGGGCAGCTCGGCGACTGGCTGAAGCGCCACCGCCTCGCCGAGCTGGCGCCGCTGTGGCGTGCCCTGCGAGTCGATGCAGGCTGGGAAACCGCCGTCGAGGCGGTGCTGCGCGAGCGGCTCGCCGCGCTCACCGGTGCCGTCGACGACGCGGCGCGAGCAATGTTCGACGAGGCTCCGCCGACCGCATTCGCAATCGCGTTCGCCGGTGCGGACGTGCCGCTCGCACCGCTCGAGCCCCCTTCGGGCGCGACGGCGTTGATCGACCGGGTGCACCTGTCGGAGGCAGCGCTTCGGTCCGCGTTGGCCGAGGGGCTGCACGGCTGTTTTGCGGTCGACGCGCTCGAACCGTGGCTCACTCGGCGCGCCGAACTCGCTTCCGGCACCTGCCTCGTCGGTCCGCAGGGGCAGCTCCTGACTCGCCATGCGCTCATCCATTACGTGCCGGACAGCCGCACGCACGGCGTCATCGAACGCCAGCGCGAAATCGACACGCTCGCGGATCGCCAGCGCGCGCTGGAAGCCGAGGCACAGCAGGCGCACGACACGCTGCTCGAAGCCGAAGCGATCGCGTCCGACCTGCAGGAGCGCGGCAACGCGCTGCGGCGCGAGCTGCAATCGATGCAGCAGCAGATCCACGCCGAACAGGTCGGGCTGCTGAAGCTGACGCAGGCACGCCAACGCGCCGAAGAGCGCCGCGCACAGCTCACGCGTGATCTCGACGACCTTGTGCACCTCGAAGCCGTCGAGCGCCAGCAGCTCGAGCGTGCCGAAACCGAACAGGCGCGTTCGGCCGAACTGGCCGAACTGCAGCGCGAGCGGCTCGACGCCGCGATGGAAGTGCTCGCCGAGCGCGACAACCTGCTGCGCGAGACGCGCGCGCTCGATCAGGCGACGGCGCGGGACCTGCAGGAAGCGCGTTTCTCCGAGCGCGAATGTGCCGGCAAGCTCGAGGACATCGCCCGCAACACAGCGCTTGCGGCCGAACAGCTCGACCGCATCGCCACCGAGCTCGACGCCTGCCGCCATGAACTCGACGGGATCGACTGCAGCCGCTGCCGCGACGCCCTGCACGAAGCGCTGACGCTGCGCCAGCGCCGCGAGACGGCGCTTTCGGCGCGGCGCGACGCGCTGGAGCAGGCCGCTTCCGTGCTCAAGCAGACCGAGGAGCTGCGCCTGCGAACCGAGCGCGAGGCGGCGCCCGCGCGCACCCGCATCGCCGAGCTGCGGCTGGGCGTCCAGGCGGCGGAGCTTGCGGTGGCGCAGTTCGACGAGCGCCTCGCCGAAGCGCAGGCCGACGAAGCGACGCTGCAGCCGCTGCTGACCGCGGACTTGCGCGAGGCCGCGCTGGTACGCGAAGTGGCACGGCTGGCGCGCGAGATCGCCGAACTCGGACAGGTCAACCTCGCCGCGCTCGACGAGCTGCGCAGCGCGCAGGAGCGCAAAGGTTATCTCGACGCGCAGAACGAGGACTTGAGCCAGGCGATCGTCACCCTCGAGGACGCGATCCGCCGCATCGACCGCGAAACGCGCGAGCAGCTGCAGGACACCTACAATACCGTCACGCAGCATTTCGGCACGCTGTTCCCGCAGCTGTTCGGCGGTGGCCAGGCCAGGCTGGTGCTGACCGGCGATGAAATTCTCGACGCCGGCATCCAGATCGTCGCCCAGCCGCCGGGCAAGAAAAACACCTCGATACATCTGCTTTCCGGTGGCGAAAAGGCGCTGACGGCGATTGCGTTGGTATTCTCGATGTTCCAGCTCAACCCCGCGCCGTTCTGCATGCTTGACGAGGTCGATGCGCCACTGGACGATACCAACACCGAACGCTATTGCCAGATGGTAAAACGCATGTCATCGCAAACACAGTTCGTTTTCATCAGCCACAGCAAGATCACGATGGAAATCGCGCAGCAGCTGGTCGGCGTGACGATGCAGGAACAAGGCGTTTCGCGGGTCGTGGAAGTGGATATCGAAGAGGCGCTGCGCCTGGCCGAGCCGGCGGCAGCCTGACGCACGAACGGGTCCCGGTCTGCCGCACCGGCGGCGGACCGATTCTTTTGTATACAGGATCAACTGGTGACGATTCCCGCCCTGCGGCGACGAAGCGTTCACAACGGGAATGAAGATGGATAGCGAATTGCAGATCGGATTGGCCGCGCTCGGCATGACGGCAGTCGTGGGCATCATCGCGTACAACAAGTGGCAGGAACGCAAGCATCGGCGCCAGGCGGAGCAGGCGTTCAAATCCGAGCACCGCGACGTGCTGCTCGAACCGCACGAGGCCTCGCCGCAAGGCGAACGCGTCGAACCCTGGACGACCGAATTTCCGTCCCCGGATGCGAATCCCGCTCCGGCGGCGATCTCCCATCCGGCAGCGCATGCGCCGGTGGGGCGGGTGACGCC
The DNA here is from genome assembly GCA_001274695.2 of Azoarcus sp. PA01. Classification (NCBI taxonomy): domain Bacteria; kingdom Pseudomonadati; phylum Pseudomonadota; class Betaproteobacteria; order Rhodocyclales; family Zoogloeaceae; genus Azoarcus; species Azoarcus sp. PA01. Next base: position 345,834 of record LARU01000004.1, on the reverse strand, counting down.
CGGATTGCCGTCGGCGATTGATCCGCGCATCGACTGCGTGATCCGCATCGAATCGATCGAACTGCTCCACGCTCCGCGCCTGTGGGCGGCACAAAGCGAACAGTTGCAGGGAATTTCGAAGCCGGTTCGGTGGTTCGCCTTCGACGATGCCGAAAACCTGTGGCGCCCGCTGACCGCCCATTCCGCGGGCTCGTTCCACTGGTTCTGCGCGGCGATGCAGCTCGTCGACCGGCACGGGCCGATCGGCGAAAACGATTTCATGCATTTTTCGGGCGGCGTGCAGCGTGTCGCCGAGCAGTTCCTCGCCGTGCCGACCGACCTGCCGACGCGCGCCGAGGCGCTGCGCAACGCCGCCGACCTGGACCAGTTCTGCGCCGGCGTCGACGTGCAGATCGGCGTCAATATCGTCAGCCACAACCAGCCTTTCGCCGGCACGAAGATCCGCGCGCTGGCCGAAGCGAGCGGCATGACGATCGGCGATGACGGCATGTTCCACGCCCGCGACGAAAGCGGCCACACGCTGTTCACGCTCAGCAACATGGAGCCCGCGCTCTTTGCCGCCGACGAGATGCGCAACCTCACGACGCAAGGCCTGACGTTCGTCATCGACGTGCCGCGCGTCGCCAACGGCGTCGTCGTGTTCGACCACATGATGCAACACGCGAGCCATATGGCCGACGCGCTGCAGGGCAGCGTCGTCGATGACAATCGCGCCCCGTTCGGACCGGACGCGGCGCTGCTGATCCGTTCGCAAATCCAGCAATTCCAGGCGCAGATGGCCGATTCCGACGTCCCCGCGGGCAGTCCGCTGGCGTTGCGCCTGTTCTCCGCCTGATGTCCGCTGCGCCTGAAGACGTCGAGCGCGCCGCGCAGCTGCGGCGGGAGCTCGAAGCGCACGACTACGCATACTACGTCCTCGACGCGCCGACGGTGCCCGATGCGGAATACGATCGCCTGTTCCGCGAACTCGACGCGCTCGAACGCCGATACCCCGAGCTGCTCGTGCCTGATTCGCCGACCCGGCGCGTCGGCGGGGCGCCGGTGTCCGGGCTCGTGCCGGTGCGCCACGCGGTGCCGATGCTGTCGATCCGCACCGAGACCGACACCACCAGCGGCGGCGTGATCGCGTTCGACACGCGCGTGCGCAACGCGCTCGAACTCGGCCCGGACGCGCCGCCGGTCGAATACCTCGGCGAGCTCAAGTTCGACGGCCTCGCGATCAGCCTGCGCTACGAGAATGGCGTGCTGGTGCGCGCGGCCACGCGCGGCGACGGTTACACCGGCGAGGACGTCACGCACAGCGTGCGCACGATCCGGCAGATCCCGCTGCGGCTCGCCGGCCGGCCACCAAAGCTGATCGAGGTGCGCGGCGAGATCTACATGCGGCGCGAGGCGTTCGAGCGGCTCAATGCGCGGCAGAGCGAAGCCGGCGGCAAGGTGTTCGTCAACCCGCGCAACGCAGCTGCCGGCGCCGTGCGCCAGCTCGACGCGCGCATCGCCGCGCAGCGCCCGCTGTCGTTCTTCGCGTACGGCTTCGGCGAGAGCAATGGCTGGGATGTGCCGGCAACGCAGGGCGAGATGCTCGACGCGCTCGCGGCGTTCGGCATTCCGGTATGCGAGCACCGCGTCGTCTCGTCCGGGCCCGACGGGCTGATCGCATTCCACGATCGCATCGCCGCCGCGCGCGACAGCCTGCCCTACGACATCGACGGCGTCGTCTACAAGGTCAATCGCTTCGAGCTGCAGCGCCGCCTCGGTTTCGTCACGCGCGAACCGCGCTGGGCGGTCGCGCACAAGTATCCGGCGCAGGAAGAGATCACCGAGCTCGTCGATATCGAGATCCAGGTCGGGCGCACCGGCGCGCTGACGCCGGTCGCACGGCTGAAGCCGGTCTTTGTCGGCGGCGTGACGGTGACGAACGCGACGCTGCACAACGAAGAGGAAATCCAGCGCAAAGGGCTGCTGATCGGCGACCAGGTCATCGTGCGCCGTGCCGGGGATGTCATTCCGCAGATCGTCGCGCCGGTCGTTGAGCGCCGCGACGGCAGCGAACGCCCGTTCGTGATGCCGCAGACCTGCCCGGTGTGCGGCTCGCACGCCGAGAAGCAGCCCGACGAGGCAGTGACGCGCTGCTCGGGCGGGCTTTTCTGCCCGGCGCAACGCAAGCAGGCGCTGCTGCATTTTGCCGGCCGCCGCGCGATGGACATCGAGGGGCTCGGCGACAAACTCGTCGATCAACTCGTCGACGGCGGCATCGTCAAAACACCGGCCGACCTGTATCGGCTCGGGCTGGTGAAGCTCGCGAACCTGCCGCGGATGGCGGACAAGTCGGCAGCGAACCTGCTCGCGGCGATCGAGAAAAGCCGCCATGCGACGCTGCCCCGCTTCATCTTCGCGCTCGGTATCCGCAACGTCGGCGAGGCAACGGCGAAAGAGCTCGCGCGGCACTTCGGTTCGCTCGACGCGCTGATAAACGCCGATGTCGAGCGACTGCAGCAGGTCCCCGATGTCGGGCCGATCGTCGCACTCAGCATTGCCGGATTCTTCGCTGAAATGCACAACCGCGAAGTCATCGAGCAATTGCGCGCGGCGTGCGTGCACTGGGACGAAGGTGCGCCCGCAGTCGCCGCTGACGGCGCTGCGAGCGGCAAGACTTTCGTGCTCACCGGAGCGCTGCCGACGATGAGCCGCGACGACGCGAAAGCGCTGATCGAAGCGCATGGCGGAAAAGTCAGCGGCTCGGTGTCGAAGAAGACCGATTACGTGGTCGCCGGCGCCGACGCAGGCTCGAAGCTCGCGAAGGCGCAGGAGCTCGGGGTGGCGATCCTCGACGAAGACGGCCTGCGTCGCGTGCTCGAACAGCCAGCATGACGGGCGGCGGCCCGTCCAGAACATTCAACAGGGAGAATCACGACATGAAGAAAGTCACGAAAGCGGTATTTCCGGTCGCCGGCATGGGCACGCGCTTTTTGCCGGCCACCAAGGCGAGCCCGAAGGAGATGCTGCCGATCGTCGACAAACCGCTGATCCAGTACGCGGTCGAGGAAGCCGTCGCGGCCGGCATCACCGACATGATTTTCATCACCGGGCGTACCAAGCGTTCGATCGAGGATCACTTCGACAAGGCCTACGAGCTCGAAACCGAGCTCGAAGCCCGCGGCAAGAAGGAAATGCTCGCGCTGGTGCAGCGCACCGTGCCGAAGGGCGTGAACTGCATCTACATCCGCCAGTCGGAAGCGCTCGGCCTCGGCCACGCGGTGCTGTGCGCGGCACCGGTCATCGGCGACGAAGCGTTCGCGGTGATCCTCGCCGACGACCTGCTCGACAACCCGGACTCGGCCTCGATCATGGAGCAGATGGTCGGCGTCTATAACTACAACCGCTGTTCGGTGCTCGGCACGATGAACGTTCCGCGTGAAGAGACGCGCCAGTACGGCATCGTCAGCACCGAAGCGCAGCACGGCGACGTACAGCGGGTGACCGGGATCATCGAGAAACCCAAGCCCGAAGACGCGCCGACGACGCAAGCGGTCGTCGGTCGCTACATCCTGACGCCGCGCATCTTCGACCACATCCGCGCGCTGCAGCCGGGCGCGGGGGGCGAATACCAGCTGACCGACGCGATCGCCGCATTGCTGAAGGACGAGGCCGTGCTGTCGTACCAGTTCAAGGGCGTGCGCTACGACTGCGGCTCGAAGCTCGGCTATCTCAAAGCGACCGTCGAACTCGGCTTGCGCCATCCCGAAATCGGCGAAGAGTTTGCGGCGTACCTCGCCGAACGAAGCTGAATCCGGCGGGCGGCCCGGTAGCGCGGCTGCGGGCCGGCTCAGGATTCCGCGGGCGGACGCACGCTTCCTTGCCGCTGCCGAGGCAAAGCTTCATGAAGCGCACGATGGCAAGCGTGTAGCGCCGCGCCAGCCGGCGCGGCTCGAGCCCTGAGGCAAGCGGTGTTCCCATGGTGACCACCGTCCACTCCTGACCGGCTCCGGGCAGCTACGCGTGGCATTCACGCCGCTCCCACCCGCCGTGCCGATAGAACACGGAGCATCGGCAATATACCGAGCGCCACCACCACATGCTTGATCGGATGACCGGAAAACAATGTGTCCGTCAGCAGCCAAATCTGGCGGTCAAGGAGCTCGAAGCCTTTTGCGACCCCGTACGCGAGCAATAGCCAACCCCATGGCAGCCGAACCGCTGCCGCGGCGGCGGGGAGGCGGAACCAGAGCAGCAGTGTGCAGAGCCCGCCAAACTGGGCAACGAGATAAAGCCTTAAGTCGCCGGATAGCACCCACAGGGCAACCGCCGCCACTCCTACAATCAGCCACGCGATGAGCCATCGGCTGCCGGCTGCGGGTCCCAACCGTTCCGCCCCAACGGCACCTACAGCTCCGCCAAACGTCATTGCCATGGCGAGCCGGTCCCACACGAGAGACGCGTCGGATGGGGAAAGGTGGTACCAGACGCTACCGATACCAGTGAGCACGAGCCCGGTGAAGAATACCGTTAGCGGCAAGTATTGCGAGGGCGCCGAGCGGGAGCAGCAAGAGAGGCCTGCCAGGCCCGCAGCCGTGAATGCGAGGCTCGTCAGCACGTCAGCCGCATGCGGCAGAGAGAGCGGTCCCAGCGACAGCGCTCGCGAATCCGCAAAGCGGTGGTAGTCCTGCGGCTGCGCGATGGGCGCCACGAACGCGAGTCCAGCGAAAAGGATGCACAAAAGCGCGAGTGCGAGCCGTTCGGCAACACGCGGGTTGAGCGCGTTCATGGACTCACCTTGGCGAACCTGGTCGGTGCATCATAATTGGATTCTGGATTTGAGCACCGTCGGATCAGACCCCGGGCGGGAAGCGGTGTTCTTCGCCGGACGGGCGACGGAATGCCAAGCGCCGTCACTGTCCGCTCGCGGCTAACGATCTTTACTCGCGCACGGAATATGGCGCCAGCGAACTAAGCCGCGCATCCTCGATCGGCCCGCCGACGGTGAAGTGATACAGGCTCTGCCACTCGTTCCCCGCGAGACCGAGCAATTCGTGCATCGAGTCGTCGAAATAGCAGCCGATGCCGGTGCCGCGCAGGCCGGCCGCTTCTGCTTCGAGGTACAACGCTTGGCCGATCATGCCGCATTCGCGGAACAGCGCCGGGTAGCGCCACGGCTCGCGCTCGATCAGACCGAAGCGCCCCAGCATGCCGAGCGCGAAGCACGAATCGGCAGCAATTTCCTGATGGCAGCAGACGAGCTGCGCCGAAGCACGCAGGTCGTAGGGGATCAGCAGGTATAGCGGCAGATGCGACGGCCCGACCTTGTGCCACAACCAGTCATTGCGCAGCGCCGCACGCAGTTCATCGAGCACCGTCGCATCGCGCAGAAAAACGTAAAGCCCCGCGTCGAGGCCGGTGACCCGATGGACGAGCAGCGCCAGATGCACCTGCGGCTGCGCCGCCCACGCGCTCCACGGCGGCACGCCCGCACGCGGCAACAGCGCATCGAGCAGCGCGAGGAACGCTTCCGCAGTCATGCCGGAGACGCCGTCGAAGGCGACGGCGCTGCGGCGCTGACGGACCAATGTTGCCGCGCGCAGGTCGAGGGCCGGCTCTGCAGGCGCCGGTAACGTGGGCATGGCGCGCCACGCGTTCGGCGCGGTTCGCGGTTTGTGCGTCGATGCGTGAACGGCGTCGATGTCGTGCCAGCGCACATGACCCGTGCTGAGCCGGTTCGCCTGGCCCTGCCACGCGCAACGCGCGCTGAGGACAGCGAGCGCATCGGCATCGACCGTCGCCTGCGCGTCACCGATCAGCAACAGCACGTCCGGCACTTCGCGCTCGGTCCCGTCGAAGTCGGCTTCCCGGTCCAGTCCGGCAAGCCGTGCGATGTCGTCGTCGCCGACCTCATCGAGCACCCGCGCCGACCAGCCGAGCGCTGCAGCTGCCAGCGAAATGGCGGCGACCGCGTGGCCGCAGTCGTGCTGGCAGTAACGATACGCACGCACGCCGTACTTCCACGCCTCGCGCCAGTGGATCGAGCTGAGCGCGACCAGCACTGCCGGGCCGCGGAAGGCTGCGTCCCAGTCGTCCGCCACACCCGCCCGCTGTTCCAGCACATGCCTGCGACTCAAGTAGTGATACACGCCCGCCGCGACGTCCGGCAGCGTCGGCGCAATCAGATATCCTTCGGTCGGATGCAGATTGCCACTCGAAGGATTGCAGCGTAGCGCCCAGCGCGTGCCACCGAATTCCTTCCATGCGGAGAGCGCCAGCGACAGCTCGAACAGCAAGCCGACGTGCGCGCGATCGAGCGGCGCCGCCCTCGGCAGACTGCCCTGGCGCAAGTCGTTATAGCGCGTCGCCAACGCATCGGCCCCCAGCGGCAGCACAATGCACGGCGCGCCGGCATAACTGCGCCACGGATCCGGCTGATTCGCCCAGTCGAGCCGGCCCGGTCCCGGCGCATAGCGCTCGGGCCGGTGCTTGCTATTTTCATGATAGGCACGGACGGTCATCGCAGCGGCCCTCGGTGGCGATCGCATGGTTCTTCATCGCGCAATACATCTTCGAGGGCGCGCAGCGCGCCCTCGAAGATGTATTGCGCCCGCAGCAGCCGGGCAACGGAATAGCCGCGGCCGTCCGTGAAACGCACAAAATGCACGGCGATCAGCAGCAGTTCGCCGAACTCGGCGATCTTCACTCATCCTCCCGATTCGGCTCCCGTCGCGGAGACGAATGCCGCGTTTTTCTACGGCAGCTTTTCGACGGCAAGCATAATCGAATCGGTCATCGACCCGTTCATTGCGGTCAGTCTGCTATTTGCTTCAGCATATTTCTAGGAGGTCGTTCCCGACAGCCACTATGTGATTCTCGCGCTGCTGACGTGTTCACTGACGTTTCCGGGAGACAGCCACCTGTGTGACGGAAGGGGGGCGATGGTGCGCCGGACGGCGCTCAACAGGCTGCTGATTGCAGGCGCGGCGCTGCTGTTAAGACGCTAACGCGAATTACCCCGTACGGCGATACGTCGAGATGTAGACGAAAAAAGCGCTGCCGAAGCAGCGCTTTTTCGTGGTTCGACGGTCTCCCTGGGCGGGAAGCGCGTCAGGCGTTTTCGGCTTTTGCCGCGCGTTTGCGCTCGTTCTCGGTCAGGTAGCGCTTGCGCAGCCGGATCGACTTCGGCGTGATCTCGACGAGCTCGTCGTCGGCGATGAATTCGATCGCGGACTCGAGTGTCAGCTGGATCGGCGGGATCAGCCGCACGGCTTCGTCGGTGCCCGACGAACGCACGTTCGTGAGCTGCTTTCCCTTGATCGGGTTGACGACCAGATCGTTGTCGCGCGAATGGATGCCGATGATGATGCCTTCGTACACCGGATCGTTGTGGGTCAGGAACATGCGGCCGCGATCCTGCAGCTTCCACAGCGCGTACGCGACCGCCTGGCCGTTGTCCTGCGAGATCAGCACGCCGTTGCGCCGCTCGCCCATCGCGCCCGCCATCGGGCCGTAGTCGTCGAAGACGTGGCTCGCCAGACCGGTGCCGCGCGTCAGCGTCAGGAACTCGCCCTGGAAGCCGATCAGCCCGCGCGCGGGGATACGGTATTCGAGGCGGGCGCGGCCTTTGCCATCGGACTGCATGTCCTGCAGTTCGCCACGCCGCCGGCCGAGCTCTTCCATGACGCCGCCCTGGTGCTCTTCCTCGACGTCGACGGTGAGCAGCTCGTACGGCTCGCACTTGACGCCGTCGATCTCGCGGAACACGACGCGGGGCCGGCCGACCGCGAGTTCGAAGCCTTCGCGGCGCATGTTCTCGAGCAGGATCGTCAGATGCAGTTCGCCGCGGCCCGAGACCAGGAACACGTCCGAGTCGTTCGTGTATTCGACCCGCAGCGCGACGTTCTTCAGCAGCTCGCGTTCGAGCCGCTCGCGGATCTGACGGCTCGTGACGAACTTGCCTTCGCGCCCGGCCAGCGGCGACGAGTTGACCATGAAGTTCATCGTCAGCGTCGGTTCATCGACTGCGATCGGCTTCATGCCTTCGAGTTTCTCGGGATCGCACAGCGTGACGCCGATATTGACCTGATCGACGCCCGACACCAGCACGATGTCGCCGGCTTCGGCCGATTCCGCCTGCGTGCGCTCGAGGCCCTTGAACGTCAGCACCTGGCCGATCTTGGCCTTGCCGCGGTTCTCGTCACCGTACATCACGACGACTTCCTGGTTCGGACGGATGCGACCGCGCTTGATGCGGCCGATGCCGAGCTGCCCGATATACGTCGAATAGTCGAGCGAACAGACCTGCAGCTGCAGCGGGCCGTCGGCATCGACTTCGGGCTGAGGCACGTGCTCGAGGATCGCTTCGTACAGCGGAGTCATGTCGGTGCCCGGCTTGGCGGCGTCGAGCATCGCATAGCCGTTGAGCGCCGAGGCGTACACGACCGGGAAATCGAGCTGCTCTTCGGTCGCGCCGAGCTTGTCGAAGAGATCGAAGGTGTGATTGATGACCCAGTCCGGACGGCTGCCGGGGCGGTCGATCTTGTTGATGACGACGATCGGCTTCAGGCCGAGCGCGAGCGCCTTGCGCGTGACGAAACGCGTCTGCGGCATCGGGCCTTCGACCGCGTCGACGAGCAGCAGCACGCCGTCGACCATCGACAGCACGCGCTCGACTTCGCCGCCGAAGTCGGCGTGTCCGGGGGTGTCGACGATGTTGATGTGGGTGTCGCCGTACTGGATTGCGCAGTTCTTCGACAGGATCGTGATGCCGCGCTCCTTCTCCAGATCGTTCGAATCCATCACCCGTTCGGAAACCTGCTGGTTCTCGCGGAAGGTGCCGGATTGGCGCAGGAGCTGGTCGACCAGCGTGGTCTTGCCGTGGTCGACGTGGGCGATGATGGCGATGTTGCGGATGGAGCGGGACATTTGGGTCCAGAAGTCTTTGAAAAGTTTTTAATTTTAGCACGGACGCCGCATTGCAGCATCGCACCTGTCACCCTTTTCATGCAGGGCCGCGAGCGAGGGGGCGACGGGGCCCATGCTAGAATCGGCGCCGTTTTTCTGGAGACCGACCCGATGCTCGCAATCATTGGCGGTAGCGGACTCACGCAGCTTTCGACGCTCGAGATCGCCCGCCGCGAAGTGGTACGCACCCCTTACGGAGAACCGTCCGGAGCGCTGACGTTCGGCCGCCTGCGCGAACGCCGGGTGGTCTTTCTCGCGCGCCACGGTTATGGACACACGATCCCGCCGCATCTGGTCAATTACCGCGCCAATCTGTGGGCGCTCAAGCATGTCAAGGCGACCGGGATCATTTCCGTGGCGTCGGTCGGCGGCATCCGCGAGGATTTCGGCCCAGGCGCGCTGGTCGTGCCTCATCAGATCATCGACTACACGTGGGGACGCAAGAGCACGTTCTTCGAAGGAGGCGACGAGGGCGTGCATCACATCGATTTCACCCATCCGTACGACGAACCGTTGCGCCAGCGCATTCTCGCCGCGGGTATCGCGACGGGGGAACACATCGTCAATGGCGGCGTGTACGCCGCGACGCAGGGGCCGCGCCTGGAAACAGCCGCAGAAGTCACCCGGCTCGAGCGCGATGGCGCCGAACTCGTCGGCATGACCGGGATGCCCGAAGCGTCGCTCGCGCGCGAAATCGGTCTGCCCTACGCCGCGATCAATGTCATCGCGAACTACGCCGCCGGCCGCGGCGCGAGCGAGAAAGGCATCCTCTTCGACAGCATCGAAGTGGTGCTGCAGGAGGCGATGATGCGCGTGCGACGCGTCCTCGAGGAAGTCTGCAAGTCCTGACGACAGCCGGTGTCGGTCCGAACGCGCGAGCATCGTCGGCTACCAGTAGAAAGTCAGCGAGCGCTGTCCGGTGCGTGTAACGCTGGCGTTGCGGGTTTGCTCGCGTCCGTTCGCCATCGCGGTGACGCGGTAGTTGCCGGGAGGCAGTTGCGCCAGCATGAGCGGGCCGTCCGCACTCGCTTCGAGAACCTTGCGGCCCGTCGAATCGGCGATCGCGACGTTGACGTCAGCGAGATAGTTACCTGATTTTTCGGCGAAAACGAGCTTGAGGTTGAAGTCCTGCGCAGACGCGAGGAGCTGGTTGCGCTCTTCCTCGCCGACACCGCCGGTCATGTAGCGCACGCCCGCGAACTCGCGCACGTCGAGTGTCGGAGCGGCTTCCTGCGCCAGTGCCGTGCCGCCCCACAACCCCGAGGCGAGAACCAGCAGACCGGCGGCGATGTTGTGTCTGTTCATCGGGATACCTCCTGTGGTGGAAATCGCCTTTCATGCGACTGGCGGACCGAAAGCGAGTTCCGGTGCCCGGGCTTTCCGGTTCGCACGCGCGGCGCGGCCCGCGGCTTTCACCCTCATGGCCGCTGGTAAGTGCCGACGAGCTCCGCCTGGCAAGAACGTGGCCCTGCATCGCGTGTTCCAATTCGCGCTTCGTCGGAGCGCCGAGGGGGGGCAGGACGATGTCGACCGCATAGAGCTTGTGGAAGTAGCGGTGCCGGCCGATCGGCGGACACGGGCCGCCATACCCGGTGCGCTTCCAGTCGTTCGTTCCTTCGCGCGTGCCGGGCGGCAGGTCGGCCATCGCGACGGCTTCGGCCAGACCGGCCGTCGTCGGCGGGATGTTGTACAGCACCCAATGCACCCACGTTCGCTGCGGAGCCGCCGGATCGGGGGCATCGGGGTCATCGACGACCAGCGCGAGGCTGCGAGTGTTTTCAGGGATGCCGGACCAGCCCAGGGGAGGGGACACGTCACGGCCGTCGCATGTGTAGCTTGCGGGAATCGCGCCGCCGTGGGCAAATGCCGTGGAACTCAGAGTCAGGCTCATGTTCGTTGCTCCGGTTGTTAGTTACGGGGACCGGCTTGCGCCTCGTCCGTCAGGGGGGATCCGATGCGTCGGGAGCGGGGGAGGCCGATCCCTGTTGCCCGCGGCGCATCCGCCGATCGACGGCGTCGGCAAGGGCGCGCAGCCGGCCGGCCACTGTGACCGGGTAGGGCGCTGCCGGATCAAGCCCGCGCAGCGCGTCGGGCAGCGCCGCGACCTGGTCGGCGGCGTGCCGGCGCAACGCAGCCAACGCAGGCGCCGCCTCCAGCCGGCTGCCTGCGCGCATCACCGGCCGCAACAACGGTTCGCCGGAAGCGGGCTTATCCACAGTGGTCAGCAGATCGCCGCTGAAACGGCCCTGCGCGTCGCGACTGCGGTAGACCTGCTTGCGTCCCGGCCACGTGGCCTTGCCTTCGGAGCGTTTGCGCCGCGGCTGCCCCGCGTATTCCTGCAGTTTGTACGCGCAGTCGAGATACGGATAATCGGCCGAGGTGTTCATCCGCGTGCCAACGCCGAAACCGTCGATCGGCGCCTGCGCGGCGACGAGGTCGCGCACCGCATGCTCGTCGAGATTGCCGCTGGCGAAGATCCGTACGCCGTCCAGTCCGCCGGCATCGAGAATCACCCGCACGCGCCGTGCCAGTTCGGCGAGGTCTCCGCTGTCGATACGCACTGCCTGGATCGCAATGCCATCCGGCCGCAGCCGTTGGGCCAACGCCACGAGCTGGCGGGCCGCTGCCTCGGTGTCGTAAGTGTCGATCAGCATCGTGTTCGCACGCGGCTGCGAGCGCGCGAAATGTTCGAATGCGGCCACTTCGTCCTCGTGCGCCTGGATGAAGGAATGGGCCATCGTGCCGTACAGCGGAACATCCCATTTGACGCCGGCGAGTACCGTCGCGGTGCCGTTGAAACCGGCGAGGTAGCTCGCGCGCGCCGACAGCAGCCCGGCTTCGGCGCCATGCGCCCGGCGCAGCCCGAAGTCGACGAGCAGTCGGCCTCGGGCGGCGATCGCGCAGCGCACTGCCTTCGACGCGACCATGCTCTGGTATTGCAGCAGGTTGATGATCCGCGTTTCGACGAGCTGCGCCTGCGGCAACGGGGCGGTCACGCGCAGGATCGGTTCGTCGGCGAAAAACACCGTGCCTTCGGCCATCGCGTCGACGTCGCCGGTGAAGCGCAGCGCCGCGAGCCGGTCGACGAACTCCTGCCGGAAGCGGCCGCAAGCGGCAAGCCACTCGAGTTCGGCGTCGGAAAAGCGCAGCGTTTCGAGGTAATCGAGCACCTGCTCGAGGCCGGCCGCGATGAGGAAATTGCGCTGCGGGGGCAGCTTGCGGACGAAGAACTCGAACGCTGCAGTCTGCGTCATGCCGCCGTCGAAATAGGCCTGCAGCATCGTCAGCTGATAGAGATCGGTCAACAGGGCCGGCGCGGGAGGCAGATCGGCCATGGCATCAAACGGCCACAGCGCCGCTCGCGACAGGAAGGGCGCCGAGCCGCAGCATCTGCGCAAGCGCCTTCGCACCGTCCCCGGGCGCAGCCTCGACGGCACGAATCGCGTCGGTCAGCAACATCACCGCGTATCCTTTTGCGAGTCCGTCCCTGACGGTGTTGAGCACGCAGTAGTCGGTCGCCAGCCCGCCGACGAAGAGGCGCTGCACGCCGTCGGCGCGCAGGCGTTCGTCGAGGTCGGTGCGGTCAAAGCCGGAATACGCATCGGCGTCGGCGGTAGTCGCCTTCGACACGATCACCGCCGACGCCGGCAGCGCGAGTCCGGGCGGAAACGTGGCGCCCGGAGTGCCGGCGACACCGTGCGGCGGCCACGGGCCGCCGCGGTCGCGGAACGAGCAGTGGTCGGGCGGGTGCCAGTCGCGCGTTGCGAAGACCGGCAACCCCCGGTCGGTGAAAGCAGCGATCAGCCTGTTCAATGGCGGCACGACTTGGTCTGCGCCGGACACGGCGAGGCTGCCGCCGGGAAGGAAATCCTGCTGCACGTCGACCACGATCAACGCATCGCCGGCCTTCAGGTCGATCGGTCCGTCCGTGCCTTGCATCGCAGCCTCCGGTTGGTTGACCCCTCTTACTGTAGACCGTCGCCCGGCTCCTGCCGGCGCGACCGGGTATCCGCACCGGCCTTACCCCGCCGGTTGCCGGCTTCGATACGGGGACGAGGGGAATTTCAGCGGCGGCGGCGCCGTCGAAGTGTGAAGCTGCAGCATTTGCACATCCGGTGTGAGTCACGTACGGCCTCTTGCCGGCACGCCGAGGAAACACCGGCACGAACGGGGGTGGAGCGATGGGAAACCCGGCCTCTCAACTCGACGAACTGATCAGCCACGATTACCAGCACGGTTTCTACACGCCGATGGAAGTCGACAGTGCGCCGGCCGGACTGTCGGAAGACGTGATCCGCCTGATCTCGGCGAAGAAGAACGAGCCGGATTTCATGCTCGACTGGCGGCTCAAAGCTTTTCGCCACTGGCTGACGATGAGCGAGCCGCGCTGGGCGACGGTGCGTCACCCGCCGATCGACTACCAGGCCATCGTCTATTACTCGGCGCCGAAGTCGAGGACAGACGGGCCGAAGAGCCTCGCGGAGGTCGATCCGGAGCTGCTGCGCACCTACGAGAAACTCGGCGTGCCGCTCGAGGAGCGCGAACTCCTCGCGGGGGTCGCGGTGGATGCGGTGTTCGACAGCGTGTCGGTCGCAACGACGTTCAAGGAAAAACTGCGGGAACTGGGCATCGTCTTCTGCTCGTTCTCCGAAGCCGTGCAGAACCATCCGGAGCTGGTGCAGCAGTATCTCGGCTCGGTCGTGCCCTACACCGACAACTTCTTCGCGACGCTCAATTCGGCGGTGTTCTCGGACGGTTCGTTCTGCTACATCCCGCCGGGCGTGCGCTGCCCGATGGAGCTGTCGACGTACTTCCGCATCAACGCGAAGAACACCGGGCAGTTCGAGCGCACGCTGATCATCGCCGACCGCGGCGCGTACGTCAGCTACCTCGAAGGCTGCACGGCGCCGATGCGCGACGAAAACCAGCTGCATGCGGCGGTCGTCGAGCTGATCGCGCTCGAAGGCGCACAGATCAAATATTCGACGGTGCAGAACTGGTATCCCGGTGACCGGGAAGGCAAAGGCGGCATCTACAACTTCGTCACGAAGCGCGGCGACTGCCGCGAAGCGAATGCGAAGATCTCGTGGACGCAGGTCGAGACCGGTTCGGCGATCACGTGGAAGTACCCGAGCGTGATCCTGCAGGGCGACGATTCGGTCGGCGAATTCCATTCGGTGGCGCTGACGAACCACTGGCAGCAGGCCGACACCGGCACGAAGATGATTCACCTCGGCCGCAACACGAAGAGCACGATCCTGTCGAAAGGCATTTCGGCGGGGCACGGCAGCAACGCGTATCGGGGCCTCGTGAAGATGGCGAAGAGCGCGGCCAACGCGCGCAACTACACGCAGTGCGACTCGCTGCTGCTCGGCGACCGCTGCGCGGCGCACACTTTCCCGTACATCGAGGTGAAGAACGCGAGTGCGCGCGTCGAGCATGAAGCCTCGACCTCGCGCATCGGCGAGGACCAGCTGTTCTACTGCCAGAGCCGCGGCGTCAGCGCCGAGGATGCGGTGTCGCTGATCGTTTCCGGTTTCTGCAAGGAAGTGTTCAAGGAACTGCCGATGGAGTTCGCCGTGGAAGCGCAGAAGCTCCTCGGCGTGAGCCTCGAAGGCAGCATCGGGTGAAGGGGTGGAAAATGCTGGAGATCCGCAACCTGCACGTGACGGTCGACGAGGGGACGACAAAGCGGCCGATCCTGCGCGGCCTCCACCTCGAGGTGAGGGCGGGCGAGGTGCACGCGATCATGGGGCCGAACGGCTCGGGCAAGAGCACGCTCGCGCACGTGCTCGCGGGCCGGGAAGGCTACGTCGTGACCGCGGGCGAGATTCTGTACGACGGCCGCAATCTGCTCGAGCTCGCGCCCGAAGTGCGGGCGCGCGAAGGGATTTTCCTCGCGTTCCAGTACCCGGTCGAGATTCCCGGCGTCGCGAACATCTATCTGCTGAAGGCGGCACTCAACGCCGCGCGCAAGCACCGCGGCGAAGCGGAGCTCGACGCGATGGATTTCCTCGCGCTCGTGAAGGCGAAGCTGCGTCTGATGCAGATGGACGAGAGTCTGCTGTACCGCGCGGTGAACGAAGGTTTCTCCGGCGGCGAAAAGAAGCGCAACGAGATCCTGCAGATGGCGGTGCTCGAGCCGCGGCTGGCGATCCTTGACGAGACCGACTCCGGGCTCGACATCGACGCGCTGAAAGTCGTCGCGAACGGCGTCAATGCGATGCGCAGTCCCGACCGGGCGATGATCCTCGTGACGCATTACCAGCGTTTGCTCGACCATATCCGGCCGGACCGCGTGCATGTCCTCGCGCACGGGCGCATCGCGCTGTCCGGCGGACCGGAACTCGCGCTCGAGCTGGAGCGGCGCGGCTACGGCTGGGTCGAGGCGGCGCTGGAAACTGCCGCGGGAGCCGGGCCATGACGAGCGGTGCGCGCGAGCACTATCTCGGCCGGTTCGCCGCGCAGCGCGCGCAGCTTCCGGGCGCATCGCTGCCGCGGCTGCAACGCATGCGCGACGCGGCGATCGAGCGCTTCGCCGGGCTCGGCCTGCCGACGACCCGCGAGGAAGACTGGAAATACACGAACGTGTCGGCGCTCGAGCGGCGGCTGTTCGACGTCCTGGCCGACGGGACGCAGTTTTCAGGCTTCGGCAATGACGTCGCCGAGCGCGAACTCGCGCGTCACGCGCTCGACGGCACGCACTGCCTGGTGTTCGTCGATGGCCGCTACGCGCCGGGGCTGTCGCATGTCGCCTCGCTGCCGCGTGGTGCGGACGTCGGCAGCCTCGCGGAACTGGTCGCGACTCGTCCGGAAGTCGCGGCGGAGCTTCTCGACACTGATCCGGAGGCTGAAGCGAACGGTTTTGCGGCGCTGAATGCGGCGTTATGGACGGACGGCGCGTGTATCGACCTTGCGCCCGGCGTCGCCGTCGACCGACCGATCCATCTGCTGTTCGTCGCCACCCGAACGGATCTCGCGAGCTTCCCGCGCATCGTCCTCCGCGCAGGAGCGGGCGCCGAAGCGACGGTGATCGAGCATTACGCAGGCAGCGAGGACGCGGTCTATCTCACCGACACAGTCACGCGGATCGACGCCGGCACGGGCGCGCGCGTCACGCATGCAAAAGTGCAGCAGGAGAGCCGGCGGGGTTTCCATATTGCCGGCATCCACACCTTGCAGGCGGCGGACAGTCGCTTCGCGTCCCATTCGTTCGCGTTCGGCGGCCAGCTCGCGCGCAACGACATCGCGACCCGGCTCGACGGCGAAGGCTGCGACGCGACGCTCGCCGGCCTGTACGTCGGCAGCGGACGTCAGCATCACGACCACCACACCTGCATCGATCACGCCTGCCCGCGCGGCACGAGCCGCGAACTCTACAAAGGGGTGCTCGACGACTCGTCGCGCGCGGTCTTCAACGGCCGCGTCATCGTGCGCCCCGGCGCCCAGCGCACCGACGCGCAGCAATCGAACCACAACCTGCTGTTGTCGGATGGCGCCGAGGTCGATACCAAGCCGCAACTGGAAATCTGGGCCGACGACGTCCAATGCGCGCATGGCGCGACCGTCGGACAGCTCGACGCCGAGCGGCTGCACTACCTGCGCGCGCGCGGCCTGGACGCTGCGACTGCGCGCGGATTGCTGATTCACGCGTTCGCGGCCGACGTGCTTCGTGATATTACTCACGCCGGGCTGCGGGCGCGGCTGTCGACGCTCCTGCCCGGACAACTGCCCGAAGACATGGGGGAACTGGAATGCGAACTTCTGCCAACGAGTTGAACGCGCTGCGTGTCGCCGCACCCGCTGCGGGCGGGAGCGTCCCGCCGCTCGACGTCGCCCGGCTGCGCGCCGACTTCCCGATCCTCGCCCGCGAGGTCAATGGCAGGCCGCTCGTCTATCTCGACAACGCGGCGACGAGCCAGAAACCGCGTTGCGTGATCGACGCGCAAGCGCATTACTACGTCCAACTCAACGCGAACGTGCACCGCGGCGTGCATCGCCTGAGCCAGGAGGCGACCGACGCGTTCGAGGCCGCGCGCGACACGGTGCAGCGCTTCGTGAACGCCGCGCGGCGCGAGGAGATCGTCTTCGTGCGCGGCACGACCGAAGCGATCAACCTCGTCGCGAACAGTTTCGGCGGACGTTTGCGCCCCGGCGACGAAATCCTCATCACCGCAATGGAGCACCACTCGAACATCGTGTCGTGGCAACTCGCGTGCGAGCGCAGCGGCGCGGTGCTGAAAGTCGCGCCCGTCAATGACGACGGGGAACTGCTCGTCGTGGAGTTCGAGCGCCTGTTGGGCGACCGCACGCGGATCGTCGCGCTGGCGCATGTGTCGAACGCGCTCGGCACGATCAACCCGGTGCGCGAGCTCATCGACCTGGCGCACGCGCGCGGCGTGCCGGTGCTGCTCGACGGCGCCCAAGCGGTGCCGCACGTCGCGGTCGACGTGCAGGCGCTCGATTGCGACTTCTACGCGTTCTCGGCGCACAAGCTCTATGGGCCGACCGGCATCGGCGTGCTGTACGGCAAAGCTGCGCTGCTCGACGCGATGCCGCCGTGGCAGGGCGGCGGCGACATGATCCGGCAGGTGAGCTTCGCGGGCACGACGTACAACGAGCTGCCGTACAAGTTCGAAGCGGGCACGCCGGACATCGCCGGCGCGATCGCGCTCGGTGCAGCGATCCGCTACGTCGAGGAAACGGGAATCGACGCGATCGCCGCGCACGAACACGCGCTGCTCGAGCACGCCACCCGGCAGGCGTGCTCGATGCCGGGCCTGCGACTCGTCGGCACCGCGCGCAGCAAGGCGGCGATCCTGTCGTTCGTGTTCGACGACATCCATGCGCACGACGTCGGCACGATCCTCGACCACGAAGGGGTCGCCGTCCGCACCGGACACCACTGCGCGATGCCACTGATGGAGCGCTTCGGCGTGCCGGCGACGGTGCGTGCGTCGTTCGCGATGTACAACACGCACGACGAGGTCGATGCGCTGTTTGCCGCCTTGCGCCGCGTGCGGGAGGTGTTCGATGGGTGAGCTGCGTGACCTGTACCAGGAAGTGATCCTCGATCACGGCCGGCGGCCGCGCAATTTCGGTCCGCTGCCGGACGCGGATCGGCACGCCGAAGGCTTCAACCCGCTATGCGGCGACCGAATCACGCTGCACGTGAAAACGCGCGACGGCGTCATCGAGGACGTGCATTTCGAAGGCGTCGGGTGCGCGATTTCGATCGCGTCGGCGTCGCTGATGAGCGAAACGCTGAAAGGCAAGACGCCCGCGCAGGCGGCAGCGATGTTCGACGGCTTCCACGCGCTCGTGACCGGCCACGTGCCGGATCAGGGCGGGCCGGCGCTGGGCAAGCTCGAAGTGCTCGGCGGCGTCGCGGAGTTCCCGATGCGGGTCAAATGCGCGACCCTTGCCTGGCATACCTTGCAGGCGGCGCTGCGCGGCGACACGCAGCCGGTGTCGACGGAGACGTGAGCGATGAGCGTGTTCGACTGGCTGCACCAGGGCGAAAAGCAGGCGGCAGGCGAGGGCAGCGCGCCGGGCGAAGAACTGCGCACCGCTGT
This sequence comes from Azoarcus sp. PA01, assembly GCA_001274695.2. Classification (NCBI taxonomy): domain Bacteria; kingdom Pseudomonadati; phylum Pseudomonadota; class Betaproteobacteria; order Rhodocyclales; family Zoogloeaceae; genus Azoarcus; species Azoarcus sp. PA01. The sequence continues at coordinate 327,316 of LARU01000004.1, read as the reverse complement.
CATCGCCGCGCTGCGCACCGTGTACGACCCGGAAATCCCGGTCAACATCTACGATCTCGGGCTGATCTACGGCCTCGATATCGACGACGCGAGCGGCAGGGTCGACATCCGCATGACGCTGACCGCGCCGGGGTGCCCGGTCGCAGCGACTTTTCCCGGCACCGTCGAGGAGGCGGTGAAAGCTGTCGAAGGGGTGCGGGAAGCGCACGTCGAACTCGTCTGGGATCCGCCGTGGTCGCGCGAATTGATGAGCGAGATCGCGCTTTTCGAACTCGGGCTGCTTTGAGCGCGAGCGCGACATGGCACGCTGGCTCGACGTCGCCGCGGTCGACGATTTCCCGGAAGGTTCCGCCCGAGTGGTCATGCTCGATGACGGCCGGCAAGTCGCAGTGTTCAATGCCGGCGGGCAGTTCCACGCGCTCGAGGACCGCTGCAGCCACGAGGACGAGAACCTGTCGTGCGGCGTCATCGATGGCGACGAGGTCATCTGCCCGCGCCACGGCGCGCACTTCTCGCTGCGGACCGGCGCGGCGCTGTCGCCCCCGGCTTACGAGCCGGTCGCGACTTTCGCGGTGTGTGTCGTACGCGGCCTCGTCCAGATCGACGCCGACAGCGGAACGTGAGCACCTTCGGCACCGGCGGCGAGCCCCGCGCCGCAGGACTTCGCCCACTCCGCATCGCCGGACCCCGTGCCCCTCGTCGCTGCCGGCAGGGGATGGTCCGCGGCAGTTAGTCCGGGTATCCTCGCCCCCGTCCTTCCGTTTCCCTTGCAGGAGATCACAGTGCCAGGCTTGTTGCGCCATCCCGACCCGGACGGGTTGCTCGAATATTCGGTCGTCTATACCGACCGCTCGCTCAATCACATGTCGCAGGCTTTCCAGGGTGTCATGAACGACATCTCGCGCATGCTCAAGGAAGTCTACAACGCGAAATCCGCGATCGTCGTCCCCGGCAGCGGCACGTTCGGCATGGAAGCCGTCGCCCGGCAGTTTGCCACCGGCCGCAAGTGCCTCGTCATCCGCAATGGCTGGTTCAGCTATCGCTGGACGCAAATCTTCGACATGGGGAACATCCCGGCCGAATCCATCGTCCTGAAGGCGCGCCCGGTCGAAGACGGGCCGCAGGCCGCGTTCGCACCGGCTCCCGTCGAGGAAGTCGTCCGGACGATTCGCGAGCAGAAGCCCGACGTGGTTTTCGCGCCGCACGTCGAGACTTCCAGCGGCATGATGCTGCCCGACGCGTATCTGCGGGCGGTCGCCGACGCGGCTCATTCGGTCGGCGGCCTGTTCGTGCTCGACTGCATCGCGTCCGGCGCGATCTGGGTGGACATGCAGGCCCTTGGCATCGACATCCTGATCAGCGCACCGCAGAAAGGCTGGAGCGGTTCGCCGTGCTGCGCGCTCGTGATGCTCGGTGAAGGCGCCCGCGCGAAAATCGCCTCCACGACGAGCACCAGCTTTGCATGCGACCTGCGCAAGTGGCTGCAGATCATGGAAGCCTACGAGAACGGCGGGCACATGTACCACGCGACGATGCCGACCGACGCGCTGACGACGCTGCGCGACGTCATGAAGGAGACCCGCGACTACGGGTTCGACAAGGTGCGCGGCGAGCAGCAGGAACTGGGCGACAGCGTGCGGGCGCTGCTGACCCGCAAAGGTTTCAAGAGCGTCGCCGCCGAAGGCTTCCAGGCGCCCGGCGTCGTCGTCAGCTACACCAGCGACCCGGAAATCCAGTCCGGCCGGGCATTGTCCGCCCAAGGCCTGCAGATCGCCGCGGGCGTGCCGCTGCAGTGCGACGAACCGGCGGACTTCCGCACGTTCCGCATCGGCCTCTTCGGCTTGGACAAGCTGCACGACGTCGAGCGCTCCGTCCGCTACCTCGATGAGGCGCTGACCCGCGCCGGCTGACCGGCTTCGGCCCCGACGGCACGCTGGGCATGCCGTCGGAGACCGCGATCCGGGCGGTGCGCCGCCGGTTTGGCGGACACGCGCTCCCGGCTATCAGGACGAGCCGTCCTCCGCCTTCTTCGCTCCCTCGGCGGGCTCCAAGCCCCAGTCGCCGTAGGTGTACCAGTCGTCGCCGAGCATCTCCGCCGGGTGCATCGTCCGCCCCGAGCCGTTCCCGCACGCGAGCGAATCCGTCGGGCAATACTTGTCGCAACCCCAGCAGATGCGTTCGGGATGTTTGGGATGCAGCGGGAATTTCTTTGCCATGGTCGGGGCAGACGGACGGGCAGGGCGGGATATGGTGAGCAAGATACTCGGCCAGGCGGACAAATACTTGAGTGACGTCAAGAAAGGCGACACTGGCGGCCCTCCGGTAGCCCAAGCAGTGCACCCCGCAGTGACTTTGTACCGTTCAAACTCGGCCCCGATTATGTATCATTCATCCCATTTCCACAAAAAAATGATGTCGGACGGGTGAGCGATTCATCCTGATGGCGTGCCGGGGGTGCGTGCAGGAATGGGTCGACGTCGCTACAGAAACAGGAACGAGGGTCTCCTCGACATCGCGGTACGGTCGGACTGGAAAGTCTCCGCGGGACTCGCCGCGGCGAGCGTTTTCGGGGGCGCCGTGCTCGTTCCAGCGTTTCTCGGCAGCAGCCCGGTCCTTCGCCCCATCGGCACGGTGTTCACCCCGCTCGCATGGCTGGTCGCCTTCGTTTTCGCGTTCATCGCGGTCATCCGCTTCGTCAAGCAGGCGCCGACCGCGGGCGCGGGCATCGCGTTCCAGCGATCGGCAAGCACGCCGTGCAGTGTCGGCGCAGAGCGCCCCTCCGCCACCGGCCGGCGCGAACCCGCCGCGTCCGCCCACCCGGCAACGCCGCCTTCCACGCAGGACAACGTCTGGATCCCGTCCGTCGTCCCGGGCGTGCCGCCGCGCCCGCCACGCCCCGAAAGCTGGTCACTCGACGTCCTCGACCGCGTCGAATGGAAGCGCTTCGAAGACCTTTGCTGCGCCTTCTACCGCGAAAAAGGCATCCGCGCCGAAACCACCCGCCTCGGCGTCGACGGCGGCATCGACATCCACCTCTTCCAGGACGACGCCGACCCCACCCACGCCACTGCCATCGTCCAATGCAAGGCATGGAACAAGCCGGTGGGCGTCAAGGAGGTGCGCGAGCTGCGCGGCGTGATGGCCCACGAGAAGGTCGACAAGGCCTTCTTCATGGCCCCCAACGGCTACACCGACGACGCCCGCGCCTTCGCCACTGAGAACCGCATCATGTTGCTCGACGGCAAGCTCTTCCTCGCGATGCTGCAGCGGCTGCCGGAGGACGCGAGCAGGCGGCCGCTGGAATTCGCGACGGCGGGCGACTGGACGACGCCGACGTGTCCGAGCTGCGGCGATCGCATGACTGCGCGGGATAGCAAGCGGGGGGCGTTCTGGGGGTGTGTGACTTACCCGAAGTGCAAGGGCAAGCTGCCCATGCGCGCCTCTGCAAGGCCATGACCGGAGCGAGTGCATGACCACATCTCCTGTCCGAGCGTCCTGCGTCCTTGCGGCACTGGTGGCAATCGTGTCCGGCAGCGTGCCAGCTCCATCGGCGGCCCAGACAATCTATCGATGCGAGCAGGGCGGCAACGTCACCTATACGGACGCTCCTTGCGCGAAGCCTGTTATCCAAGAGATCGGCGGCGCAGTCCCGAATTCGGCCCCTCGGACGCAGAAAGTGGTCGGCGGCGGCTACACGAGCCCGTATGGCCCGTGGAGCGGTCAGACCCAATTTCAGATCATGAACAGCAACATGCTGCAATCGGAGGGCATCCACTTCATCGCGTTTACCGAGCTCATGATCGCCGAGGACGGAAAGGTAACAGGTGGGAGCGCAGAAAACAGCTGTCGGTTGCTCGGCCTGGCTTCACCGGGTTACACCCCGACGATGCTGAACCTCGATGTGACCCTGTCGAACTGTCCCGCCAAGCTTTTCAACCGCCGATACCACGGAACGCTGATCATGAACGCAAAGCAGCGGACAGCCCAGTTGTACATTCGGGCGCTCCAAATTGGCATTGGGCAGGCGATGAATGCCGATATCAAGGCGACGCTTGCTCGATGACGAACGAGAGGGAGAGGTAGCCGTTAGATGCCCGATGACGTAACGTTTCGAAAACGTTGCGAATGACATGCCGGAGCCCAGTCAGGCGGGCGTCTGCTTTGGTCAGGAGGCAATGCAATGCGGGTCCCGAATATCCACGATAGGCACGGCCGTCGAGCTTGGGGTCGGGTGCGCAGTTCGAAACCACACAACGAAAGATGAGAGGGGAACGGCTGCTTGGCAGGAAATCGGCCTGACCTGCCGTTGGGCGGCGGCGCTCCATCGGGCGGGAATGCGTCGGTTACCTGTCGTTCAGCCTCGCGAGGCAACGGACGGCAGCTTCCCTATCCGGCGAACGCGAACTTTCGACCCACAGCGGCCATACGGGCTTCTCTGAAGCCGCCATACAGGCGGCCGGGGCTTTCGCGATTTCCGCCGCCACGAAGCTGCCGTTCGTGACCTCACGCCTCCGGCCATAAGCCGCCATTCGCCACCCGATCCACATAGCGGCCATCCGGGCGAGGCGGTATGCTTGCTACCTATGTGCCACATGGGTCGCGTCACCCCACTATGCCGTCGGCTGCGGCTTTTCCTGTCTTGTTATTTTGCCCTGCGCATAGTTTCTGTTTCTAAACATCAACTTTCAGAAAATGTTATCCGGCATTTCGATTTTATGCGACAGAACTGCCGGCAGAAAACAAAGTTAGGCGGCTATGGACGCATCTGACCTTATCGCAGCATTCGCTCTAGTCGGTTCACTGCTGTCGGCGTGGATCAGCTATCGCGCGTATCGCTATGCTGTGCGCGTCAAGGAGGAAGAGTCGCGCATCGCCTTCTCGCGCGAAAAGTCGGAGTTCTTGGTTAGGATCAATAGGGCAAGGAAATTGTTTGAACGCCTGGAACAACGAGTCAAGGTACAACTCAGTAGGATCAATTCTGCGCCGGAAAGTGGTAGGTCAGCTCTAGTGGGCGAGGCCAATCGACTCAAGTCTGATCTGGCGTACTTGGAGGGCTGCCAGCGACAGGCGTGTTCACTTTTGGACGAGACATATGAGATGGGGCAATCCGGACTGGCTCATCACAAGCCGCGTTTTCTTCGGCTAATTGAGGAAGATGAGCAGTTCGCCAATGATGCGTTGGCCCGATGCAACGAAATAGAAGAGACAATCACTAAGGCAGGCAAGAGCGTCACGACGTTCTTTGTGTAGCCACCTAACAATTCATCATCCATGCCGACGTCGCTTCGCGGCGCGGCTTAATTCAGGTGTTATACGTCGTGAAAGCGCGCTCCAGTGGCCGCCTCGCCTACAAGTACCGTAGCGGCGACCCAAACACTCTGCCGCGGGACCTCCAGTCCCTGGCGGACGCTGTTTTCTATGCAGCCGACCGTCATTCGTTGAACGATCCCTTTGAAGGTCGCTTTGATCGAAGATCACTTGACGCCCAGTTCTCGCTGGTCAAGAGGCTTGTCTCGTCCGCTGTACCGAGCGCCTCAGGGTCTCTAGACGGTGTGTCAAGAGCCGCGGAAGAAGTGCTGGCGTTTGTCGACAAGAGCGGCGTCTTCTCGCTGAGCTACAACCCGTTGCAGGAGCTCATCTGGGCGCACTACGGTGGTTCGCATCGCGGGTTCTGCATCGGCTACGACACGCAGAAATTGGTTGACTTTGAGCCAAACGTCCATCAGGTGCTGGACGTTCAGTACAGCAATGCGGCGCCAACCGTTGCCTCGAACGATCTGCTCTCCGCTGACTCGCCAGTCACCGTTCTTCGGAAGATGCTGGCAGTGAAGTCAAAGCCGTGGTCCTATGAGGAGGAAGTTCGCGTCATAACCCAACCACCGGGGCTGCACAAGCATGACTACAGAGCGGTGAAGGTCATCTACTTTGGCCTACGTTGCCCTGAATCCACGATGATGGCCGTTATGGAAGCTCTGGCGGGACGCGGTGTGACTTATCAGCAGGTAGTGAGTCCACAGTCATCCTATGCATTGAAGTCCGTAGGCATTCCCGAACACTATGGATCAGCCCCACGGCACAAGGCGAATTACGCACCGATTAATGACGGCGCGATTCTTCCAGACTACCTCAAGCCTGAGCAGAAGCAATACGCTGCATATCTCACTCGGGCCGCAGAGATCGTACGCCGTGAGCCGTACTGTCAAGAGATTCAGTTGGTCGACTTCAGCGGCTCCAAAAGTACGCCAAACAACCCTGTTATTTTCGTCCAGTACCTGCGCGCTCCAAACAAGTGGGTAAACTACTATCTGACCCTACCCGAGATCGAAAAGCAATACGCCGCACTTGGCCTGACGAACGACGTATAAAATAAAGTTTAGCGACAGCTTTCCGCATTGGGTCGGGACGCGACGACCAACTTTCGTAGTTCGCGGCCGGAAACCAGCCGCTCAACGAATGAGCTAACCGGCACTGCGCGGCCTTATCGTACAGCGTCCAGCGACCGGAGGGAGCGCGGTTGAGCGCCAGGCTAGCCATTATTGGTGCCAGTAGCCGTGGGGTGCGCGTCCCTCATGTGGGCAGCTAGATTCTTCTTACGCCGGTTGCAGATCGGGCATCGTTCCGTTGTGATATCGAGGAGGACACGGTATTCGTTCCCGCGAAGCAGCTTGAGCAGGAATTTGCGATACAAATAGTCGGTAACGGCCAGGCTCATGTCGTTGCCGCGACACGAGAGGATACCGTTCTTCATAAATTGTTCAGAAAGACGAACGACAGGATTTTGAACTTCGGCAGAACGATAGAGGCAAATTAGGTCTGCAGCAGCATCACAGAATGTCTGACGGTATGTTGTTGCGCATGGCGCGCGGTTAGCATTGAGTACGTTAATGGCTGGACCCTGGTTCGCCTTGCAATGAGCGAGGAGCGCGCTTTCCTGAACCAGTTGATTTTTACTCAGTGACATGACTGGAGGAGTGGTTAACGTTACGTTCAGCGGCGGCCGCGCGAGTCGGCCAGTTCGAAGCATCGGACCCCCTCGTCCGCTGCAACGTAATGTTAGACCAAAGGCATGGACGAGGCATGATTGGCTGGTTGCGTTTCAAATTGGATGCAGAGCCTCATTGCAGGCCACCGATAGCCGAAGTCAAAGCGCTACCGTGCCGAATGTTTGCGGCGGCGAAAAGATCGTTGCGAAAGGTCCTTACCTGCTGCATGCCGTGGCGAGCGAACTCAGGTGTAGCATGAGCCCCCCATGGCGCAGCCATTGCCGCGCGAAGCTCACCTCTGGATTTAGCTGGGCTTTGAAACTCCATAGGGCGGCCATGCGCCATGGAGTTCCGAACCTCTCGAATAATCCCAATAGTTCGTAATGGGTCGACGGAGTGATCCAACGGTATGTGAAGTGTTTCGGCAAGTAGTTGTAGTTTTTGGGGGAAGTTTCGCCGCTCGGGCCAGTCATCAAGGATGCGCGTCCCGACAAAGTTGACAATCGCCTCGACTGCGACGCCGAGAGCCAAGAGGCAACTCATACAGTCTAATGTTATTCCCTCCTGATGATCAGCTATGAGCTTCTCCTCAACTGTGGATAAATGATGCCAGGCGAGGTTTAGTAGATCGTTGTGCGGGAAAAATCGGACACGAAATGGCATATCAAATCCTAAGGTGGCTAATATAGCTAACCGGGGCTGCGCTGCTTTGTCGCGCAGCCCAGCGACCAAAGGGAGCGAGGTTGAATACTATGTCACAGGCATGATCACTGTTTCCACTTTGCCACCGCGAACGCTTGGCAAGATGTAATTCCAGAAATGCCGTTCCGCCCCATGGAAATTCTTATGCGTTGCTCGTTGATTTGCTCGATTTGCTTGCCTTTTTTCTCTGAGATTTCCCATGCGATAGAAGTCAGAGCAGATTTGCATGCGGTTGCAACAGCGTCACTCTCTGGAATGAATTGATAGCGGGAGTAATAGACGGTAATTCCAAAACCGTCAGGACGACTTTCTAGCCCATATTCGGTGTCTTTGTCGTAAGTTGACAGAGGAACATTCGAATGACTAACCGGAGTGGCGCACGCACAGAGAAGGGCTGATAACAACAAGACGGGTATGAGACGCATAGATACCTCTAAACGCGCAATGCAAAATAACACCACAGGGAGAGCACCAGCCGACGGCAGGGCAGGATGAACCGATCCATGTGGCACGTAGGCATAGAGCATACCGTCCCGCCCGAATGGCCGCTATCTGTATCGATGACGGCCGGCCGCTCCTGACCGGTCGAGCCAAGGCTCGGTTCAAGTTGGCCGCCGAAAACCGGCCATTCAAGCGGATTGGAGCTGGTCCCGTCTCTTGAGATCGAAATGTAACCACGACCGACCGCTGATGGCCGAGGCTGTGTAAAAACGCCTCTTATGGCATGATATTGGCATTGTTGTCAGGGTGATCGGGTGCCATGAAACGATTCATCGAAGGACAGTGCCGGACACAGAGCGCATTACTACCCGAGAGTCTGGATGACTTTGTCGCCGAGACAAATCCGGTACGGGTGATCGACGTCTTCGTCGATGAGCTTGATCTGCGCAAGCTGGGCTTCGCTGGCGTCGATCCAGCGGCCACCGGACGCCCCGCCTACCATCCGGCCGCGCTCCTCAAACTCTACATCTACGGCTACCTGAACCGGATCCAGTCGAGTCGGCGCCTGGAGCGCGAAGCTCAGCGCAACCTGGAGTTGATGTGGCTCATCGGACGCCTGACGCCCGACTTCAAGACCATCGCCAACTTCCGCAAGGACAATCCGAAGGGCATCCGTGGCGTCTGTCGCCAGTTCGTCGTGCTGTGCCGCGAACTGGGACTGTTCGCCGAAGCGGTGGTCGCGATCGACGGCAGCAAATTCAAGGCAGTCAATAACCGCGATCGCAACTTCACCAGCGCCAAGCTGCAACGGCGCATGGAAGAGATCGAATCGAGCATCGAGCGCTACCTGGTCGAGATGGACAGCGCTGACCGGCAAGAGCCGGCTGTGGCCCAGGCGAAGAAGGAGCGACTGCAGGACAAGATTACGACGCTGAAGGCGCGAATGAAGGAACTCGAAGCGATCGGCGTGCAGCTCGAGAACGCGCCCGACAAGCAGGTTTCCCTCACGGATCCCGACGCCCGCTCGATGAAGACGCGGGGCACGGGCATCGTCGGCTACAACGTGCAGACGGCCGTCGAGACCAAGAACCACCTGATCGTCGCCCACGAGGTAACCAACGACGGGCTGGACCGAGATCAACTGAGCAAGATGGGCAAGCAGGCCCGCAAGGCGATGCGAGTGGAGTACCTCACGGCAATCGCCGATCGGGGCTATTTCAAGAGCGAGGAAATCCTCGCCTGCCACAAAGCCGGCGTCGTGCCGCTCGTTCCGAAAAGCACGACTTCCAACGCGAAAGCCGAGGGGCGGTTCGACCGGGCAGACTTCGTGTACGACCGTGACAACGACGAGTACGTCTGTCCAGCCGGCGAGCGCCTGATCTGGCGCTTTGCGCGAGTCGAGGCGAGGCTGACGATGAATCGCTACTGGAGCTCATCCTGCCCGCGATGTGCCCTCAAGCACCAATGCACCCCGAGTGACTATCGGCGTGTGAGCCGCTGGGTGCATGAGGAAGAGCTGGAGGTCATGCAGGCGCGGCTCGATAAAGCGCCGGACAGTATGCGTATCCGACGTCGGACGGTCGAACACCCCTTCGGCACCCTCAAGGCGTGGATGGGCGCGACCCACTTTCTGACCAAGGGCCTCGAACGCGTCCGAACGGAGATGAGTTTGCACGTTCTGGCGTACAACCTGAAGCGAGTAATGAATCTGATGGGAAACGAGGCACTGATGGCAGCGATGCGGGCCTGAAGCAGGTCTATTACGTCCTCAATAACGCCGCCTCGCCGCCAGCGAATGACTTGAATTGCCAAGAGTCCTGCCGACGCGGACGCCGGGCAGCGCAGGTTGAACCGTTTTTACACAGCCTCGGCCGTTATGATCAGCTGATCACAACGGCCACAACCCGCCGGTCAGCACTCCTACCGAGCGGTCAGATTTGTGGCCGCTCCCTCCAAGTAGCTATCGCTCGTCGCGTTGCCTCCTTCAGTGAAGTCTTGATCTGTCGCCCGTCCCGCCCGGCACGTTATTTTGCTACTTGATGAATCGAACCTGGCTTTTGATCCGCTCGATTGCCGGGTTCTTGCGCTCGTTGAAGCGGGCCTTGTTCTGCTCGATGAGATTGGTGCCCTTGGTGTCGATGGAAATGATCAGGGGACCGAACTCCTTCACCCGATTCACCCACAGCGTTTCCGGCATGCCGAGATCCTGCCACTCCGCCCGCTCGATCTCCTCGACCTTGGTGGCCGCCAGCACCGCACAGCCGCCCGGATCTATACGGCTGTTACCCGAGGCATCGAGCAGGTTGTACTCGTCGGGGATGAACGGGCCGCGCTGGACGCCATCCCCCGGCGGCTGCCTCCCGGCGAGGGCGGGTTTGGGCGGAGCCCGACCGATCCAGGGATCGCCAGCGAGCTCATGACGCCCTATCCAGCAGATCCCATGGAAGCGTATCCGGTGGGCAAGGCGGTGGGTAATCCGCGGTCGCAGGGCCCCGGGCTGATCGAACCGGTGCAGTCGGCGTATGTCACTGACCGGCACAATAGAGCCACCGATGATCGGCATATAGGAGCCAGCTGGAAGGGGCTCTGACGAACGTCTGCGGGGGTTCAAGATTCGTTGTTTTTCGGGGTGCTGGCAAGGGCTGTTTTGGCCTTGTTTGGACCGTGTCGGGGCGAGCGGTAGGAAGCCCCGTCGAGCGTCAGGCAGTAGGCGTTGTGACGCAGGCGATCGACGGTGGCGGAAGCAAGTAGGCGGTTACCCGGGAAGGCCTGGTCCCACTCGGTGAAGTCGAGGTTGCTGGTGACGACGGTGGCGGCCTGCTCGTAACGTTCGGCGATCAGGTCATGCAGGTCTTCGTCGGCGGGCGAACGCAGCGGTTTCAGCCCGAAGTCATCGATGATGAGGACCGGCACGCGCGCCAGTTGCTGGAGCTTCCGTTCATAGGCTCCGGTAGCCCGCGCCGCATTGAGGCTCGCGAGCAACTGCGAGCAGGACGCGAAGACGACGTCGTGACCCTGGCGCACCGCGCAGTGCCCGAGCGCCTGCGCGAGATGGCTCTTGCCGGTGCCGCAGGGGCCGACGATGAGCACCGGGGCACGTTCATCGATGTAGCGCCCGGTCGCGAGATCATGCACCAACGCGCGGTTGGTCGAGGGCAGCCGGTCGAACTCGAAGCCTTCGAGCGTCTTGGTAGCGCGAAACGCGGCGCGACGCAGCCGCGTGGCGAACTTCTTCTGCTCGCGCCGCGCGACCTCGTCCTGGATCAGCAGCGCGAGGAATTCCGTATAGGCGAGCTTCGCGTCGATCGCCTGGCGATTGCGCGCGTCGAGCGAATCGAGGATGCCGGAAAGGCGCAGTTGTTTGAGTTGCGGTGCCAGTTCGGTGGCGGGATTCATGGTGGGACTCCTTGGGTAAAGGGGGCGCGCGGTGCACCCGGTCAGTGAAACGACGTCGGATCGTCGGCGAAGAGCGCCGCGGTCGCACGGGCGAAACGGGCGCGGCCGGCGTAGGGTTCGGTACTCACGGGGGTGAGCGGCTGCAAGTCGTGGCCGCCGGCGAGGATGGTCTTGACGGTGCGGTAATGCGGGCTGTCGTGGGCGAGTGCACGCTCGCAGGCCGCCTCCAGGCGCGCAGCGCCGTAGCGGCTCTTCAGCTGCAGCACGCCCTGCGCGGCACGCAGCCGCTCACTGATGCGGTCGCTCAAGAGGCGCCCGATGAGCTGGGCGCACGCGGTTCCGATCTCCGCGGCCTGTTGCAGACACCAACTGCGGTCGTGCGCGAAGAAACGTTGCGCCGAGGGCGGCAGATGATCGATGACGGTGCGCCGCTCGCCGGGACGACGGGCGCGGGCATGCGTGGCAACGGGTTTGAAGTCCTGATAGACCGTGACCACGCTGTCGGTCGCGCGCAACCACAAACTCTTGCCGACCAAGGTGAATGGCACGGAGTACAGCACGCGCTCGAAGCTGACGTGGCAGTCGCGATGCACCGACACCTGATGCCAAGTGCCCAGATCCGGCGGTACTGCGGGCAACGGCCGCAGCACACTGCGCTCGACGGCGAAGCTGTCCAGCGGTTTGATGCGTGTCGTGCCGTGAATGCGCAGCCCGGCTTCCTTCAACACCCAGTCACGCGCCTGCGCGTTCAGATCGGCCAGATCGCGGAAGCTGCGCGTGGGCAGGAAGTTGCCTTTGACGTATTTGACGCCCGCCTCGACGATGCCCTTCTTCTGCGGCTCCTGGGGCGGACAGGCGTCGATGCGAAAGCCGTAGCCTTCGGCGCATTCGGCGTAAGCACGTTGCACTTGGGGGTCGTGCGCGCACGCCTTGGTGATGGCGCACTTGGCGTTGTCGATGATGAGGCGCGCAGGCACCGCGCCGAACCACTCGAAGGCGCGCCGATGGCAGCCGAGCCAGGTGCGCACGCTCTGATCCCACACGAACTCGACGTACTGGTGCCGCGAGAAACACAGCGTCATCACGAAGGCCCACGTGCGGCGCAGCTCACCGGAGGCGGGATCGACGAGCTGCGGGCCGGCGCCGAAATCGACCTGCGCTGCCTCGCCAGGCGCGAACGACAGCCGCACGGTCGCCTCGGGCGGGCGCTCGCGCTCGATCGTGGCGACAAGCCGGCGCACGCTGGAATAGTGCCCGGTGAAGCCGTGCTCACGTTTAAGGGTGGCGTGGATCACCACGCCGGAGACCCCCTGTGCGAGCCACTGCTCGACCAGCGGCCGGAACGCGGCGATCGATGATTGCGCCGTCACCGGCAGCCGCGGACTGCCGATCGCCGCGGCGATCTCGGCATCTTCCGGAACCGGGTGCTCCGGATCGAGCCAGCCGCGGGCTGCGGCCAATTCGCGGAAACGGGCGGCCTTGGCCCGTCCCATCAGCTTCGCGCGCGCAATCTCGCGCTCGGAGTCGCCCTGGCGCATGCGCATCAGGGCCTGGCGGTACTCGTACATCTCGATGCTCCTGCGGGCCACCGGCTCCCTCCTGCCAAACCAAAACCCGGCAGGGTAGCGATGGACCGCTCAAGGTCGAGACGTCCGTCAGAACTTTGCTGGCTCCATTACGCCGATCCGGCGCTGGCGCCTATGTGCCGATCACGCCCTGGCCTCAATGTGCCGATCACGCGCTGGCTCCATTGTGCCGATCATCAACTGGCTCCTATGTGCCGGTCGGTGACAGCGTAGCCGATCAACGCGAGCCGTGCCCGGCCGATAGGCGACGGCGCAGCGCGAACGCGGCCAGTGCGGCGGTCGTCAGCATCAGCGTCCCGGGCTCCGGCACGGCGGCCGGCGCGCAGCCGCTGACACAGCGGAGAGTTGTGACTTCACCTAAGATTGCTACCCGAATATCAGAAATAGCAGATGAAAAAAAGCCAAAGTCTTTGAAGTCGAACGCGGCAAGCGAAAGCGCAAACGCGGGCAGGGCGTCCGAGGTGAAAATGGTGAGGGAAGAATCCTGAAGCACGAGGGGCAGGGAGAAGTCCTGGTCCCCCTCGGTTAGAACGGAGAATTCATCGGTGCCGGGGTCGTTGATGTCGTTGCCGACGAAGATCGCAATCGGTTCGACAGCTCCCGAGACGACGCCGCCGTCGAACTCGACGCTCATCCGGAACCCCGGTCCCGAATAGAGGCCAAAACTTGTGTTGGGGTCCAAGTCCGGCGCAGCTGAATCAAAGACGAACTCGCCGGTGAAGGTCGAGACTCCGGTGCCGAAACGATCGTCCGTCACCACCCCCGAGAATATGTAGGTGATGGGGACCGCGGAAGCGGGTAGGCAGAAGCAGGTCGCGAGGACCGCCAGCAGTGTGCGCAGCATGATCTCCTCCAGGCTATTGCTGTCCGCCGATGTCATGCAGAGAACGTGCCGACGCTCGAATTTCGACGTGTTTGTGCCGCGGCCGACGTTTCTGGCGCGGAAACTCCAGTCATCTGTAAGAATTGTCGACGCTGCGCAGGGCGGGATTACCTGCGGCCTGCGCGCGATCGCGGTCCGAGGCACGGCCAAGCACTCTGAGGGCGACCGCAACACCTTCAACGTCCGCCGCTGGCTACCCAGCGCCTCGCTGATGTCGCGGAGTACGCGGTACTCTGTTGACGCGGCCGGCAGCAGTGGGTCGGATCCGGCTGTAGCCTGAAGTGACAAGCGGTCGATGACCGCGACAAACAGGTGAACGACAGGTACCCGGCCCATTGCCGCCTGATTGCGCGCGCCGGACCAACGGCGGGTCAGGCCGAACAGGTGTCGCCGCAAAGAAGACCACCTCGAAGGTGGCGGTAGGTCCATTGATCAGCCGGGCCGGCGGAAGTCACCCTCGAGCCACGCATGCGCGCTGGCCGTTGTCAGTCTGAATCCCGTATCCACGCGCAGCCGGGCCAGTTCTTCGCCCGCAGCGTCGTAGGCCGCCAGGAGGCCATGGGGATCGTATTCGTCGGCAACGATGTCTAGTGTGGCGCCATGCGCTCTGCCCCGACATGAGGCGGTAAGGGTGTAAGCTGTTCGGTTATGCCCAATTCCACGCAGTTCATCAGGACGAGAGCATGAGAACGCCAAGCAGAATCGAGCCGCTGGTGACGGACGGTCTCGTCAACCGCGTCACGCGTCAGTTGATGAGCGGCAAGGAGGCGATGGTCTTCGTCGTCGAGTGCGGCGACGAAGTGCGCTGCGCCAAGGTCTACAAGGAGGCCAACAAGCGCGCCTTCCGTCAGGCCGTCGACTACACCGAAGGCCGCAAGGTCAAGAACAGCCGGCAGGCGCGTGCGATGGCAAAGGGTTCGCGCTATGGTCGGCAGGAGCAGGAGGCCGCCTGGCAAAGCGCCGAGGTCGATGCGCTCTATCGCCTGGCGGCGGCCGGCGTGCGCGTGCCGATACCGTACAACTTCCACGAAGGCGTGCTGCTCATGGAGCTGGTGGCCGATGAGAACGGGGAACCGGCACCCCGGCTCAACGACATCGTGATGAGCGAAGAGGATGCGCGGCGACACCACGCCTTTCTAGTGCAACAGGTGGTGCGCATGCTGTGTGCGGGCATCGTCCACGGCGATTTGTCCGAATACAACATCCTGGTCGATGCCGACGGGCCGGTGATCATCGACCTGCCGCAGGCAATCGACGCGACGGCCAATAACAACGCCAGCCGCATGCTGGAGCGGGACGTCGACAACCTCGCCGCCTACTTCGGCCAGTTCGCGCCGGAGCTCCTGACGACCGATTACGGCAGGGAAATCTGGGCGCACTACGAGTCCGGCAGCCTGCACCCGGACATCGAATTGACCGGGCATTTCAAGCGCGACGAGAAGCTTGCCGACCTGAACGAGGTGATGCAGGTCATCGAGGCGGCGCGCGCAGGGCGGGAGTCGATATCGCTGAATAGCCCCTTGGCGGCGTCAGCCCTGGCTTGCCGCTTCGATCTCCTCGGAAAGCCGCAGCCAGCTGTCCTCCTGGGCGTTCAGGGTTTCGTCGATCTGCTGCAACTCGGCTCCCAGTTCGGCAAGTTGCTGCACCGGTGGGGCGCTGGCGAGCCGGGCTTCGATGGCGTGCTTGCGCGCTTGTGCTTCCAGGATCGCTAGCTCCAGTTTGCCCAGGTCGCGCTTGAGGTTCTTGAGCTTCTCGGTGCTGATCCGGTGGGCGGCAGCCGGTGCCGGAGCGGCCTCGTGCTTCGGGTTCTTGAGTGAGGCCTTGAGCTCTTCGCGGGCGCGGCGGGCTTCGTCGAGCAGGTATTGCTGGTAATCGTCGAGGTCGCCGTCAAAGGGTTCGACGCCGCCGCGGGCCACCAGCCAGAACTCGTCGCACACCGAGCGCAGCAAGGCCCGGTCGTGGGAGACCAGCATCACCGTGCCCTCGAATTCGTTGAGCGCCATTGCCAGGGCTTCCCGGGTTGCGAGGTCGAGGTGGTTGGTCGGTTCGTCCAGCAACAGCAGGTTGGGGCGCTGCCACACGAGCATGCACAGCACGAGGCGGGCCTTTTCTCCGCCGCTCATGGTGCCGACCGGCTGCTGGACCATGTCGCCGCTGAAATTGAACGTGCCCAGGAAGGTGCGCAGATCCTGCTCGCGACCGCTCTGGCCGGCGCGCAGGCCTTCGCGGGCCATGCGCACCATGTGTTCGAGCGGGTTGTCCTGCGGGCGGAGCACGTCCAGTTCCTGCTGGGCGAAATAGCCGATGCGCAGCCCCTTGCCCTCGGTGACGATGCCGCTGATGGGGGCGAGATCGCGGGCGATGGTCTTCACCAGCGTGGACTTGCCTCGGCCGTTGGCGCCAAGGATGCCGATGCGCTCGCCGGCCATCACCGACTTGTTCACGCCACGCACGATCACCGTCGGCGGCGTGCCGGCGGGGGCCCCCTCGGGCGCCGGATAGCCGAAGCAGGCATCTTCCATCGCCAGCATCGGGTTGGGCAGGTTGAGCGGCTCCTTGAACTCGAAGGTGAAGTCGGCGCTGGCGAGTATCGGCGCGAGCTTGTCCATGCGGTCCAGCGCCTTGACGCGGCTCTGGGCCTGCTTGGCCTTGCTCGCCTTGGCCTTGAAGCGGGCGATGAACTTCTGCAGGTGGGCGATCTTGTCCTGCTGCTTGGCGTAGGCGTTCTGCTGCAACTCCAGCTGCAGGGCGCGCGTGTCCTCGAAGGTGGAGTAGTTGCCGCCATAGCGGGTCAGCTTGTGGTTGTCGATGTGCACCGTGACGTCGGTGATCGCGTCGAGGAATTCGCGGTCGTGGCTGATCACGACCAGCGTGCCCGCGTAGCGCTTGAGCCAGGCTTCGAGCCAGACGAGGGCGTCGAGGTCGAGGTGGTTGGTCGGTTCGTCGAGGAGCAGCAGGTCGGACGGGCACATCAGGGCCCGGGCCAGTTGCAGGCGCATCCGCCAGCCGCCGGAGAAGCTGTTCACCGGGTTGCACAGTTGGGTGGTCTTGAAGCCGAGCCCGAGGATCAGCGCCTGGGACCGTGCTTGCGCGTCGTGCGCGCCGGCGTCGTGCAGGGCCATGTAGGCGTAGGCCATGCGTTCGCCGTCGTCGCTGGCTTCGGCGGCCGCCACTTCCTGCTGTGCGGCGAGCAGGGCGGTATCGCCCTCGATCACGAAGTCGGTGGCCGATTGACTGGTTTCCGGCATGTCCTGCGCGACCTCGGCCATGCGCCAGGCCGCCGGCATGTGGAAGTCGCCCGCATCTTCATGCAGCGTACCGTTGAGCAGGCCGAACAGCGAGGACTTGCCGGCACCGTTGCGCCCGACCAGGCCGACCCTTTCGCCGGGGTTGAGGGTGACGGAGGTGCGGTCGAGCAGCACCTTGGCGCCCCGGCGAAGGGTGACGTCCTTGAGGGTGATCATGAAATTAGGGCTCTGATAGGGGGTTTGCGGTTGCGGGCGGATAGGGAAAAGAACGCGCGCGGCGACCGCACTGCGGAGCTCGACCGAATCGGGACGGACGCAAGGATACGTGCTTTGGCGAAGTTCACCGAATAGGCCGTCGTCGAAGTGTACTATCCGGCTTTGCCCACTCACGAGACGCAATCTCCTAATGCAAAGCGAAGTCCAGGGAAAGCCCACGTACGCCGTCGTCGCCGCCGTACAACTGCCGAACGTGAGCGATGTCGAGTTCGAGGCGTCACTGACCGAGCTGCGCGAACTTGCGAAAACATTGGGGCTGACGGTCGTCCACACCTTCATCCAGAAGCGTTCCGGCTTCGATACGACCGCCTACCTCGGCACCGGAAAGCGGCAGGAGATCCACGAGTTCGTCAATGGCGGTGGCGTCGTCGACGGCAAGTCCCACGAGATCGACGTGATCCTGGTCGACCACGAGATTTCGCCGTCGCAGGCGCGCCACCTCGAGCTGGAGGTGGGCTGCGAGGTGACGGACCGCACGATGGTCATCCTTGAAATCTTCCATCGCAATGCGCGCTCCCGCGCAGCCCGCGCGCAGGTGGAGATCGCACGCCTCGGCTACATGGCCCCGCGCCTGCGTGAGGCGGCGAAGCTCGCGGGACCGCAAGGTCGGCAGCGCAGCGGCACCGGCGGCCGCGGGGCGGGTGAATCGCACACCGAGCTCGACCGACGCAAAGTGCGAGACCGCATCGCCGAACTGCAGGAGGAAATCGATGCGATGGAGGTCGAGCGCAAGACGCAGCGCGCGCGTCGACAAGGGCGTCAGAGCCTCGCGAACGTGGCGCTCGTCGGTTATACGAACGCCGGCAAGTCGACCTTGATGCGGGCGCTCACCGGCAGCGAGGTGTTGGTCGCCAACAAGCTTTTCGCGACGCTCGACACCACCGTGCGGGTCCTCTACCCGGAGAGCGTGCCGAGGGTGCTCGTCAGCGACACGGTCGGATTCATCAAGAACCTGCCGCACGGGCTCGTCGCGTCATTCAAGTCGACGCTCGATGAAGCGCTGGATGCATCGCTACTGCTCCACGTCATCGACGCCAGCGATCCCGGTTTCGAGCGCCAGCGGGAGGTCACGGACCAGGTGCTTGCGGAAATCGGCGCCGATGTGCTGCCGCGCCTGCGCGTCTTCAACAAGATCGACCACGTCGGCGATGCCCAGGCGCAAGCCGAACGCGAAGCGGCGTTGCGGGCGCAGTACCCGGACTGCGTCGTGATGAGCGCCCGTCGTCCCGAAGACGTGGCGAAGCTGCGCCAGCGGATCATCGCCTTTTTCCAGCAGGACCTTGTCGCCGCCGAACTCTTCCTTCCCTGGTCGGCACAGCAATGGCGCAAGGACATCTACGCGAACTGCGAGGTGATGGAGGAGCGGGCCGACGACGAGGGCGCGTTCTTCCACGTGCGCGGGGAGCGCGACACCGTGGAGAACCTGCGCGAGCAGTTCGAGCAGGTGCGATGAGCTGAGCAACTGTCTTTCAAGTCAAGCGAGATGAATCGAATCGTCCCAAGAGGCGCCGGATCGGACCATCGCATTGAGGATGGTCAGCAGCTTGCGCATGCAGGCGACGATGGCGACCTTCTTGGGCTTTCCTGCGGTGACGAGGCGCTCGTAGAAGTGCCCGATCACACGATTGAATCGGATGGCGGCGAGCGTGGCCATGTAGAGGGCGCGCCGAACGTCGGCGCGCCCGCCGAAGATGCTGCGCTTACCGCGCATCTGTCCGGAATCGCGATTGAAAGGGGCGAGCCCGACCAAAGCGGCGATCTCGCGCCGGGACAGGGTGCCCAGTTCCGGCACGTCGGCGATCAGGGTGGTGAGGGTGGCCGGCCCGATGCCGCGCACGCTCGCGAGCTGGCGGGCGAGTGCGGCATGATGGCTGTCGATGTGGCTGGCCAGTTGGGCCTCGACCGTATCGAGCTGCTGACGGATGGCCTTGATGAGGGCCTCGATACTGGCACGGGCAGCCTTATGGCTGACCGCCAAGCGCTGGCGCTCGGCCACCAGCATCGTCACCAACTGCCGACGCCGGGCCACCAGCGCCTGCAGTGCCTGTTGCTCGGCGGTGGGCAGGGCCTTGACGAACTTGTCGCGCTCGGGGTGACGCACCAACACCTGGGCCAGCGCCGCCAGGGCGCGCGCGTCGATGCGGTCCGTCTTGGCCAGATAGCCCATGGCGCGGGCAAAGTCGCGTGCCTGGCGCGGATTGACCACGGCGACGGCGAACCCGGCTGCCTGCAGCGCACAGGCCAGATCCCGCTCGAGGCCACCGGTGGCTTCCATCACGATCAGCTCGACCGTCCGCCCAGCCAAGGTCGTGATCAGCGCTTCATGGCCGGCGTCGTCGTTGGGAAACGTCCGCACATCCGTCATCACACCCAAGGCAGCATCGAAACTCAGCTTGGCAATGTCGATACCCACCACGATCGCTTCGGGCATGTTCCTACCCTCCCATCCTTGCAAATGCGATTTTTCAGTCCAGCAACTGTTCGGGCTCCGGAGGAACGGTCGCGACGGCGCGCCATCTGCTCAGTTACGGGCTTGCAGGCCCCGAGGGGTAACAGGCTGCGCCGCCGTGCCCGAAACGACTCGCGCTGTGGATTTGTGGACGATGGCCTGTCGGCCACCGGGCCGCTTGCCGTGGAAAAGTCTGACGACTTTTCCACCGCGCGGCCCTTCGCCCACAAGCTCCACAGCGCACCAATCATTTTTATAAAGATCAATCTGGAAGATACAAGGGTATCGGCTCTACAAGCAAGCGAAGAACCAGCGCCTGTCCACTTTGACAGACAGGCGCTGCGCTCCGCTGCCAAGCAGTATGCCGCGAAGCTCGTTTGGCCACTTCCGTTCGGTCCCCTCGGCTTCAGAGCCGACATTCGAGCGCCCGCTCGACGCTGCCATTTGCCGGATCTCGGCCTTTGCGGTCATTGGCGGTATGCGCCTTGAGAGTCAGCACCTCTTCGCATTGCCGACATACGATGTGGTCCGCCGAAAAATCCAGGGCCGACGCGTCCATGCGACCGCTTACCGAAAAACGCTACTCACCCTTTCGACCCTTCTCTGTCATTTGACAGCGCTGAGATTAATGTCCGTTGACAGGATAGGAGCCGCCAGAAACCAGGTCGGTCGCCAGGGGCGACTCGAAAACAAAAAGCTACGGAGTAGCCGCCGAAGGACCGGGCATGGGCTACGGCGGCATCACCCCGCCGGGCTGATGCACATTTGCTGATAGGCGCTGCCGGCGCCGACATCGCCAATAGGATGCCGACCGACCAACGCACGATGGCAAGAAGTCGGCCGGCGAGGCGCTGCCGTCAGTACTTTGGGACTGGGCGGGCCCCACCTGCCCAGTCATGCGTGTACTGATAGACGTTCTGGATGTAGTCTGCGAGGCGCTGGTCGATCTGGCCGCCCTTGATGGCGGACATTTCGACGTAATCCGGGACTTCGATGGCCGGCAGGTCATGAATGACAATGGTCGCGCGTTCGTTGGTTTGGGTAGTCATGATGAAGCTCCTTTGCTCAGGTCGAGTTAGTGAGCATTGGATGTCGCGGTTGCCGTGTCCCTTGCTCACTAGTCGTATTGCAAGGCGCGTGCCAGTGTCTTGGTGTGCGTACGTCGCCACCGGATTGGGCCCACGGGGAGCGATAGGCGACGATTCGACTACCGTGATGTGGGTGGGAAACCAACAGATGCTGTCTCTACGTTGGGCCGTACCAGACGGTCCCGATGGAGTGAGATTTTGGTGGGCGACATCGTCAATCACGACGCCGGCCTTCAGCGCCTTCATTCAGCGCCTTCACCTAGTCCATAACCGTGGTCCGGAGTGCCGTGCGCAAGGGAGTGGGTTGCCGACCCACAAGATCCCCGTGCTGCCTGCTGAAGGCCCGGTGGCCTCCATGAAAGGGCTGAAGGACGCGAACGTGCTCCCCAGGCGGGCCGGCCAGCCCAAGGTGAAGCGAGAGTGCTTCCGCCCTTCTAACGAAGGTGGCAAAGATCTGTGCTGCCTAGAAAGGACGCTGCTCACCATTCTCAACCAGATAAGCCGGGACAGCCGCTCGGCCGATGAAAGTGAGGTGCGTCGTTGGCGGGGCAAAGTCCCTTGTCACTAGAGGAGCGGACATTCGAATGACTCGGTGATCGCGATGACCAACGTCGCTTGCTGGCCGGCAGTACGCGCTGGGTAGTTTGCCTGATAGCGGTCGTTCAGCGACAGCCCCACCATACGGCGCACGACCGCCAGCGTCTTTACACCTCCGTCTGCTCTGAGATCTCCAACGCGTCATCCACCTCGATGCCGAGATACCTGACCGTGCTCTCCAACTTGGAGTGTCCCAGCACCCGTTGCACAGCTCTCAGGTACTTGGTGCGCTTGTAAATCAGCGTCGCCTTCATTCACCGCATGGAGTGCGTCCCATACGCCGACGAGGCCAAGCCGTTCTGCTTCTTGTCTGATCCGCGTTCATCCGCGTCATCGGTGGCGAAGAGCGGAGGCGTGCCCGCTCTCACGGAAGGATATTTGTCGGACTCGGTACAAAAGACCGCCGCGCGGGCAGCCTTCCGCGCCACATTCCAACACGCGGTGCAGCCGCGGATGAACTCTCGAAGCTCGCCTCACCCCGCGGCGGTTTGCACAGCCATCATTCAACGGGCGGCTGGGCCGGGGTTCCCGAATGAACATTGGTCCCGCTCGCTGGAGTTGAAGGCTCCTCAAGGAGCTCCGCCATTTCTGACGGGGAAATCCCTTTTCCACCAGATAAGCGCCGACAACCACGAGACATTGCAGAAGATAAGTGGATCAAACCGGGTTTAGGACGAGTCAGATCGGTAGTCGGCTTGAGACTGCCTACCGGAACTCCCTATGACCAACGCCCACTGGTTTGTCCTTATTGGATGTCTCATGCTCGCTCGGGGGCTTGCGGCAACGACTATTTCGCGTCTCCCCATCACGTCGGCGATTTTCTATCTGACCGTAGGGTTACTTCTCGGCACCACCTTCCTCGATATCGTTCACTTTGATCCGCTTGAGCACGCGGCGGTACTGGAAGTGGTGACCGAGATTGCGGTGCTGATTTCGCTCTTCTCGGCCGGGGTGAAGATGCCTGTCCCGATTACGTGGGAGCGCTGGGAGCCGTCATTTCGGCTGGCCTGGATATCGATGACGATTACCGTTACCCTCGTTGCAGGATTCTGCTATTTCGTGCTTCACCTGCCTTTGGGCGCCGGGATTCTCCTTGGCGCGATATTGGCACCGACCGATCCCGTTCTGGCCACGGACGTCCAGATTCGCCGCGCCGGCGACAACGACCCGCTGCGGTTTGTTCTTACATCAGAGGCGGGCATGAATGATGGTAGCGCCTTTCCTTTTGTAATGCTCGGACTCGGCCTGCTGGGCTTGCACGAGCTCGGCGACATGGGCGAAAAATGGATACTGATGGATGTGCTCTGGGCCACATTCGGTGCGATCCTGATCGGTGTTGCCGGGGGAGCAGGCCTCGCACGAATCGGATGGTCACTACGCGGGCCTGAGTCAAAGCATGAAGTGCTGGACGATCTCGTTGGACTTGGCTTGATTGCTGTCGTCTATGGGCTGAGTCTCTGGTTGAAGGCTTGGGGATTCCTTGCGGTCTTCTTTGCCGGCCTTGCATTGCGCCACATGGAGCTGCGTCTTGCCGGCGCCCCGCGGGATCCAGAAGGGCTATTGGAATCGGATACATCGAAGTCGGTTGCTGCCAATATAAGCCCGGATCACCAGGCACCACTTACCGTAAGTGCAGAGGCCTTGGTGTTCAAGGAACATCTTGAGCGCCTGTCCGAGTTAACCTTGGTTGTGCTGTTGGGAGGCATGATTGATCTGAGTACATGGAACTGGTCCGCTGTGTCAGTGGCAGCGTTCCTGTTTCTCGTGGCCCGACCCGTCAGCGTATTGATCGGGCTTGCCGGTACCGACACATCAGTGCGCCTCAAGGCCATCACTGCCTGGTTTGGGGTCAGAGGTATTGGGTCAATCTATTATTTAATGTATTCCATACAGCATGGCGTGCCGGAAACCCTTGCGCGTGAATTGACCGAGATTACATTGACGGTCGTGATTCTTTCGATTTTTATCCACGGCATCAGCACGAAACTTATCCTGAACCACTTTTGGCACGACCGAAATTCTCCTTGCGCGTGAAGTAACTATAGGGTGTGTACTTACCCCTGACGTTCCCTGCCGAAGTTCGGCGCGCTCGGATGTGACGAGTTCCCCGACGAATAGGCGACCCTGAACTTCGCCGCTTGCGCCGGTCGGAGCGAAGTCCCTCGTGTTCTCACGCCGACCGAGGTTTTGAGGTGCTCCTCATAAGAGCAAGAGCTGGCGTTCCCTGGATCAAGAAGCTGACGTTCGGCACCCAACCGACCTCAACGTCTGTTGACTGCCGGTCACCTGCCGCTCGTTCAGCGTGATCTGCACCGCCGCACTGGCCGAGGTGCCGAACTCGATCATCTGGCAGGTTTCCGATTGAAGTAGCCCTTCGGGTGTCCGGTGCGGAGCAAAGGCGGCGGGCTGATTGTGGCCGGGTGTGTGAGATCACGAGCGGCAGCTCCGGGGCAGCGAACCTCGCGGAGTTCCAATGTGGCTGAGCGGCAGCTTCAGCGAAGTCCGAATGACCGCCTGGGGTCGAAAGTTCGCGTTCGCCGGATAGGGAAGCTGCCGTCCGTTGCCTCGCGAGGCTGAACGACAGGTAACCGACGCATTCCCGCCCGATGGAGCGCCGCCGCCCAACGGCAGGTCAGGCCGAGATGCGGCCGTCCTCTCGCTTGCCTGCTTAGCATGGCGAACCGCTACCCACGCAGCACCGAGTAGCGGTTGAACAGCGGCAGCGGAATCGGTTCGTTCATTCGCCAGGTGATCGACATGGGCCGATCCCCGGTTGGTTCATCGTCCAGCATCACGGCGCCCATTGCCGTGAAGGGATCCGCCGCTGTTTCGCGGACGAACAGAAAGAAACGCCAACCGTTTGCTGGGCTCTCTGCGTAGCGTTTGCCCGCCATGGTGTGCGGACCAGCCGAGTTCTGGGATTGCCAGTGGAAGAGCGTCGGGCTGATCGCGTAGTCGTGGTAGGCGATCCGTTCGTGGAAGCCCTCGCGCTTGTCCAGGGTGACGAGCAGAAGCTCGATCTTTTCCGCGGGGAGCGGGATCACGCCTGACTGCGACGGCGGGCGTCGGTCCGGGTTGAGCCAACCAATAGCTGTCAGGATCTCCGCGCGGCTATAGGCGCCGTGCAGCACCAGCGGCCATTGGTCGGGCATCCCGGCGCACGGCCTGTCGTCGAGGTCGTTGCGTTGTTCGAGGCAGTCGACGAATTCGGCCAGTTCCCTGCGCAGCAGCGGCGTACGGTCGAGGCGGGCGAGGAATTGCGGCCCGTCCATCAGGTCGCTGCGGTTGGCATAGAGCTGGTAGGCGAGCATCTGCACGATCCGCTGCTGAGTGGAGTCGAGCGTCGGCCAGCACGCTGCGCCCTGGTCGGCGACGAGGCGCATTACGTTCAGGCGCCGCGAGTCGTTGACGTAAATGAGCGCGCTGATGCGCTTTGTCAGGTATTCCTCGTCATCGCCAAGTGCGCCTGATTCCAGTCCGGCGGAGCGGCGCAGGGCGGTCCAGCACCGGTTCCGGTACACGTCCTCGAGTTCGACGCACTGGTCGTTGAGAAAGTGGTTCAGCCGGATCTCCGCGGGATTGCGTCCAATCGCGTAGGCGCGCAGCTCGCCGGTGAGCCTTGGCCACGTCTGGTTCGCGATGTGCCGCAGCGATTCGAGGACGCGCTGACGCGCAACGCGATCGAACTGGATGTGGACGCCCGGCGGCAGCGACGTGAAACCGTCGTCGATTTCCTCGGTGAGCTGGCGCCGGGTAAGCCCCGTTATGGATTGGTACAAGCGGTCGAAGCGGAAATCGTCGCGCACGCGACCGACGAAATCGAGCACGAGACAGCTGTCCTTGCCATCGGCAAGGCGCAGCCCGCGGCCGAGTTGCTGCTGGAATACCACGGCGCTCTGCGTTGGGCGCAGGAAGAGCAGGGTGTTCGCCTCGGGGATGTCGACGCCTTCGTTGTAGAGGTCGCAGGTGCAGATGATCTGCACTTCGCCGGCGGCGAGTCTTGCTGGCGCGGTGTCGCGCTCCGCACGCGCGGTCTGACTGGTGACGGCGAAGGCCTTCCAGCCGACGGCGCAGAATGCGGCAGCCATGAAGCTGGCGTGCGCAATGTCTACGCAGAACGCGATCGCCTTCATGGCGCCGGGATGGGCGACGTAGTGGTCGATGGCGTTGCAGACGAGTCGCGCGCGAACGTGGTCGCCGGTGAGGATCTGGCTCAGTTGGGCGAGCTCGGCTGCCGTGTTGCCCCAGGGGACGGCGCGGAAGTCGCTGTCATCCTGTGTCGCGTAGTACTCGAACGGCGCGAGAAGTTGTTGCTCCAGGGCATCCCAAAGCCGCAACTCGACGGCGGGACTGCCATCGGGGCGCTGCTGGAAAAACTCGGCGATCGGCTGGCCGTCGGCGCGTTCCGGGGTGGCGGTGAGGCCGAGCAGCACCTGAGGATTGACGGTCCTGGCGAAGGCGGCAAAGGACTGCGCCGGGAGATGGTGGCACTCGTCGATCACCATCGCATGCCAGTGGTGGACGCCGAACTGCTCGAGCAGGCAATTGGAGAGCGCGCTTTGTATCGTCGCGAAAAGGTGATCGTGCGATTCGGGGCGATAGCCGTCGGCGAGGATCTCGCCAAAGTGCGGCCTGCGCAGAACTTGGCGGTAGGTCGCCAGCGCCTGGGCCAGGATCTCCACGCGGTGTGCGACGAACAACAGGCGAGGCGGGCCGCCGAGTTCGTCGGAAATGCGCTTGTAGTCGAAGGCGGCGACCACGGTTTTGCCGGTGCCTGTGGCTGCAACCAATAGATTTCGGGTGCGGCCGTTTCGTCGCTCGGCGGCGAGGCGATCGAGCATCGCCTGCTGGTAGGCTTTCGGCTGCAGGTCGAACCAGGTCGGTAGCGCGATGACGCCCGAGCGGCCCGGTGCGCCCCTGGCTTCGGCGAGCGCCGCGCGCAGGCGGCTACCCTGGGTGTCGTCGCTGACGTCGAAGTGTTGAAACTCGGGATCGTTCCACAGGGTCTCGAAGTGCGCTTCGGCTGCGGCGTGGAGGTCCGCCTGACCGGTCTGGGTGAACTTCACCGTCCATTCGATGCCGCCCACCAGGGCCGCAGCCGACAGATTGGCGCTGCCGACGAATGCCGTGCCAAAGCCGCTCCGGCGATGAAAGAGCCACGCTTTGGCATGCAGCCGGCTGCGGCGGCCGTCGAGCGAGACTCGCAGATCGACGCCGGGCAACTTCGCGAGGGCTTCGACCGCGCGTGCCTCGGTGGCGCCGGTATAGGTTGTCGTGATCACCCGCACCCGGGTGCGCGGTTGTCCGTCTCCGCCGACGACGGTGATCGATTCGAGCACGTCCCAGATTTTCCGCAGGCCGCTCCAGGTGATGAAGCTCACGAGGATGTCCACGCGGTCTGCAGAGGCCAGCTCGGCGCGCAATTCCGCGAACAGGGATGGCTCCGCCCGGCCGGCGGTAAAGAGCCAAGGGGCGGTAAGGCCTGTCGGCGGGGGAGGTGGGGCTGTCCCGTTGCGATGGATTGCGCGCAGTGTCGAGATCGGCGGCTGCCATTCCGGAGTTTCGACGCCGCGGCGCCGAATCATGGCCAGCAGCTGGTTGATCAGTTCGAGTTCGCGCCCTTCGCTGTTGTCCTGGCCGTCCGATTCGCTGACGGCGTCGAGCAGCTCCGGAAGAAGGCGTGCGATCTCCGCCGCGAGCCGGTGACGGCGCTGTGCCGGCGGGAGTTGCTCGATGCTCGCGCTCCCGCTGATCAGGAGATCCCCGAGAAGCGCCCGGAGGTCGCTGTCGATAAGCCGGTCGTACAGTCCATTGGGCAGGGAGCTCATGCAGTGTCCGTGGTTGGCGACGTCGTCGCACTATTGCAGCGATTCGAGCGTTGAGTGCTTTGTCATGGCGCGGCGGGAGTATCCCATATGACGAGCCGGTGACCCCCTGACGGCATACCGCAATCGCGCCAGATGCGCTGGATCCCATACGATGCGGCGGTTGCCGCGTGACCGGTCACCTCGAAGGCACCGGACTTTGCGATTCGCGAAGACGTGACGTCAGGGCCGTATCGGCACCGTCAAGCGCATTGAAATGATTCACGCACAGCGATAGAGTAAGGAAATCTTACTTACGGGGTTGCCGAGATGCTCGCCAAAATGACTTCCAAGAACCAGCTCACCCTTCCGAAGAGCGTGACCGAGGCGGTCGGTGCCGGCCCTTACTTCGAGGTGGAAGCCCGCAATGGCCAGATCATCCTCACGCCTGTACGCATTCAGCGTGCCGACGCGGTGCGCGCCAAGCTCGCCGAGCTCGACCTTACGGAGCAGGATGTGGCCGATGCCGTCGCGTGGGCGCGCGCGAGCGTCGATTCGCCGCGCGGCAAGCAGTGACGATGGGGCAGATCGAGGGGCGGGACTCGGCGGCCGCCGTGCCGCGCGCGGTGCTCGACACCAACGTGGTGCTGTCCGCGCTGGTTTTCGGCGGCGGGGTTCCCGGTGCGCTGCGAAGGGCGTGGCAGCGTGGGGACTTCCTGCCGCTGGTCTCGCGCGTCACCGCGGCCGAGCTCGTGCGGGTGCTGACTTACCCCAAGTTCAAACTGGGCGCCGGCGAGCAGGAAGAACTGCTCGCCGATTATCTGCCGTTCTGCGAGACGGTCACCATCCTTGATCCGCCGCCGCGCACGCCGGCCTGTCGTGACGCGCATGACCTGCCCTTTCTCGAGCTGGCGATTGCCGGCGACGCGGCTTGGCTCGTGACGGGCGATGCCGACCTGCATGCGGTGGCGGCGGACTTCATCTGTCCGATCGTCAACGCGGCGTCCTTCCTCGAGCATCTGAGACGACCCGACGCGTAACGGCGGCGGCATGGTGCGTCATTGTCGCCGGCGCCTCACTCCGCATCCTGCTCGAACAGTCGCTCCAACTCGTAAACAGCGACCCCACTGCGGGCCGTCGTCCGGCATCGTGAACAACGCGAGGCCGAACGCGGCGCTACACGAGCACCGCAGTTAGTCGTGCGATGACGTCGCCAAAAATACTGGTCAGCACGACCAATGCCGGCATGCCGTAGCAGAACGCGTACATCGACCGGCGGATCCGGGGTGAGGCCATGTCCAGCTCCATGAAATACGTGCAGACGATGCGCACCTTGACGCCCATCACCAGGGCGATGACCGCCGTCACGCCGAGATCGGGGTCTGCTGCGCCGCCGACGCCGGCGCTGCCGATGCTGAGCAGGACCAGCGTGATCCAGGCGAGATCGAGTTTCCGCGTTTCGCTCATCGTTCGCTCCGTCGGTCAGCGCAGCATGTAAAACAGCGGGAAGATCATCAGCCAGATGATGTCGGTCGTGTGCCAATAGCACGCGAACGCTTCGAGCCCGTCGTGTTCCTCGGCGGTATAGCTGCCGGCGCCGGTACGCACCATGACCCACAGCAACCCGAGCAGCCCCCAGAACACGTGGACGAGGTGGTTGAAGGTCAGGTAGTAGTAAGTCACGAAGAACACGCCCGCATCGCCGTCGAGCCCGTTCGCGAGGTTCCAGCGCACTTCGAAAAACTTGACGACCGGATAGATCGCGCCGATGACGAAAGCCGCTGCGAGCCAGCGCAGGCAGGCCTGCCTGCGCGCCCCGCGCATCGCCACGAGGGCACGCGCGACGCAGTACCCGCTGGTCAACAGCGCGACGGTATAGGCGGTGCCGGCGAGCAGCGACAACTGCGCGGGGCCGCCACTGAAGCTGCCGGGGTGGTGCGCGCGCGCGATGAAATATACCAGGAACATCAGGGCGAACTCGGTGACTTCGCAGTAGATGCCTACCCAGATGGCCTTGTTGCCGGGGATTCGGCCCGGCACTGACGCATGCAGCGGAAACGTTGCGGCGGAATTCACGATGCGGACCTCGGTGACGAGCGGGACAGGCGAAGGCGTTTTTTTCGAACATCCTGCGCCGGCTAACCAGTGAATTGTCCCGCGATCCGTGATTCGCATACAGCTACAGACGACAACTTGTTCGACCGGAACAGCCGCAACGCCTCGCCGCGCAGTGCTGGCAAAAGCGTGACAGCGGCCCGGGTTCGCGCGCTTGACGACGGGGTATAATCGCGCTCCAGCCCAGCCTTGCAAGCCTTGCGGCGAGGCGAGACACCCAACGAAGCCGATGACCGAGATCACTGACAGCGCACCGAGCCTGCTGCTCGTCGACGACGAGGCAAGCATCCTTTCTTCGCTCCGGCGATTGCTGCGGCCGTCCGGCTACAAAGTGCATCTTGCCGAGAGTGGCAGGGCGGGCCTGGAGATTCTCGAGCGGGAGCGCATCGACCTCGTGATCTCCGACATGCGCATGCCCGAAATGGACGGTGCCGAGTTCCTCGAACACGTGCGCAACCGCTGGCCGCAGGTGACGCGCGTGCTGCTCACCGGCTATGCCGACGTCACCTCGACGATCGACGCGATCAATCGCGGCGAGATCTACCGCTACATTGCCAAGCCGTGGGACGACAACGATCTCACGCTGATCATTCGCGATGCGCTCGACCGTCAGCGCCTGCAGGCGGAAAACACGCGGCTGCAGACACTGACGCAGCAGCAGAACGATGAACTGAAGGAACTCAACACCGACCTCGAGCGCAAGGTCCAGGAACGCACGGCCGCCGTCGAACAGACGAACGACTCGCTCAAGCAGGCGAACGAGCGGCTCAAGCAGAACTTCCTGGTCTCGATCAAGACTTTCTCCGGTCTGATGGAATTGCGCGGAGGCGGGGTCGCGGGGCATTCACGCCGCGTTGCCGATCTCGCCCGCAGGCTCGCCGCCCGCCTTGACATCGACACCAAGAGCCAGCAGGACATCTTCCTTGCCGGACTGCTGCACGATATCGGCAAGATCGGTTTCTCCGACACGCTGCTCGCAAAGCCTGTCTCGAAAATGAACGGCGACGAAATGGGGCAGTATCGCAAGCACGCGATCGCCGGCGAATCCGCGCTGATGCCGCTCGACGAGCTGAAGGAAGCCGCACGCATCGTGCGCTCGCACCACGAACGTTTCGACGGACAGGGCTTTCCCGACGGTCTGCAGGGGCTCGCGATTCCGCTGGGCGCGCGCATCCTGTCGGTCGTCAATGACTTCGACGGACTGCAGGCCGGCACGCTGGCGGAGAACCGGCTGAGCGCGGATGAGGCGAAAGCGATGCTCGTGCAGTCGCGCAACCGGCGCTACGATCCGCAGGTGGTGGATGCGCTCGTCGAGATGCTCGGCGGAGTGGCACAGGAACCGCCTGCCCGGGATGTCGCGGTGTCGGCGCTCAACCTCCAGGTCGGAATGGTCCTCGCACGTGACCTCGTCGGGCGCGACGGCACACTGCTGCTCGCGGCCGAGTATGTCCTCGACGCCTCGCTGGTGCGGCAGATCCAGGATTACGCGCGCCGCGAAGGCATCGCGCTGACGCTGCGCGTCCGCCGCGACAAACTGTGATGTCGCGACATAATGCGACCGGCCCTGGAGGGACAGTCCGGATGCCGGAATCCGGGTGGCAGGAGCAGGGCCGATGACAGCGGGTGCTTGGGGTGACGAACTCGGCGCAATTGCCCGGGCGGACGAGCGGGTCAGCGAAGCGGTCGCCCGGATCGAGGCCCTCGCGCTGCAGCGCGGCCGGGGCGCGGGCGATCCCCAGGGCAAAGACGCGGCCGAAACCGAAACCGAAGCGCATTTGACCGGACTTGTCGGCCTGCTCGCCGAGCGATGCCAGGCGCTCGCCGTGGCCAACGAGCAGCTCGACGCGCAGCTTGCGGAGCACGCGGGCGAACGCGAGCGCGAACGGCGGGTGCTGGCAGAAGCGGCGACGCGCGTCGAACACACGCAGAACCAGCTGCTGCAGTCGGAGAAGTTGGCGGCGGTGGGACAGCTGGCCGCAGGAGTTGCTCACGAGATCAACAATCCGGTCGGATTCGTGAGTTCCAATCTCGGTTCGCTGACCTTGTACGTGAATCGCCTGTTCAGCCTCATCGACGCGTACGAGCGTCTCGAAATCGAACTGCCTGCCGATCACCCGGCGCGTACGGCCGTGCAAAAAGCGCGCACGATCGCGGAGATCGACTACTTGCGCGCCGACATCCCCGATCTGCTGCGCGAATCGCTCGACGGGCTGGCGCGGATCAGGCACATCGTCGCCGACCTCAAGGACTTTTCGCACGCCGACGAAGGCGAGTGGCAGGACGCCGATCTCAACCGCGGCCTCGAGAGCACGCTCAATATCGTGTGGAACGAAATCAAGTACAAGGCGGAGGTGGTGCGGGAACTCGACGACTTGCCTCCGGTACGCTGCATTCCCGCCCAGATGAACCAGGTGTTCATGAATCTGCTGGTCAACGCCGCGCAGGCCATTGAAACCTCGGGGACGATCACGTTGCGCAGCGGCACGATGGACGGATACGCGTGGGTGGAGATTGCGGATACCGGCAAAGGGATGCCGCCCGAAGTGCAGCAGCGCATTTTCGAACCGTTCTTCACGACCAAGCCGGTCGGAAAAGGGACTGGGCTCGGCCTGTCGATTTCCGCGGATATCGTCAGGCGCCATGACGGGCGGATCGAAATCCGCAGTCAGCCCGGCAGGGGCACGACGTTCCGCATCCTGTTGCCGCTGCGCGTTCGTGACGCGGGCGCGGCAGGCAGCAAGACCTGAGCGACGCCGGCAGCTGTTGCGCATCCGGATATTTTCCCGGGGCCTGACCTGGTGCGCAGCCGATTCGCTCTTGCGAAGAATGGCCCATTCTTCATAACATGCCGCCGAAAACAAGCACCGCGTTCGGGGTAGACATGACGAAACAAGCGGATCCGGGCGATATGGTCGCTGTCGACGCCGAACTGGACGCCGGCCTGCAGGCGGTCGCCGCAGGCGCGTTTCCGAAGCACTGTGCCCTGTGCGGCCGAAGCTATCGGGACGTGGACGATTACGTCGCCCAAACGCAGCGTGTCGGCCCCGGGCGGAGCGGTCTCAAGCAGACGACGGACGACGACGGGCAGGTGATCCTCGAGCTCTTCCGCAATTGCGTCTGCGGCTCGACGCTGATGGACTGCTTCAACAATCGCCGCGACACCAGCGAGGCGGGGCTGCGGCGCCGCGAACGTTTCGGCGCGCTGGTCGACTCGCTGGTGGCCCGGGGGCTCGAACACACGCAGGCGCGTGCGGAATTGCTCAACGTCTTGCACGGCAAACCGAGCCGCATTCTCCGCCCCGTGGCACGCACTGCAGAGAAATCCTAGCCCGATTCACTGCAGGCTTTGCCGCTCAGGCAGCGGCCGTATTCTTGCGGCGGTCGAAACGCTCGAACGCGTCGCGCACCGACTGCAGCAGTTCACGGTCGTCCCACGGTTTGTGCAGGAAGCGGAAAATCGAGCCGCGGTTGATCGCGTTGGTGATGGTGCCGATATCGGAATAGCCGGAGAGGACCAGGCGCACGGTGTCCGGATACAGGGTTTTCACCCTGTCGAGCAGCTGGATGCCATCCATCCCGGGTATCCGGAAGTCCGACATCACGACCCCGACGGCGTGCTTTGCAAGCAGATCGAGAGCTTCGGCGGCGTTGCCGGCGAACAGCAGGATGTAGCCTTCGTTGCGCAGGACGCGGCGCAGCGCCGACTGGATCGACGGCTCGTCGTCGACCAGCAGCAACGTGCGGTCGGGCCGGTCGATCTGCATCGGGAAAACCAGCCGCTGGTGATCCCGGATCAGCGTCGCCAACGCCTCGGGGGCGACCGGCGGGGAAAAATGATAACCCTGCATCTCGTCGCACCCGCGGCCGCGCAGGTAGAGCACTTGCCCTTCCGTTTCGACCCCTTCGGCGATCACGCGCAAGTTGAGGCTGTGGGCGAGGGAGATGATCGATACAGCGATCGCCGCATCGCTCGCATTGGTCGTGATGTCGGTGACGAAGGCGCGGTCGATTTTCAGGTAATCGATGGGGAAGCGCTTGAGTGCGCTGAGCGACGAATA
This sequence comes from Azoarcus sp. PA01, assembly GCA_001274695.2. NCBI lineage: Bacteria > Pseudomonadati > Pseudomonadota > Betaproteobacteria > Rhodocyclales > Zoogloeaceae > Azoarcus > Azoarcus sp. PA01. Next base: position 293,690 of record LARU01000004.1, on the reverse strand, counting down.
GCCCGTGCCGAAATCGTCGATCGCGAGCTTCACCCCGATCGCCTTCAGCTGCTGCATCATCAGGATGGCCCGCGCCGGGTTGCCCATGAGTGCGCTTTCGGTGATTTCGAGCATCAGCGACGCGGGCTCGAGGCGATAGCGGGACAGCAATGCCGCGACGTCAGCGACGAGATCGTCGCGGAAGAACTGCAGCGGCGAGACGTTCACCGCGATGCGGCGGTAGTCGATGCCCGCGTCGATCCATCGGCGCGCCTGCGCGCACGCGGTTTCCAGCACCCAGCGGCCGATCGGCAGGATGAGTCCGCTTTCCTCGGCGATCGGAATGAATTCGCCCGGGGAAATCAGCCCCAGCTCAGGATGGCGCCAGCGGCACAGCGCCTCGCTGCCCACCACTTCGCCCGTCAGCAGATCGACTTTCGGCTGGTAGGCGAGAAACAGCTCGTCCTGCTCGATGCCGCGCCGCAACGCGAGCTCGAGGCGCAGCCGCGGGGCGGTCCGCACGTTCAGGTCCGTCTCGTAGAAGCAGAAAGTGTCCCGCCCCATTTCCTTGGCGCGGAACAGGGCCACGTTGGCGTTGCGCAACAGCGTATCGACGTTGAGCTCGGTCCTGGCCATCGCGGCGATGCCGATGCTGGCGGTGAGCCACAGTTCCTCGCCGCCGGCCGAAATGGGCGCCCGCAGGGCCTCCAGAAGCCGGCCTGCGAGCGACACCACGGCCTGCTGGTTCGGCAACTCCTCGGTGATCAGGACGAATTCGTCGCTGGCAACCCGGGCGATGGTGCTGCAATCCTTCGCGGCGGCGACGAGGCGCTGGCTGATGACGACCAGCGTGTCGTTGGCGATTTCGTTGCCGAAGCTGTCATGAACGACCTGGAAGCGGTCGATATCGACCCACAGCACGAAACACGTGCTCGGGTTGCGTGCTGCGAGCGCGAGTGACTGCTGCAGGCGATCGCCGAGCAGGTTGCGGTTTGGCAGTCCGGTCAGGGAATCGTGGTTGGCCTGATAAGCCAGCTGTTCCTGGTAGCGGTGTCTTTCCGTGACATCGCGGAATTCGATCACTGCGTGGTCGATGCCGGTCGCGTCGTCGCCGACGAGCGTCACGCTGGAATCGAGCCAGCACACGTCGCCCGATGCACGGATCAGGCTCAGCGGCACTTCGCCGGCTTGCCGGGCAGTGACCAGCGCGCCGAGCCGCTCCCAGCCATCTGCGTCGAAACCCTGTCGTCCGAGCGTCGGCAGGTCCATCGCGATGAGCTGCGCTTCGTCCATTCCCAGCAGGCGAAGGAGGGCGGGGTTGGCGCTGACGATGCCGGCCGGGGAGGCATAGCGGTAGATCAACAGGCCGTTGTGGCTCGCCTCGATCGCGCGGTTGCGCAGTTGTACGGCGGCTTCGGCCTTCTCGTGCGCGGCTCTTCTGCGCAGCGCGACGATGCCGAACGCGAGTTCGCGCGCGGCATTCTCCAGCAGGCGCGTTTCCTCGGCGTCGAAAGCCCCCGCTTCGCCGGTCAGCACGGTGAGCACGCCGAACGCCCGGTCGGCCACCAACGGAACGCTGATTATCGCGACGTACCCTCGCTGTACCGCGTCCTCGCGCCACGCCTCGAAGCGGCCGTCGTTGGCGATGTCCCGGACGATGCAGGTTCGGCGGTTGGCGAGCGCAATCGATGACGGACACACCGCGCTGTCGCTGGCGTTCCGCGTTTCTTTCACGACCTCCAGGAAACCCGCTTCATGACCGGCCCAAGCGACCGGACGCACGCAGTTTCCGATGTCGTGCGCGACCACGCCGACCCAAGTCATGCGATAACCGCCCGCATCCACGGCAGCGCTGCAGATCAGCTCCATCAGCTGTATTTCGTCGTCGGCCTGGGCGACCGCGCGGGTGACTTCATTGAGCACCCGCAACGCACGGTTGCTGCGACGCAGCTCCCGCTCTGTGGTCTCGATCCGCGCCACCGATTGTCCGATGCCCTCTGCCATCCGGTCGAGCGTCCGGGCGAGATCCCCGAGTTCGCCGCTGCCGGGAGGCAGGCGGGTGCGAGCCTGCAGATCGCCCTCGCCGAGGCGTCTCGCGGTTTCGGTAAGATCCTGCAGCGGCCGCAACACGAGCCGCTGCGCGACGAACCAGCCGAGCAGCAGCAGCGGCACGGCGGCGCCGGCGAGGAGCAGGAGGTTGTGCCGGGCAACCCTGGCCCCGGCGTTCTCGACCATCGCCGAGGGAATGCCGACACGCACGTAGAGGTCGCCGAACCTGCTCAGCACCGGCGCAATCGCCGCGATCCGCGACATCCCGTCGAGCCATACCGATTCCACCAGCAGGTCGCCGGCGTGGGTGATCGCGGCCTTGAACTGACTGAGTTCGGGAATCGTGCTCCCCGCCAGGCCCGTCGGATCGGGGAGGCGAGCGAGGATGACGCCCTGCTTGTCGACGATCGTCACCACCGAGCCGTCGGGCAAAGTGGTTTCGCGCAGCAGCGTGGCGAACGCGGCCGGGGTGACGCCGACCCCGACTACGGCAGTGATCTCGTCGTCGTCGTCGAACACCGGATGCGCCGAGATGACGACCGGTTGGCCGTCGAAACGGCTGTTCTGGTAATCGCCCATGGCGAAATCCCGCCGCTCCAGCACGCGGCGGAAATAGCTGCGATCGGAAATATCGACCGTATGGCTAAAGGACTGCGAGCGGCAGGTGATCCGGCCGTCGAGTCCGGCGACGAAGACTTCCGCATACAGCTCGTGGAGCCTGACCAGTTTCTCGAGCCACGCGCTGCATTCTCCGCCCGAATTGAGCTGCCGCACTTCCGGAGACCGGGCGAGCCCTTCGAGCAGCCGATGGAGGTGGCTCACCATGTCCCGCTGGCGCGTGGCGATCTGACGTGCCGTCAGCAGCACCATTTTTTCGGCAGCAGCGCTCGCCTCCCTGCGTTGCTCGAGACCCGTATTGACGATGATCGCCAGGGCCGGGAGCGCCGTGATCAAGATCAGCAGCAGCAGGCGGACGTGCATTCTGGAAAGCCACTGGCCGATCATGTTCTTTCCGCGTCCTTGGTATTCCGGTTCAGGATAGCAGCTCCATTTTCAAGGGGATGCCGGTTCGCGCGACAGGACAGGAGCTCCAGCGAACCGGCCTCGCGGGGGGCGCAGGTTCGCGTACTCGTATGTCCAGCCTGCGAGGACGCCAATATAACGGTAGTGCCTTGATGGGAATCGTGAAGTCCTGCACGTCACATCCGACAATTCCTCCTGCATAGATTTCGGCTCGGCTACGATTTTCCACGTCGCTCAGTCCTGTGGCCCGGCGATGAGTATCTTCTTGCCGCCGTCCTGCTCGTGATGAATGGGAGGTCCAGACCGGCCTCGCGACATTCAACGAGCGCTGGGCGGAAATCAGCGGGTATACGCTCGCCGAATTCTCGTCGGTCGACATCGATACCGGCAGGAATCTTTCGCGTCCCGACGACCTCGAACGCTCTGCTGGAGCGCTGCTTCAGGCGTGAAAGTCAAACCTATGAATGCGAAATCCGCACACGCCACAAGAACGGCCGCGGGATCTGGGTGCTCGATCGAGGCCGCGTCGTGGAGTGGACGCACGACGCCCAGCCGCGCCGCATGTCGGGAATGCGCCAGGACATCAGCGCGCAGAAAAAAGCCGCAGCGCTCGTCGCCGACGACAAGGAGCGGCGCCACACGATCTGACGGGCAGGCCCCGGGGACTCCTCTTCAGCGGCGCGCAGCGACACGACAAGTTGCTCCACCGCACTTCGCGACTGAGCATGCAGTGCTGTCGTCCGGCGCTCGACATCGCTCGCGATGTCGCCTCGGCCAATGCAACACATCGTAGCGGGTGAGCGGCTGGACGGAAACCGAGCGCCGCCGCCTGGATATCAGCAGCGGCGTTGGCGATGCGCTGCGTACCATTCTCACCGAAGACGAGTTGTGTGAGGCGACCGCGCAGCTACTTGGTCTCGTCACCTTCGTCGAAAAGCTTGGCCGCCTTGCTTGTCGTGACCGACCCCGCGCGGAAGTAGCGCATCACCGACGGGATGCTGCGATGCCCGGTCAGCGCCATCGTCTCTCCGAGGGGAATCTGCTGTTTCGCAGCCTCGGTTACGAACCCGGAGCGCAGGGAGTGAGCGCTGAAATCGCCATCGAGGCCGGCCAGCAGGCACCGTTCGCGGACGATCGTGCGCACCGCGGAAGCAGACAGAGCGCCACGCAAGCTCCCGCTCTTGTCGATCTGACGGAACAACGGCCCGGACGCCAGGCCTGTTGCCGCCAGCCAGTCGGCCACAGCGCTCCCGGCGGCGCCGACGACGGGCTTGAGGTCGTCCGCCTTGACCGTTCCCGACTGGTTCGTTTTCGAGGCGCCGAGTTCGAAGATGAATTCGTCGGGGCCGACCCGTTTCAGGTCGTCGACGCGAAGGCTGACGATCTCGGAGCGGCGACGCCCGCCTGAAGCCCATCCCAGCAGCAGGATCGCACGGTCCCGCAAGCCCTTGAGCGAATCGTCGCAGGTCCCGACCAGTTGTTCGAGCAGTTCCCGAGTCAGCGCAGCCTTGCCTTTGGGACGTTCGCCGCGTTTTGCGTAGGAACGCCGGGTGCGGGCAATGAGATCGCGCACTTCAGGACTTCGGCACGGATTCTCGAGTTCCGGACTGCGCTTGTGCAGCGATGACAGGACCGACACGCGGTGATTGAGCGTGGAGAGCGCGATCGGGCCGAGCTTCGCCTTGTATCCCTTTTCCACGAGGATCTCGTCGAGCGGATCGGGGAGATCGCAGCGCAGCCCGCCCGGCGTCGTTCGCTGCGCATGATCGACGATGAACTGGATTACCGCAGGGACCGGCACCGGAAACTTGAGCGGTTTTCGATAGCGCAACGCGAACCACGCAGCCCAGTAGCGCAGCGCCGCACGGTAGCTCGCGTCGGTGTTCGCGGATGTTCCCTCGGCGAGGATTTCGTCGACCGCCTGTTGCGTCAGCGGATCCAAAGCATCCGGATCCATTACTGCAACCGTGTTTGCCAATGCGGGGAGCGTATCGTGAAGGTTCATGTCGTATTTGTATGCTGTATTGTGTAGTGTATTTTACACTGCGATGCTTATTCCAACCGATAACTTTCGATTATCGAATGTAATAATTAAGGGAAGAAATAGGGGAGGTCAAGCGAAATGTCGGAGATCGGAAAGCGTCGCGGCGTCGGCCAACAGGACGTTTGGGAAGCTGCGGACGCGCTGTTGCTGAACGGCTTCCGGCCCACTGTCGAACGCATCCGCGCCGAGATCGGACGAGGTTCGCCGAACACCGTCGGTCCGCATCTGGATTCGTGGTTCAAGGCGCTCGGCGGCCGCATCCAGGATCCTGCGGCCTTCTGTGCGTCACCCGAAGCGCCCGATGCCGTCAGCCACGCGGCGCGGACGTTTTGGGAGGCGGCCTTGAACGCGGCGCGCCAGGTATGCACGGATGAATTGACGCAGGAGCGCGAAGCTCTTGCGCAGCAAGCGGCCAGCCTCGAGAAGGAACGTGCGGACTTGGCTGCACAACGGATTCGCCTGGCCGACGCCGCCGAAACACAACAGACGCTGATCGACACCCTGAAGACGCAAGTGGAAGATGCGAGAGCGAGCCTCAACGCGGCCGTCGCGGAACGCGTGTCGCTGACTGCAAGTCATGAACGGCAAATTGCGCAACTCCATGCCGAGCGGGACACGCTTGAAGACAAGCTCAAGGGAGCCGAAGAAAAGCTCGTCGGCATGCAAAGCGAGCTCAGCGCCGTCAAGTCGGGTTGCGACCGCGATATCAGGGAGGCGCTCCTTCGCTTCGATCAGGCGCGCAGCGAAGCCCGGGCTGCACAGAACGCGCTGGCGGAACTTCGTCAGCACGTTTCCAGGCAGGATGGCGCCCTCGCTTCCGTGACGAACCAGCTGGCGGTGGCAAACGGCGACCGGGAAATCGCCGTTCAAGCCAATGTCACGCTGGAGAACGCCGTCGCAGCCGAAAAGGCGGAGGCGCTGGCCGCCGGAAACAAGGTCCAGGCCCTCGTGACCGAGCTTCGGCAGGCCGAAGCGGTTCAAGCGACCCTGGAGGCTGCGCTCGACGCCGAGCGCACACGCGCCGGTGAACTCGCCCTCCTCCTCACCACGAGCCAGGGGGAAATCGTTCAGGCGCTGCGGTCCCTGGAGCAGTCGAAAAAAGACTCGCCGACCGGACTCGACCTTCGTCGCCGAACCAGCAAAAGAAAACGGGGAGTTCCGATGCGCTGAGAGGAAAAGCACCCTCCCGCCCCGTTGCAGGAGAGGTCCGCATGGCGCACCCGCAACGCTCCCGAACTGCCGGCGCGGCTGGTATGTACATGGTTTTTCTGGCTAAACTCCGCCTTCTTCCGCAACCGACCGGGAACCCCCGCTCGATGTCCGCCCCGGTCCCTTTCCCACTTTTCCCATCGAGCGCTCCCGAGTCGTCGCTCGCCATCGCCTGCCGCCTGTTTCATCACGCCTGGCCGGTGCTCGTCGCCCAGCTGCTGTCGATGAGCATGCTGATCGCCGACACCCTGATCACCGGACGCTACGGCACCCTCGACCTGGCTGCGGTCGCCGTCGGCAGCGGCGTCTATATTTCGGTCGTGATGCTGCTCGTAGGCGTGCTGCAGGCAGTCGCTCCGACTGTCGCCCATCATTTCGGCGCGCGCCGCACCGACGCGATCGGGCCGGCGCTGCAGCAAGGATTCTGGCTGGCGCTGATGCTTGCGCTGCCTGGCATTGCGCTGCTCGCCTTCCCCGGTTTTCTGCTCGAACTCAGCAGCGTGCCGGCCGACGTCGCCGGGAAGACGCGCGATTATCTGCTCGCAACCGCGTTCGGCCTGCCCGCAGTCCTGCTGTACCGAACTTTCTACGCTTTCAACAACGCGCTCGGGCGTCCGCGTGCGCTGATGATGATCAGCTTCGTCGTCACCGCGACGCATGTTCCGCTCGCCTGGGCACTGGTCCACGGCAGCTTCGGCCTGCCCCCTCTCGGCGTGGTCGGCTGCGGGATCTCGACTGCAGTCGTGAACTGGATCGCGTTTGCGTGTGGCGCGGGCTATCTCGCCCGCAACCCCGATTACCGCCCCTATCGCCTGTTTGCCCAATGGCAACCGCCCCGCCGCAGCGACCTCCTTGCCCTGCTGAAACTGGGCATCCCGATGGGGCTGTCGACGTTCATCGAAGTGTCGTCTTTCACGCTGATCGCGCTGTTCGCCGCCCGGCTCGGTGCCGAAGCGGTGGCCGGACACCGCGTCGTCGCGAACCTCGCCGCGCTGATCTACATGCTTCCGCTGGCGATATCGATCGCGATCCTGGTGCTCGTCGGGCAGGCTGCGGGCGCGCACGAGCCGGCGCGTGCGCGCGCGACGGTCCGCGTCGGAATGGGCCTGACGGTCGCGCTCGTCGCGTTGATCGGCGTGCTGCTGTGGGTGGGACGCGAACCGGTCGTCGCGGTGTTTTCGGCAGATCCGGCAGTGCGCGCAGTGGCGCTCGGGCTGGTGTTCTACATTTGCATCTACCAGATCTTCGACGCCGTGCAGACGGTCGCGGCGCACGCGCTGCGAGGCTACAAAGTGACTTTCCTGCCGATGCTGCTGCACGCGCTGTGTTTCTGGGGGATCGCGCTGGCCGGAGGCTACTGGCTCGCGTTCCATGCGCCCGGGCGCGAGCAGTCGCCCAGCGTGGCGGGCTTCTGGGAAGCGAGCGTCGTCGCGACGATCCTCGCGTCGGTGCTGTTCGGCTGGCTGCTGCGTGTCGTGATGCGACGTCCGCAAAACGGGCGGGCCTGAGCGCTCAGCCGCCCAGCCAGCCTTTGCGCAGCGCGAGCGCCGCCGCGACGGGCTTTGCGGCGAGGGTGAGCTTTGCCGCGTCGGCCGGCGCTGCGGCCAGTTCGACATTGAAGCTCATCAGCTCGTCGCGACGAAACGCGTGGATCTCGACGCGGTCGCCTGCCTTGCGCCGCGCCAGCTGCGCGTCGAGCGAGCTTCCCGTCACTTTCAAACCATCCACCGCGACGAGCACGTCGCCGGCCGACAGTCCTGCCGCCTGCGCCGGTCCGTCGTCGTAGACGCTGGCGAGCTTCGCCTCGCCCGAATTCGGCGCGAGCTTCGCGCCAAGCGTCGGACCTTTCGATGCCGCCTCCATGTCGCAGGCGATACCGAAAGGCTTCAGCAGCCGCGCGAGCGGCAGGTCATCGGTGCCGTGGACGGCTTTCGCGAGCCAGCGTGCGAGCCGCCGCCCTGCGCCTTTCGCGCCGCGTTCGCCGACTTCCTCGACGAGCGTGAACAGCCCGTCCTCCTCGACTCCGACGCCGGTCCGGCCGTGCCGTTGCCACAGCAGCCGCATCACGTCGTCGAGGCTCGCGCTGCCGGCGCTCGCGGCCCGCAGCTGCAGGTCCAGCGCGAGCGCGATCAGCGCGCCTTTCGCGTAATAGCTGACGATCGCGTTCGGCGCGTTCTCGTCCTGCCGGTAGTATTTGATCCACGCGTCGAACGATGACTCGGCGACGCTCTGCTTCAACCGCCCGCCGCCGCGCAGCACGTTCGAGAGCGTCTTGCCGAGCAGGCCGAGATAGTCCTCGATCGGGATCACGCCCGAACGCACGAGCGCGAGGTCGTCGTAATACGACGTGAAGCCTTCGAAAGCCCACAGCAGACGCGTGTAGTTTTCGCTCTGCAGGTCGTACGGCGTGAAAGCGGCCGGCCTGATCCGCTTCACGTTCCAGGTATGGAAATACTCGTGGCTGCACAGCCCGAGAAAAGTCTTGTAGCCGTCGGGCACCCCACTCATGCCGGGGTACGGCAGGTCGTTACGGCTCGCGAGCAACGCGGTCGATGCGCGATGTTCGAGACCGCCGTAGCCGTCGCCGACGACCATCGTCAGGAACAGGTAACGATCGACCGGCGCCGGCAGGCCGAAAAGTTCGATCTGCCACGCGCAGATGCGCGCGAGGTCCGCGCGCAGGCGCAGCGTGTCGCAGTCATGGCGGCCGGTGAGCGCGATTTCGTGCGGCACGCCCGCCGCCTCGAACACCTCGTGGGTGAAGGTTCCCATCTCGACCGGATGATCCACGAGCTCGTCGTAGCTCGCGGCGCGGTAGCACCCGAACCCCATCGGCATCGCTGCACCGATCTCGCCGATCGCCCGGGGCAACGTCGTCGCGACCTTCCAGCGTCGGGAAACGGACGGTGGGGGTGGATGGATTTCGACGAGGCAACGCCGCTCCGCATGCCCTTCGACGGCGAGGAAGACGCTGGTGCCGTTGAAGAATCCGTGGGTCGCATCGAGGTGCGCGGCGCGCACCGACAGATCCCATGCGTAGACGTCGTACACCAGCGTCAGGGCACGCCCGGGCGCAACGCGCGCCGCGCGCCAAGTGTGTTTGTCGAGCTTGTCGACCGCGACCGCCCTGCCCTCGCATTCGGCACGCAAGGTAACGATGTTGCGGGCAAATTCGCGAATCATGTAGCTGCCCGGAATCCACGCCGGCAGGCGGAACACCTGTCCGTCGGGAGCCGGATCGCTGACCGTACACGTGACTTCGAACAGATGCGAGGCCGGCCGGATCGGCGCGATGGTGTAACGGACGGGCGGCAGATCGGGCATGTGCGATTCCGTTGAAAAAAAGTGGCGCGGAATTTTAGCGCGGAGTGTGTCCGCGCCAGCTGTCTCTCCCGACGGGAGTGTGGCGTGAATGCCTCATTTTTGTGCAGGCGCAACATTTCCTTTGTGTTCAACGCTCTGCCCCGCATCCCCACAAGTTGTCCACATACCTGCCCACGCTGCGTGGGGATAAGGGACGGCCGGAAAATCCGGTCCGTCGACCCCGCCGCTCAGCCCGAACCGATCCGGGCGAGAAACCGGTCGAGACGGTTCGCGAACACCTGCCGGTCGGCCTGCGTGAGCGCAGCCGGGCCGCCCGTCTGGATGCCCGACGAGCGCAAGGTATCCATGAAATCGCGCAGGTTCAGCAGCTCGCGGATGTTCTCGGTCGAATAGAACTCGCCGCGCGGGTTCAGCGCGTGGCCGCCGCACGCAATGACTTCGGCGGCCAGCGGGATGTCCGCAGTGACCACGAGGTCGCCCGCGGCGAGCCGCCTGACGATTTCGTTGTCCGCGACGTCGAAGCCGGGCGGAACCTGCAAGGTCTTGATCCACAGCGAGCGTGGCGGGAACAACGGCTGGTTGGCGACCAGCGTCAACAGCACGCCGGTCCGTTCGGCCGCCCGGTAGAGGATTTCCTTGATCACTTTCGGACAAGCATCGGCGTCGACCCAGATCTGCATGTGCGGACTCCCGTCAGGACTGCCAGCGCGCACGATACATCGCATTCGGCAACGATCGTGCACCGGGCTGCTGCGTCAGAGCTTGGATGCCGGTCCCACGCACGCTCTCCCCGGCCCGGATTCCGGGACGAATCAGAATCCGGAGCTGATCCAGGTGTCGGGGAAGGACTCGCCGGCGATTTTACAATCGGGGTAGCGGTCGGGTTGCTTTTTGATCTGCACACACTGGTCGCAGTAGGTGATGAGGCCCTGCTCCCTGAAGCCGAGCGTGCCGCACCCGTCTACTTCGACCTGATGGATCGAGCCGTCCTTCACCCACGTTCCCGGCACCGACATCGACGTCCGGTCGGCGCGAATGATGCGCACTTCAGCTTTCCCGTCTCCCATGTTGATCACATAGGCTCCCGGCTCGCTCGGCCCGGTCGACTCGGTGGGACCGGAACATGCGGTCAGGATGACCGCGGCGAAAGATGCGAGCAGCGCAGGGAGAGTCGATTTCACGGAGGGGTTCCTTCAAGCCGATGCCATACTGCCGGCCCGGGAAGCCGGCGGGTGGAAATGCTGCACAGTGCAGGAACGGCGCGAACGCTTCATTGAGCTGGCGCAATTCGGGGCTTGTTTCGGAAACGGAAAAATCGCCAAGCGGCCCGACCGAACCCGGCTCGCCACGCTCCGATTCCATCAACGACAAGGAGGGGCCCCTTCGAAAAGAACCTGTCTGTTCAGGCGCCACCCGCTGGTCCTGTGCTACGTTGGCGTCGCCCGCGGCGCTTCATTGGAATTTCCCTCATGCTTCGTTCTCTCGCAAAACGCGACGTGCTGATCGTCACCCTGTCTGCGGCCGGCATCCTGATGGTGACGATGGGCGCCCGGCAATCGATGGGACTGTTCGTGTCGCCGCTCAACACTTCGACCGGGCTCGGCATCGCGACGATCAGTCTCGCGCTCGCGATCGGCCAGTTCATGTGGGGCGCGATCCAGCCGCTCGCGGGGGCCGCCGCCGACCGTTACGGCCCGGCGAAAGTGCTGGTCGCCGGGCTGCTGGTGCTGGCGCTGGGCAGCGCGGTGACGCCGTTCATGACGTCCGGAGTCGGCCTGATCGTCTCGCTCGGGCTCTTGTCGGCGATCGGCTCGGGGGCCGGCAGCTTCTCGGTGCTGATCGGCGCGGCGGCCCAGCGGCTGCCGCTCGAAGCGCGCGGCTCGGCTTCCGGAGTCATCAACGCCGGTGGCTCGTTCGGGCAGTTCGTGTTCGCGCCGGTCCTGCAGAAATTGATCCAAGGGGTCGGCTGGATGGGGGCGATGTGGGCGCTCGCGCTGATGACGCTCGCCGCCCTGCCGCTCGTCGGCAGGCTGGCGACGTCCGGCAAGGCGCCGGTTGCGCACGCTCACGACGATGCCGGGCTGTGGAACAGCGTCTGCAGCGCGATGGGCGATCGCAGTTATCTGCTGCTGCACGCGGGTTTTTTCACGTGCGGCTTCCATATCGCTTTCCTCGTCACCCACCTGCCGGGGGAAGTCGATCTGTGCGGCCTGCCGCAGTCGGTCGCGAGCTGGTCGCTGGCGATCATCGGTCTGGCGAACATCGTCGGCAGCCTCTATGCCGGCGCGTGGGTGTCGCGCTATCGCAGCAAATACGTGCTCGCGGCGATGTACGGTTCGCGCGCGCTCCTGATCGGTGCCTACCTGCTGATGCCGAAGACCGACCTGACGTTCTACCTGTTCGCCGCCGGCCTGGGTTTCACCTGGCTCGCGACCGTGCCGCCGACGGCCGCGCTCGTCGGCAAGCTGTTCGGCATTCGCTACCTCGGGACGCTGTTCGGCCTGACGCTGCTGTCGCACCAGATCGGCGGCTTCCTCGGCGCGTATCTCGGCGGCCTGGCGATCACGCAGCGCGGCGACTTCATGTGGATGTGGTACGCGGACATGGCGCTCGCGGCCGCGGCGGCGCTGGTGAACCTGCCGATCCGCGAAGCGCGGGTGCACCCCGCTGCCGCAACGGCCTGAATAGTTGTTCCGGGTTCGAAACCGCGCTGGTTATACTTTTCCGGTCATCCCCCCGAGGAACTTCCGAATGAAGCTCGAAACGCTCGCCGTCCACGGCGGCTACAGTCCCGACCCGACCACGAAAGCGGTCGCGGTGCCGATCTACCAGACCACCTCGTACGCGTTCGACGACACCCAGCACGGTGCGGACCTGTTCGACCTCAAGGTGCAAGGCAACATCTACACGCGCATCATGAATCCGACCCAGGACGTGCTCGAAAAGCGCGTCGCCGCGCTCGAAGGCGGCATCGCCGGGCTGGCGATGGCATCCGGCATGGCGGCGATCACCGCGGCGATCCAGACGATCGCCGAGGCCGGCGACAACATCGTCACGTCGAGCACGCTATACGGCGGCACCTACAACCTGTTCGCACACACGCTGCCGCAATACGGCGTCGAAGTGCGCTTTGCCGATTACCGCGACCCGGAAGCGTTCGAGCGCCTGATCGACGGACGCACGAAAGCGGTGTTCTGCGAATCGGTCGGCAACCCGCTCGGCAATATCACCGATTTCGAGAAGCTCGCCGAAGTCGCGCACCGCAACGGCGTGCCGCTGATCGTCGACAACACCGTCCCGTCGCCGTATCTGTGCCGCCCGTTCGAGCACGGCGCCGACATCGTCGTTCATGCGCTGACTAAATATCTCGGCGGGCACGGCAACTCGCTCGGCGGCATCATCGTCGATTCCGGCAAGTTCCCGTGGGCGGAGCACAAGGAGCGGTTCAGGCGGCTCAACGAGCCGGACGTCTCGTACCACGGCGTCGTGTATACCGAAGCGCTCGGCCCGGCCGCCTACATCGCGCGCGCACGCGTCGTGCCGCTGCGCAACATGGGCGCGGCAATTTCGCCGTTCAACGCGTTCCTGATCCTGCAGGGCATCGAGACGCTCGCGCTGCGCATGGACCGCATCTGCGAAAACAGCGTCAGGATCGCGAGCTTTCTGAAGAACCATCCGAAAGTGAGCTGGGTGAACTACGCCGGCCTGCCGGATCACGACGACCATGGCCTGGTGCAGCGTTACATGGGTGGGCGCGCGTCGGGCATCCTCACGTTCGGCGTGCAGGGCGGAAGTGCGGCCGGCGCACGCTTCCAGGACGCGCTGAAACTGGTCACCCGCCTCGTCAATATCGGCGACTGCAAGACGCTCGCGTGCCATCCGGCGTCGACGACGCATCGCCAGCTGTCGGCAGACGAGATGGCGACCGCCGGCGTTTCCGAAGACATGATCCGGCTGTCGGTCGGCATCGAGCACATCGACGACCTGATCGCCGACCTCGACGGCGCGCTCGCCGCGGCCTGAGGAGCGAGCTGAGGGGCGACCTGAGGCGCGCCGCGCCCGGCACTCTGGTGCCGGGACACGGCACGCTGCAGGCCGGAGCGGGGGCGGAAAATCGTTCAGCGCAGCGAGAAAGTAGCGCTGCGTCCGCTGCCTTCCGCGTCCTGCGCCGCTTCGACTTTCGGCGCCAGCAGGAAGACCCGGTTCGCGGCGATCTCGCCTTTTTCGAGCAGGCGACTCTTGACCGACTGCGCCCGCTCCTGCGCGAGGTGACGCAGCGCCTCGTCATCGACCGCGATGTTGGCGAGCATCAGCGCTTCCATCTCGCTTTGCGGCAGATCCTTGAGCAGACCGATCATGTTGCGCGGCCGCTTGAAATCCGCGTCCCGATACACGCGCTCGAGCCATTTCGGATACTCCTCCGCGCTGATGACGACGTCTTCGAGCGGAGGCGCCTCGTCGCTGCGCCGGACCGATTCCTTGAGCTTCGCCGCTTTCATCATTCGCAACAGCATCACTTTCTTCAGCCCCCCAGTGTCGCTGGCGCGATCGGCCTGGCCGGTGATTTCGAGCCGCAGCGCCGGCCGCTCGGTCAGCGCCTTCGCCAGCGTCTCGATTTTCTGTTCCGCAGCCGTATCGAAGCTGCTGCGCCCGGGCGCGAAATCGAGCTGCGACAGCTCTTCCCCGCCGCCGAACATCGAGCCGAGCAACGCGAAAGGTGCGGTGATGGCCTTGCCGATCAGGTTCAGGATCGCCTTGATGACGAGACCGCCGATGCAGAACTGGGGGTCGTCGAGCGAACCGCTGATCGGCAGGTTGAGATCGATCTCGCCGGCGCGGTTCTTGAGCAGCGACACGGCGAGCTGTACCGGCAGATTCGGCGCATCCGGGCTGTCCGCACGCTCACCGAACGTGAGCTGGTCGAGGAAGAGACGATTCGTCGCAGTCAGCTTGCGGTCCTCGATCCTGTAAGTCAGGTCAGCCGAAAGCTTGCCTTTCCGGATGCCATAGCCGACGTACTTGCTCGAATAGGGCGACACCCCGGTCAGCTCGAAATCCTTCACCGACGCGGCAATATCGAGGTAGCGATCTTCCCTGAACGGGTTGAATTCGCCGCCGATCGTCACCGGCGCAGTGCCATCGACCTGGCCCTGCAGGTCGAGCCGCGCCAGCGTCGCCGGGTCGGACGACAGGCCGACCACCTGGCCTTCCATTCCGGTCAGGTTCGCGTCGTAATTCGGGCGGATGAAGCGGTCGCTGAACGCGATGTTGCCTTGCTTGATCAGGATCTTGCCGATCGAGATCGGCGGCGGCGCAGTCGCCGGAGGCGGAACTTCGACGCTCGTCGTACGGCCGGAAGATTCGGGCGCAGGTTTCGTCGCATCGGCTGCAGGAGCCGAGTCGGGTTGCTGGCGGATTTCGCGCAGATTGAGCTGACCGGTCTCGTCGAGGATCAGACGGGTGTAGAAATCCGTCAGCGCGATTTCGTCGATCGACACCGCCAGCGGCGCACTCCGCACATCCACGTCTGTGAGCGCGAGGCTGCGCCAGCGCAGGAAGTCGGTCGCGTGGTTCTTGTCGATCGACGAAAAGTTCGCGACCGCCAGATTGCCGCGGAAGCGCCCTTTCACGTCGCCGTCGCGCACCGACTCGAAAGCGAGCGTGCCGCGCGTGGTCACGCTGCCGCGCGAGATCGCGATGTTGAGCTGTTCGACGACGTAGGGCTGCAGCGGCAACAGGTCGACGCCGCGCAGATCGACACGAAGGTTTCCTTTCAACGGATCGAGCGCGATCGTTCCATTGACTGCCGCCCGTCCTCTTTTGTTGATGCGCGCATCGAGCTCGAATTTCGTCGTGGTGCCCTTGGCGGTGCCGAGCCCGTCCGCCTTAAGCTTGATCGCGGCGGCCTGCAGCACGATCGGCGCAGCCTGGGTGCGATCCTCGAAGCGCACTGCCCAGTCGTCGAGCGCGAGCCGTTCGAGCGCGAGCGACCACGGTTTTTCGGGCGCGGCCGCTTTCGCGTTGGCGTTCGCCGGCCGGCCGCGGGCCGGTCGTTTTGCCCCGGCCGGCTCTTCGAGCAGCGCGAGCGCGTCGAGCTTGCCGTTGCGCGCCTTGATCAGCGCGAACGACGCACCTTTCGATTCGGCCGCGCCGATCGTCACCGTTCGCTGCAGCGGTGACACCGCGACCGCCTCGAGCGCAAGCCGCTGCAGCTTGACGAGCGGCTGCTTCCGGCCTTTCAGCGCGAGCTCGAACTGGCGCAGCACGACCGATTCGGCGAGGACATCGATCGCCGTTTCCTTTTCGCCGAGCTTCACCTTGTATCCGACCGTCGCGTCGACGCGTCCGTCCCGGATCTCGCCGCCGGGCAGCGCGGGCGCGTAGTACGGCGCATAGCGGCTGACCTGGAGATTCTCCGCGACGACCCGGCCGTCGAGTTCGAACGGATCGAGGCGCAGGCGATCGCGGTGGCTGCTCTTCTCGCCCGCGTCGGTGACGAAATCCAGCGCGACTTCGGCAACCGCGTCCGGCGCCGAACCGACATTCTTCGCTTCGAGGACGAGATCCCTGAGCTCGGTGCGAAATGGCGCCGCGGCGGCGCGGTCCTCGAAACGCACCGTCGCTCCCGAGATCTTCGCCTCGTCGAGCAGGAACACCGGAGGCGACTTCACGTCGGCGTCCGTCGTTGCCTCACCCGGGGGCGGAGGCGTTGCGTCGCTTTCGGCCGGCTGCTCGACGACAACCGCGGGATCCGGGCCCGGAATGATCTGCTGGAAGTTGATCTGGCCGCCCGCCAGGCGCACCACGTCGACTTCGGGCTGCGAGATTTCGAGCCGCCCGAAATGCCACTTGCCGACCAGCGGCTGGACGTCGACGAGGCTCAGCGCAAGCGCGGGAACCTTCAGCATCGGCTCCCCTTTCGCTCCCTGCAACCGCAAGTCCGCGAGCTCCAACGACCCTGTAAGCGCGATTTGCGGCGCGGACTCGGGCAGCTGCGAGAAAGCCAGCCGCAGGCGCGTCGTGAGCCGTCCTTCGGGCACCCTGAATGCGGCTTCGAACGGCAGATAGGCGAGGTACGGCGTGAAATCGAAACCGTCCAGCACGATGTCGAGCGCGGTGTCCCGGTCCTTCGCGAACGGCCGGGACTGCCCGCCGACATGCAAAGGCCGGCCGTTGACGAGCGCCGACAGGTCCGGCTCGACGAACAGCTCGACTTTCGCCGGCAGGTTCGACAGGAACGGCACGCCGATATTGATTGCCGACAGTTCGTGGTCGAGCCCGACCTGCCGATCCTCGACCAGCAGCGTCCCGTCGATGACGCGAATATTGTTGAGCGAGAAGCGTGCGTCGCCCTTTTCCTCCTCCTGTTGCGGCTTCGCGGCGAAGCGTTCGAGCACGTCGGACCAGTTGTGGCGCCCCGAATCGAGCCGCACGAACCGCCCCTGCGGGCGCTCGAGCCGCAGCTCGCGCAACACCGGGCCGCCTCGGAGCAGCGACTCGGCTTCGAGATTCGCGTACAGCGTGCCGAACGAAAAAGCGCTGCCCTGCCCGTCGGCTTCGGCAATCGTGAAGCCGCTGACCGTCATCGACAGCGCAAAAGGATTGATGCGAATCTTCTCGATCGTGACCGTGCGTCCGAGCGAGTCGCTGAAGAGGCGCGCACCGAAGTAACGTACCGCTGGCGGCAGAACCAGGAATCCGACGATCCCGATGGTCGCGACGATACCCACGATCCATTGCGTGGGCCTCTTCAGCTTCGCTGCGAGGTCGTCCACTCGCTCAGTCTCGCGCGCCTCGCCCACAGCCTACCCCCATTGTCATGGCGGACCCGAACCGTCAATGATGGCAATCTAGCAGGCGAAGCGTGCCGTGGGAATGCGACGTGCACGCTGCGAATTGCCGCACCCCGCGCGGCGGCGTATGCTGCGCCGCTTTCCACGTGTCGAGCAACTCCGTTGGCGGAACTGAATTTCGATGTGATCGTGATCGGTGCCGGGGCAGCCGGCATGATGTGCGCAGCCGAAGCGGGCCGGCGCGGGCGCAAGGTGCTGATCATCGATCACGCCGAAAAACTCGCAGAGAAGATTCGCATCTCGGGGGGCGGCCGCTGCAACTTCACGAATCGCCGTGTCGGGCCGGAAAACTTCCTGTCGCGCAATCCGCATTTCGCCCGTTCCGCGCTGGCGCGTTACGGCTCCGCCCCGTTCATCGAACTCGTCGAGCGCCACGGCATTCGCTATCACGAGCGCAATCTCGGCCAACTCTTCTGCGACGACTCGGCGCAGCAGATCATCGACATGCTGCGGGCCGAGTGCGAAGACGGCGACGTGCGCTTCGCGATGCCGCTGCGGGTCGACGCGGTCGCGCGCGAGGAAGACGCGCTCGCCCGCTTCGCGGTCGATACGCCGCAGGGACGATATGCGTGCACGAGCCTCGTGATCGCGTCCGGCGGGCTGTCGATTCCGAAAATCGGCGCCACGCCGTTTGGTTACCGCATCGCCGAACAGTTCGGCATTCCGATCGTGCCGCCTCGCCCGGCGCTGGTGCCGCTGACGCTGCCGCCGGAGACGCTGCAGCGCTTCGCGTCGCTTGCCGGCTCGTCGCTGGACATCGAGGCGCAGTGCAACGGCGGACGCTTTCGCGAAGCCGCGCTGATCACCCACCGCGGCCTGTCGGGCCCGGTCGTGCTGCAGGTGTCGAGCTACTGGCAGGCGCAGGCGTACGACGACGAGGACTGGGCGCCGGTATGTTTCAACCTGCTGCCCGGACTCGACGCCCAGGCCTGGCTCGAGCAGCACGCGGGCGAGCGCGGGCTGCTCGCGAACCTCCTCGCCGAGCGCCTGCCGCGGCGCTTCGCGCACGCGTGGTGCGCATTGCACGGCTGGGAGCGGCCGCTCAACCAGTTCCGCCCGGCCGAGCTGAAGGCCGTCGCCACCGCCTTGTCGGCCTGGGAGATCGTGCCGTCCGGCACGCAGGGCTACGCGAAGGCGGAAGTGACGCTCGGCGGCGTCGATACCCGCGCGCTGTCGTCGAAAACGATGGAGGCGACCGCGTGCAAGGGGCTCCATTTCGTCGGCGAAGTGATGGACATCACCGGCCATCTCGGCGGCTTCAATTTCCAGTGGGCGTGGTCTTCCGGGCACGCGGCCGGCCAGTTCGTGTGACGGCCTGAACCCCGGACGCCCGCGAGACAATCGCATCGGCATTGTCCGGGGACTGCCAATATACGAAATAAAGTTGGCTTCCTGACCATTTGACTCTAATCAAGGTCGGCAGTGTGTGAATTCGGAGAATGGGATCACCTTAAAGGAGACACCCACGATGAACGACATCACCACGCTTATGAGCCACGACCACCGCAGCTGCGACGAATCCTTCGCCCGGGCTGAAACCGCGATCGCGCGCGGCAAGTGGGATGAGGGGACTGCCGAACTGGAAAAATTCATCGCCGAACTCGAAACGCATTTCACCGCCGAGGAATCGATCCTCTTCCCGCGTTTCGAATCCGTCACCGGCATGACCGAAGGCCCGACCAAAGTGATGCGCGGCGAGCACGCGGACATGCGCGAAGCGGTCGAGCGCATGCGCGACGCGGTGGCCCGGCGCGACAAGGACGACTACGCGGGCGAAGCCGAAACGCTGCTGATCCTGATGCAGCAGCACAACATGAAGGAAGAGAACGTTCTTTACCCGATGTGTGACGCGCAGCTTGCCGGGGAAAACCTCCCGCCCACGCTCGCGAAGCAGCTGGGCCGCGAACAGGCAGCATGAAGCAGGTCATCGATGCGCGGGGGCTCGAGCCCCCACAGCCTTTCGAACTCGTCATGGAGGCGATCGCCGACCTGCGGCCCGGGGAAGGCGTGAAGCTGCTCCTCGATCGCATGCCCTATCCACTGTTCCGCATCCTCGACCGCGACCGCTATCGCTATGAGAGCCGGGTTCGCGACGACGGTGTGGTCGAAATCGACATCGTCGCCCCATGACTACCGCCGACCTCAGCCTCAGCTACGAAGCTGCACCCACGTTCTCGACGCCGCTCAGGTTTTTCCTGACCGGGCCGCTGTTCGGAGCGCTTGCAGGAGCGGTGCTCCTGTTCGTTCCCGACCTGCTCGGGTCGCGATGGACTCCCGGCGCGCTCGCGCTGACCCACCTGATCGCCGTCGGGTTCATGCTGAACATCATGTTCGGCGCGCTGTTCCAGATCCTGCCGGTGGTGGCCGGGGCGGCGATCCCGAACGCACGAATCGTCGCCGGAATCGTCCATGTGGGTCTCGCGACAGGCGCGGCGAGCCTGACGTGGGGACTCGGCGCGGGCTCGCCGCCGTTCCTGACCGCCGCGATCGTGCTGCTGGGGATCACGTTCGCGGTGTTTCTGGTGGCCGCGGGGTATGGATTGCGACGCACACCGATCGCCCAGGCCACGCCGCGCGACTTGCGCTTCGCGCTGCTCGGCTTTGGCATCGCGGCCACGCTCGGGATGGCGCTGGCGATGATTCTGTCGGGCGGGCTGTCGCTGCCGCTGGCGACCGTCGTCAAGCTGCATGTCGGCTGGGCGTGGCTCGGCGGGTCGGGTTTGCTGCTCGCCGCGACGAGCTGGGTCGTCGTGCCGATGTTCCAGATCACGCCGAATTATCCGGCCCAGCTGACACGTTACTGGGCGCTGCTGACGTGCGCCGCGCTCGTCGCCTGGAGCGCAGCCGTACTCGCCGGGTTTTCGCTGCTCGAATTCATTCTGGCGATCGTGCTGGCCGCGCTGTCCGGCGCGTTTGCGTACACGACGCTGCGCCTGCAGACCCGCTCCCGGCGTTCGGTTCCGGACAACACGACGCGCGCGTTCCAGCTCGCGATGTCGTGCATGATTGCCGGACTGCTGTGCGTCGTCGCCGCGCACCGCTTCGATCATGACGTATGGCCCGTGGTGGCCGGCATCCTGATCCTGCACGGCGGTTTCGTCACTGCGATCGTCGGCATGCTCTACAAAATCGTGCCGTTCCTCGCGTGGCTGCATCTGTCGCAGGCGGGGATGAAAGCGCCGAACATGAAAAAGCTGCAACCGGACGGGCCGATCCGCAAGCATCTGATCGCCCACGCGGCGGCGCTCGCGGTGCTCCTGGTCGCCGCGCTCAGCGGCAGCACGCTGATCGTGCGGGCCGCGGGCGTGCTGGTGATGCTCGAATTCGGCCTGCTGTTCGCCAACCTGATACGCGTCCTCAGCGCGTACCGTATCGCCCGCAGCGCCTGAAGCGGAAACTCGCCCGGGCCCGGGAAACCTCGAAGGCCGCCGTCCGGGCGGCCTTCGTCATTCCGGCGCCCGGACCGCCGCGGCCTCCGGGTTTCTCCCTTGGGCAGTCGCCCGGCATAACGGCACGCCCCAAGAACTAGTTCTAAATGACTAGTTCTCCGGGCCGCGAACTACCCCCTTCCCATGCTTTTGGCGAATGGCGGGTAGATCCCGCAAGGCATACGCTTCCTCCCAGCCTGGAGCGACCTCCGCTCCGCATTCGAGGAAGGAACATGCCCTCACAACGTCAAAAGCAGTTCTCGGTTCTGGTGATGAGCACCACGGCATTCACGATGTGCTTTGCCGCGTGGATGCTGTTCGCCGTGATCGGCATTCCGATCAAGGCGCAGTTGGGCCTCAATGAAACCCAGTTCGGCCTGCTCGCGGCGACCCCCGTGCTGACCGGATCGCTGGTGCGTCTGCCGCTGGGACTGCTGACCGACAAGTTCGGCGGCCGGGTGGTGTTCTTCCTGCTGATGCTCGCGACGGTCGTGCCGATCTACCTGATCAGCGAAGCAACGCAATACTGGCAGTTCCTGGTCGCCGGCCTGTTCGTCGGACTGGTCGGCGGTTCGTTCTCGGTCGGCATCGCGTACTGCGCGCGGTGGTTCGAGCGCAAGAACCAGGGCTTCGCGATGGGCGTGTTCGGCGCCGGCAACTCGGGCGCGGCGCTGACGAAGTTCATCGCCCCGGCGCTGGTCGTTGCCTACGGCTGGCAGTTCGTCCCGCAGGCGTTCGCCGCGGCGATGCTGATCATCGCGATCGCGTTCTGGTTCTTCACGTACGACGATCCGAAGCACCGCGTTTCGTCGAGCGTGAAGTTCTCCGACCAGCTGCGCGTGCTGAAGAATCCGCGCGTGTGGAAATACTGCCAGTACTACTCGATCGTTTTCGGCGGCTATGTCGCGCTGGCGCTGTGGATGACGAAATACTACGTCGCGGAATTCGGCCTCGGCCTCGAGACCGCGGCGCTGCTGGCGGCCTGTTTCTCGCTGCCGGGCGGCGTGCTGCGTGCGGTCGGCGGCTGGTTCTCGGACCGCTTCGGCGCGCACAAGGTCACCTGGTGGGTGATGTGGGTGTCCTGGGTGTGCCTGTTCCTGCTGTCCTACCCGCATACCGAATTCACGATCATGACGGTCGCCGGTCCGAAGACTTTCGCGATCCATCACAACGTCTGGTTCTTCACCGTGCTGATGTTCACCGTCGGCGTCGCATGGGCCTTCGGCAAGGCCTCGGTGTTCAAGTACATCTCGGACGAGTTCCCGCACGACATCGGCGCGGTATCGGGAATCGTCGGTCTGGTCGGCGGACTGGGCGGCTTCCTGCTGCCGATCATGTTCGGCGCGCTGCTCGACCTGACCGGCGTGCGCTCGAGCGCGTTCATGCTGCTCTACGGCGTGACGTGGGTCTCGCTGATCTGGATGTACTGGACCGAAGTGCGCCGCACCGACGTGATGCACGGCGGCGAGGCGGATGTGCTGCACGGCGGCACCGCGCCCGTGGCTGCAACGAAGTGAACGAATCCCTGAAACAGGAGTAATTCCATGGCACCTGCAAAACTGCGTCCGATTGCCGCGACTCCGGGAGCCGCCGGCGTAAGCCCGGGAGAGCGTCCGCGCGGTCCGGACATCGCCGAATGGCATCCCGAGGATGCGCAGTTCTGGGCGCGCGAAGGCAGCCGCATCGCGAACCGCAACCTGTGGATCTCGATCCCCAGCCTGCTGTGCGGCTTCGCCGTGTGGCTGATGTGGGGCATCATCACGGTGCAGATGGCCAACGCGGGCTTCCCCTTCACGCCCGACCAGCTGTTCTCGATCGCGGCGATCTCGGGCCTGTCCGGGGCGACGCTGCGCATCCCGGCCTCCTTTTTCATCCGCCTGTGCGGCGGCCGCAACACGGTGTGGCTGACGACCACGCTGCTGCTCATCCCGGCCCTCGGCACCGGCATCGCGCTGCAGGACCAGAGCACGCCGCTGTGGGTCTTCCAGCTGATGGCGCTGCTGTCCGGTATCGGCGGCGGCAACTTCGCCTGCTCGATGGCGAACATCAGCACGTTCTTCCCGAAGCGCCTGCAGGGCACGGCACTGGGGCTGAACGCCGGCCTCGGCAACTTCGGCGTGACGACCTCGCAGATCCTGATCCCCGCAGTGATGACGCTGGGCCTGTTCGGCGCGCTCGGCGGCGACGCGATCCCGCTCGCCAAGGATTCCGCGACGCTGATCGGCAAGATCGCCGCCGGCACCCCGACCTATGTGCAGAACGCCGGCTTCGTATGGCTGCTGCTGCTCGTGCCGCTCGCGGTGATCGGCTGGTTCGGCCTGAACAACCTCAAGACCGTGTCGCCGAACATCGGCTCGACCGGTGCGGCGATGGGCCGGATCCTGCTGATGTACGGCATCGCGCTCGCCGTCTCCGCCCTCGGCCTATACCTCTACCTGCCGGCGCCCAACGGCTCGGGGCTGCTCGCCGGCAACGGCATGTGGATCGTGCTGCCGCTGGTGATCTTCGGCACGCTGTTCGCGCTGAAAGCGGTCGCGACCGGCGAGATGAAGACGAACCTGAACAAGCAGTTCGCGATTTTCGGCAACAAGCACACGTGGTCGATGACCGCGCTCTACGTCGTGACTTTCGGCTCGTTCATCGGCTTCTCGATGGCGCTGCCGCTGTCGATCACGGTGATCTTCGGCAACACGCACGTGTTCGATACGGCGACCAACGCGTGGGTGCATGCGAAGAACCCGAACGCACCTTCCGCGCTGATGTACGCGTGGATCGGCCCCTTCGTCGGCGCGCTGATCCGCCCGGTCGGCGGCTGGATCTCCGACAAGCTCGGCGGCTCGATCGTCACGCAAGTGATCTCGGTCGTGCTCGTCGGCGCATCGGCAGTGACCGGCTACGTGATGCATCTCGCCTACCAGTCGGCGACGCCCGAGAGCTACTTCCTCGCCTTCATGCTGCTTTTCATCCTGCTGTTCGCGGCGTCCGGCATCGGCAACGGCTCGACCTTCCGCACCGTCGGCTTCGTCTTCGACCAGGACCAGCGCGGCCCGGTACTCGGCTGGACCTCAGCGGTCGCGGCCTACGGTTCCTTCATCGCGCCGGTCGTCATCGGCGGGCAGATCAAGGCCGGCACGCCGGAAAACGCGATGTACGGCTTCGCGGTGTTCTACGCGGCGTGCCTTGTCCTCAACTGGTGGTTCTATCTGCGCAAGAACGCCTACATCCGCAACCCCTGACCCCTTTCCTTTCAGAAATCCGACCGATTACGAATCGCAGAATCACAGGAGCAAGCAATGAGTCATTTTCTCGACCGACTGAAGTTCTTCGACAAGGTGAAGGACACCTTCGCCGGCGGCCACGGCATCGTCACGAACGAAGATCGCAACTGGGAAGACGCCTACCGCAACCGGTGGCGTCACGACAAGGTCGTGCGTTCGACGCACGGCGTGAACTGCACCGGCGGCTGTTCGTGGAAGATCTTCGTCAAGAACGGTCTGGTGTCGTTCGAGATGCAGCAGACCGACTACCCGCGCACGCGTGAAGACCTGCCGAACCACGAACCCCGCGGTTGCCAGCGCGGCGCATCGTTCTCGTGGTACCTCTATTCGCCGCATCGCATCAAGCATCCGATGATCCGCGGCCGGCTGCTCGAGCTGTATCGCGCCGAGCGCAAGACGGGCAAGGATCCGGTCGAAGCGTGGGCAGCGATCCAGGCCGACAACGCCAAGCGCGACCAGTACATCACCGTGCGCGGTCTCGGCGGGTTCGTGCGCACCGACTGGCAGGAAGTCAACGAGATCATCGCCGCGGCGAACATCTACACGATCAAGAAGTGGGGTCCGGACCGCATCTACGGCTTCTCGCCGATCCCGGCGATGTCGATGATCTCCTACGCGGCCGGTGCGCGCTACCTGTCGCTGATCGGCGCCGCGTGCGGCTCGTTCTACGACTGGTACTGTGACCTGCCGGCGGCGAGCCCGCAGACCTGGGGCGAGCAGACCGACGTGCCCGAAGCGGCCGACTGGTACAACTCGACCTACATCATCATCACCGGCGCGAACCTGCCGATGACGCGCACCCCCGACGCCCACTTCGCTACCGAAGTGCGCTACAAAGGCACGAAGATCGTGTCGATGGCGCCGGACTACGCGGAATACGTGAAGTTCGCCGACCTGTGGATGCCGGTCAAGCAGGGCACCGACGCAGCCGCGTTCCTCGCGATGGGCCACGTCGCGCTGAAGGAATACTTCATCGACCGCCAGGACCCCTACTTCGCCGAATACGCGCGCAAGTACACCGACTTGCCGATGCAGGTGATCCTGCGTCCGTTCGGCGACGGCTACGTGTCGGACCGCAACCTGCGCGCGATCGACTTCGAAGGCAGCCTCGGCGAAGCGAACAACCCCGACTGGAAGACGATCGTCTACGACGCACGCACCAAGGCGTACGTCGCGCCGAACGGCTCGATCGGCTTCCGCTGGGGCGAGGAAGGCAAGTGGAACCTGCTGGCGAAGAACGCCGCGACGCAGGACGAGATCGAAGCCGAGCTGTCGTGCATCGAGGCCAGCGACGAAGTCGTGCCGGTCGGTTTCCCGCACTTCCAGCCGGGTGAACCGGGCCTGCTGTACCGCAACGTGCCGGTGCGCAAGCTGACGCTCGCGTCGGGCGAAACCGTGTATGTCACTTCGGTGTTCGACATGCAGGTCGCGCAGTACGGCATCGACCGCGGCCTCGGCGGCGACAACGTCGCCCGCTCGTACGACGACTCGTCGGTTGCCTACACTCCCGCGTGGGCAGCGAAAGTCACTGGCGTCAAGGCCGCCGACATCGAGCGTACCGGTCGCGAGTTCGCCAGCAACGCGTCGAAGACGCGCGGCAAGTCGATGATCATCATGGGCGCGGCGATCAACCACTGGTACCACAACGACATGCAGTACCGGTCGATCATGAACCTGCTGCACATGTGCGGCTGTGTCGGTCAGAGCGGCGGTGGCTGGGCGCACTACGTCGGTCAGGAGAAGCTGCGTCCGCAGGCCGGCTGGGCACCGATCGCGTTCGCGACCGACTGGCAGCGTCCGCCGCGCCACCAGAACTCGACGTCGTACTGGTATTTCCACACCGACCAGTGGCGCTACGAAGCGGTCGACGCCGACGAGCTGCTGCAGCCGGCGGCGAAGGGCAAGTACAAGGGCTACAAGCTCGCCGACTACAACGTCGTCGCCACCCGCCTGGGCTGGCTGCCGTCGGCGCCGCACTTCAACCGCAACCCGCTCGAACTCGTCGCCTCGGCCGAGAAGGCCGGCGCGAAGGACGAGGCCGGAGTCGCGCAGTACATCGTCGATGAGCTCAAGTCCGGCAAGCTCGACGTCGCGTTCGCCGATCCGGACGCGCCGGAAAACTGGCCGCGCAACCTCTTCGTGTGGCGCGCGAACCTCATCGGCTCGTCGGCGAAAGGTCACGAGTACTTCCTCAAGCACCTGCTCGGTGCGCAGAACGGCGTGTTGCAGGAAGGCGGCGACGGCGCCGGCACGAAGGAAGTGAAGTGGCACGGCGAAGCTCCGGTCGGCAAGCTCGACCTGATGGTGGACATCAACTTCCGCCTGAACTCGACCGGCGCCTACTCGGACATCATCCTGCCGACGGCCACGTGGTACGAGAAGAACGACCTCAACACCACCGACATGCATCCGTTCATCCACCCGCTGTCGGAAGCCGTGACGCCGGGCTGGGAGTCGAAGTCGGACTGGCAGATTTTCCGCACGATCGCGAAGACCTTCTCCGACCTCGCCGAGAAGCACCTGGGCGTCGTCAAGGACATCGTCGCGCTGCCGATGCAGCATGACTCGCCGTTCGAACTGGCGCAGCCGATGGGCGGCATCAAGGACTGGAAGCGCGGCGAATGCGAGCCGGTTCCGGGCAAGACGCTGCCGCTGCTCAAGCTCGTCGAACGCGATTTCGCGAACACCTATCGCAAGTACATTGCGCTGGGGCCGCTGATGACCAAGCTCGGCAACAACGTCAAGGGCATCGACTGGAACACCGATCAGGAATACGAAGAGCTCAAGAAGTGCAACTACACGGTGAAGCTGCCGGGTATCTCGTTCGGCATGCCGTCGCTCGAGGAAGACATCTCGGTGTGCGATGCGGTGATGCGCATGGCGCCGGAAACCAACGGTGAAGTCGCGCACAAGTCGTGGTCGGCGCTGTCGAAGAAGACCGGCATCGACCATCACCACCTGTATGCCGGCCGCCACGAGGACAAGATCACGTTCCGCGACATCCAGGCCCAGCCGCGCAAGATCATCACTGCGCCGACGTGGTCCGGGATCGAGTCGGAGACGGTCAGCTACACCGCCGGCTACACGAACATCCATGAGCACATCCCGTTCCGCACGCTGACCGGCCGCGCCCACTTCTACCAGGATCACGAGTGGTTCCTCGACTTCGGCGAAGGCTTCTGCGCCTATCGTCCGCCGGTCGATATGAAGGCGCACAACGTGATTCCCGACTCGGTGCGCCGCAAGCCGCACCTGACGCTGTCGTGGATCACGCCGCACTCCAAGTGGGGTATCCACTCGTCGTACCAGGACAACCTGCGCATGCTGTCGCTGTTCCGTGGCGGCCCGTACGTGTGGGTGTCGGAAGACGATGCGAAGGAAATCGGCCTGAGCGACAACGACTGGGTCGAGGCGATCAACGCGAACGGCGCGACGATGGCGCGTGCCGTGGTGTCGCAGCGCGTGCCGCGCGGCATGGCGCTGATGTACCACGCCCAGGAAAAGACGGTGAATGTCCCCGGCTCGCCTTCGACCGGCAAGCGCGGCGGCATCCTGAACTCGGTGACGCGCGTGATCGTCAAGCCGACCAACATGGTCGGCGGCTACGCCCAGCTCGCGTACAGCTTCAACTACTACGGTACGGTGGGCTGCCAGCGTGACGAGGTGGTCGTGCTGCACAAGGTCGCGGATCAGGACATCGACTGGCTGGAACGGCCGCTGACGCCGGAACGCGAGCAGCAGCGGAATCCGGCCGGAGTGGGCCCACGGTAAGCACCCAACGTACAGAGGGTGGGATGTCTGCGGAGCCGGGCGAGGACTGTCTGAGCGCCCGAAGGGCGCGAGTTCCGCAGCCCGGCGGAGTAGACACCCCACCCGGCGGGAGCGGCACTCCGCCCTCGCCCAACGGATCAAGTATCAGGAGAAACGCATGAAAATCCGCGCGCAATTCGCGATGGTGTTCAACCTCGACAAATGCATCGGTTGCCATACCTGCTCGGTGACCTGCAAGAACGTCTGGTCGAACCGCAAGGGCATCGAATACGCCTGGTTCAACAACGTTGAATCGAAGCCCGGCATCGGCTACCCGAAGCAGTGGGAAAACCAGGAAAAGTGGAAAGGCGGCTGGGAAAAGGTCAACGGCAAGCTCGAACTGAAAGCCGGCGGCCGGCTGAAGAAGATCGTGCAGATTTTCGCCAACCCGAACATGCCGGAAATCGACGACTACTACGAGCCGTTCACGTACGATTACGCGCGGCTGCAGAACGCCCCGCTGTCGGAAGCTGCGCCGACGGCGCGCCCGGTGTCGCAGATCACCGGCCAGAAAATGGACAAGATCACGTGGGGGCCGAACTGGGAAGACGACCTCGCGGGCGAATTCGCCGCCCGCGCGCAGGACGCCAACTTCGCCAACATGCAGAAGGAGATGTACAAGCAGTTCGAGAACACTTTCCATCTGTATCTGCCGCGCATCTGCAACCACTGCATCAACCCCGCCTGTGTCGCCTCCTGCCCGTCCGGCGCACTGTACAAGCGCGAGGAAGACGGCATCGTGCTCGCCGACCAGGACCGCTGCCGCGGCTGGCGGATGTGCATCTCCGGCTGCCCGTACAAGAAAGTGTTCTTCAACTGGGAATCGTCGAAGGCGGAAAAGTGCATCGGCTGCTACCCGCGCGTCGAGTCGGGTCTGCCGACCGTGTGCTCGGAATCCTGCGTCGGCCGCATCCGCTACAACGGCATCATCCTCTATGACGCCGACAAGCTGCTGGACGCCGCTTCGACCGACAACGAGCAGGATCTGTACAAGGCCCACCTCGACCTCTTCGTCGACCCGTACGATCCGGCCATCATCGCGCAGGCGCTGAAGGACGGCGTGCCGCAGACCTGGATCGACGCGGCGCAGAAGTCGCCGATCTACAAGATGGCCGTCGAGTGGAAGATCGCGTTCCCGCTGCACCCCGAATTCCGCACGCTGCCGATGATCTGGTACGTGCCGCCGCTCTCCCCGGTGCAGTCGCAGATCGACCAGAAGACGCTGCCGACCGAAGCCGACGGCGTGATCCCGAAGGCCGAGGCGATGCGCCTGCCGGTGCAGTATCTGGCGAACCTGCTGACCGCTGGCAAAACGGAATACATCACCGGGGCACTCAACCGTCTGCTCGCGATGCGCTCCTACATGCGCTCGATCCACGTCGAAGGCAAGCCGGACGTCGGGCCGCTGCAGCGCGCCGGCATCGACGAAGCCATCGCGAAGGAGATGTACCGCTATCTGGCGATCGCGAACTACGAAGACCGCTTCGTCGTGCCGACCGCACACGAGGAAATCCGCCTCGACGACTACCACGCCTTCCAGGGCCAGAACGGCTTCACGTTCGGTAACGACTCGTCGACCGGCGTGACGCGCAACTCGCTGTTCCCCGAACGCCGCAAGGAAAGCGCCGAGCCGCGCGAACCCGCACCGTTCGCCGGGCCGCGCGAATAAAGGAGACGATGATGAAAATTTTCAGACTGCTTTCCGCCCTTCTCGATTACCCGAACGACGAGTTTCTCGCGGCGCTGCGCGAAATGGCTGCCAATGACGCGCGCGCCTTCGTCATCGGCCTCGACGAAGAGAATGTCCTCAGCGCCGACGAGGCGGGTCAGGTCGCGGAATTCATCACCGCGATGCTCGCCGTCGAGCCGCTCGAACTGCAGGGCAACTACGTCCAGTGCTTCGACCTCACGGCCGAGCACAGCCTGCACCTGACGCACCACCTGTTCGGCGAGGAGAAGACGCGCGGACCGGCGCTGATCGATCTCGGCGAGTTCTACCGCGACTACGGGCTGAAGGTCGACGAGAAGGAACTGCCGGACTACCTTCCGGTGATGCTCGAGTTCGTGTCGACGATCGAACTCGACGAGGCGCGGGTGTTCCTCGCCGACGTCGCAAAAGTGCTGAAAGTGCTCGCCGACAACCTGGAAAAATCCGGCAGTGATCACGCGAAGCTGGTCCGGATCATCGAGAAACAGGGCAGCCTCGCTCGCCTGGCCGCCTGAGGAGACATCATGAACCTGCAAAACTTCTTTTTCGGGGTGTACCCCTACGTCGCGCTGACGGTGTTCATTGTCGGCAGCTGGATCCGTTACGACAACGAGCAGTACACGTGGAAGACCGACTCGTCGCTGCTGCTGTCCAAGCGCTACATGTGGGTTGCGAGCAACCTGTTCCACGTCGGCATCCTGGCGATCTTCGGCGGCCATTTCGCCGGCCTGGTGCTGCCCCACGCGTTCTGGATCGCGCTCGGCGTGTCCGACCTCGACCACCAGTGGCTCGCGATCGTCGCCGGTAGCGTGTTCGGCACGATGTGCCTGATCGGCGGCGGCATCCTGTGGCTGCGTCGCATGTTCAACGCGCGCGTGCGTGCGGCGAGCCGTACGATGGACGTCTTCATCATCACCTGGCTGATGATCACGCTGCTGCTGGGCTTGTCGACGCTGCCGGTCTCGATCGGCCATGCGAACCACGGCGACCCGGGCGTGATGCTGGCGCTGTCGGGCTGGGTGCAGAGCATACTGACGCTCAATCCGCAGCCGGCGCTGCTCGATGCGGTCGAGCCGGTGTTCCGCCTGCACATGTTCTTCGGCATGACGGTCTTCCTGCTGTTCCCGTTCTCGCGTCTCGTCCATATCTGGACTGCGCCGATCAGCTATCTGGGTCGTGCCTACCAGATCGTGCGGACCAAGCGTCAGGTCAAGGCAGCCTGAACCTGAGTCGAAAGTAGTACCGGGCAGCACATTTTTGTGCTGCCCGCTCTTGCTCGAGGAGGACTTGCGTCGTAGTCTGCAGGCCTTCTTCAGCAATGAGCGTTCATGCTGCGTTTGCGCAACAGTCTGGCCACCAAAATCACCGGCATTCTGCTGGTGTTTTTCCTTGTCGCACTCACCGCGATCGGCCTGACGCTGTTCATCTCCTGGCAACTCGAAGGTGCGGCCGCCGCGATCAACGATGCCGGCAGTCTGCGGATGCGAGCGTACCGCATCGACCACCTGCTCGCGCGCGGCCCGGCCGCGACGTCGAACGATCAGGCTGCCTTCACTGCGTCCCTGAAGTCGGAACTCGACGACTTCGAACGGGTGCTCGGCGAACTTCGTCGCGGTGACCCGCACCGGCCGCTTTTCATTCCGCGCGACAACGGCATTCCGGCGGATCTCGACGAGATGGCCGAGTTCTGGTCGCTGCACATCCGTCCCGTGCTCACCGAGCTGATCGCCACGCCCGACCCGGTGCGCCGTCGCGCCGGCCTGTCCGACTTCGATCGCACCGTCAGAAGCTTCGTCTCCGGGGTCAACGAAGTCGTGCTCAAGATGGAGCGCAGCTACGCCCGCAACACCGACATCCTGCGCGCTTCGCAGGTGTCGCTGATCGCGCTGGCGATCATCGGCACACTGGTGCTGATCCGTTTCTTCTTCGTCCTCGTGATCCAGCCGGTGTGCGAACTGCAGGACGGCATGAAGCGGATGGAGCAGGAGGACTTCAACGCCCGTGTCCCGGTGCTCGCGAGCGACGAGTTCGGCGAATTGTCGGATGGCTTCAACCGCATGGCGGTCCACCTGCAAGGCCTCTACGCGACGCTCGAAGAGCGGGTCGCGGCAAAGACCCGCAGCCTCGAGGAAAAAAACCGCGAACTCGAAATCCTCTACGACATCGGCGCTTTCTTGCGTGAGCCCAATGACGTGGACAGCCTGTGCCGAGGTTTTCTGCAGCGCGTCCAGGCGACGTTCGGCGCCGGGGCCAGTTCGGCGCGGTTGCTCGACAGCGGTTCCGAGAATCTCTGCCTGACCGTGCACAACGGGCTCGACCAGGCGTTCGTCGATCGCGAGGCGGTGCTCCAATGCGGCGAATGCCTGTGCGGCGAAGCGGTGCGGCGCGGGACCTCGCTGGTGTCCGAGTTGAGCGCTCCCGATCCGGCGCTGACGCTGTTGGTATGCCGGCGCGCCGGGTTTCAGGTCATCACCGCGACGGCGATTACCGCGAACAAACAGACGCTCGGCATCTACAACCTGTATTTCGTCGACGCCCGTCCCCTTTCCGACTCCGACCGCCTGTTGCTCGAAACGCTCGGCCAGCAATTGGGGATCGCGATCGAGAACCAGCGGCTGCAGGCGAGCGGGCGCGAACTGGCCGTGTCGGAGGAACGCAACCTGCTCGCACGCGAACTGCATGATTCGATTGCGCAGGGTCTCGCCTTCATGAACCTGCAGGTGCAGATGCTCGAGAGCGCGCTCGACCGCAATGAGGCCGGCGAAGCGCGCGACACGCTGGCGATGCTGCGCCAGGGGGTGCAGGAGAGCTATGACGACGTGCGTGAACTGCTGGTGCATTTCCGCACGCGCGTCGAAAAACAGGACCTGGGCCTGGCGATCACCGCGACCCTGCGGCGCCTCGCCGAGCAGACCGGCATCGCCACCGACCTCGACGTGCTCGGTGATGCGGCCCCGCTCGACGCGGAAGCCGAGACGCAGGTTCTGTATATCGTGCAGGAGGCGCTGTCGAACGTGCGCAAGCACGCGAATGCCCGCTCCGTGAAAGTGGTGATCCGCCGCGGCATCGACGGACTTTCGGTGGTCGTTCGCGACGACGGTGTCGGTTTCGAGGAAGCCGACCGCAGTGCCGCGGCGCAGGAAGCCCACATCGGGCTCGAGATCATGAGGGAGCGGACGCTGCGTATCGGCGGACGATTCTCGATACGTTCCGCGCGAGGCAAGGGTACCGAAATCCGAGTCGAACTTTCCCGCATCCACAAGGAAAACCTCATCGATGCCTGACCCGATCCGCGTTCTCCTGGTCGACGACCACGCCCTTTTCCGCAGCGGCATCAAGTCGCTGCTGCAGCGCCATGCGGAGTTCGAGATCGTCGGCGAAGCCGGCGACGGCATGGAAGGTGTCAAGCGCGCCGGGCAGCTCAAGCCCGATGTCGTGCTGCTCGACCTGCACATGCCCGGCCTCTCGGGGCGCGACGCCGCGGCGATGATGGCTGAAGAGTCACCGAACTCGCATGTCCTGATGCTGACGGTTTCGGAAGACGCCGAGGATCTCATCGAGACGTTGCGCGCGGGAGCGTGCGGCTATCTTCTCAAGAACATCGAGGCCGATGCGCTGATCGCCGCGATCAACAGAGCCGCCGCTGGCGAATCCGTGATCTCGCCGCAGATGATGGGGAAACTCCTCAAAGGCGTGCGCGGCGAGCTTCCACCGAAAACCGCCGCCCAAACGGTGGTCGCTTCGGAACTCAACAAGCTGTCCCCGCGCGAACGCGAAATCCTCACTTTTCTTGCCCGCGGTCAGAGCAACAAGGAAATCGCCCGCAAGCTCGAACTGGCTGAAAGCACCGTCAAGATCCATGTACAGAACGTCCTGCGCAAACTCAACCTGACCAGCCGCGTGCAGGCCGCCGTTTTCGCCGTCGAACAGGGGATCGTGCAGGATTCCGAGGCCTGATGCGGGGCTGACGGAGACTGCATTGGAAACATCAAACCCTTCACGCAGTACGACATTCGGCCGCGTAGTGCTCCCCTTCGCGTTGATTCCGCCGTTCATGATCGTGTTCGCGATGCGCGATCATCCGGAGATCTATCGCATGAATCCGGCATCGGCGAACTGGGAGTGGATTGCGCTGCTGATTTTTGCCGCCGAAATCGGCTCGGTCCACCTCTTCGCCGCAATGTTGCGTCTGACGGCCCCTGGCGACCGACAGCGCCCGACCCACGAACAGGCTTATCTGATTGCGGCGCGCGCCGCCTCCCCTCTCTGGGGATCGGCAATCGTTCTTGCGATTCCAAGCCTCGCCGCACTGGTCGCGGTGCATCTGCTCGCCCACTTCGTCGCGCTGCGCACGCTTTATCGCGATATCCGCATGGAACTGCAAATCAGGGGCGATCTCGAGGCGCTGCACGTCACATACATGGTATACAGCGTTGCCGTGGTCCTGTGGATCCCGTTGATGGTGATGATCTTCGTCTCCGTCGCGCAAGCGTGAATCCCGACGGACAGCGTCCGCGCCCGAACGGCGATCCGCGCCGTCGCGTGTCCTTGTCTTCGGTCAAGGAACAGCTCGACCCCTTCCGTTAGCATGCGGTCCCGAAGAATATGACAATTGTTGTAACCGCATGTTAGCGAGCGCTCTGCTGCTCTTCCGGCAAGAGAGCAGGCCTCAGGAATATTGATCACCTTGTAGAACGGAGTCGCCCAGATGAGCCAGAACCAGGATCAAAAGCTTGACGGCCAGCCGGACCCCGGCCGTCGGAAGTTCTTCAATACCGCAGCATTTGCCGGTCTCGCCGGCGCCGGCCTATCGGTCGGCCTGTCGGCATGCAAACAGGAACAGGCGCCTTCCGCCGCACCTGCCGCACCCGCCGCCCCCGCTGCTGGCGTCCAGGCCGAAGCCGTGTCTGCCGAGCATGTCGGCAAGTATGAAGTCGCGCCCGGCCAGCTCGATACCTATTATTCGTTCTCGAGTGGCGGTCACTCGGGCGACGTGCGCATCTACGGCCTGCCGTCCGGGCGCGAGCTGAAGAGCATCCCGGTGTTCAACATGGACTGCATGGTCGGCTGGGGGATCACGAACGAATCGAAGGCGATCATCGGTACCAAGCCCGACGGCAGCGTGAAGTATCGGACCGGCGACACCCACCACGTGCATCCGTCGTATACCGATGGCACCTATGACGGCAAGTACCTGTGGGTGAACGACAAGATCCACGGTCGGCTCGCCCGCGTGCGTCTTGACACGATGGAATGCGACAAGATCACCGAGCTGCCGAACGTCCAAGGCTTTCACGGCACGTTCCCTGACAAGCGCGACCCGGTCGATCCCGCGATCAACCACACCACGCGCATCTTCTGCGGCACGGAATTCTCGATTCCGCTGCCGAACGACGGCCACGGCCTCGACGACGTCGCCGCGTACCGGTCGGTGTTTACCTGCGTCGATGCGGAATCGATGGAAGTGCGCTGGCAGGTGCTGATCGACGGCAACTGCGATCTGGTCGCCAGTTCGTATGACGGCAAGCTCGCGTGCACGAATCAGTACAACGTCGAAATGGGTGTCCACTACGAAGAAACGATGGCTTCGGAGTGGGATGCGTGTCTGTTCTTCAACATCGCGCGGATCGAAGAAGCCGTCAAGGCAGGGAAAGTCACGTATATCGGCGACTCCAAAGTCCCTGTCGTCGACGGCCTGAAGGCATCGAACGCCGACCCTAAGACTGCACTGACCTGCTACGTGCCGATTCCGAAGAACCCGCACGGCGTCAATATCAGCCCGGACGGAAAATACTACGCGTGCTCCGGCAAGCTTTCGCCGACCGCGACCGTGATCTCGCATGAGCAGGTGCTGAAATGGTTTGATGGCGGCGTGAAGGAGGCGCGCGAATGCGTCGTCGCCGAGCCGGAAATCGGCCTCGGCCCGCTGCATACGGGCTTCGACAACAAGGGCAATGCGTACACGACGCTGTTCCTCGACAGCCAGATCGTCAAGTGGAACGTCGAAGCGGCGATCAAGTCGTACCAGGGCGACAAGACCGCCACGCCGGTCGTCGACCGGATCGACGTGCACTACCAGCCCGGCCATGGCTTCACGTCGATGGGCGAAACCAAAGAGTCGGATGGCAAGTACTTCATCTCGGACAACAAGTTCTCGAAAGACCGCTTCCTGCCGGTCGGCCCGCTGCACCCGGAAACGGCGCAGATGATCGACATCAGCGGCGACAAGATGATGCTGGTCGCCGACCACTCGGTGACGTCCGAGCCGCACGATTCGATCGTCATCCGGCGCGACATCATCAAGACGCGCCAGGTGTACAACCTCGACGATTTCCCGAATGCGGTGAAAGATCCGAAGGAGTCCGGCGTGTTCCGCGAAGGCCGGAAAGTCACGGTCAAGCTGACGAGCCAGGCACCCGCTTACAGCCTGCGCGAATTCAGGGTCAAGAAGGGTGACGAAGTGACGATCATCCTGACCAACCACGACAAGGTCGAGGACTTGACGCACGGCTTCGCCATCCCGAAGCACGACATCAATTTCGCCGTCAGTCCGCAGGAAACGAAGTCGGTCACGTTCGTCGCTGACCAGCCCGGCGTGTACTGGTGCTACTGCACGCACTTCTGCCACGCGCTGCATCTGGAAATGCGCAGCCGCATGATCGTCGAAGCGTAAGCTTTCCGACCTTGCCCGACCTGCCGGAGACGCGCCGTCTCCGGCAGGCTCGATATTCCCGTCTGGCTCGACCGTAAGCTCGCCGGTGCTCGAAACCGCTGCCGAGCGTTGTTTCTCCTCGTATTTCAGCAGTCGTTAATTTATTAATTGACCAGGAACAATTACACCGGGAACAGGGTTATTTAGACTCGACTTCACACCCCTCCAAACGGTAAGCGTCATGAAATTCCCCGCTGTCTTTCGCAATATCCTGCTGTCCCTCGCCCTGATCCTTCCCGCCTCGGTCGCCTTCGCCGACGCGTACGAGGCGAAGCTTCCCGACGAACTCGTTACTTCGCCCAAAATGTGCGATTACGTCGCCTGCGCGGAAGTCCTGCCAGGCGCGACGTCGTTTTCGGAGCGCAAGGGGCAGCCGCCGTACGTCGAGGGTTACGTCGAGGAAAACGGCCAGAAGCGCAAGATCGGCTACGTGATGCTGTCGACGGACATCACCGACACTCCCGCATATTCCGGCAAACCGGTCGTCACGCTGATCGGCATGGACACCGCGGGCCGCTTTACCGGCGTGAAAGTGCTGAAGCACTCCGAACCGATTCTCCTGCTCGGGATTCCGGAATCGGCACTGATCGGCTTCAACCAGCAATACCTCGGCAAGTTCGTCGGCGACAACATCGAGATCGGGCGTTCCCGTCCGGAAGAGGACATCATCGGCCTCGACGCGATCTCCGGCGCGACGGTCACCGTGATCGCGCAGAACCAGGTGATGATGACCTCCGGCACGAGCGTTGCGCGCCAGGTCGGCATCCTCAAGCCGACGATCCGCGAACCGGCGAGGTTCATCGAAACCGGCGCCAAGCCCGACTGGGCCACGCTGGTCGACGAAGGCAGCGTCCAGCGACTCGTCGTGACCCCGGAACAGGTCGGGCTGCCGCGCGGCGGCAAGCCGTTCATCGATCTGTGGTTCGGTTATCTCAACCAGCCGGACGTCGGCCGGGCCGTTCTCGGGGATGGCCCGTGGCGCAGCCTGATGAGCCGGCTGAAAGAAGGCGAGCATGCGATGTTCGTGATCCGCAGCGGCGGCATCGAATCCTTCAAAGGATCGGGTTTCGTCCGGGGCGGCATCTACGATCGCGTTCAGGTTCGCCAGGGCGCCGATTCCTTCACGTTCCGCGATCTCGACGCGCTCAATCTTTACGGTCTCGAAGCGGCCGGCGCGCCGGCCTTCAACGAATCGTCGATTTTCATCATCCGCTCGAAAGCTTTCTCCGCCGCCTACCCATGGAAATTCGTGTTTCTCGGCAACCGCGTCGACCGCGCAACGGGCACGCGCAGCTTCGTGAACTTCGACTCGGAATACTGGCTGCCGGAAGCCTACCTCGAAGGCGGCCGCCCCGAAATCGTCAAGCCGGATGCTCCGTGGGTCCGCGTGTGGAAGACGCGCGCCGTCGAAATCGGCCTGTTCGCGGCGTTGCTGCTCGCAGTCGGCGCGCTCTACGGGTTCCGTGACCGCCTCACGCGCCGCGCGAGTCGCAGCAACAAGTGGCCGGTCAACGTTTTCAAATACAGCGCCTGGCTGATCAGCATCGGCTTTGTCGGATTCGGCCTGCTCGCGCAGCCATCGATCACGCAGGTGCTCACCTGGTTCCACGCCCTGCTGTTTCAATGGACGTGGGAATTGTTCCTCACCGATCCATTCATCTTCCTGTTCTGGATCTTCATCATCGTGACCGTGTTCCTCTGGGGACGCGGGTTGTTCTGTGGCTGGCTGTGCCCCTTCGGTTCGCTGTCCGAACTGTTGTACAAGATCGGCAGCGTGGTGGGGCTCAAGCGCTTCCAGTTCCAGCTGTCGCGGAAATGGCATGACCGCCTGAAATGGGTGAAATACGGCGTGTTCTTCGTCCTGCTCGCCGTGTCGTTCTTCTCGATGGGGCTCGCCGAAAAGCTCGCCGAAATCGAACCGTTCAAGACCACTTTCCTCGTCGGAATGTTCAACCGCAGCTGGCCATACACGCTCTTCGCGGCGGGGCTGCTCGGCCTGTCGATCTTCATCGAGCGCCCTTTCTGCAAGTACCTGTGCCCGCTCGGCGCATCGCTCGCGATGCCGTCGACGTTCCGCTGGTTCGGCCTCGACCGCAAGCAGGAATGCAGCAGCTGCAAGGCCTGCGCGGTGGGTTGCGGTGCGCAGGCGATCGACGCGAACGGACGCATCGATCACCGCGAATGCCTGCACTGCCTCGACTGCATGGTGCTCTATACGGATTGCCAGGCGTGTCCGCCGCTATCGCAGGAGCGCAAGCGCCGCACCAAGGCCGGCTTGCCGCTGACCCCGATCGGCACCGACGGCTACTACATTCCGATCAAGCCGATGCCCGCCGGCAACGCACAAGCGGCCTGATCGCTGCAGGATTTGGAGAGTCGAAATGATCAATCCGACAATGCCGACCGATCCCGCCAAGCCGCGTTACGCGGACCACGAAGGCGTGATCGGCCACCTTGCCGCAGAAATATGGGATCACCTCTGGCCCTGGAGCCGTGCCGGTTTCCAGCAACAGCGCGCGGTCCAGGCCGCCGGCCTGGCCATTGCAGTTGCAGCCAGTCTCGTCTGGGTGCTCGCGGCGATGGGCGAGCTTCACGCCGGCGCGGTCATCGGCTGGTGGTTCGGCTGGAGCGTGTTCGAAGTCATCGTGCGCCTCGGCTCGAAGCCGTACGTCAAGGAAGGGCCGTGGTGGGGGCGGCGCTATCGCGTCGCGAACACGATGGACATGATCTGCTACGTCGGCTTCAAGAACCTCCTGATCGGCGCGGCGCTGTTCATTGCGCTGAAATCGTTCGGCCTGCTCGTACTGTGACACGGCCAAGGGTGCAATGAAGCTGCGTTTCGGAGCACGCGCTGCGGCGTGGCTGGCACTGCTCGCGCTGCTCCTCGGCGCCTCGGCACATGCGGCGACCTGGAACCTCGCGCCCGGAGATCCGGTGCAGCCGGCGATCGACCGCGCGGCCGCGGGCGACACGATCACGCTCGCCCGCGGCCGTTACCCGGGCGGACTGCACATCGACAAGCCGCTCACGCTGCGCGGCATCGATCGCCCGACGCTCGACGCGGGCGGAGTCGGGGATGTGATCCGCATCACCGCGCCGGACGTGACGATCGAAGGACTCATCGTATCGAACTCCGGGGACAAGCTGGGCGAACAGAACGCGGGCATCTATATGAAAAGCGGCGCCGATCGTGCCGTCGTGCGTGACTGCGACCTCACGTACAACCTGTTCGGAGTGTGGATCGAGGGCGTCAAGGACGTCGTGATCGACGGGAACGTGATCACCGGCAAGCGCGATTACCGGTCCGCGAGCCGCGGCAATGGCATCCAGCTCTACAACACGACCGGAGCGAAAATCCGCAACAACCACGTCAGCTTCGTCCGCGACGGCATCTACGTCGACGTCTCCCACCATGCGGAATTCATCGGCAATCGCATCCACGACGTGCGCTACGGCACGCATTACATGAATTCGAACGACAACCGCTGGGAGGACAACGAGTCCTACCACAACCGCGGCGGACTCGCGCTGATGATGGCGCGCCGGCAGATCGTCCGGAATAACCGCGCGTGGGGCAACTCCGACCACGGCATCATGCTGCGCACGCTGCAGGACTCAGTCGTCGAAGGCAACGTCGTCGCCGGCAACCAGCGCGGTTTCTTCATCTACGACGCCGAGTACAACGTGCTGCGCAACAACCTCGTCGTCGACAACATCGTCGGCACGCACCTGTGGGCGGGATCGAAACACAACCAGGTCGAGGGCAACGATTTCATCACGAATCGCGAGCAGGTCCGCTACGTCGCGGCGCGCGACGAATTGTGGGGCGTCAAGGACGGCAATTACTGGAGCAATTATCTTGGCTGGGACCGCAACGGCGACGGCCATGGGGACGTCCCTTACGAAGCCAACGATCTGGTCGACCGCTTGTCCTGGCAACACCCGATGATGAAACTTCTGCTCGCGAGCCCCGCAGTTCAGACGTTGCGACTCGTCGGCCAGCAGTTCCCGCTGCTGCGCGCCCCGAGCATCATCGACCGGAAGCCGCACATGCGACCCGCACACGAGAACTGGAGCAAATGGCGTGACAAGCACCACCCCGCAGCACGCTGAGCGCGGCGTCGAACCGGCCGCGATCGTCGCCGTGCGTGGCGCGACCAGGCATTACGGCGCCGTTCATGCCGTTGACGGCGTCGACCTCGACGTCGGCCGCGGCGAGCTGTTCGGGCTGATCGGGCACAATGGCGCGGGCAAGAGCACGCTGTTCAAGATGATGCTCGGACTGGTCCCGATGACCTCGGGCGACATCCGCATCGATGGCGCGCCGGTGAGCGGCGGCGGCTTTCGCGCCGTGCGGCGCAAGATCGGCTATCTGCCGGAAAACGTCGTGCTCTACGACAACCTCACCGGCCTCGAGACACTGCAGTTCTTCGCCCGCCTCAAGCGCGTGCCGGCGAACGAGTGCGCCCCGGTGCTCGAGCGCGTCGGGCTCACCCATGCGGCCAGGCGGCGCGTCCGGGAGTACTCGAAAGGCATGCGTCAGCGGCTCGGCTTCGCACAGGCACTGCTCGGCCGCCCGCAGCTCCTGTTCCTCGACGAGCCGACCAACGGCCTCGATCCCGAAGCGATCCGCGAGTTCTACCTGATCCTGCGCGGCCTCAAGGCCGACGGCGTGACGATGATCCTGACTTCGCACATCCTCGCCGAGATCCAGGAGCGAGTCGATCGGCTGGCGATCATGGCGGCGGGCAAGATGCAGGCGGTCGGCACGGTGCAGATGCTGCGCGAGCGGATGGACCTGCCGCTGTGGTTCCACGTGCGGCTGCCGCAGGCCGATTTCGAGCGCGTCCGCACGGTGCTGGGTCATCTGCCGGTCACCGCGG
The DNA here is from genome assembly GCA_001274695.2 of Azoarcus sp. PA01. Classification (NCBI taxonomy): domain Bacteria; kingdom Pseudomonadati; phylum Pseudomonadota; class Betaproteobacteria; order Rhodocyclales; family Zoogloeaceae; genus Azoarcus; species Azoarcus sp. PA01. Next base: position 252,390 of record LARU01000004.1, on the reverse strand, counting down.
TCGAAGCACGCGACGATCACGTCGCAGTGCAGTGCCGGCGCGACGCGAAGATGCTCGTGCTGCAGGCGCTCGCGTCGCTCGGCGACAAGGTGCTCGATCTTCACGTCCACGAACCGTCGCTCGAAGACGTGTTCTTCGGTTTTTCGGATTGATCATATGGAATTGCGACAGGTCGGCACGATCGCCGGCAAGGAATTCTGGGACCGCATCCGCAACCGCTGGGTGCTCGCGGTGGCGCTCGTGTTCACGGTGTTCGCGCTGGTGATCGCGTATTTCGGCGGCGCGCAGCAGGGCGCGGTGGGGTTCCGGTCGATCGGGGTGACGATCGCGAGCCTCGTCAGCCTCGTGATCTACCTGATCCCGCTGATCGCGCTGGTGCTCGGCTTCGATGCGATCGTCGGCGAGCGCGAGCGCGGCTCGCTCGACCTGCTGCTGTCGATGCCGATCACCCGCTTCGAGCTGCTGCTCGGCAAATATCTCGGCCTCGCGGCGGCGCTCGCTTTCTCGACGATTGCCGGCTTCGGGCTCGTCGCCGTCGTGCTCGCGGCGCAACTCGACCTCCCCGCGCTGTTCCACTACTTCGGCTTCATGGCGAGCTCGGTGCTCCTGGGCATGGCTTTCCTGAGCATCGCGGTGATGCTGTCGGTGTTCGCTGCCGACCGCACCCGCGCGTCCGGCCTCGCGATCGCGGCCTGGTTCTTCTTCGTGCTGGTGTTCGACCTGCTGCTGCTCGGCGCGCTGGTCGTCACCGGCGGCAGCTACGGCGGCGAGGTTTTTCCCTACCTGCTGCTGCTCAACCCCGCCGACGTGTTCCGCATCCTCAACATCTTCACGCTCGACGACGTCCGCACGCTGTACGGGCTCGCCACCGTTTTTCCCCGCACGCTCGCTGAGCCGTGGCTGCTCGGCCTGGTGATGCTGGCATGGATCGTGACACCGCTCGCTGTCGCCACCTGGAGATTTCGCAAATGAACGCGCCAACACGCCCGCCCGCCAATCCGCTGCGCAGCTCGCTCGTACGCCACCTGCTCGTCGTGTGTTTCGCCGCGACGCTGCTCGCCGCGTGCGGGAAAACCGACGGGTCTGCGCCGCTCGTCCCGGTCGAGATCGACCGCAGCACTTCCTGCTCGCTCGACGGCATGCTGCTCGCCGACTACCCGGGACCGAAAGCGCAGATTCACTACGCCGACCGCGCCGAACCCGATTTCTTCTGCGACACCGTGGAAATGTTCGCGATCTACTTCAAGCCGGAGCAGGTAAGGCAGGCGCGTGCGCTGTTCGTCCAGGACATGGGCAAGGCCGACTGGGCGGAGCCGCGCGACAACTGGATCGACGCGAAAGCCGCTTGGTACGTCCACGGCAGCTCGCGCCACGGTTCGATGGGGCCGACGATCGCTTCGTTCGCGCTCGAAGGGGATGCGCAGAAATTCGCCACCGAGCATGGCGGCAAGGTCGTCGCATTTGCCGACGTCACTCCGGCCATGGCAGTGCTGGACGGCGGTGTGCTCCATGATCAGGGTATGTGACGATGGCAAACTTCTACAACGACTTCGAGCCTGAAGATGCGATCCAGCTCGAACAGCTGTCGCGCCTGATCTACGAACTGCGCGAGAACCGCGGCAGCATCCTCGAAAGCTACGGCGTGGCGGACGAGATCGCGCTGCTCGAGCGGATCTACACCGGCGCGGTTCCCGAACATCCCGCTTACGAACATTACCTCAGCGCGCGCATCCTCTCCGACACCCGGGAGACCGTCCGCGCGATGCTTGCCGAATGCCTGAAGGAGATCGGTCGCAAATGAGCCTGCACATCGAACTTGCGACAGCCATCGAAAAGGACTTCGGGGAACGGCTCGCGTTGCCCGTCGAGCAGAAGCAGGATGCGCTGATCGCGACGCTCGAAAACGGCGTCGCGCTGACCATCCGTTATGCCGCGCCCGACGCCTATTCGCTGCGCTGGACCCACGGCGACGCCGAAGCCGGTATCGACACCGCCCCGCTGCACCGCGACCTTGCAAGTTTTCCGAACCACCTTCACGACGCCGACGGTCGGGTGCACGCCGATCCGCTGACCCGTCCGGACCGGGCTCCGGCTGACAACGTCGCGCAACTGATTCGTGCGCTGCTCGAAAATCCGATGCTGGGGATCGAGAGCGAGGCCTGAGCCGTCGGTCGGCCTGCAGGAGCGGGCGGGCCATGCTGCCGCAGAGGCGGAAAAAAAGGGGCGATTCGATCGCCCCTCATTTGTTGCCGGCCGTCTCGCAGAGCGTGACGGCCATGATTCCTCGTCGAGATCAGCTCGACTTTTCAACCATGTAATCGACGGCCGCCTTGACTTCCTCGTCAGTCAGCGAAGCACCGCCGCCGCGCGGGGGCATCATGCCTTTCGAGCCGGTGAAGCCTTCGATCGCGTGCTTGTAAAGGGTGTCCTTGCCTTGGGCGATACGCGGGCCCCAGTCGGCCTTGTCGCCCGGCTTCGGTGCGCCGGCAACGCCTGCTGCATGGCACAGCGAACACGTCTTGTTATAGACGCTCGCTCCGTTCGCTGCCGACGCGGCCGGGGCGGCCGACGCAGCCGGGGCGGCCGGCGCTGCTGCGGGCGCTTCGGAAGTGGCCGGCGCGGCCGGGGCAGCCGGTGCAGCCGGAGCTTCCGACGCGGGCGGGGTCGCCGGCGTTTCGGGTGCTGCCGGAGCGGGTGCGGGAGTCGTCGCGGGGGCTGCAGGAACGTCGCTTTCCTTTTCTCCGCACGCGGACAACAGGGCGGCGAGCGATGCCGCAAGAATCATTGTGGATTTTTTCATTATAATCTCCTGTCATGTGGGGGTGAATATTTGCATTGCCCCGTATTAAAACCACTGATCATATCGTTTACATACGCCATCCAATTTGACGTAAATCAAGTCGGAAATCTCGATTCAACCGCTCCGCCGGGCCTCGTGAACCCTACAACTTTTCCGTTCCGCTCGCCCGATTGATGTGTATCGTGGAGTGAAAGACGCGTCGGAGCGAAAGTGATCCCGAACCTGTTGTGAGCCTCCCGGATGAATGCCAGCCGCCCGCAACCGCAGCATATCCGTCCCGTGCAAATTGCCACGGCCGTGGGCGAAGGTTTGCGCGTATTCCTGTCGGCGCCGCTGATCAGCATCCTGTATGCCGGAACGTTCATGCTTGCGGGTGTCGGCCTGCTGGGCGCACTGGTGAGCCTCGGCTTCAGTCCGATGGGACTACCGCTTATCGGCGGGTTCATGCTCATCGCACCGGGCCTGCTCGCCGGATTTTTCGCGATTTCGAGAGTGCGCCGCGGCGGCGGCAGACCTGGGATTCGAGACGTCGCCGCCGGGTTCGTGAACACGCCGCGGGACCTCTGGGGCTTGATGCTGGTTTGCGGCTTCGTGTTCGTGATCTGGATGACCGATGCCGGGATCCTGTACAGCTTCATGGTCGGCGACAGCAGTTCCGACTGGAGCCTGCTTCTTCCGCTGTCGGGTACCGTGCTGCGGTTTCATGTCGGAGTGTCGATTGCCGGAGGATTTTTTGCGCTGATCGTGTTTTTCGTCACCGCCTACGCAGTACCCCTGCTGATCGAGCGCCGGGCCGGCCTCGTCGTCGCGGTCAATGCGAGCGTTCGTGCGGTTTTCCACAGCTTCATCGCGAACATGCTGTGGGCTTTGATCCTCGCGGCGACGGTCATGCTGTCGATCGCGATCCCCCTGCTCCTCCCGGTGGCTCTTCCCGTGATGGCCTACGCCAGCGAGTCGATCTACCGCGCGGTCTTCCCGACTGCGACCCCCGGATTCCCGTGATCAACCGTCCGCTCGATTCCCCCCAACGGCGAGACCGCCACCGGAAGAGCGGTGACTCGTCCGATCCCCTCTCTCCTGAAGCCCCGAACCCTCACGCCCTGCCCCGCTTTCGTCCCCGCAGCACGCTCGTGACCATCGTCACGATGAACAGCAGCAACGCCACGCCATTCAGCACTCCCCCAGTTGCCGCACCGCGTACCACTCGCCTGCGCTTCCGGCGATGCGCGCCGCGAGCGATACGTGCAGCGCGGCGAGCGGCACGTAAAACACCGGGTGATACGGCAGCTTGACTCTCGCAATCGCGGGGAAAATGATCGGCGCGTGGCCGAACACCATCGCGAACACGAAGCCGAGTGCGATCGCATGCAGTGCGGCATCCCGCATCGCCGCGCCCGGCGCGAAACCGTTCGCCAGCCCCAACAGGGCTCCCGCTGCGAGCCACGCGTACCCCGACAGCAGACAGATCGCGATGAAGCGTGTCAGCCCGTTCTGACGCGCGTTATGACGCGCGATGTCGTAGCGCAGCAACCACACGGCCAGGAAAAGCAGTCCGCCGGCGAAGATCACCAGACCGGCCTCCTCGTGCCACAGCGACGCTGCGGCGCCGCCGAGGACGACTGCGACCGCGACGCTGAAAAGCGGAGCCGCTGCGGGTCGCGACGGCAGGAAACGCGTCAACTCGAGGCGCTCGCCGGCAATCGTCAACACGAGGAATCCGAGCCACCACGGCACTGCTGCCTGAACATTGTTTTCGATCAGCCACGCCAGGTTGCCGACCAGCCAGCACAGCGCTCCGACCGCCAGCACCACGGTGAACAATACCGTTTGGCGGCGCAACACCTGAAGGCTGCCGAGCACGAGTATCAACGCAGCCGCAACGAAAAACCCTTGCGCAAGGGGCGTGGGGGCTCCGACGAGAAGGACGAGTCCGCCCGCTCCGGCACAAGCGGGGGCGAGGTACGCCCACATCCGCGCCAAGGCGACTGCGCGCTCGAGGCTGATCACCGTGCCGAAGAACGCGGCAATCATCAGCGCGCCGTGCAGGCCGGCCTGGGTCGCGGCGAAAACCGGCATGTCGAGCGCGAGCCGCGACAGCCCCGCCAGGACGCCTCCGACCAGCGAAAGCATTCCGAGCACGAGTAATGGAAGACGCGCCGGCGGGCGTAAATCCTGCATCGTCGGGAACCTGATTGATTGTTTTTCGGGCGAACACGCAAGCGCACGGGCATACCGGGAAGGCGAGCCGGTGCTTCGCCTTCCGCCTGCGAGATCCCGGCTATACACCCGTTCGGAAAATGCTCACTTTTCCCAGCCGAAATGCTCGCGCGCTTCGGCATTCATCATTCCCGGATTCCACGGCGGGTCCCACACCATCTTCACGACCACCCGCAAGTTCTCCGGCAACGCCCCGTCGAGAACGGCATCGATGTCGTCCATGATCATGTCTCCCATCGGGCACGCGGGCGAAGTCATCGTCATCTCGATGAGCACTTCTTCGGCCGTCACGTCGATGCGGTAGACGAGCCCGAGATCGACGATATTGACCCCGACTTCGGGATCGATGACACGGCGCAGCAGGGTGCGCACGGATTCGACATCGGGAACAGACGCAGGAGCTGTCATCGTCTTCACGCCAACATTTCAAGGTGCACCATTAGCGCATGTTTCGCCGCGCGGCGCCAGCGGCCGCGCCGCTGCGCAAGGCCGACAGAACCGCGCGGCCATCAATCGAATCCCCGGCCTTCGCCCGCTTCCTCATGAGTCACGCCATCGCGGATGTGATAGATGCGCTTGAACGTGGGGATGATTTTTTCGTCGTGGGTGACGACGATGACGGCCGTCTCGAACTTGCGCGCCATGTCGTTGAGGATGCGGATGACGGTCATCGCGCGCTCGCTGTCGAGCGGTGCCGTCGGCTCGTCGGCGAGGATCACCGGCGGGCGGTTGACCAGTCCGCGGGCGATCGCGACGCGCTGCTGCTCGCCGCCGGAAAGCTGCGCCGGCATCGCGCGGGCGCGGTGCTGCACATCCAGCGCCGTGAGCAGTTCGAGCGCCTGCGCGCGCGCCTCACCGTTCGGCACGCCGGCGAGCATCGGCAGCAGCGCGACGTTGTCGGTGACATCGAGAAACGGGATCAGGTAAGGCGCCTGGAACACGAAGCCGATCCTGTCCCGCCGCAGGGCGCGCAGGTCGCGCACTTTCCAGCCGTCGTCGTAAATCACTTCATCGCCCAGCGTCATGCGGCCGGCAGTGGGATCGATCACCGCGCCGAGGCACTTCAGCAGCGTGCTTTTGCCGGAGCCCGACGGACCGATGAGGCCGACGACTTCGCCCGGCGCCACGTCCATCGCCACGTCCTTCAACGCATCGACGGCCGTGTCGCCCCCACCGTAGCGCTTTTTCAGGCCTTCGATACGGATCCCCTTGCCGCTCACGTCACCCTCCGATCGCTTCGGCCGGATCGATCCGCAGCGCCATGCGGATCGCGACGACGCTCGCGAGCACACAGATCGCGAGCACGGCAAAAAAGCCTGCGATCGAGTCGAACGGGACGAGCAGCACGTATTTCGGAAACAGCGGCGCCGCGAACGTCGCCGTGATCTTGCCGACGACGAATCCGATCAGGCCGAGCGCCAGCGCCTGCTGCATGATCATCGCGGCGATCGTGCGGTTGCGCGTGCCGATGAGCTTCAGCACCGCGATCTCGCGGATCTTGTCCATCGTCAGCGTGTAGATGATGAAGGCGACGATGGCGGCACTGACGACGGCGAGAATCACGAGGAACATGCCGATCTGCCGCGCCGAAGTCGCGATCAGCTTGCCGACGAGGATGCCTTCCATTTGCGGCCGCGTATAGGCCGTCAGGCGCTTCCAGCGGCCGACGGATTGCGCGACTTCCTCGGGAGCATGCCCGGGTTCGAGCGTCACGAGGACCGCATTGACGAAAGCGTTGGTGCTTTGCGAAGCGATCACCGCGTCCAGCAGGTCGGGCACGCCAGGACGGTTGAAAGCCGGGTTCGCGGCGGTGCGGCGACGGCTTTGCCAGATCGCGTCGTTGTCCTTGAGGAACTGCGCTTCCTGGGCGTCCTTGAGCGGAATGAACACCATCGGGTCGCCGCTCGACGACACCATGCGCCGCGTCAGCCCCACCACGACGTAATGATTGCGACGGATCGTGACGCGGTCGCCGAGCCGGAAACCGCTCGCGAGGTCGGCGACCGCCTCGTAGTGCCCGCGCGTGATCTGGCGACCGGCGACGAGATACGGCGGCCAGCCGGGACTCCCCGGCTTGCCCGGCGCGATGCCGACGACCATTGCCCGTACGTCACTGTCACCCCTGCGGACCTGCATCGTCAGATACGTGACGTTCACCGCCTGCGCGATCCCGGGCATCGCCAGGAGGCTGCGGTACACATCGTCATTGACGCTGGACGACTCCGCGTAAGGACCCAGCGTATCCTTTTGCACGACCCACAGATCAGCCCCGCTGTTGTCGAGCAGCGCCCTGCCGTCGTCGACCATGCCACGGTACACGCCCGCCATCGTCAGCGTCACGCCGATCAGCAACCCCAGCCCGATGCCGGTAAACACGAATTTCCCCCACGCATGGAGGATGTCGCGGCCGGCCAGGCTGATCATCGCGGCACTCCGGGAATGTCGTCGACGACGTCGATCCGGCTGCCCGCGGTGAGCGCTTTTTCGCTATACACGACGACCTGCTCGCCGTCCCGGACGCCCTCGAGCACCTGCACGTGCCCGTCGAGGTCGCCGGCCCCGAGCTTCACCGGCGTGAAGCGGGCGTCGCCCTCGACGATCTTCCATACGCCGACCTGCCCCGCTTCGCGACGCACCGCGGCGTTCGGGATCACCGGCGCGGCGGGGAGCGCCGGCAGCGCGATCGTCACCTCGGCGAGCTCGCCGATCGGCGGCAGCGGCTCCGGCCGCGAATCGAACGCGACTTTCGCGAGCGTCTCCTCGGTTACTGCGTCCGCCATCGGCTCGACCCTCAGCACGCGGCCGGTCAACGCCTGTCCGTTGCGCGAGCGCAGCACGACACTTGCCGGGAGTCCGGCAGCGAGCCCCGACGCGCTGATCTGGTCGAAGCGGGCGTTGATCCACAGGCTTTCGGGCGCAATCACTTCGACGACCGCCTGGCCTGCGACGATCGTCGTGCCGGGATCGACGTCGCGAACCGCGACCAGGCCATCGACCGGCGCGACCAGGCGCAGGTTGTTCCGCTGCGCGACCAGGGCTTCACCGTCGGAACGGGCCCGGATCAGCTCTTCCCGGGCGCCGGACAACGCGGCCTCGGCGATCTGCAGTTCCTGGTGTTTCGTCGTAGCGAGCTCCTCGCTGATCGTGCGCACCGCGAAGAGCTGCTCGTAGCGGCGCGCCTGGCTGCGGGCGAAATTGTGACGCGCCGTCGCTTCGCGCAGCGCCGCCTCGGCACGCTTGAGCGCCGCCCCCTGCGCGCGGATACGCTGATCGAGATCCACGGGATCCATCTCGCCGAGCACCTGGCCCGCCTTCACGCGGTCGCCGACGTGGACATCGAGCCGCTTCACGCGCCCGGCAAAAGTCGGACCGATCCGGTACGTGTAACGTGTCTGCACGGTACCGATGCCGAACAGCGCCGGCGTGACCGACCAGGTCTCGACGCTTGCGACCGTCACGGACACCGGCGCCAACGGGCCGGAGCGCAGCGCGACGTAGACGAACAGCGCGAGCAGCGGAACGATCACCGCGACGAGGGCGACGGTGCGCCCCTGGAGAGGCAGGCGTTTCATTGCGCGGCCCCGATCCCGCGCCGGTAGATCGCGAACACTCTCGGCGCTTCCCGGCGGATGCGCGCGACGTCGCCGGCGAGCAGCGACTGCATGACGAGTCCCTGGATCGTGCCGATGAACAGCGTGGCCGCCGCCTCGCTGTCGAGCGTCGCCGACAGCTCTCCGCACGCCTTGCCGTTCTCGATGAGGCGGTGCAGACGCTCACCGTAACGCTGGATCAAGGTCTGCACCATGCGTTTGGCCGGCGTCGACTCGGCGCGCTGGAGCTCGCCGAAGATCATCCGCGGCACGCCGGGATGCTCGGCGACGAACTCGATATGCGCCATGAACATCGCCTGCATCGCCGCCAGCGGCGATTCGATGCCCTGCGCCGCACGGTCGATTCTTCCCAGCAGACGCTCGGCGACCCATTCCAGGACCGCCTGCCAGATCGCGTCCTTCGTCGGAAAATGCCGAAACAATGCGCCCTGCGTCAGGTTCATGTGTTTCGCGATCGCCGAAGTCGTGATCTCGCTCGGGTTTTGCGATCCCGCCAGCTCGACCACGGCTTCGACCGTCCCGGCCCGCCGTTCATCCGCCGGAAGATGTTTTACACGTGTGCCCATGCCGTTCGCGGTAAGTAAGTGACTGCTTACTAACTTAGTCCTGCGGGACGAAATAGGCAAGCGTGACGTGAGTGAATGGTTGCAGCGCGCCGCATGGTGTCCGCTTAAGGCTCGCTTAAGGCAGCGCGGCAACAATGAGCTTCGAATCTTCGACTGCGATACTCGAATGAACCCTCGGAACGGCTGCTGTTACAAAGCGATCGCGCGAATCGGTTGCGCTCCGTCACTGACGCTGCGGGCGATCGACGGACGGGCGCCGGAAGGACGCTGCGCCGCCGCGCACGCGTTCATCCGCGAATGTTTCGCCGCTCGTTATGGCGCCCGGGTGCGTCACTTCATGCCGACCCTGCTCCAGCTCGAAGACGCCGCCGGACAGCTGCGCGGCGTCGTCGGTGTGCGCAGCGCCGCCGATGACATATTGTTTCTCGAGCGTTACCTCGATCGTCCGATCGAGACCGAGATCGCCCGCCTGTCCGGCCTTAACCCTGCGCGAGAACGCATCGTCGAAGTCGGCAACCTCGCTGCCCGCGGCGCAGGGCACGCCCGGCTGCTGATCGTCGCCCTCGCCGATCTGCTGGTCGCGCACGGTTTCGACTGGGTGGTGTTCACCGGCACGGCCGAAGTGCTGAACAGCGTGCGTCGCCTGTATCTGTCTCCGCTGTCGCTGGGTGACGCCGATCCGCGGCGCATGGGCGACGAAGTTGCCGACTGGGGCAGCTATTACGCGACGCATCCGAAGCTGATGGCGGGCGATCTTCGCACCGGGCACGCGTGCCTGACGAGCAAAGGGGTGTATCACCGCCTCGGCCACCAGCGGATTCTCGATGACACGGGAACTTGCGATGCTGCCGTCGCCTGAAGTGAAACAACCCCCACGCTCACTAGGTTCGCTGCCCCCTGCGGGGGTGTCAGCACGCTTGGGGCGGCCCGGCGCTACTGAAATGCTGTTCGCGGCGATGCGGGCGCAGGGCGAGCGGCTCGCGCTGCAACAGGGGGACCGTCGCCTGAGCTATCGCGAGATGCTGCATGAAGTCGCGCTGCGCGCCGAGCGCCTGCGCATTTCCGGTTCGCGCCGCGTCGCGATCGCGCTCGACAACGGCGTCGACTGGGCCCTTTGGGACCTTGCCGTGCTGCAGGCGGGGCTCGTATGCGTGCCGCTGCCGGGTTTCTTCTCTGCGGGGCAGCAGGCGCACGTGCTCGACAGCGCGGGCGTCGACACGCTGATCGTCGACGACAGCACCCCTTTCAGGCCCGCCGGCTTCGGCGCAACCGAAGGCCAGGTGGCGCAGCGGCACGTCGACCAGCCACCCGCGCTGCCCGCCGGCACCGGGAAGATCACTTACACGTCAGGCAGCACCGGACAGCCCAAAGGCGTCTGCCTTGATGTCGGGGCGCAGATGGCGGTCGCAGGCAGCCTGTGGCAGGCAAGCCGCTCGTGCGCAATCGAGCGCCACCTGTGCGTGCTGCCGCTCGCGACGCTGCTCGAGAACATTGCCGGCCTGTACACACCGCTGCTTTCGGGCGCGGCGGTCGACCTGATGTCGATGGGCGACATCGGCCTCTCCGGAGCCAGCGGGTTCGATGTCCAGCGCTTTCTTGCCGCGCTGCAGCGCACTCAGCCGAACAGCCTGATCCTGTTGCCGCAGCTGTTGCTGATGCTCGTCGCCGCGGCTGAGCGGGCCGCGACGCTGCCGGCGTCGTTGCGCTTCGTCGCCGTCGGCGGCGGACGCGTCTCGCCCGGGTTGCTGCAGCGTGCCGATGCGCTCGGCCTGCCGGTTTTCGAAGGTTACGGCTTGTCCGAATGCGCGTCCGTGGTCTGTCTCAATACCCCGCAGCAGCGGCGCATCGGCACGGTCGGCCGGCCGCTGCCGCACGCCGACGTGCGCCTCGGCTCCGGCGGCGAAGTGCTGGTTCGCGGCGCGGGGATGCTCGGCTACCTCGGTGAGGCCGGGGCCCAGAACACTTGGCTCGACAGCGGCGACCTGGGTCATTTCGAAGACGGTTTTCTCGTGCTGCACGGGCGCAGCAAGCATCAGTTCGTCACCGCCTACGGGCGCAACGTGAATCCGGAATGGGTCGAAGCCGAGCTCGTGCAGCAACCGGCCGTCGCGCAGGCGTGGCTGCACGGCGAAGCCCTGCCCGCCAACGTCGCGGTGCTGGTACCGCGCGGTCCCGGGCTTTCCGACGACACGCTGGCCCTTGCGGTGGCGGCCGTAAACGGCGAACTCCCCGATTACGCGCGCGTGCACCACTGGCTGCGAGCCGACGAACCGTTCAGCGCGGCCAACGGCCTCGCGACCCCGAATGGCCGGCTGCGGCGCTCCGCGCTGCTCGAACGCTACCGGGAAGCCATCGACCGGTACGTCGCCGCTGCAACCCTTTGAGGAGAAACACCCGATGTCATTCTACGAATTCCTGCTCGAGCAGACTGGCGCCGAACGCGACTATTTGTTGAGTGCCCCGATCATCCGACAGGCGCTGAGCGGCGACGTGAAACTGGAAAGCTACGTCGCCTTTCTCGGCCAGGCCTACCACCACGTCAAGCACACGGTGCCGCTGCTGATGGCGTGCGGTGCCCGACTGCCGGAGCGGCTCGAATGGCTGCGCTCGGCGGTTGCCGAATACATCGAGGAGGAAAACGGTCATGAGAAGTGGATCCTCGACGACATTCGTGCGTGCGGTGGCGACGCCGACGCAGTACGCCGCGCGACCCCGAACCTGCCCACCGAGCTGATGGTCGGCTACGTTTACGACCGCATCGCCCGCGACAACCCGGTGAGCTTCTTCGGCATGGTCAATGTGCTCGAAGGCACCAGCATCGCGCTCGCCACCCGCGCTGCCGGCATTATCCAGGACCGGCTCGACCTGCCGCCGCAGGCGTTCAGCTACCTCCGCTCGCACGGCAGCCTCGACCTCGAACACATCGAGCTGTTCAAGAACCTGATGAACCGCCTCGACGACGCGGCCGACAAGGCCGCCGTGGTGCACACCGCCCGCGTCGTCTATCACCTGTATGGCGACATGTTCCGCAGCCTGCCTGCGGCAGCGGAGTAAATACCGATGAAGATCGGAGACTGTCGGGCCCTGATCACCGGTGCGAGCGGTAGGATCGGGCAGGCGGTGGCGGACGAATTGTGCCGCCAAGGCGCCCACCTGCTCGTGGCCGGGCGCCGTTCGGAGCCGCTCGACGCGTTGTCCCGGCGCTTTCCCGGTCAGGTCGAGGTCGTTCAGGCCGACCTCGACACCGCGGCCGGGCGCGACGCGGTGCAGGCGGCAGTACGGCGCTTCGGCGGCATGAACTGCCTCATCAACGCCGCCGGAACGAACCGCTTCAGCCTGCTTGAACACCATGACGAAGAAGCGATCGCCGAGCTGATCGGGCTCAACGTCACCCGCACGCTGCAACTCACGCACCGCCTGCTGCCCGAGCTGTGCAAGCGTGAAAAGGCTCTCGTGCTCAATCTCGGCTCGACTTTCGGTTCGATCGGTTATCCCGGCTTCAGCGTGTACTGCGCGAGCAAGTTTGCGCTGCGCGGATTCTCCGAAGCGTTGCGCCGCGAACTGGCCGACACCCGCGTCAAGGTGCTGTATATCGCGCCGCGCGCCGCGCGTACGCCGATGAACAGCACCGAGGTCGTCGCGATGAACGCGGAACTCGGCGTCACGATGGACGAAGCGTCGGTCGTCGCCGCGGCCGTCGTGAAGGCGCTGCGCGACGAACGCGAGGAGCTTTTTCTCGGTTGGCCGGAAAAGCTCTTCGTGCGCCTGAACAACCTGCTGCCGCGCCAAGTGGATCAGGCGCTGCGCAAGCAGCTGCCCGTCATCAAGCGTTTTGCCCGCACACGAACCTGAATGGAGAAAACATCGATGCGAATCCTGCGCAATCTCGTCCTGGCCTTCGCCTGCCTGTGCAGTCTGCCAGCCTTCGCCCTCAGCGACAAAGGCCGCCAACACCTCGTCGAGCTGCAGTCGCGCTGGGCCGAAATCACCTACCGGCTGCCGCAGGACGAGCGCGAAGCCGCGTTCGAGAAGCTCGGCGACGCGGTGGACCAGGCGGTGAAAGCGGAGCCGAACGCGGCCGAGCTGCTGATCTGGCGCGGCATCATCCTCAGCACCTGGGCCGGTGCGAAAGGCGGGCTCGGGGCGCTGGGCCTGGTCAAGGAGGCGCGGTCGAGCCTCGAAGCGGCCGTCGCAATCGATCCGCGTGCGCTCGACGGGTCGGCCTACACCAGCCTCGGTTCGCTGTACTACCAGGTCCCCGGTTGGCCGATCGGTTTCGGCGACAGGAAACAGGCCGAGGCACTGCTGCAAAAAGCGCTCGAGATCTACCCGAACGGCATCGACCCGAATTATTTCTACGGGGATTACCTGTACCGCCAGAAGCGTTATGCTCAGGCCCGGGAAGCGCTGGTGCGCGCGCAGGCGGCTCCGGATCGCCCCGGGCGGAAGCTGGCCGATGAAGGACGGCGGGCCGAGATCCGCGCGCTGCTGAGCAAAGTCGAGGCCGAACTCCACTGATTCGGCACGACGATACGAACAGGAAGGGAAAAACGTTCGATGCGGGTTCTGCTGGTCGAAGACGATGCGAGCCTCGGCGAAGGAATCCTTACTTCGCTCAAGCCCGAAGGCTACACGGTCGACTGGGTGCGGGACGGCAACAGTGCGCTGCACGCGCTGACCCACGAGAGTTTCGGGCTGGCAGTGCTCGATCTCGGCCTGCCCCGGCTCGACGGGCTCGAAGTGCTGCGCCAGCTGCGGGCCGCGGAGAATCCGACACCGGTGCTGGTGCTGACCGCGCGCGACACGATCAACGACCGCATCGCCGGGCTCGATGCCGGCGCCGACGACTATCTCGTCAAGCCTTTCGACGTCGCCGAGCTCAAGGCCAGGCTGCGGGCGCTGCTGCGGCGCAGCTTCAATCGACCGCAGTCGGCGCTCGAGTATCGCGGCATCACGCTCGACCCCGCCGCCCAGTCGGTGACGTGGAACGGACAGACGGTAAGCCTGCAGCGAAAGGAATTCATCCTGCTCCACGAACTGATCGCGCAACCCGGCCGCGTGCTGACGCGCGACAAGCTGCAGCAGGTGCTCTACGGCTGGGGCGAGGAAGCAGAAAGCAATGCGCTCGAGGTGCACATCCATCACCTGAGGAAGAAGTTCTTCCCGGAACTGATCCGCACCGTGCGCGGCGTCGGCTATCTCGTCGACAAGGCGTGATGGGTTCGATCCGTACCCGCACGCTGGTCCTCGTGCTGGGGCTGCTCGCGATCTCGATGGGGACGATCTCGTGGAAAAGCTATTCCGACGCGCAGCACGAGATCGAGGAGCTGTTCGATGCCCAGCTGGCCCAGACCGCGCGGGTGCTCGAAGGCATGGTCGATCGCGACATGACGCCGTCGGCACGCGAATCCCTGCAGCAGACGCTGAACCAGGCTTCCAGCGCACGAGAGGCGAAGCGGCCCGGCCATCCGTACGAAAGCAAGCTGGCCTTCCAGGTGCTCGACGACAGCGCGCGTATCGTGCTGCAGTCGGCGAGCGCACCGGCCGATCTGTTCGCCCGCCTCGTCTCCACGCTCGCCGCCGACCGGCTGCTGCAAGTCGCGCCGCCCGTCGCTGCGCCCAAGCTCGCGGCGAGCCGGCTCGTCGGCTATCACAACGTGCCGATCGACGCTCATCGATGGCGCGTGTTCGTGTTGCAGGATGTGCGCGATGCGTCATGGATCGTCGTTGGCGAACGCGAGGATGTGCGCGGCGAGCTGGTCGGCAAGATCGCGTGGCGCACGCTGCTGTCGGACGTGGTCGGACTGCCGCTGCTCGCCGTCCTGATGTGGATCGCGATCGGCTGGAGCCTGCGCCCGCTCAAGCGAATGGCGGCGCTGATCAAGGCGCGCAACCCGGACCATCTCGCCCCGCTCGTCATCGACCGGCTGCCGCAGGAACTCGAGCCGATGGTCGCCGCGCTGAACCGGCTGCTGCAGCAGCTCAATGCGCTGCTCGAACGGGAAAAACGCTTCCTCGCCGACGCAGCGCACGAACTGCGCACGCCGCTGGCGGTGCTGCGCGTTCACGCGCAGAACGCGCTCGACGCCCCCGATCCAGCCGACCGCGCCGACTCCTTGCGCCAGCTCGTGCGCGGCGTCGATCGCTCCACCCGCCTCGTCGCGCAACTGCTGACGCTGGCGCGCCTGGAGCCGAACGCGATCGAGCTGGGCGTCGAGACGCTCGACCTGCACGTCTTCATCCGCAACGAACTGGCGGAAATCATGCCGCTGGCGCTCGAACGCGGGCAGGAACTGACTTTCGTCGCCGACGAGACGGGCGATTACCGCGGCGAGGCCGACCCTACGAGCTTCGCCGTGCTGCTGCAGAACCTCGTCGGCAACGCGATCCAGTACACCCCGGAGCACGGCTGCCTGCGCGTGACCCTGCACGCAACCCCGCAAACCCTGACGCTGCACGTGCAGGACAGCGGCCCGGGCGTGCCCGACGCGATGAAAGCGAGACTGTTCGAGCGTTTCCGGCGCGGCGACACCGGCACTGGTGCGGGTCTCGGCCTGTCGATCGTGCAGCGCGTCGTCGAACTGCATGGCGGCACGATCACGCTCGGCGATGCGCAGTTCGGCGGTCTCGATGTCCGCGTCGACCTGCCCCGCCACCGCGCCGCTCAGGCTTAGAATGACGCCGATCGCTATTGCCGGTGCGGGGTGCGTGCACGCCGGATAGTCCCTCGGCAAGCCGGTCCTTCACCTGCCGCCGACACGGAGACCACGATGCACGAATCCTTCATCGACCGGTCGCGCATCGCGTACTTCTCGATGGAGATCGCCTTGCGCAACGACATCTCCACGTACAGCGGCGGCCTCGGGGTGCTTGCCGGCGATACGCTCCGCGCCGCTGCCGACCTCGAACTGCCGCTCGTCGCCGTCAGCCTCGTGAGTCGCAAAGGTTACTTTCGCCAGGCGTTCGACGGGCTCGGCCGGCAGGTCGAATTCGCCGATCCGTGGGACCCGACGCAGCACGCGACGCCGCTCGAGGCAAAAGTCACGGTGCCGATCGAGGGGCGCGACGTGTGGGTCGGCGGCTGGCTCTACGTGCTGGCAGGACACATGGGCGGAAGGCAGCCGGTCATCCTGCTCGACACCGACCTGCCCGAAAACCTCGGCGCGGACCAACTGACGCATTACCTGTACGGCGGCGATGCAAGCTACCGGTTCAAGCAGGAGATCGTGCTGGGGATCGGCGGCACCCGAATGCTGCGCGCGCTCGGCTACCGGCTGCGCCAGTACCACATGAACGAAGGGCATTCGGCGTTGTTGACGCTGGAGCTGCTGCGCCGCCATGCGTACGCTGCTGAGAACCTGCGCCCCGGCGAACAGCGCTACGACATCCCGCGAGTGCGGACGCTGTGCAACTTCACGACGCACACGCCGGTCGAGGCCGGGCACGACCAGTTCTCGTACGAGCTCGTGCAGCGCGTGCTCGGGGATTTCATCGACCTCGCGACGCTCCGATCCCTCGCCGGACCCGAGCGCCTGAACATGACCCACCTCGCGCTGAACCTCAGCGAATACGTCAACGGCGTCGCCAAGCGCCATGCCGAAGTGTCGCGGCTGATGTTTCCGGGTTATCACGTCCGGTCGATCACGAACGGCGTGCATCCGGCGAGCTGGACAAGCGCCGGCTTCGCGAAGCTCTACGACGCCCACCTTCCGGGGTGGTGCTGCGAGCCGGAACTGCTCGCCCGCGCCGACCGGATCAGTGACGCCGCGATCGAGGAGGCCCACCAGCAGGCGAAAGCGCGGTTGATCGAGCGCGTGCGCACGGCGTGCGGCGTCGCGTTGCAGCCGCACTGGCCGATCCTCGGATTCGCGCGGCGCATGACCGCGTACAAACGCCCGGACCTGCTGTTCTCCGACCTCGAACGGCTGAAAGCGATCGCGCGCCGGCAGCCGTTCCAGATCGTCCTCGCCGGCAAGGCGCACCCCCGCGACGACGATGGCAAACGCCTCATCGAAACGCTGCACGCGCACATGCGCGAGCTGCACGACGCCATCCCGATCGCATTCCTGCCGAACTACGACCTGGACACCGCGCTGACGCTCGTGTCCGGCGTCGACGTCTGGCTCAACACCCCGCTGTGCCCGCTCGAAGCGTCGGGCACGAGCGGCATGAAAGCGGCGTTCAACGGCGTGCCGAGCCTGAGTGTGCTCGACGGCTGGTGGATCGAAGGCTGCATCGAGGGCGTGACCGGCTGGGCAGTCGGCAGCTGCGCGACAAGCGACGACGACGCCCAGTCGCTGTACGACAAGCTCGAGAACGTCGTGCTGCCGCTGTACGGCGGCGGCGGCAACGGCCGCAGCGGCTGGATCGCGGTGATGAAAGGCGCGATCAGCAAGAACGCGGCGTACTTCAACAGCCACCGCATGATGCGCCGCTACGTCGCCGAAGCCTACATGCGCTAGTAGTCGGTTCCAGAAAAATCATTCCAATGAATCCGTTCGGCCTGAGCTTGTCGAAGGCCAGTTGCGGCAAGGCAATTGCGGTTCGACAGGCTCACCGCGAACGGTAACTGGTTTGCTGGAACGGACTACTAGTCACCTCCGGAGGAGAGGTCTAAGCATGATGCGGCAGACATTTCCCGGTTTTGTTCAGGCCTTGAGGCGGTACCCGGTCTTGAAGATCCAGTCGACGACCGCGACGCAGACCACGAGGAACAGCACCGTCATGGCGAGGCTGACGCCCACCGCGACATCCGCGATGCCGTAAAAGCTCCAGCGAAAGCCGCTGATCAGGTACACCACGGGGTTGAAAAGGCTGACCTGCTGCCAGAACGGCGGCAGCATGTCGAGCGAGTAGAAGCTGCCGCCGAGGAAGGTCAGCGGAGTGACGATCAGCAGCGGCACGAGCTGCAGCTTCTCGAAATTGTCGGCCCAGATGCCGATGATGAAGCCGAGCAGGCTGAAGGTCACGGCGGTCAGCAGCAGGAACAGGATCATCCAGAACGGGTGTTCGATATGCAGCGGCACGAACAGGCCGGCCGTCGCGAGGATGATCGCGCCGAGGAGGATCGACTTCGTCGCGGCCGCGCCGACGTAGCTGATTATGATTTCGACATAGGATACGGG
Organism: Azoarcus sp. PA01; assembly: GCA_001274695.2. NCBI lineage: Bacteria > Pseudomonadati > Pseudomonadota > Betaproteobacteria > Rhodocyclales > Zoogloeaceae > Azoarcus > Azoarcus sp. PA01. The sequence goes on along the minus strand of LARU01000004.1, from coordinate 234,071 downwards.
CGCCGACAGCAGTTCGTAGATCGTGCCGGTGAACTTCGGGAAGTAGATGCCGAAGGACGCGTTGGACAGGCTTTGCGTCAGCAGCGACAACATGACCAGCCCCGGCACGATGAAGCTGCCGTAGCCGATGCCGTCGATCTGCGGAATGCGCGAGCCGATCGCGGCGCCGAAAACGACGAAATAGAGCGACGTGGAAATCACCGGCGAGACGATGCTCTGCAGCAGCGTGCGTTTCGTGCGGGCCATTTCGAACAGGTAGATCGCGCGGATCGCGTGGATGTTCACCGCCCGCTCCTCAGCAGGCCGACGAAAATGTCCTCGAGCGAGCTTTGCGTGGTGTGCAGATCCTTGAAGCCGATGCCGGCGGCAGTGAGATCGTCGAGCAGCGCGACGATGCCGTCGTGCTCGCCCTGTGCCGCCCGCGAGTCGTAGGTGTAGATCAGTTCACTCCCCTCGTTCGCGAGTTCGAGCCGATGGCGCTGCAACGCTGGCGGGATTTCCCCAAGCGGTTGCCGCAGCTGCAGCGTCAGCTGCTTTCTGCCGAGCTTGCGCATCAGTTCGGCCTTGTCCTCGACGACAATGATTTCACCGTTGTTGATGACGCCGACCCGGTCGGCCATTTCCTCGGCCTCCTCGATGTAATGGGTGGTCAGGATGATCGTCACGCCGCTGCTTCTGAGGCGTCGCACGAGCGCCCACATCTCGCGGCGCAGTTCGACATCGACTCCGGCCGTGGGCTCGTCGAGGAACAGGATCTGCGGCTCGTGCGACAGCGCCTTCGCGATCAGGAGGCGCCGCTTCATGCCGCCCGAAAGGGTGATGATCCGGTTGTCCTTCTTGTCCCATAGCGACAGCTCCCGCAACACCTTCTCGAGGTGGGCCGGACTCGGCGCCTTACCGAACAGCCCGCGGCTCAGCGACACCGTCGTCCACACCGACTCGAACGCGTCGGTCGTCAACTCCTGTGGCACCAGTCCGATCAGCGAACGCGCCGCGCGGTAATCGCGGATGATGTCGTGCCCGGCCACGGTGACTTTGCCTTCGCTCGGCCGCACGATGCCGCAGATGATGCTGATCAGCGTCGTCTTGCCGGCCCCGTTCGGCCCCAGCAGCGCGAAGATCTCGCCCTGCCGGATCTCGAGGTTGACCCCGCGCAGCGCCCGGAAGCCGCTGGCATAGGTCTTGGAAAGATCGGCGACATTGATGATGACGGACATGAGCGGGACGATAGCAGACCCGCGTCGTACCGGGGGAGGTGCCGCAGGCGGGGTCTCGGCGCAGCATCGATCCGAAACGAGCCGCGCCCGGCTCGAGCGATTCCGGCTAGGACAGCCTGTAAGTCGCCCTGCAGGTGTCGTGCAGGTACGCCAGGACGTGATCCTCATCCTCGTCGTTCAGCTCGACGCGGGCTTCCGGGCCGAGGTCTTCGGCCCACAGGTGCCGGACGTCGGACTGGTACTGGAACGGGACCACGCGCTGGATGAATTCGGCGACGGCCGCTTCGTCGAAGCCCCGGCTGCGAAAGTTTTCACGGATGCTGACCGCATCTTTCTTGCGCAGCGCGGGGCGGGGTTCGAGGCCGGTTGCGACCATCAGCAGGACGGTGCACATCACGTCCGGGTGCTCCCCCTTGCCGCCGGTGATCTTCCGCCACGCGTCTTCCGTCTCCTGGTCGTGGTGAGTCAGCTCGTCGAGACCACTGTTGTTGAAGAAGAACACCCCTGCCAGCGCGCCGACGTCCTCCCTCGGAATGAAATCCGCAGCGGCGTGCCTCCTGAGTGTCGGCAGGATGTTGGCGAGGAAGTTTTCCTGCGCTTCACGTAGCGCGCCCTCGATTGCCGACGGCGCTTCCTTGCTCCATTCGTCCAGAGCCGGGAAGTCCTGCTTCTTTTTCCGGCACGCCACGGCATGGAGTTCGATGAACTGGCCGGCGGAAAACAGCTTTTTGGGCTTCCTGTCGACGAACAGCACCAGCAAGGCGCTGTTGATGACCGCTTCGCAGGACTCGTTCATCTGGAGTTCCTTGCGCGCGACACCGAGCTTTCCGGCCAGCCAATAGCTCAGCTCATGCTGGGCCAGGATGCTCTCGCGGCGGTTCCGTTCCTCCTGGTAACGGGCATGCGTCATCGGCTCGTCGAGCGTCCATAGGGACAGCATCTGCTTTTCGACCTGCGGGAGTGCGTGCGCGGGCTCGAGGATCAGGTCTTCCGGCAGGCGCAGCAGGACGCGCAGCGCGTCGGCGCCGGCCTTCGACAGCGAGAGCAGGCTTTTCTGGCGCAGCAGCTCGGCAGCCGGCCCGAGTTTTCCGCCCGATGCCGACTCGAGCGTCAGGCTGACGAGCGTCACCAGGCGAGTACGCGCCGCCTCGAGTTCGGGGCGAAGGTTGGCCGTGCCGAAAAAGCCCGCCAGCTGGACGATTCCCTTCGCGCCTTCACGGCGAATGGCGGTGAGGCGCTCACTGTCGATGAGGCGCTGGCTCAAGCCGTAACGGAGCACCTGCTCGAAATACGGGCGGGTATCGACGGTTGCGAGATCGGTATTGCTGGACATCGTGTCTGGCGCGAAGCGCGACGGCTTCGCGCTTCCCTGTCAAATGGCGGACTCTTCTTCGTCTTCCGGAATCTTCGGCACACCCGGCTCCCCGGCCGGCAGCGGCGACGGCACATGGGCGGCTTCGAGCTCGCGACGGCTGCGATCCTGGATTTCGATGATCAGCAATTCGAAGCTGTCCTGGAACTCGTGGCGAAGAATCCACGCCGTTTCCATCCAGTCGCCGTCGGCGACTTCGGAGCGCGACATCGCCGGACGCGCGAGTTCCATCGAGTCGCCGGCTTCAAGCCCCTGCTCCATGTCATCGAACTGCTCGGCGTCGAACGTGTGCGTGCGTTTCGGCGCCATCGCCTTCTCGAGATCGAAGTCTTCTTCGAAACGGCCATGGAAAGCGAAGTTCTGCAGCAGATCGTGGTAGTCGGTGAAGTAGTCCGCGAGCAGGCGAATGCCTTCATCGCGCTCGGTGAGGCATTCGAGGATTTCGGCGCACGACGCGGGCGTGCGGTGCATCACCGCGTTCATCGTGTTGCGCAGGCGCGGCACGTATTTTTCGATCGGTTCGCCATATTTGCGTTCGAGCAGGATCGCATCGACAAACTGCTCCGCACTGACGACGAGGTTGATCACCGATTCCTTGCTGGAATCGAACTCGCGCATGATCGCGAGCAGATCCTTCGGTTGCATCTCGTCGAGGACGCTCACCAGCGCCTGGTCGCCGCCCGCTTCAGCGATGGCGACCAGTTGGGATTCCGCCTCGGCGATTTCGCCGGCGAGGATCAGGGCTTGAGTCTCGAGGACAACGGGGTGGGTCATGGTTCAGGGCTCAACGGTCAGGGGTATCGAAGCCTTGTTCGGTCATCCAGCTTTCGCCGGCCTCGCCAAGGTCTTCCGTATCGTCTTCATCTTCTTCGTCGACGTGAAAAGTCGAGTCGGGCTTGCGGATGTCTTCGGTCAGCATCCACTCGAGCACCGCGGTCGTGGTGAGGAACGCTTCGCCGTCGACGCTGCGCAGGCACATTTCGATGAGCGGACGCGCCCAGGGTTCAATGTCCAGCGTCTTTTCCACTTCCGCCCAGCGCGGAAAGCGCCCGAGTCCCGGAGTGCCGTTGGCGGCGCGGTCAAGAATCCTGCGGTCGTTGAACCTGTAGGCCCCGTGCAGCGCCGGCGCGACCATTTCCGGCGCCTCCTCGATCATCGGCAACAGATCCTTCAGGCACTGGCGCTTTTCCTGCAGGCGCCTGGCGAGCACGTTCCGGTTTTCCGAATCGGTGCGAAGATCATCCAGCTCGCTGTTGTAGCGCTCGGAAAGATCCTCGAAATAAAACGATGTCATGTAATCACTTTCTCGATATAGGCGTTCCACAGCGAGGCCGCTTCCTGCAGGGGGTCGTCGATCAGGTTGCGCCGTCGCAGCGCATCGTATTCGCGGCGCCTCGCCTCGTCCCCCAGCAACTCGTAAGCCGTCTGCACTTCGCGGAAACGCGCCGCCGCGTCGGCCGAGGGGTTTTTGTCGGGATGATACAGACGGGCAGCTTTCCGGTAAGCCGATTTGATCTCATCAAGCGAGGCAACAGGCGAAACATCAAGGACTTCGTAGGGATCTCTCATTTACGATTATCGATCAGCCGGTTTTGTGGTCGCGAGTATAACAACGAACTATCGAACCCTCCCGAGCGCGTCAGCTTTCGTCGCATCCACGACGGAACGGGGAAACAGCGGTCGCGTGTGGGCCGAGTGGGGTGAGCGGTTGCTGCGCAGATAGGGCATTCTCTGGCACCGGGCTGAGGTATAGCTCGATCGGAACCATCAGAGCGGCCGAGCCAAGCGCTGGAGATGCGATAAAGGGCTCGAAGGCCATCCCGACGTCGGTGCCTCCTCGCAGCCGCGATCCTTTGATTTTGCAGAATGGCCTATATAAACGGACTCCTTCTCCTTGCCGGCGCCCTGCTCTTCGTCAGTGTGCTGAGCAGCACGCTGTCAGCGCGGCTGGGCTTGCCGCTGCTGCTGTTCTTCCTGGTCGTGGGCATGCTGGCCGGCGAAGATGGGCCCGGCGGGATCGTCTTCAACGACTTCTCCACCGCCATGCTCGTGGGGCAGCTCGCGCTCGCCGTGATCCTGCTCGATGGCGGTCTGCGCACGCGCATCGACACTTTCCGGGTCGCCCTGCGACCGGCGGCAGTGCTCGCGAGCTGGGGAGTGATTGCTACATCGGCGCTGCTCGGGATCTTCGCCACGTGGCTGCTGGACGTGGACTGGCGCCTCGGGCTCCTGCTGGCCGCCATCGTCGGCTCGACCGACGCGGCCGCGGTGTTTTCGCTCCTGCGCAACAGCGGGGTACGGCTCAACGACCGCGTCAAGGCCACGCTGGAGATCGAGTCGGGCTCCAACGATCCGATGGCCATCCTGCTCGTGACCGTCCTGGTGGAGGTGCTGATGAGCCCCGACGGCCTCGACGCGGGCCGCTTCATCGTGCTGCTCGTGACCCAACTCGGCCTCGGGGCGCTCGCAGGCCTGGCGGGCGGTTTCCTGCTGGCCCGCCTGCTCTTGCGCCTGAGACTGGCTGAAGGGCTCTACGCCATTCTCATCGCCTCGGGCGGGCTGATCATCTTTGCCGCGACCAACTCCATCGACGGCAGCGGCTTTCTGGCGATCTATCTGACGGGCCTGGTGGTCGGAAACCGCCGTTGCCACGCGACCGAGCACGTTTTCCGGGTCATGGATGGTCTGGCGTGGCTCGCCCAGGCGGGCATGTTTCTGGTGCTTGGTTTGCTGGTCACACCTTCGCACCTTCTCGACCATGCGGGGGAATCGCTGGCGATGGCCTGCTTCCTGATGCTGGTCGCACGCCCGTTCGCCGTCGTGACGGGCCTGCTGCCCTTTCGCTTTGCGGCGCGCGAAGTCGCCTACATTTCGTGGGTGGGCCTGCGCGGCGCAGTACCGATCGTGCTCGCCATCATCCCGGTGATGATGGGCGTGCCGGACTCGAGCCTGCTCTTCGACGTCACTTTCGCCGTGGTGCTCGTGTCGCTCGTCGTGCAAGGTGCGACGGTCCCGCACGCGGCCCGTGCCCTCGGAGTGGTGGTGCCTCCGCGAGACGAGCCGGTGGATCGGCTGGAGGTCTTGGTCGGCGAGGATCAGACTCTCGACCTAATGGAATACAGGGTCGGGGCCGACTCGCGGGCCGAGGGTCTCCATCCTGACGAGTTGATCGTCCGCGAAGGCTATCCGGAGGTACGATGCGCGACGGTGCTGCGCGGCGGCAAACAGGTCCGGCTCGACGAGCGCACCCGGCTCGCGGCTGCGGACTCCGTTTGGCTGATCGCCCCGGACGCGCTCGCGGAGCCGCTGGCGGCCGCTTTCGCGCCAGCAGGGGCTGCGGGCGAACTCACCGCGCATTCGCGCTTCTTCGGCGAGTTCGTCGTGGATCCGTCCTGCCCCGCAGGTGAATTGGCTTCAGCGTATGGATTCGTCCTGGAACCGGCCGAGGAAGCACTGGAGCTTCGCGCCCTGGTGGTCAAACGCCTGGGGCGTCCCGCAGTCGTGGGCGATCGGATCAGGATCGGGGCATTCGTGTTGACGGTGCGGACGATGGACGGGGGCACGGTCGCGCAGATAGGCCTGAAGTGCCCGACCACTGCATGAACGACGCGTGCCAGGTCAACGATCAGGCAAGCTTCCCTCGTTCTCGGCGTGCGTCCCGTTTCTCACCGATGAGGCAGCGCCCGAGAATGACGCCCGTTACCAACGGCTCTCCCAGCGCTTGTCCATTTCGACGACGACGAAACTGCAAGAAGCGATCAGTGCGATCAGGCCCCAGTCCTGCACATCGATCGGTGCGGTCTGAAACAGCTCATTGAACACCGGCATGTAGGTGAAGGCCAGCTGTAGCGCGATCATCAGGAAGCTGCCGACCCACGGCCACGGATTTTCCCACCCGCTTCCCTGCCAGGCGTTCAGCTTCAACGACCGACAGTTGAAGAGATAGGTAATCTCGATCATCACGAACACATTGACAGCGATCGTGCGGGCCACTTCGGGCGACTGGCCGTTCGACAAGGCGAACTCGAACAGACCGAAGCTCGCGCCCAGCATCATCAGACTCACGAGCAGAATGCGCCAAAGCAGCTTGCGGTCAAGAATCGGCGCTGCAGGTGGACGCGGAGGACGACGCATGATGTGGGCTTCGGCCGGCTCGAATGCGAGCGTAAGTCCCAGCAGGATCGCGGTCGTCATGTTGATCCACAGGATCTGCAGTGGCGTGATCGGCAACGGACTTCCCGCCAGGATCGCGACCAGGATGACCATTCCCTCACCGGCGTTGGTGGGAATGGTCCAGGTGATGAACTTCACCACGTTGTCGTAGATGCCGCGACCTTCCTCGACCGCGGCCTCGATGGTGGCGAAGTTGTCGTCGGTCAGCACCATCGCTGCCGCCTCCTTTGCGACGTCCGTGCCCCCCAAGCCCATCGCGATGCCGATATCGGCCTGCTTCAGCGCCGGAGCGTCGTTGACGCCGTCGCCGGTCATTGCCACCACTTCGCCATTCGCCTGCAGGGCGCGGACGAGGCGCAATTTCTGTTCGGGCTCGACACGCGCGAACACGTCGACTTCCGCCGCTGCCGTGCGCAGCGCACCGTCGTCGAGTTCGGCCAGTTCTCGCCCGCCGAGCGCTTTCGCCCCGTCGTCGATGATCTTCAACTGGCGAGCGATCGCCATTGCCGTCCCGGGATGGTCGCCGATGATCATTTTTACCCGAATGCCTGCCGAGTGGCAGGTTCGTACGGCGGCGATCGCTCGGGCGCGTGGCGGATCGATCATGCCGACGATGCCGAGAAATACCAGGGTCCCCTCGGTTCGCCCTTGATCCAGCGACTGACCTGCAGCGACTGCCGCACGGGCCATCGCGAGGACGCGCAAACCGGCTTCCGCCATGCGAACCGAAGCTGCCACAATCCCCGCGACGTCGACCGGCATCTCGCGCGAGTGGCGATCCAGCATGCTCGAGCACGCGGGCAGCAGTTTTTCCACCGCTCCTTTCAGGTAAAGGATCTGCGTCCCCTCGATTTCATGCAGGGTCGCCATGTATTGCCGGCTCGAGTCGAAGGGCAATTCGTCCAGTCGGGGGAAGATCGAAGTCAGCGTGACTTCGTCGATGCCTGCCTTGCGCGCCAGCACCAGCAAGGCCCCTTCGGTAGGATCGCCGACAATGCGCCATTGGCGGTCTTCATGCACAAGGCGCGCATCGTTGCACAGCACGCCCGCGAGGAGCGTTTCTTTCAGGGCCGTTGCGTCATCGATCGGCGCGGCGTTTTTCTCGATGCTGCCGGTCGGGCTGTAACCGCTTCCGGTCACGACGAACGTTTCACCACCCGCCCAGACCTCGCGGACCGTCATCGCGTTCTCGGTCAATGTCCCGGTCTTGTCGGAGCAGATGACAGTCGTGCTGCCCAAGGTCTCCACGGCGGGCAACTTCCGGATGATGGCGCGCCGCTTCGCCATGCGCGCCACGCCGATTGCCAGCGTGATGGTCAGGGCCGCGGGCAGTCCTTCGGGGATAGCGCCGACCGACAAGGCCACGGCCGCCATGAACATGCTGAAGAAGGACTCCCCGCGCAGCATGCCGATGACGAAGGTGAGAGTCGCGAGGGCCAGAATCGCGATCAGGAGGCGCTGAGCGAATGCGTTCATCTTGCGCATCAGCGGCGTCGTCAAGTCGGCCGTCTGCGCAATGAGACGGGAAATGCGCCCGGTCTCGGTACTGTCGCCGGTAGCGACCACGATGCCCGTTCCCTGCCCGCCCACGACCAGGGTGCCGCAGTAGGCCATTGCGGCACGATCGGCCAGCACGGTATCGGGCGCAAGCGCGGCGACGTGCTTGTCTACCGGAGTCGATTCGCCGGTGAGCGCTGCCTCGGCGACGCGCAACTCCTTGCCGCCGAGCAGGCGCATATCGGCGGGCACCTTGTCGCCGGCGGACAGGATGACCACGTCGCCGGGCACGAGCTGCGCCGCATCGAGCCGTCGTCGCATGCCGTCCCGCACGACGGTCGCCTCCGAGGCGATCGCTCTGGCAAGCGCCAGCAGTGCCGCTTCGGCCTTGCCTTCCTGCATGAAGCCGGCGGTTGCATTGATCAGCACCACCCCAAGGATCACGCCCGATTCGACCCACTCGCCGAGCAGCGTGGTCACGACCCCCGCGACGATCAAGACCAGGACCAGCGGTTGAACGAGTTGAGCGACGAATCGCGTGAAGGCGCTTCGTCCCGGAGCGGCACTGGGCCGGTTGGGACCATAAACTTCCAGTCGTTGAGCCGCTTCCGCTTCGTCGAGCCCCCGCGCAGCGTCGACTTTCAAATGCCCGGCCACCTCGACGCCGGTCATCGCATGCCATGCGGGCCGGGACATCAAGCGCTCCTAGAGAACGGCAAAACTCAGCATCGCAATGAAAGTCGGCGGCAAGGCGGCCACCAGCAGACTGAGCGGGTTGACGGCTTGGTCGTCGAGGTATCCCTTGAGAATCGCGACGCCTGCCGGATTGGGCGCATTGGCGATGACGGTCAGTCCGCCCCCCGATACTGCACCGGCGACCAGGGCGTACTTGAACTCATCGGACAAACCTTCGACCAGGGAACCGAGGTACGTCAGCGCCGCGTTGTCCGTGAAGGCCGTCAGCGCGGTTGCGCCGAAGAATACCGCCTCGCTGCTCATGCTCATCAGCACCGGCTGCAACCACCACTGCTGCTGCCCGCCCAACACCACCAGGCCGGCCAGGAAGAACGCCACCAGCAGTCCTTCGCGCAGGATCAGCGGATTCTGATGCTGCTGGTACGCGCTGGCCACGCCGAGAAAGAACAGGAACAGGCCCATGAAGATCGCCGGATGGTGGGCGAATACCACGACCCCGGCCAGGAAACCCAGATGAACGACGACCAGCGCGGGCGGCACCGGAACCGTGCTCTTGCTGCCGTCCACCAGCGGTAGGTTGGCCAGCTCCTTGCGAAACAGCAGGGCGACGCCGACGGCATTGACCACGACGGCGATCGCAGCTTTCCAGCCGAACGTCGCCAGCATGAAACTGATATCCCAGCCCCATTTGCCCGCAACCATCAGCACCGGCGGCGCAGCGAAAGGGGTCAGCGTGCCCCCGATCGAGACATTCACGAACAGCACGCCCAGCGTGGCGTATTTCAGCCGCGACGAGATGGCCCGCGAAAAAAAGCCCTTGGCCAGGATCAGGGCGGCCAGGGTCATCGCAGCCGGCTCGGTGATGAACGAGCCGAGCAGCGGCACCACCGCCATCACGGTCAGGTAATAACCGAGGCTGCCTGGCAACGGCAGCGCACGTGCGATCAGGCTCGTCGCGCTCATCGCCGTCTGCAGGATCGGCCGCGTCGCTGCAATCACCATGATGGCGAACACGAACAACGGTTCGGTGAAGTTGCGCGAGTCGATGTAGCCGATGGCGATCGACGAGCCTTCGATCGCGAACATGCTCAAAACCAGGATCAGCGCCCAGAAGCCGAACACCACTTCGATCTCGCCCAACAAATGCCAGATACCCGCATGGGTGGGCCGGGTGTGAGCGAGGTGCTCGAAGATTCGGGTCGAGAAGGTGTGCAGGATTGCCACTGCGAACAACGCGGTGGCGACGAACTGAATGAGGGTGGGTGCGTTCATGGGCCGTAGAAAAGCCGCGAGGCGGCCCGACCATCGCATCAACCTGCCACGCTTGATTGCGTGAGCACCCGGCGCGAGTCTAACGCAAACTTTCTGATCTCGAAACGGGTAACCGTACCCATTCCGGCATGGCGGGATAGCGACGCATCACAACGTCATCGCGCCCCGGCTTCCATCGCGCGCGCACGGGCGACACCGGGCTTCATTGATTATCAACCGCGGCAGTTGAATACAACCTCTCGCCGTCAGCTTGTACACCCGCTCGCCCCGAGCTCGTACAGCCGTTCGCCCCCAGCTCGTGCAGCCGTTCGCCTTGAGCCTGTACAACCGTTCGCCCTGAGCTTGTCGAAGGGCACGCCAGGGCTTCGCCGAGCTCGGCCCGAACGGTATTCGGTTGCCGGGTTAAATATGGAGGTCACATTTCTCGCCTAGGGTGACGACACCGAGACTTCCTGCCCGACCGCCATGCTCCATCACGTCCCCGCAAAACTTGCGCCCCCCGCCCCGCGCTTCCATGTGACGCGCGACGATGGCCTGTACCAGCCCATTCCCTTCGCGTTCGTCACCGATCGGATGCGTCAATGCATCGAGCATGAACGACAGGTCCTGCTCGATGCCCTTTCGCCCAAAGCGCGCGCCCGGCAGGAGGAAGTCTTCCACTGCTACGACCCGCATGCGAGCCACCGTACCTACCAGAACATCCTGAGGCGCTTTCGCCTGGCGGAGAAGCAGGAGCGTGCCCCGTGGGCGAGAGACTGAATCAGCGCCGAACCAGTCGATCATTCCGTGCCTGATACCCCATACCGACCAGCCCGCGGCGGCGCGTCCACGGCGAGCTGCAGTCACAAATCGGGCAAAGAGCGGTGGGCCTCACAGAGCCATCAGCGATCACGTGCCGGATTCGTCCCTGCTCGCCCCGCTGTCCTCGGCGGACCCGCTGCCCCATCAGTCCGGCGTCGGTTCGCTTCACCTCGCTCCTAGAGACCGCACGATGACGCACCTCCTGCACCCTGCGATCTGGCTTTCCGCCCGATTCAATTTCCGCTGGAAACTGTTCGGCACCTTTCTGCTCTTCGCCATTCTGCTGAGCGCAGCGACGGCGCTTTTGGTGCTGGAGGCAAGGCATTCGATCGCTCGCATCGACCGGCAGCGCGAGGGGCTTGCGCTGCAGTTGCCGCTACTCGGCCTCGTGCGCAGCGTCCAGGATCACTACGCGGCATCGCTGGCGACGGTTCACGGCGAGGCGTCGATGGGCTCGCGCATGGCGGCGACGAGGATCGAGTTCGAGCGTGGCGCACCGCCGGTGCTCGAGCATCCGCTGGCTGGCGACCAAGGGGCGCGGATCGCCCGGCAATGGCAGGCGCTCGCCGCGACACCGCCCACGGATGCCGACGCGAGCCGGAATGCCCATGAGGCGCTCCTCGGCGATCTGTTGCGGCTGCGCGAGACCTTCGTCGATCGGAGCGGATTGAGCCTCAACGACGACGTGGGAGTTCAGGTCCTGACCGATCTTCTCAACACGCAGTTGGTGCCGCTGATCCAGAACCTCGGACAGGCACGCGACGCCGGCGTCGGCATCATCGCCCGCGGGCGGATCAGCATGTCGCAGCGCGAGGCAATGAGCATCGTTCGCGGCAGTTTCGACACCCTGCTCACGTGGATGGACCGCAGCGTGGAGAAAACTGGAGTCATCCGCCCGGAACTCAAGGGCGCACTCGCCCAGCCGTTCGCCGTGCTGAACAGCGCCACGCTGGGGGTCCAGGAATACCTGACGACGAAGCTGATCAACACTAGTGATTTCGACATTGCCCCCGCTTCCTACCACGCCAAGGGCAGCGCAGCACTCGAAGCGGGAATGGCCTTCGCCGCGCGCTTGATACCCGCGATCGACCAGTTGATGGCCGCCCGCGAGCAGGAAACCCGCAGCACGTTCCAGTCCGCACTGCTCGCATTCGCGATCGCCGTCGCATTGATCGGCTATCTGTTCGCCGGCGCCTATACGTCGATCCTGCGTTCGATCCGCGAACTTGAAGAGGCCGCTCGGGCGATGGCAGCGGGCGACCTGCGGGCCCGCGTCGTGGTACGCACGCACGACGAGATTGGTCACGTCGGCAACGGATTCAATGCGATGGCAGAGAGTTTTTCGGCGCTGATCACCAAGGTCGCCGGGGCGGCCGGCAATACCCGGTCGGCTGCGAGCGATCTCACCGACCAGGTCGCGCAGGTGACTGTGGCGTCAGCTCGCCAGAGCGAATCGGCCGCGCACTCGTCGAGTTCGGTCCAGGCGCTCGCAGTCAGCGTGCAGCAAGTCGCCATGCACGCCGAAGACACGAGCCGGATTGCCCGGCACGCGGCAGAACTTTCTGCCGACGGCCGGGCCGTCGCCGATCAGGCCGCTGCCAGCATGCAGTGCATCGTCGACGACATCGCCGCCGCCGTCGCCGCGGTGCTGGCGCTCGAGGAGCGTTCGCGCACGATCGATCGAGTGGTCCATGTGATCGCGGAGATCGCCGGACAGACAAACCTGCTCGCGCTGAACGCGGCGATCGAGGCCGCGCGGGCCGGCGAGGTCGGGCGCGGGTTCGCGGTAGTCGCCGACGAAGTGCGCAAGCTCGCGGACCGCACCGGCAGCTCGACACGCGAGATCGCCGCGACGATCCGCGAGATGCGCAACGGAATCCAGGACGTTGTCGCCGGCATCCGGCAGGGCAGCGCGCGGGTCGGCGAGAGTTCGGTGCTATTCGCGAAGGTGCTGAGCGCGCTCGACGCGATCCACGACGAAGTCACGCGCTCGGCGATGCTCGTCAGCGATATCGTTTCCGTCACCCGGGCACAGACCGACGCCAGCCACGACATCGCGTCCAGCATCGAGACCATGGCGGTGATGGCCGACGAAAATCACAGCACGGCGCGCCGAACGGCAACCGCGATCAGCGACCTGCTGCAGCTGTCGGACAGCCTGCGCATCGCGGTCGCCGGATTGCGGGTTTGAGGACTGCGGTGCGCGAGGCTCCTCGTCGCCTTCATCGCTTACAGCGATAGGGGAGCGATGTCCCATGGGGTGAGCACGATGTCCGATGCGGGTCGTGGCAGCTCGGGGGCGAGAGCCCTCCCCTGTTTGCCGCGGCGCGGCTCGATCGCCCGAAAGATCTTTATCGAGGTACATCATGCTTTCGAAATCCGACTTTCTCGTCCTGTTCGACGCGCTCCTCGAGACTCATGCGCTCGAATACGAATTCCAGCCGATTGCCGACATCGGCCGGGCGTCGGTGCTGGGCTACGAGGCGCTGATGCGCGGGCCGGTCGGTTCCGCGTTGCGCTCGCCCGACGACCTGCTGCGTGTCGCAAAAAGCGCCGGGCGCATGGCGGACCTCGAGCGCGAGGCCTGCCTCGGCGCAATCGGCGCGTTCGGGCGAGCGGGCGTGCCCGGCAAGCTGTTCCTGAACCTGTCGGGATCGATGATCGAGCACTTTGCGCGAGACCACGGACGCCAGATGCTGGACTGCGCTCAGCAGGCCGGCCTCTCTCCGGGCCGGCTCGTGCTCGAACTGACCGAGCACGAGCGCGTCGAGGATGTCGAAGGGCTGCAGGCGGCGATGAAGACGCTCGCCGCGCTCGGCGTGACGCTCGCGCTCGACGATTTCGGCGATGGCCGCTCGAGCCTGCGCTTGTGGGTGCAACTGAAGCCGCAGATCGTCAAACTCGACAAGTATTTCGTGCGGGGCCTGCAAGGTGACAGCCGCAAGATCGAGGTGATCCGCAGCCTGCTGCGGCTGGCCGAAGTACTCGCGACGCCGCTCGTTGCCGAAGGCATCGAGGATGCGGCCGAACTCGCGGTGCTGCGCGACCTTGGGTGTCATTACGCTCAGGGTTACTGCATCGGCCGGCCAAGCGCGGCGCCGGCTGCCGCATTGCCGGACGCGGTGGTGAAGGTGATGCAGTTCATGAATGCGAGTCCGATCTGCGCAGAACGCCTGGCGAAGGTGATCGCGCTGCGCGAAGCGACCGCGTAGCGCAGTTCAGGCCAAGCTTCTTCCCGCACGGAGTGGCGTTGCCGTCGCGCACCGCGCATTGAAATTCTGCCCGTCCGATGACGACGCGGTGCCGGCGCTTGAACTCGCACGGGCCATGCCTCGTCCAACGGAAGCATTTTCCTTCGCGCGGAGCCGGTCGTCGGTCGTCGGTCGTCGGTCGTCGGTCAGGCGCAGCCGGCACGAGCATCAAGAGGCGGTCCACCATGTCCGAGCCCTTCGTGTACATCGACACCCCCGAAGTTCGTGCCGGCGTTCCGTCCGCGCTCCGGTGGTGGTTCGAATCGCTTGACGAGATGCGAAGGCACGCCGGCCGAGCGCTCGACCGCATCAACCTCGGTCGGCAGGAAACCGGGTTCGAAGTTGTTTTTTCGCGACCGGCGGTGCGTTTGCGCGGCTATGGAAAGTCGCGGAACGGGAAAAGGTCGCCCGTCCTGCTGATCGTGCCGGCGCCGATCAAGCGTGCGTATATCTGGGATTTGTCGCCGGAACGAAGCGTCGTGCGCAAGGCGCTCGACCGCGGCTTCGACGTCTATCTGGTCGAATGGACCGAAACGCAGGACGACGAGGCCCGCTTCGGCCTCGAGGAATATGCGCTGGTCGCAATCGAGGAGTGCATCGAGGCGATCCGGGCCCGGTCGCAGTGCGGGCCGCTCTTCGTTGCGGGGCATTCGCTCGGCGGCACTTTCGCCGGCCTCTACAGCGCCTGTCATCCCGACCACGTCAGGGGCCTCGTGCTGATCGAGGCACCGCTTCATTTCGCCGAGGCTTCGGGGCCGTTCAAACGCATGCTCGACGCCGGGGGCCCTGCGCAGGCCGTGCTTCAGTCGTCGCGCCCCGTCCCGGGTTCGCTGATCAACCTGATGAGCCTGTGCGCATCGCCGAAGACGTTTCAGCACGAGCGCTATCTCGACTTCGTCGCGAGCCTCGGCTCGCGTGCGAACCTCGAAACCCACGTGCGCGTCGAACGCTGGACGCTGGACGAACTTCCGATGCCGCGCCGGCTGTTCGACGAAGTCCTCGAGCAGCTCTATCGCAACAACCGGTTCATGCGCGGCGAACTCAGACTCGGAAACAGGCGCCTTCACCCTCGCGACGTGAGCTCGCCGGTGTTTGTGGTTTTCGATCCGAACAGCCACATCATTCCGCCCGCGTCGCTCCTCGCGTTCTACGAGCAGGTCGGCAGCCAGAACAAGGAAGCGCTGCCCTACCCCGGAGACATCGGCGTCGCGTTGCAGCACGTCGGCGCGCTGGTCGGCGAAAACGCGCACCGCGTAATCTGGCCGCGGATTTTCGACTGGCTCGGGCGGCTCGCCGCCGAATGATCGCCGACTTCCCTCGCACCTTGTGCGCGCCGCCACCGACAACCGAGACCGACATGCAGCCCTACAGGAATCTGAGCGGCAAATCGGGAGTCGCCGCGTTCGAGATCGGCGACGATTTCGTGAAGGTGCTGTTCCGCGACAATCCCCGCGTCTACGTCTATTCGACTCCCCCGATCGCAGCCGCAAAGATCGAGCAGATGAAAGGGCTCGCGCTTGTCGGGCGCGGCCTTGCGACCTTCATCAGCCAGAACTCCGACGTCCGAGCCGGGTTTTCGTGAGGCGTCTCACCCTCTTTTTCTTCGGGCAAGGTGTTTTTGCGGCTGCGCCAAGTCGCCGATGTTGTCCGGCTCCGTCGGCACTCGGACCGCCGACCAGGATGGAGATTCCACCGGCCGCCACGCTGCCGGCCGGCGTCGTTCCTTATGGCAGTATCCGGACCGACGGTTCGCGGCTCCACTGGCGTGTTTTCGCGGCGGTGATGAAGCCGTTCATGTCCGAGACCGCGAAAATCCCGCTGTCGGCGGGGATGTTCGCTTTCTGCAGCAGCGCGCGTCCCCCGTCGTCTACCGCGATCGCTTTCAGGTGACCGAACGCGTCGTGCACGAAATCGATCGCGGACGATTCTCCGCACAGCATCTGCGCACCCGCATCGGACAGGACCACTGCGATCGCATCGAACATCACTGAAGGCATCCCGCCAAGCTGGCCGTCGGCGCTGAGCCGCGCACCGTCGGCGAGCTTCGCGCCTCCTATTTTCGGCGCGACGATCTTGACCATCGCCCCGGCGGCGAGTGCCGCTTTGCGCACCGCCTCGATCCGTGCGCCATCCGAGCCGTCCGCGACCAGTACGCCCACGACGCGACCTTCGAGCGTGTCCTTCATCTTGCCGATGATCTGCAATGGCGGCGACGGTGGCAGGTCCTGAACCGGGACGGCCGGCTGTGGCGCATCCGGCAGCTGTTCGAGCGCGAGGCCGTCGGCGACGCGACGGGCGAGATCTTCATCGATGTTGCGCAGGTGGGCGACGACCGCCTGGCGGACGTGCAGATGCTCGACCTTCGCGAGCTCGAACACCAGCGTATAGGCGATGTGAGCCTGTTCGACGGGAGTCTGGCTGCGGTAGAACTGCCGCGCCTGGCTGTAATGGTCGGCGAAGCTCTCCGCCCGGATACGCCCCTTTTCGCCGCTTTCGCTTACACGAGCATGGCGAAAGCCGAGGCTCGGCGTTTCGCGGGGCGAATCTTCGGCGAGCGAATTCGGCTCGTAATTGACGCGGCCTTTCGGCTGCATCATCTGCATCTTGGCGTCGCGCTGGTTGTTCGCGAACGGACATTTCGGCGCGTTTATCGGGATCTGATGGAAATTCGGCGACCCGAGACGCAGCAGCTGCGTATCGAGATAGGAAAAAAGCCGGCCCTGCAGCAGCGGGTCGTTCGAAAAGTCGATGCCCGGAACGACATTGGCCGGACAAAAAGCCACCTGTTCGGTCTCGGCGAAGAAATTATCCGGCCAGCGGTCGAGCACCATCCGCCCGACGACGCGCAGCGGCACGAGTTCTTCGGGAATCAGTTTCGTCGCGTCCAGGTGATCGAACGGGAATTTTTCGGCCTCGGCTTCGGTGAACAGCTGCACCGCGAATTCCCATTCGGGGAAATTGCCTTCGCGGATCGACTCGTACATGTCGCGGCGGTGAAAGTCGGGATCGGCCCCCGCGATCTTGACCGCTTCGTCCCACACCGTGGATTGCAGTCCGAGCTTCGGCCGCCAGTGAAACTTGACGAAAGTCGATTCGCCGGCTTCATTCACGAGCCGGAAACTGTGCACACCGAAGCCTTCGATCATGCGCAGCGAGCGCGGTATCGTGCGGTCCGACATGATCCACATGATCATGTGCATCGACTCCGGAGTCAGCGAAACGAAATCCCAGAAATTGTCGTGGGCAGTCGAGGCCTGCGGAAAACCGCGGTCCGGCTCCATCTTGAACGAGTGGACCACATCGGGAAACTTGATCGCGTCCTGAATGAAGAACACCGGAACATTGTTGCCCACCAGATCCCAGTTGCCTTCCTTCGTGTAGAACTTGACGGCGAAACCGCGGACGTCGCGAGGCGTGTCCACCGAGCCGGCCCCGCCGGCAACCGTCGAGAGGCGGGTGAACACCGGCGTCTTTTCCCCGACCTCGGTGAGGATTTTTGCGGTCGTGTATTGCGACAGGGACTCCGTCAGTTCGAAATATCCGTGCACTGCAGTGCCACGCGCGTGCACGACGCGCTCCGGAATCCGCTCGTGATCGAAATGCGTAATCTTTTCCCGCAGGATGAAATCTTCGAGCAGCGTCGGACCGCGCGGATTGCTCCGCAGCGAGTTCTGGTTGTCCGGAATCGGTATGCCCTGGTTTGTCGTGAGCTCGGGATGGGTCCCGCCCGCAAGCTGATGCATTTCACCCGCATTGCCCGGTTCGGCATCGCTACCGGCCGCTGCCGGTGCGGATTGCGGTTTGCCCGTTGCGCCAGCCGGCTCGTTGTTCTTCATCGTCACTCTCCTTGATGATCGGGGTCGAAGGCACGTGGAGGCTTGCATTACCTCGAGCCGGCCTTCGCGAATGGGAGCGGGCACACGGCATGCAAATCCTTTTGCAGGCCGGCCACGCCGAGCAGGACATAGCAAACGGCATTCCCCAAGGCGAGATGCACATCTCGCGAGGCGATGACGGCGCGCGACGAGAGAAAACGGCGCCCCTGCCCCGTCCGCAAGCACGGATGGATACATCGGCACGCATCCGAACGCGCGAATGAACGACGAGGCAGCGATTCTTGCTACCATCTGCGCGAGCTGGTGCGCGCGCAAGCGGCGCTGCGGATGCGCCATCCCGATCGCGACCCTGGACGGGAAAGCACATCCAAACCGATGATCCGGCAGGGTTTTCCTCGAGTCCCGAGCAACGCGGCCGGCGCCGCCTCGAACTTCTATTTATTTGTAAACAAATCTATTTGAAGGCCAACAGATCAATGCCGAACATTCAACCGTTCCTGGTGCCCGAACGGATCGAATCTGCGCGCCTCGTGCTGCGCACGTTTCATCCCGACGACTGGCCGTTCCTGCACGAACACTACTCGGACGCCGAAAGCACGCGCTTCACCTTCCGGCGCGCGCTTTCCGAAAGCGACAGCTGGTACGCGATGGCGAACATGGTCGGGCACTGGCACCTCCGAGGTTACGGCCCCTACGCGGTCGAGGAGAAAGCGACCGGCAAGGTGCTCGGAGCGGTCGGGCTGTGGTACCCGAAGGACTGGCCGGAACCCGAAATCAAATGGGCGCTGACGCGACGGTACTGGGGCAAGGGCTACGCCAGCGAGGCGGCCCGCGCCGTGCAGGCGATGGCCAGAGAGCACCTTCCGGACGTCTCGCTGATCAGCTTCATCCACGCCGAGAACGCGGCATCGATCGCGCTGGCTTTGGCCGTCGGCGCGACGTTCGAAAAGGAAATGCCGTTTCGCGGCGCGACCTGGCACATCTACCGCCACCCGCGCTGAAAGGGCGTGAGGCTGCCGGCAGCGCGGTCGACGGACGGGATCTCCTGCATCGAGGAGCGTTCGCGCCGGAGCGCCGCTCCGGCTCGGATACCGATCGGAATCAGAACAGGAAGGGCTGCTTTGGCGCGGGCACAGCAGCCGCGGCAAACACTTTCGCCTGCCGCGGTTTGAACCACACCGTGCGGCCGGGCGACAGTTCGAGATTCGCGGCGCGTTCGCGCGTCAGTTCGACTTCGATCGTCTCCGCCTCGTGCTCGAGCTCGACGCGCACGAGCGGTCCGATGCGGTGCACGTGGCTGACGACGGCTTTCATGCCGCCCGAAATCGGAGCGGCGTCGAGGTCGATGTCGTGCGGGCGCACGAACGCGATCGAGCCGGCGGCGGGCGCCTCCCCTTCCCGCTCGACTTCCGCCCAGCCGCCGTGGACGCGGTGGTGGAAAACGTTCACGTTGCCGAGGAACTGGTAGACGAACGGCGACGCCGGGCTCGAATACACTTCGTCCGGCGAGCCGATCTGCTCGATGTGGCCGCGGTTCATGACGACGACGCGGTCGGCGACTTCCAGCGCCTCTTCCTGGTCGTGCGTGACGAACACCGACGAGATGTGCATCTCGTCATGCAGCCGCCGCAGCCAGCGGCGCAGCTCCTTCCTCACTTTCGTGTCGAGCGCGCCGAAGGGCTCGTCGAGCAGCAGCACTTTCGGTTCGACTGCGAGCGCGCGCGCGAGCGCGATCCGCTGCCGCTGCCCGCCCGAGAGCTGGGACGGGTAGCGGTTCGCGAGCCAGTCGAGCTGCACGAGCTTCAGCAGGTTCATCACCCGCTCGCGGATCTCGGCTTCGGACGGGCGCGATTTGCGCGGGCGCACGCGCAGCCCGAACGCGACGTTCTCGAACACCGACATGTGGCGGAACAGCGCGTAATGCTGGAACACGAAGCCGACCTGGCGTTCGCGTGCATGCACGTGCGTCGCCTCCTCGCCGCCGAACAGTACGTTGCCGCCGTCCGGAGATTCCATGCCGGCGATGATGCGCAAGAGCGTCGTCTTGCCGCAGCCCGAGGGCCCGAGCAGTGCGACCAGCTCACCGGTCGGGATGTCGAGCGACAGGTTGTCGAGCGCGACGAAGTTGCCGAAGCGCTTGCTGATGTTGCGGATTTCGATGCTCATGGGCGTTCCGTGGCGACAGACGGGGGCAGTTCGGTTTTCTCGGGTGGCAGTTCGGCAGTCAGCATCTCGGTTTCGCGGCGCATGCGCCATTCGACGATGGTCTTCGCGACCAGCGTGACGAGGCCGAGGAAGGCGAGCACCGTCGCCGCGGCGAACGCGCCGATCTGGTTGTATTCGTTGTAGAGGATCTCGACGTGCAGCGGCAGCGTGTTGGTCTCGCCGCGGATGTGGCCGGAGACGACGCTGACCGCGCCGAACTCGCCCATCGCGCGCGCATTGGCGAGGATCACGCCGTACATCAGGCCCCACTTGATGTTCGGCAGCGTCACGCGCCAGAACATCTGCCAGCCGGAGGCGCCGAGCGACACCGCGGCCTCCTCCTCGTCGCGGCCCTGCGCCTGCATCAGCGGGATCAGCTCGCGCGCGACGAACGGGAAAGTCACGAACAGCGTCGCGAGGATCATGCCCGGCAGCGCGAAGATGATTTTGATGTCGTGTGCGGCGAGCCACGGGCCGAAGAAGCCTTGCGCGCCGAACAGGATGATGAAAATCAGGCCGGCGACGACCGGCGAGACCGCGAACGGCAGGTCGACCAGCGTCGTCAGCAGGCTCTTGCCGCGAAACTCGAATTTCGCGATCGCCCACGCGGCGGCGACGCCGAACGCGATGTTGAACGGCAGCACGAGCGCCGCGATCGTCAGCGTCAGCAGCATCGCCGAGCGCGCCTCGCCTTCCTGCAGCGCGTCCCAGTACACCTGCGCCCCTTGCGCGAACGCTTCCCAGAACACCGCGATCAGCGGCAGCACGAGGAACAGGAACAGGAAGCCGAGCGCGACCGCGGTCAGCAGCAGGCGAACCCAGCGCGGCTCGGCGGTGGCCCGCCGCGTCGTCGTCATGGCTGCCCCCCGGCGATCGCGAGTGCGCCCGAAGCATCGGCCGGGGCATCTCCGTCCCGGTTCTTCGCGTGGCGGTTCGCCGCCCACCACTGCAGCAGGTTGATCACCAGCAGCATGACGAACGAGATCACGAGCATGACGACCGCGAGCGCGGTTGCGCCGAGGATGTCGTACTGTTCGAGCTTCGAGATGATCAGGAGCGGCGTGATCTCCGAGATCAGCGGCATGTTGCCGGCGATGAAGATCACCGAACCGAATTCCCCGATCGCACGCGAGAACGCGAGCGTGAAGCCGGTCAGCCACGCGGGAAAGATTCCCGGCAGCAGCACGCGCGTGAACGTCTGCCAGCGGGTCGCACCGAGCGTCGCGGCCGCTTCCTCGACTTCCGCCTCGATATCCTCGATGACCGGCTGCAGCGTGCGTACGACGAACGGCAACGTGACGAAGATCAACGCAACGACGATGCCCAGCGGCGTGAACGCGATCTGGATGCCGAGCTTCGCGAGATGCTGGCCGATCCAGCCGTTTTCCGCGTACAGCGTCGCGAGCGTGATGCCGGCGACCGCAGTCGGCAGCGCGAACGGCAGATCGACGAGCGCGTCGATGAAGCGCTTGCCCGGGAACGGATAACGCACCAGCACCCATGCGACGATCAGGCCGAACAGCGCGTTGATCGCGGCGGCCCCGAGCGACGCCCCGAAAGTCACGCGGTAGGACGCAAGCGCGCGCTGGCTGCTCGCGGTCGTCCAGAAATCGCTCCACGACATCTGCCCGGTGAACAAGATCATGCCGGCAAGCGGGATCAGCACCAGCAGGGTCAGATACGTGAGCGTGTAACCCAGTCCGAGACGGAAACCGGGCAGGACTCCGTCGCGTTTGCTTGCGGCAGGAAACATAGGGGGCGGCGGCAGAGATGGACGGTTGAAAGCGACGCGGCCCGCGTACGCGGGCCGTCGGGCGCTCGAAACGGCGGATTCTACTTCTGAACGTAGATCTGGTCGAAGGTGCCGCCATCCTTGAAGTGGGTCGCGGCCGCCTTGCTCCAGCCGCCGAACACTTCATCGACGGTAAAAGTCTTGATCGGCGGGAACGCCGCAGCGTATTTCTTCATCACTTCCGGGTCGCGCGGGCGCAGGTAGTTCTTCGCGGCGTTCTCCTGGCCTTCCTTCGACCACAGGTATTCGAGGTAGGCGCGGGCGAGCTCGCGCGTGCCTTTCTTGTCGACGACTTTCTCGACGACCGCGACCGGGAATTCGGCGAGGATCGACAGGCTCGGATACACCACCTCGAACTCGCCGCGGCCGAACTCCTTTGCGATCAGCTCGGCTTCGGATTCGAACGTCACGAGCACGTCGCCGATCCGGCGCTGCATGAACGTCGTCGTCGCGTCGCGCCCGCCGGAGCCGAACAGCGGCGCATTCTTCAGCCAGTTGCCGACGAATTCCTGCGCAGTCTTGTCGTTGCCGCCCGGCTGCTTCAGCGCGTAGCCCCACGCGGCGAGATACGAATAACGGCCGTTGCCCGTGTTCTTGGGGTGCGGGATGATCAGCTGCATGGCACCCGGCTTCGCGATGTCGTTCCAGTCCTTGATCCCTTTCGGATTGCCCTTGCGCACGATGAACACCATCGTCGAGGTGTAGGGCGACGCGTTGTCCGGGAAGCGCTTCGCGTAGTCGGTCGCGACGAGCCCCTTCTCGGCGAGGAAGTCGACGTCGGTGGCCTGGTTCATCGTCACGACATCGGCCTCGAGGCCGTCGGCGACCGCACGCGCCTGCTTCGACGAGCCGGCATGCGATTGGCGGATTTCGACGGTCTCGCCGGTTTTCTCCTTCCAGTGCTTCTGGAAGAGCGGGTTGTAATCCTTATAGACATCGCGCGCGACGTCGTACGAAACGTTGAGGAGATTCGACTGGGCGTGCGCGCCCGTCGCGAGCGCGAGCCCGGCCGCGAGCAGCAGAGCGGAAAATTTGTTCATGAAAACTCCAGGTGCGGAACGGGAACGGCAAGGTCAGCGGCATGAACGATAGTCGAAGCAGGCCAAGGATGTCATGCACGAAATTCCCTTTCCTTATTACGAATGGAACTATAGGAAGCACGCGTCGGTGCGGCCCGTCCAGCGAATATTCCCGTCGCCGCAGTTACTCTCTGTTACAAGGAGTTTTCGATTACGAAGCGCCCGGGCAGCGGGAATCCTGGAGACGAGTAACGCATAATTTGCTCAAATGGAAAAATGACAATCCGGGCAACTGCTGAACGCCTTTTCGAGGTTGGGAAGTCACGATGTCACTTCATGCCACTGTTACCTGTCCGAGTTGCGGAAGCGCCGATTGTCGCAAGTCGAAATGGCAGTCCGAAGGCGAAAAGCAGGTGCACACGGGCACGCGTCCGTATCGGTGCCGCGCCTGCACGCATCGCTTCCATGCGCCCGAGCGCAAGCGGTCCCGCTGGCGGGACGGCGCATCGTTCGCAGTGCCGGTGTTGCTGACGGTGGCGGCGATCGCCACGGTGATCGTCGTCGGCGCCAGAACCGGTGACGAAATGCCGGCCGAGAACCTTCCGGGCGTGCCGATTCCGATCGATCCCTACACGCTGCGCGCGGCCAAGGAAGGGGATGCGGCCGCACAGCTGCGAATTGCGAAAACGCTGCTGCTCGACGCCACGAGCGACCGCTCGCAGTCGCTGGAGGCCGTTCGCTGGCTGCGGGCGGCAGCGGACAGCGAACATCCGGGAGCGATGGTGGAACTCGGAAAACTCTATCGCAGCGGCTTCGGCGTGTTGCAGGACTACGACCAGGCGGCCCGATGGATCCGCACCGCGGCAGCGCGCGGCAACGCCGACGGCATGCTCGAGCTGGGCCGGCTGTATCGCGACGGCATCGGTTTTCCGCGCGACCCGGTGCGCGCTTACGTGTGGTTCAACCGCGCCGCCGCGGCTCTCAACATAGAGGCCGTGCGCGACCGCGACGAGATCGCGCGCAGCCTCGACGCGGATGAGCTGAAGCAGGCGCAGGCGCAGTCGTCGAAAGTGGAATCCGGCGAGGTCGAAGCGATCCCCGTCAAGGAACGCAATCGTTAGCGGGCTGGCCTAGGCCTCCGGCCCGACCGTCTCATCGGCCCGAGACGCACCGGATGTTGCTGCCGACAGCATCTGCCGACGGCTTTCGGGCGTTTCCAGACTGATTCGTCCCAGCACGCCGCTGCGGTAATCGTTGAGGAAGATCTGCGAAGCTTTTTCGAGATCCGGCGCGCCACCTTTGAGCCGGCAGCCGCGCCGTGCCGCGATCGTCTCGATGAGGCCGACGCCGTCGAGCGCCTCGAGGCGTTCGGGCGCGATGCCGTAGCGCGCCGCGAGCAGCGCCGGGTAACGCTCGAGCAGCAGGTCGCCGAGGAACGTCGCGACCTCCTCGTCGATGACGGCGTTGCGTCCGATTGCGTGACTCGCGGCGAGCATGAACCCGTCGGAGTCGTGCGCGATCTTCGGCCACATCAGGCCGGGCGTGTCGGTAATCGTCATGTGCGAACCGAGGTCGAACGTCTGCTGCGACTTCGTCACCGCCGGCTCGTCGCCGACTTTCGCGACGCGGCGCTTCAAGAGCGCGTTCATCAGCGTCGATTTGCCGACGTTCGGGATGCCCATGATCATGATGCGCAGCAGCTTCGTGCCGTCGTTGCGGTGCGGCGCGAGCGCCTGGCACAGACCGGGCACGCGTGCGACGTCTCCCGGCTTTTTGCACGACAGCGCGACCGCCTTGACCCCTTCCTGGCTGTTGAAGAAATCCAGCCACGCGCGCGTAGCGAGAGGATCGGCGAGGTCGGCCTTGTTGAGCACCTTGAGGCACACGCGCTGACGGTGCCGGCGCAACTCGTGG
This sequence comes from Azoarcus sp. PA01, assembly GCA_001274695.2. Taxonomy (NCBI): domain Bacteria; kingdom Pseudomonadati; phylum Pseudomonadota; class Betaproteobacteria; order Rhodocyclales; family Zoogloeaceae; genus Azoarcus; species Azoarcus sp. PA01. Next base: position 209,026 of record LARU01000004.1, on the reverse strand, counting down.
ATCATCGGATTGCTGCTCGCTTCGGGGATGCGGGCATCGAGCACCTCGATGACGACGTCGGTCAGCGCCATCGTTTCGGCCGCTTTCTTGCGCGCCGAAGTCATGTGACCGGGAAACCACTGGATCGACATCTGGAATCAAAGCCTTGGAGAAGGGCCGCATTATCGCCTCCTTCGTCGGCGGCTTGGGGCAAAATGGCGAACTTTCGAGGGAATGCGGATGAATCGTGACAAGGTGCTCGCGGCGACGCGGCAGTGGCTGGAGAAAGTGGTGATCGGACTCAACCTGTGTCCGTTCGCGAAGTCGGTGTATGTGAAGAACCAGGTGCGCATCGTCGTCAGCGACGCGCGCCACGTCGACGCGTTCCTCGAAGAGCTCGACCGCGAACTCGATTTCCTCGCCGCCGCCGATCCTGAAGAAGTCGATACGACGCTGCTCGTGCATCCGACGCTGTTCCCCGATTTCCTGGATTTCAACGAGATCGTCGGCATCGCCGAGGAAGCCGTTGCCGAGCACGAGCTCGAAGGCGTCCTGCAGGTCGCGAGCTTCCATCCGCGCTTCCGCTTCGAAGGCACGGGCGAGGACGACATCGAGAACTACACGAACCGTTCGCCGTACCCGACGTTGCATCTGCTGCGCGAGGACAGCATCGAGCGCGCGGTCGCCGCGTACCCGGATGCCGAGACGATCCCCGAGCGCAACATCGAGACGATGCACCGCCTCGGCCACGAAGGCTGGAAAGCGCTCGGCATTGCCGACGGCAGCGAGGACGACGCACCGTGAGCGAGGCACACGCAAAGGGCCGGCGTCCGGCAAGTCGCGGGCGCACGGGAAAACGGCAGCCCTCCCCGGCTCCGAGCGCCGCGCCTCCATCGCCTTCCGCGCAGCTGCCCGATATCCGGCCCGGCCAGTCGATCGAACTGCTGAAGGAACTCCACATCCTGACGCGCGACGGCAAGCTCAACCAGGACAGCCGGCGCAAGCTCAAGCAGGTCTATCACCTGTACAACTTCATCGAGCCGCTGCTCGAAGAAGTGATGAGCGCGCGCGGCGAGCTGACCCTCGCCGACCACGGCGCCGGCAAGTCGTATCTCGGCTTCATCCTCTATGACCTGTTCCTGAAAACGCGCGAAGGTGGCCAGACCGGCGGTCACATCTACGGCATCGAGACACGCGACGAACTGGTCGCGAAGTCGCGCGAACTCGCGGCGCGGCTCGACTTCGGGCGCATGAGTTTCCTGAACCTGTCGGTCGAGGACTCGATCGAGTCGCCCGAACTGCCCGAACAGATCGACATCGTCACCGCGCTGCACGCGTGCAACACCGCGACCGACGACGCGATCCGCTTCGCGCTGCAAAAGCGTGCCCGCTTCATCGTGCTCGTGCCGTGCTGCCAGGCCGAAGTCGCGGCCGCGCTGCGCCGGCACAAGAACGAGTCGTTCGGCAAGACGCCACTGTCCGAGCTCTGGCGCCACCCGATTCACACGCGCGAATTCGGCAGCCAGCTGACGAACGTGCTGCGCTGCCTGCTGCTCGAATCCCACGGCTATCAGCTCACGGTGACCGAGCTCGTCGGCTGGGAGCATTCGATGAAGAACGAGCTGATCATCGCGCGGGCGACGGGCCAGCCGCGGGGCAACGCGCAGCAGCGACTGGCGCAGATCCTCGCCGAACTGAACCTCGACGAGCTTCGCGGCCGTTTTGCGTATTGAAAAGAGAAGCGCCGAAGTGCGGCAGCAAGGCCGCCCGGCGTGCGCAATTGCTCCGGCGCGCTTGATCTCGGCAAAGTACCGCAGCCCCGCAATGGGTTAAGCTGCAGTTCCCTCACCGGTCGCCCCACATGTCCAGCTTTCCGTATCCAATCCTCGTCGCCGCGATTTTCCTGTTCGGCTGCCTTGCGGTCCTGCATATCCACCGGCGCCAGCAGGACGCCCAGCGCGACTTGCCGCAGCGCGACGAGTACCTTGCCGCGCACCGCCAGCGCACCCCCGCGTGCCTGCGCTGCGCGTCCACCGACACGCGCGAATTCGGGCTTCACGAAGGCGAGGACGCGCAGCGCATCGTCGCCTGCAAGAAATGCGACCAGCTGATGTACCGCTACCGGCGCACAGCGGCTGCGTAGAATCCCGAACGGATAGAACATTCCGCTCGGCCGGGCGTCCACTCCACGTATCCAGCGTGGAGGCATCGGCCATGGACGTCACCCCCTTGCTCGCGCGACTCGGCGTCGCGACGGACGAGCTCGAATGCGGCGAGCTGCCGGTACGCAGCCCGATCGATGCACAAATCATCGCGCGGCTTGCACCGCATACGCCTGCGCACGCCGGCGTCGCGCTCGATCGCGCGCAGCAGGCTTTTTTCGCTTGGCGCGACGTACCGCCACCGCGGCGCGGCGAAGTGGTGCGGCAGTATGGCAACCTGTTGCGCCGGCACAAGGCCGATCTCGGCGAGCTCGTGTCGATCGAAGCCGGCAAGATCCGCCAGGAAGGCCTCGGCGAAGTGCAGGAGATGATCGACATCTGCGACTTCGCCGGCGGCCTGTCCCGACAACTCCACGGCTTGACGATCGCGAGCGAGCGCCCCGGCCACCGCATGATCGAGCAGTGGCACCCGGCAGGGGTCGTCGGCGTCGTCTCGGCATTCAACTTCCCCGCCGCGGTGTGGGCGTGGAACGCGGCGCTGGCGTGGGTGTGCGGCGACAGCGTGGTGTGGAAACCGTCACCGCGAACGCCGCTCACGGCCCTCGCGTGTGCAGCGCTGTTCGATTCGCTGCGCGCGGAATTCGACGAGCTGCCGCAAGGCCTGCTCGAAGTGCTGGTCGGCGGCAACGAGCTCGCGACCCTGCTCGCCGACGACCGGCGCATCGCGGTCCTCTCGGCGACCGGTTCGACCGAGATGGGCAAGGCGCTCGCGCCGCGCGTCGCAGCCCGGCTCGGCCGCTCGATCCTCGAACTGGGCGGCAACAACGCTGCGATCGTCTGCCCGAGCGCCGACCTGACGCTTGCCGAACGCGCGATCCTGTTCGCTGCCGCCGGCACCGCCGGCCAGCGCTGCACGAGCCTGCGCCGGCTGATCGTGCATGAATCGATCGCCGATGCGCTGCGCGAGCGCCTGCGCACCGCGTGGGGACGGATCACGGTCGGCAATCCGCTCGATCCGGCGACGCTCGTCGGGCCGCTGATCGATGCCGCAGCGGGTGCAAAAATGGACCGGGCGCTTGGCCAGGCGCGAGCCGCGGGCGGCACGGTGTGCGGCGGCGAGGCGGTCAGCGTGCCGGGATGCGAGGACGCGTGCTATCGCCGCCCCGCGCTCGTCGAAATGCCGGAGCAGACTGCGCTCGTGAAAGCCGAGACTTTCGCGCCGATCCTGTATGTCCTGCGCTATCGCACGCTGGGCGAGGCGATCGCGCTGCACAACGACGTGCCGCAAGGGCTCGCGTCATCGATCTTCACGCGGGACCTGACCGAATCCGAGCGCTTCCTGTCCGCGACCGGCAGCGACTGCGGCATCGCGAACGTGAACATCGGGCCGTCGGGCGCCGAGATCGGCGGCGCGTTCGGCGGTGAAAAAGACACCGGCGGCGGCCGGGAATCCGGCTCGGATGCGTGGAAAGCCTACATGCGGCGCGCGACCTGCACGATCAACTACTCCGGCGCGCTGCCGCTGGCCCAGGGGATCCGCTTCGAGCTCGACGACTGACTATTAAACCGGCAATCGAATACATCCGTTCGCCCTGAACCCGTCGAAGGGCGGTGGCAGGGCTTCGACAAGCTCAGCCCGAACGGTATTTGGTTGCCACGTAATAACGACGCCGCGCTCCGTCACTCCTTCGCCGCCGGCGCGCGCGTGACCAGCAGCTGGTCGATGCGGTAATTGTCGATGTCGACGACCTCGAACTTGTAGTCGCGATAGCTCACCGAATCGGTCCGCTTCGGCACTTTGCGCAGCATGTACATCATGAAGCCGGCGATCGTCTCGTAATTCTCGTGGCCGACGAATTCAGTGATGCCGAGTGCCTGCATCACGTCTTCGATCGGCGTGATGCCGTCGATCAGCCACGAGCCTTCGTCACGCTTGACGATCAGCTCCTCCTGAAACGCGCTGCCGAGCTCGCCCATGACGGTATTCATGATGTCCTGCAGCGTCAGCAGGCCGACGATCAGCGCATATTCGTTGACGATCATCGCGAAGTCCTCGCGCGCGGCGCGAAAACGCTCCAGCGCCTCGAACAGCGTCAGCGTGTCGGGGATCACCAGCGCGTTGCGCACGACCGGATCGGCGCGCAGCGACAGCTTCTGCCCGGACAGGATGCGCGCGAAAATGTCCTTCGAGTCGACGTAGCCGACGACCGTGTCGATCGTGCTCTCGCACACCGGAAATTTCGCATGCGTCTGCGCGACGAGCTTGCCGCGGATGCTGTCCTCGGTCTCGTTCAGCGTGAAATAGACGATGCTCTCACGGTTCGTCATCGCCGACGGCACGGTGCGCGAATCGAGCTCGAAGACGTTCACGATCAGCTGGCGCTCCTGCTTGAGCAGCGCGCCGGTCTGCGCCCCGACGTCGACCATCGCGACGATCTCGGCGGAGGTGATGTTCTCGGTACGCACGTTCGGCAGCTTGAACAAGCGAAACAGCACATTCGCGAGGCCATCGAAGAACCACACCAGCGGCGCGAACGCGAGCACGCAGAAACGCATCGGCGCGACGACCGCGGTCGCGACACGTTCGGGCGAAGTCATGCCGAGGCGCTTGGGCACGAGATCGGAGAACAGCACGAAAAGCGAAGTGACGATGACGAACGACAAAACAAAGCTCACCGATTCGAGCATCGGCCCGTCGTAGACCACGCCGATCAGTTGCGCGACCGCCGGTGACAGCGTCGATTCGCCGACGATGCCGCCGAGGATCGCCACCGCATTCTGCCCGATCTGCACGACCGTGAAAAAATGACCCGGATTCTCCTGCAGCGCGAGCACGCGCTCGGCGACCGCATTGCCCTGCTGGGCCATCAGGCGCAACTTGATCTTGCGCGAAGCGGCGAGCGAAATTTCCGCGATCGAAAAGAACGCGCTGATCCCGATCAGCAGCGCAATGACAAGAATCTGATTCGTGACACTCACGTACTGCCCCCTCGAAGCCGCGCCGTCGCCGACCCCGTTCCCCGGCGCCGCTACGCCCCCCTTCCGGCCCGCAAAAGCGTCGCGAAAATGTCGCTTTTCCCGAAAACGCCGAGCCGTCGCGAGTTCTCGTGCCCCGTCGCGGGGCCGGAACGGCTAAGCCATTTTCCCGCGGCGATCAGAACAGCGCTTCGACCATCAGTCCTGCCGCCCAGCTGCGCCTGCGTTCCGGATCGTCGTCGTGCTGCGGCCAGAAGTGGCCGGCGCTCAGCTCGATGAACGTCCAGTCGCGGTAGATCGGTTGCCGCCAGGTCGCGCGGATGCCGTATTCCCCGACCCCCACCCGCCGGTCCGTCTCGCCGTTGACGAGCACTTCCAGTGCAGACTCGCGCAGATTCGGGTAGGCCTTGAACATCCCGAAGCTGTTCCCCCACCGCAGCCCGGAGGTCTCCTCGGAGATCGTTCCGGCCGCCTGCCAGCGGAAAGACCACGATGGCGAATAGGTATGGTCGTAATTGAGCGCGAGCGTCGAGCCAAAGCCGTCGTCCGATCGCCAGAAGATCGTCTCGCGCAGACCGAACACGTCCCGCTCGGAGAAACGCCACAACTTCTTGTAGCGCGCCTGCGCATACACGTCATCGACGCCACCGCGAAAGCCGGCGCGGAATTCGAGGAACTCGCGCAGCGCATAGCCGACGCCGGCAAAGAAGGACTGGTCGTCGCGACGGCTTTCGCTCAGCAGCTGGTGTTGACGCCTGAACGTTTCCGGCTGGTCGCTGACTTCCTCCTGCTCGTTGTCCTGGCCGATGAACAAATAGCCCAGGCGCTTGACGTTCGGCAGGTCGACGCGCACGCGAAAGCGAAAATTGTTCTCCAGGCCTTCGTCCTGTCGTGCGAGAAAGTCGAAGCGCATGCTGCCGGACACCTTGCCGCCCTCCTCGAACGGGATGTCGCCGAACCAGCCATCGACGGTGCGCGCGACCCCTTCGGTGAGCGCGCGCACACGTCGCCGTCCCTGCTCCATCACGCTCTCGTCATCCCCCGGCATTGCGGCCGGCGGGGCATGCGGGTCCTGCGTATCGACAGCCAGGGGCGGCGGCGCAGCGGGAGAATGGGCAGGATCGCCGGGCTCGGCGGCCGGCACCAGGGCGGCATATCCAATGAGCGGGAGCAGCAGGAAGCAGGGCCTCATGACGATTCTCCTTCGCATGCATTCAAAATACCACGAAGGAGCGTCGAAAGTGGAGTCCCGGTGAGAAAGTGGAGTCCCGGTGAGAAAGTGGAGTCCCGGTGAATCGGCGCGGCCGGCGGAAACCTTCCGGTTCAGCCGGACAGCGGCCGTCGCGCTCCCGGCACGGCGGCGATCCTTACGCGCCCATCCTGCGTTCCGGCTCGACGAGCACCGTCTGCCGGCCGTCGGTGATCCACACCTGGCCGTCCTGCCGGGTGCATTGCAACCGCATGCTGCGCGCGGTCAGCGCGGCGAGCGCGGGCGCCACGTCGGGAGGAAGATTCCATACCGTCAGGTTCGACTGCCGCGCGAGCTTGTCGCGAACGCCGTTCCACCAGATGTCCGCCGCCCGGCCGTAGCTGACGACGACGGTTTCGCGGGCCCGACCGCAGGCTTTGCGGATCCATTTTTCGTCGGGCTGGCCGACGTCGATCCAGCGCTCGATCGCGCCGGTCAGATCCCGCTGCCACACGTCCGGCTCGTCCTCGACGCACAGCCCCTTGCCGAATGCGAGCGCCGGATCGGCATACAGCGCGAACGCGAGGATGCGCACCATCATCCGCTCGTCGGTTTCGGACGGATGGCGCGCGATCGTGAAACCGTGATCGGCGTAGTAGTTGCGGTCCATGTCCGCAATCGTCAATTCGACTTTGAAAATCGTTGCCTTCAGCGCCATCGCCCGGACCCCGGTCAGTGCACGGGCCCGGCGGGCGGAGTGCGCCGCGCCTGTTGCCACGCGAGCACGGCCTGCGCCGAGTGGGCCATGATGCGGTCGTGCTGCGGCGCCGGCAGTGCGGCGGCAAGCGCGGCGAACAGTGCCTCGTTCATTTCCCGCGCCAGCCCGTCCGCGGCGAGGCCTTCGGCGACGCAGCGGATCTGGATATGGGCGAGCGCGTCCGCAACGAGGCGCCAGCCGAGCTCCGGCATCGCCCGGATCAACGCGAACATCATGCCTGCGAGGTGCGCGAGGATCGCTTTCGCCTGTTCGCGCTCGTCGCCGGCGATCATCGCGTGCCACAGCGCGAGGTGAATGCCGCGGCGCAATTCGATCTTGAAGTCGATCGCGTTGCCTTCGGCCGCATCGATCGCGGCGAACTGCTGGTGAAACCGCGCCTCCTGCTGCGGATCGAGGCCGGTGCGCACTGCACCGACGAGTTCGGACAGGCCGGGGATCGCCGCCAGGCCGAAAGCCTGGCTGTACGCGACGCCCCACTGGTCGAGACCGGCGACGACCAGCGCGAGGCGCAGGCTGCATGGGGCGGCGCTCTCGCCCGCGGCGCCCCAGTTGCGCAGCGCCGACGCGAGCGCTTCGACGCCCCGCACGCGCCCCTCGTCATCTTCATCGAGCGTCAGCCGGAAAGCCTGCGCGAACCCGTCCTGCGCCATTCGCGCAGCCAGTTTTTGCACTTCCGGCCGCGCGAGCGCCGCGAGCGCGTCGGCCGGAATGGGCGAGGGAGAAGCCGATGGATCGGAAGTCATGCGCATGGTCCGGGAAAAGGGCGCCATTGTGAAGCCCGCAGCTGCGTCCGGCAAATGCGCCGGGACAAGGATCGCCCGCGGACGGACACCGGGAAACGCCTTCGCCCTTGTGCGCTGCCCGATTCCTGCGAAAATGGACGGCCGCCCCTCGCCCGAAGGCCTGCCGACTCATGGCCACACCGCCGTTCGAAAGTCTCACTCCGGACCGGATCCTCGACGCGCTCGACAGCGTCGGGCTGATGCCTGACGGGCGTCTGCTCACGCTCAACAGCTACGAGAATCGCGTCTATCAGGCCGGCATCGAAGACGGCCCGATGGTGGTCGTCAAGTTCTACCGGCCGGGGCGCTGGCCGGACGAGGCGATCGGCGAGGAACACCGCTTCGTCGCCGAACTGGCCGAGCGCGAGATCCCGGTCGTCGCCCCCCTCGCGCTGCGCAACGCGACGCTGCATCATCACGCGGACCTGCGCTTCGCCGTGTTTCCGCGGGTCGGCGGGCGCGCGCCGGAGCTGTCCGATGCGGCAACGCTCGAATGGATGGGGCGCTTCCTCGGCCGCATCCACGCCGTCGGCGCGTTGGCGCCCTACCATGCGCGACCGACGCTCGACATCGCGAGTTTCGGCGAAGAACCGCGCGACTGGCTGCTCGCCCACGGTTTCATTCCCGACGACCTGCTGCCGGCGTGGCGCAGCACCGTCGAGCAGGCACTCGACGGCGTGCGACGCTGCTTCGACCGCGCAGGGGCGTTCTCCCCGATCCGGCTGCACGGCGACTGCCATGGGGGCAATGTGCTGTGGAGCGAGTCGCCGCCGACACCCGGCCCGCAGTTCGTCGACTTCGACGACAGCCGCATGGGTCCGGCGGTGCAGGACCTGTGGATGCTGCTGTCGGGCACGCGCGCGGACATGAGCCGCCAGCTCGGCGACGTGCTCGCCGGCTACGAAGACTTTCACGATTTTTCGCTGCGCGAGCTGCATCTGATCGAGGCGCTGCGCACGCTGCGCCTGATCCACTATTCGGCGTGGATCGCCCGTCGCTGGGACGATCCCGCGTTTCCCGCGGCCTTCCCGTGGTTCAACACGCAGCGCTACTGGCAGGATCGCATCCTGGAACTGCGCGAGCAGATCCCGCTGATGGACGAGCCGCCGCTCTGGTCGACATGAGAGCGACCTGAACGCACCTGCGGAGCCGCATGAAGCTCAGGCGCGGCGCAAGAACGAAGACGGCCGAGGTGCCGGAAGCGAGCGGCCCGCGCGAAAGCCGTCGAGCTTGCGGCGCAGCGCGACGGCATCCTCTGCGGTGAATCCGCTCTTGAAGTCGGTCAGCAACAGCCGCGAGCGCGTCAGCCAGTTGCCGGGTGCGTCGTCCAGCGCGCACCACGCCGTCCGCGCCACGTCCACGACATGTTGCGCCAGCCACGCCATCGCTTCGCGCTCGCGCAATCCATGCAGTTCGGCGCCGTGTTTCGGAATCATCTGCGGCGTCGCGCCGACAACACGCGGGCGGATGTCCTCAGCGAAGCGGCCGACGAGTTTCGACAGTGAAAACAGCATGCGCCAGTCCGAAGCGATGACCACGCGCGCCTCGTCATAATCACGCAGCACGGCTTCGATCAGCGGCAGGCAGCGGAAATCCTCGACTTCGCCCCAGGGATGGGTCACGCCGTCGAAGTCGAGGAAAATGTAGGATGTCTCGGTCATTGTTGTCCGATCTCGGAGGTGCCTGCGGTGGTAGCATGCTGCGTTGCGGCATTTATCGCAAGCCTCTGAATAGAAACACGCAAGAACCCGTCCGAAATCATTCGCGGTTGTCTTGCCGCAGTACACCAACTTGCTTCAATACGGAGTTTTCATGAAATCACTGGTCAATCTCGGGGGCAAGGTCGGCCTGATCACCGGCATCGCCAACGAGAAATCCATCTCCACAGGAGTGGCCGAAGCATGCGTCGAGGCGGGGGCCAAGCTGGTCGTCACGTATCAGAACGACAAGACCCGCGCATTCATCGAGCCGGTCCTCCACCGCCTCGGGATCACCGACGCGTACCTCATGGACGTCACGCATCCGGAAACCCTCGGCGAGGTGTACGAGCGCATCGACGCGACCCACGGCAGGCTCGATTTCGCCATTCACAGCATGGCTTTCGCGAAACGTGACGATCTGCACGGGCGCGTCGTCGATGCGTCGGCCGACGGTTTCGCGATGGCAATGGACGTATCGACCCATTCGTTCATCCGCCTTGCGAAAATGGTCGAACCGCTGCTGGAAAAATCCGGCGGCGGCTCGCTCGTGACGATGACCTATCTGGGCAGCGAAAAGGTCATCGCCAACTACGGCGTCATGGGACTGTGCAAGGCGGCGCTCGAGGCGGCGACGCGGTACATGGCGTACGAACTCGGGCCGAAAAGCATCCGCGTCAACGCGATCTCGCCCGGCCCGCTGATGACACGCGCGGCCTCCGGCATCGCCGGTTTCGACGGCCTGATGGCCACAGCCGTCGAGCGCTCGCCGCTGCATCGCCTCGTCACGCCGGAGGACATCGGTGCCTTGACCGCGTTTCTCGTCTCCGACGCCGCCCGACTCATCACCGGCGGCGTGCATTTCGTTGACGCCGGCTACAACATCGTCGCCTGAGGCCGGCGGCGAGGCATGATCGCTCCCGCGCGACCGCCGCTCACGCTGCCCGATCCGGTGCCGCAGCATCCACTGCTTGCCGGCAGGGCCGAAATCGGCCGCGGCGAATACAGCATCGTGCTCGATCACGAGGACGGCAAACGTGTGTACAAGATCGCCAGCTCGCCTGCGGACGTCTTCCTGCTCACCGCCGTCGACCGGCCGCGCGGCATTCATTTTCCGCTCGTCTTCGCCGACCACGGCGTGATCGGCCGCGCCGGCTCGGGTTTTCCGCTGCACCTGTTCGAAATGGAGCGCCTTTATCCATTGCGCGGCGACACGCCTGCCGCATCCCTCGCCGCACGGCTGACCGCACTCTACCGCGCCGCGTGCGCCCAACGAAGCGAGCTCGGCGCGGACATGGGCCGGCTCGCGCTCTATCATCTGGCAGTCGAAGAACCGGCGCTCGGCGCCAGCCTGGCCGGCGCGCTGAAAGCCCTGTCGGATTTCGTCGAAGCTTACGGGGTGCTGCCGGATCTTCTCAGTGACGACAACCTGATGATGCGCGACGACGGGACACTCGTGTTCTCCGACCCGGTGTTCATCGCGTGACGCGGCGGCTTGGCGCTCCGATCGGTGTCGGGCGTATCATGTGGAGCCCAGCCGCCGCGGAATTCCCACATGTCGGACTTTCACGACCAGCATCCTCCGCCGCCCGCCCGAACCGGGATCGGCATCCCGCGTACCGGAAGCTTCGATCCGGCCGCGTTCGAACGGGCCGTCAATGACCTGCTGCGCGCATGCGGCGTCGCGCCGGATGCCGTGCATACTGGAAAAACCGCGAGCCGCGTACGCGAACTCTGGCAGCGCCGGCTGCTCGGCGGCTACGACATGGACCCGGCCGAGGCGCTCGGCGACGGTTTCGACGACGATCGGACCGACATGGTGGTGATACGCGGCATCGCCGTGCACGGCGTGTGCCCGCACCATCTCGTGCCGTTTCGCGGCGTCGCGCACGTCGCCTACCTGCCCGGCGGTCGGCTGCACGGTTTCGGACGTATTGCCCGCCTCGTCGACGCGATCGGACATCGCTTCACGTACCAGGAATGGATGACGCGGGACATCGCCGATGCGCTGCTGCGGCACGGCCATGCGCGAGGCGCGGCGTGCATCGTCGAGGCCGAGCAGCTGTGCCTGCTGCTCGGCGAAGACCGCCGCGGCGACGAACGGGTCGTGACACAGGCGTTCGCCGGTGAATTCGAGACGCGCGAGCACCTGCGCGGCGAATTCCTGCACGCGATCTCGGGCCGCACCTCCGGCCGCTGAAGCGGCGAGGCGTTGCCCGGGCGGATCAGTGCAGGGGAAGCTCCGAGGCGCGTCGGGGGCCGATATCGAGCATCGTGACTTCGTTGCCGAGCAGCATCACTGAACCGCGTTGCCGGTCGTCGCCGGAGGCCGAAAACTCGAAGTCATAGACGCGCCGCAGGCGCAGCCGACCATCCCCATCGCGGGCGAGCCGGAGCGCGCTGATCGACACCGTTTCGTCGAGGAACTGCACCCCTTCGCGCCGGCACGCGCTGCGCGCCGCCTGTATGCCCAGTTCGCGCACCTTGATGCTGTCGAGCCAAAACCAGCCGAGCAGGCACAGCAGGATCAGCGCGGCGAGTTCGAAGGAGGACATGGCGGGATAGAGGCGACGGCAGCGACGCGGCGCGACGCTCAGTCGAGCATCATGCCGCGCATCATGAAGAACAGCAGCGCCGCCATCACCGCCGACGCGGGAACGGTGATCACCCAGGCAGCGGCGATGCGCATCAGCTGCGAGCGCTTCACCAGTTCCTTGCGATACACCTTGCGCAGACCCTTGCGCTCCGTCTTCGAGAAGTGGGCCGGATCGAGCTGCTGCTTGGCCTTGGCTTTCAGTTCACGCAGCATCTGGCCCTTCTCGTCGATCGGCGCGACTTCGAATCTGGCGAGGAACGCATCGATCGCGGCCTGGTCGCCTTCCGGGTGATGCGCCTTGATGTCTGCGACCATGCGCGCGTAGTTGCTCTTCAGGTACTCGCGCAGGAATCCGACGCCGAACACGCCACCGACCGCAATATGCGTCGAACTTACCGGCAGCCCGAGCTGACTCGCGATGATGACGGTGATCGTCGCCGACATCGCGATGCAGTACGCGCGCATCTGGTCGAGCTCGGTGATCTCCGAGCCCACGGTCTTGATGACTTTCGGACCGAACAGCGCGAGGCCGACCGAGATCCCGAGCGCGCCAAGCAGCATCACCCACAGCGGAATCGGCGCCGAGCGGGAAATCTCAGTCGCACCGGCGGAGAGGACGTCGACGATCGCCGCGAGCGGGCCGACCGCGTTCGCCACGTCGTTCGAGCCATGGGCGAAGCTCAACAGCGCAGCGGCAAAGATCAGCGGCGCAGTGAAAAGCCGGTTCACACTCTGCTTCGAGTTCGCAATCGACTGCGCGCGGCGGGCGACCATCGGCCGGACCAGGAACAGCACTGCAACAGCAAAGCCGAAGCCGATCAGCACGGCGGTCAGGAAATCCACCTCCCAGACCTGCTTCAATCCTTTCAGCAGCAAATAGGTGCCGAACGTCCACGCCATCAACGCGACCAGGTACGGCACCATGCGGGTGGCAGCCGTGACCATGTCGTGCTGGTACGTGATGCTGCGCTTGATCAGGTAGAGGAACGCCGCCGCGACGATTCCGCCCATCAGCGGCGAGACCACCCAGCTGACGACGATCCGGCCCACCTCGTCCCAGTTGGCAATCCCCATCCCGCTCGCCGCGATGCCGGCGCCGAGCACCGCGCCGACGATCGAGTGTGTCGTCGACACCGGCGCGCCGACTGCGGTCGCGATGTTGAGCCACAACGCGCCGGCGAGCAGCGCCGACATCATCACCCAGACGAAAGTGTCCGGATCCGGAATCCTGGCCGGGTCGATGATTCCGCTGCGTATCGTATTGACCACTTCGCCGCCGGCGATCAGCGCGCCCGCCGCCTCGAAGATCGCCGCGATCACGAGCGCGCCGCCAAGCGTCAGCGCCTTCGATCCGACTGCCGGCCCGACGTTGTTCGCGACGTCGTTGGCGCCGATGTTCATCGCCATGTAGCAGCCGACTGCGGCTGCCGCAGCGAGCATGACGCCGCCCTCGCCCTGTCCGATCATCGCCGCGTACAACATCCCCGCGACGATGAAAATCAGGCCCGTGCCGAGACGAAACAGCTCGGCCCGGCCTTTCCGGGTCGCCCGCTCGATCTCGCTGATGTGCTGAAGCTCCACGTGCTGAATTCCGTAATCAAAAAGACGGCTATTGTTTCAGAAATGCTTCCCTGCCCCAATTGCGACGCGCAGGATTTGCATCGCAAAGGTCACAGTCTGTCGTATTTATCCGAACGTCCGCGCGCCTTGTCGGCAGGATAGCGCACCGCGTTGAGCGCGAGCTTGCGCTGTGCCGCCTCGCCGAGGTCGATGTCGAGGACGTCCGCGAGCCGAACGAGATACAGCAGCACGTCCGCCAGCTCGAGCGCCACTTCGGCGCGCCGCTCTTCGGGCAGATTCGCCGACTCGTCGGCGCTGAGCCACTGGAAATGCTCGATCACCTCCCCGGCTTCCCCGGCCAGCGCCATCGCGAGGTTTTTCGGCGTATGGAAGCGCTGCCAGTCGCGCTCGGCCGCAAAAGCCCGTAGCGCGTCGCGCAGCGCAAGCAGCTGGTCGTGTTCGCTCATTCGATGTGATGCTCCAGATCGAATCCGCCTTCGCCGTCCTCTCCCAGCGCGTCCGCGAGCCACGGCATCACCGCCTCCAGCATCTGTGGCAGCACCCACGGGGGATTGATGACGTACAGTCCGCTGCCGAACATGCCGAAGCCGTCGCGCGGGGGCTTTTTCACCGCGAGGCGCACGTCGAGCCAGTTTTCGGCGCCGAGGTCGGCGAGGCGTTCGGGCAACTGGCGTGCCTCGGTACGCGCGAGCAGCGGATACCAGACCGCGTAGGTCCCGGCGGGAAAGCGCTTGATCGCATCGGCCACGGTGTCGACGACGCGGCGGTAATCCTCCTTGACTTCGTAAGGCGGGTCGATCAACACGACGACGCGGCGTGACGGCGGCGGCAGCAGGCCGCGCAATGCCGAAAAACCGTCCGCCTTGCGCACCTGGACGCGCTCGACATCGCGCGCGAACGTCTGCCCGAGCAGCGCGACATCGGCCGGATGCAGTTCGAACAGCCGCATGCGGTCCTGTTCGCGCAGCTGCGTCATCGCCAGCGCCGGCGATCCGGGATAGAAGGTCAGCCGGCGGTGCGGGTTGAACTGGGCCAGCGCGTCGAGATACGGACGCATGGCGTCCGGCAGATCGTCCCGTTGCCACAGCCGGCCGACTCCGCCGGCGAACTCGGCGTTCTTCCCTGCCTGCTCGCTGTCGAGCGCATAGCAGCCGGCGCCGGCATGCGTATCGACGTACCACCACGGTTTTTCCTTACGGTTGAAGTAGCGCAGGAGTTCGATCAGCACGAAGTGCTTGAGGACGTCGGCGTGATTGCCGGCATGAAAGGCGTGGCGGTAGCTGAGCATGAAAACGGCGCGATCTGACTGAGCGGCGAATGCTAACACCACCTGTTATCATTGCGCGCTGCCGGCCCTTGGACGACCGGCTCCGATGGAGAGTGAAGAATGGCGATATACGCCCTCGGCGAACGCGTTCCCGATTTTGGCGAAGGCTGCTGGGTTGCCGACAACGCAACGGTAATCGGCCAGGTGCATGCCGGCCGCAATGTGAGCATCTGGTACAACGTCGTGATCCGCGGCGACAACGACCCGATCGTGATCGGCGACAACACGAACATCCAGGACGGCTCGATCCTGCACAACGACGACGGCGTGCCGCTGACGATCGGCTCGAACGTGACGGTCGGCCACATGGCGATGCTGCACGGCTGCACGGTCGGCGACGGCTCGCTGATCGGCATCAACGCGGTGGTGCTCAACCATGCGGTGATCGGCAAGAACTGCATCGTCGGCGCGAATGCACTGATTCCGGAAGGCAAAGTGATTCCCGACCGCTCGCTCGTCGTCGGCTCGCCGGGGCGCATCATCCGCGAACTGTCGGACGAGGATATCGCCGGGCTGCATACGAATGCAGCAAACTACGTTGCCAATGCGCAGATGTATGCGGCCGAATCGCGCCACATCAATCCGCTGAAATCGGCGAAATAACTTCCTCATTACTACACCCGTCGCGTGCGTCGGTCTGCCGAACCCGCACGCGAGTTGCCCTCGGCGCGGGCGCCAGCAGGGCCGCCGGCGCGAAAGAACACCCTGTCCTCCCCTATAGCGAGGATACTTACAAGGGATTACACGTCGGCTCGGCAAGGGTGGAGATTGGTCTATACACTGCGCGCCTGAGCGCTTCCGCCGCTGCGCGAAATCGATGTCACTTCCATTCCATCCGATTGCGGCTACATCCATGGCACATCGCGCCACCCGACACTTTCTCGCCCTGCCACTCGCGCTCGTCGTGTTCGCCGCTTCACCTTCCGTCCACGCCGAACGAGTCCTCCCGACGGTTGACCTGTCGGCCGACGCGAGCCGGGCGGCGCTGAACGACCTGGCGATTGCGAGCCTGTATTTCGAAGCGGACGGCGCGGATCCTGCACCGCTTGCGACGCAGGTCAATGCGGTGATCGCCTCGGCTCTCGAACAGGTGCGCCTTTACTCCGCCGTCAAGGCCAGGAGTTCGGGCACGAGCACTTTTCCGGTCTATGGCAAGGAAGGCCGGAAGATCGAAGGCTGGAGGATGCGCTCCGAAATCCAGCTCGAGAGCCGCGACCTGCCGGCGCTGTCCGAGTTGCTCGGCAAGCTCCAGGGAAAGCTCGCGCTGTCCGGCCTCGCGATGCAGCCGGCGCCCGAAACACGCAGGAGCGTCGCGGACCTGGCCGCAGGCGACGCGATCCGGGCTTTCCAGGCGCGGGCCGACGCGGTCGCGGCGACGCTCGGCAAGCCGTATCGCATCCGCCACCTGTCGATCGGTTATGGCGGCGAGTCCCCGCCGGTCCGGCCGATGATGAAAACCGCCGCGTTCGCCGCAGAGGCCGCTCCCGTCGCGATCGAAGCGGGCGAAAGCGAAATTTCCGTGACGGTCAGCGGCACGATCGAACTGAGCGAGTAAGTTGAATTCCATGACGAACATCCCCCGGCGCGGCGCAGCAAACCTGAAGATCCGCGTCGCGTTGCTGATCGCATTGAGCGGTGCTACCGGCTTGCTCGCGAGCACCGCCTACACTCGCGACGCCTCGCGCGTCGTCGGCTACGCGTGTCCCGGCGGCGAGCGCTTCACCGTCGAATACCTGCGCGACCACATCCGTTTGCGCACCGGAGCGGGAATTTTCGCACTGGCCGCTGAACCGGCAGGGTCGGGCGAAAAATATTCCGACGGCCACACGGTATTTCGCCTGCAGGGAGCGGAGGCGCAGCTCGAACGCCCGGGGTGGGGAACCAGCGTCGATTGCAGGGCTCAGGATCAGCGCCTCTGAGCGCCTCCGGGGAACGGCTGAGACCGAAAATCGCGCTTTTCGGTAGACGCTCAGGCGACGCGTCGAATATCTTTCGCCAAACCGATCAGGAATTTCCGTCGTGCCCGCTCGCCCCCCGGTTCCGGCCGGCTTCCTCGCTGTCCTCGCGACCGCACTGCTCGCCGCGTGCAGCAGCCTCCCACCGGACGGACCCGGCGTGCCGCCCGGTGCAGCATCCGGGCGCGGCGACGGCAGCTATTTCTCGCTCGACGATCCGCTCCATTCGCAGGAGATGGTGATCTTCGCCCTCGGGCTGCTGGACACCGGTTACCGCTTCGGCGGGCGCAACCCGGAAGCCGGGCTCGATTGCAGCGGCATGGTGAGCTACATCGTCGAGCAGATCAGCGGCCGCCGTCTGCCGCACAACGCGGCGCAGATCGCGCAACTGACCCGCCCGATCTCCGTTTCCGCGCTGCAGGCCGGAGACCTCGTATTCTTCAACACCCGCAACCAGCGCCATTCGCACATGGGAATTTATCTCGGCGACGGCCGATTCGTTCATGCCCCGTCGAGCCGCGGACGGGTGCGCGTCGAACTGCTGGACAACCCGTATTTCAGAAGCCGCATCGACGGCGCGCGCAGGCTCGTCGCGGCAAATTGACGGGAAATCCCGGGACGCGACTGCCGGGCGTCACTCACGGCGGAGGGCGAACCCCGGAACGGAACGCGAGGAATCGGGGCGGGAAGCCTGGGCCCGGATCGATCACGGCTTGCGCGGCGTGTGCACGAAGATCTCGTCCGGTTTCGTCAGGCCGAGCTCGAAGCGCGCACGCTCCTCGATCGCTTCGTTGCCGGACTTCAGGTCGCGCACTTCCGCCTCGAGTCCTGCGTTGCGCTGCTCGAGGCGCTGGTTGGTTTCACGCTGCGCCTGCAACTGGCGGTCGACGTCCCACACGCGCAGCCAACCGCCTTTACCCAGCCAAAGCGGATACTGCAGGACGATCACCAGCACGGCGAGAACGATCACGGGCCAACGCATATTCGAAGCTCTTGCCGAAAAGCCCGCCCACGGATCCGTGCAGGCAGAGCAGCGTTATTCATCGGAGTGGAAAAAACGGGGCCGGCGGATAAGCGCCGGCCCCGGTCATGTCGATGCTGCAGCGGCCGCCGAAATGCCGGCCGCCCCGGCTTGCGCTCAGCGCACCCGCAAATTGTAGAACGCGCGGCGGCCGGGATAGCTGACGGTATCGCCGAGATCTTCCTCGATGCGCAGCAGCTGGTTGTACTTCGAGATGCGGTCCGAGCGCGACAGCGAACCGGTCTTGATCTGCATCGCGTTCAGGCCGACCGCGATGTCGGCGATCGTCGAATCCTCGGTTTCGCCCGAGCGGTGCGAGATCACTGCAGTATAGCCGGCACGCTTGGCCATCTCGACGGCGGCGAAAGTCTCGGACAGCGTGCCGATCTGGTTGATCTTGATGAGGATCGAGTTCGCGACGCCCTGGTCGATGCCCTGCTCGAGGATCTTCGTGTTCGTCACGAAAAGATCGTCGCCGACGAGCTGCAGGCGGCGGCCGAGCTTGTCGGTCAGCGTCTTCCAGCCGGTCCAGTCGTTCTCGGCCATGCCGTCCTCGATCGAGACGATCGGGAAGCGGTCGGCAAGCGTCGCGAGGTAGTCGGCGAAGCCTTCGGACGAGAGCGTCAGCCCTTCGCCGGCAAGCACGTACTGACCGTCCTTGTAGAACTCGGACGCGGCGCAGTCGAGCGCGAGCAGCACGTCGCGGCCCGGCTCGTAGCCGGCGGCGGCGATCGCGTCCTGGATCATGTTCAGCGCCTCCTCGGTGCCGCCGACGTTCGGCGCGAAGCCGCCTTCGTCGCCGACCGTCGTCGGATAGCCTTTCTTGTCGGTGAGCTTCTTCAGGTGATGGAAGATCTCGGCACCACAGCGCAGCGCTTCGCGGAAGCTCGTCATCGACACCGGCATGATCATGCATTCCTGGATGTCGAGGCTGTTGTTCGCGTGCGCGCCGCCGTTGATGACGTTCATCATCGGCACCGGCATCGCCATCGGGCCGGAACCGCCGAAATAGCGGTACAGTGGCAGACCGGCCTCTTCCGCGGCGGCCTTCGCGATCGCCATCGACACGGCGAGCGTCGCGTTCGCGCCGAGGCGCGACTTGTTCTCGGTGCCGTCGAGCTCGATCAGCGTGCGGTCGATGAAAGCCTGCTCTTCGGCGTCGAGGCCGATCAGCGTTTCGGAAATCTCGGTATTGACGTTCTCGACCGCCTGCAATACGCCTTTGCCGAGATAGCGCGCGGCATCGCCGTCGCGCAGCTCGATCGCCTCGCGCGATCCGGTCGAGGCGCCCGACGGCACCGCCGCCCGGCCCATGACGCCCGATTCGAGCAGGACATCGGCTTCCACCGTGGGGTTGCCGCGGGAATCAAGAATTTCGCGGGCAATGATATCGACAATTGCACTCATGGTTTTTCCTCTCGTTCTTGGGGAATCGAAAACTTGGGCACCGCGGGCTGCGGTGCGCGGCGAAGCTCAGCCGGCCATCTCCAGGAAACCGTGCGCTTTCACCAGCGCGTCGATTTCCTTGAGCGTCGCGAGCAGCGCTTTCATCTTCGGCAGCGGCCACGCGTTCGGGCCGTCCGACAGCGCTTTCGCCGGATCGGGGTGGCTTTCCATGAACAGGCCGGCGATGCCGACGGCGACCGCGGCGCGCGCCAGCACCGGCACGAATTCGCGCTGGCCGCCGGACGCCGTGCCCTGCCCGCCGGGCAATTGCACCGAATGCGTCGCGTCGAACACGACCGGGCAGCCGGTCTCGCGCATGATCGCGAGGCTGCGCATGTCGGACACGAGGTTGTTGTAGCCGAACGACGCACCGCGCTCGCACACCATGATCGTGTCGGCGCCGCCGTTGGCTTCGCGCGCCTTGTCGACGACGTTCTTCATGTCGCCGGGCGCGAGGAACTGCCCTTTCTTGATGTTCACCGGGCGACCGGAAGCTGCGACCGCGTGAATGAAGTCGGTCTGGCGGCACAGGAACGCCGGCGTCTGCAGCACGTCGACGGCCGCCGCGACCGCCGCGATCTCGTCGACCGCGTGCACGTCGGTGAGCACCGGGACGCCGAGCTGCTTCTTCACGTCGGCGAGAATCTCCAGGCCTTTTTCCATCCCGGTGCCGCGGTATGACTTGCCGGAGCTGCGGTTGGCCTTGTCGTACGACGACTTGTAGATGAACGGGATGCCGAGCTCGGCGCAGATTTCCTTCAGCGCGCCGGCAGTCTCGAAAGCCATGTCGCGCGATTCGATGACGCACGGCCCGGCGATCAGGAAAAACGGCTTGTCGAGGCCGACCTCGAATCCGCAAAGTTTCATTGCCACTCCTTCAGGCCGACGTCGCGGCCGCCTTGCGCGCGAGCGCCGCCTTCACGTAAGCCGTGAACAGCGGGTGCCCCTTGCGCGGGTTCGACGTGAATTCCGGATGGAACTGGCAACCGACGAACCACGGATGGTCCGGCAGCTCGATCATTTCGCACAGGTCGGTGCCCGGCGCGCGCCCCGATACGCGCAGGCCTTTCTCTTCGAGCCGGGCGAGCAGCGTGTTGTTGACTTCGTAGCGGTGGCGATGGCGTTCGACGATATCGGCAGCGCCATACACTTCGCGGGCGAGCGAGCCGTCGACGAGATGGCAGACCTGCGCGCCGAGGCGCATCGTGCCGCCGAGGTCCGACGCTTCGCTGCGTTTTTCGACCTTGCCGCTGCGATCCTGCCATTCGGTGATCAGGCCGATGACCGGGTACGGCGTGTCGCGCTCGAATTCGGTCGAATGCGCGCCGGCCATGCCGACGACGTCGCGGGCGAATTCGATCACCGCGAGCTGCATGCCGAGGCAGATGCCCAGATACGGCACCTTGTTCTCGCGTGCGAAGCGGATCGCCGCGATCTTGCCTTCGGTGCCGCGCTTGCCGAAGCCGCCCGGCACGAGGACCGCATCCATCTTCTCGAGCACCGCGCAGCCGTCGCGCTCGATGTCCTCGGAGTCGATGTAGTGGATCCTGACCTTGCTCTCGGTGTGCATGCCGGCGTGGGACACGGCTTCGATCAGCGACTTGTACGACTCGGTAAGATCGACGTATTTGCCGACGAACGCGATGTCGACGGTGTGCTTCGGGTTCTCGAGCGCGCGAAGGAGGTTTTCCCACACCGAAAGGTCGGCGGCGCGCGCGAGGATGTTCAGCTTGTGACAGACGATCTCGTCGAGCATCTGGTCGTGCAGTTGGCCCGGGATCTTGTAGATCGAGTTCGCGTCGAGGCACTCGATGACGGCTTCTGGCATGACGTTGCAGAACAGCGCGATCTTGCGCCGTTCGTCGGCAGGCACCGGGCGATCGGCGCGGCACAGCAGGATGTCGGGCTGGATGCCGATCTCGCGCAGCTCCTTGACCGAGTGCTGCGTCGGCTTGGTCTTCAGCTCGCCGGCAGTCGGGATGTACGGAATCAGCGTCAGGTGGATGAAACAGGTGCTGTTGCGGCCTTCCTCGATGCCCATCTGGCGGATCGCTTCGAGGAACGGCAGCGATTCGATGTCGCCGACCGTGCCGCCGATCTCGACGATCGCGACCTCCGCGCCTTCGGCGCCGCGCTTGATGTACTGCTTGATCTCGTCGGTGATGTGCGGGATTACCTGCACCGTCTTGCCGAGATACTCGCCGCGGCGTTCCTTCTTGATCACCGCCTCGTAGATCTGGCCAGTCGTGAAGTTGTTGCGCTTGCCCATCCGCGCGCTCGTGAAGCGCTCGTAGTGGCCCAGATCGAGGTCGGTTTCAGCCCCGTCTTCAGTGACGAAAACTTCGCCGTGCTGAAACGGGCTCATCGTGCCCGGATCGACGTTGATGTACGGATCGAGCTTGAGGTGGGTAACCTTGATGCTGCGGGATTCGAGAATGGCCCCGAGCGAGGCCGCTGCGATGCCTTTGCCCAGTGAGGACACGACACCGCCGGTTACGAAGACGTATTTGGTCATGGGAACGCTGCTGCGGGAAAGCGCGATGATAACCGAAGAGGCCGCCGCTCCGAAAGCGGGCCTGACCGGGCGCATCCGGTCTGGCCGACCGCCACTGCGTCCCGCTGTCGCGTCGTGGTCAGCGGATGAAGTCCCGGTTGATCTCGCGAAACAATGCTGTGCCGCCGCGCTGCAGCCACTCGAACGCGACCATCTCGCGCGACACGATCTCGAGGCCGTGGGCACGCATTCGCGCAAAAGCGAGGTCGCGGTCCGCGGGATTGCGCGAACCGCACGCGTCCGCGACGACGAACACCTGCTTGCCCGCCCAGCGCAGCTCGAGCGCCGTCTGCTGCACGCACACGTGCGCCTCGGTGCCGCAAACGATGACCTGCCGCCGCGCGTCCACCGCGGTCCTGCCGAGGCAGCCGTCCGCTTGCGCGGAGAAGCATTCCTTGATGACGAACTCGGCACCGCTCGCGGCCGCGGCCACCGCCGGCAGCGTGGCGCCGATTTTTGCCGGGAAATGCTCGGTCACGACGACCGGCACGCCGACGCGCGCCGCGACGCCGGCAAGCCACGCGCAGTTGCGTATCACGTGCTCCCCGTCGTGAATCGCCGGAGCGAGGCGCTCCTGGACGTCGATGACGAGAAGCGCGGAAGTGGCGGGATTCATCAGCATACGCGGTTCCTCAACTGAAATCGTACGGGCGCACGACAGGCCTGTGACGTGCGCCAGCCGGAAAACATCGCCTCACAGCCCCTCACGCAGCTTCGCCGGCAGCGGCAGGGATTTGCCGGTACGGTTGTCGACCCACACGAGCTTCGCGGAACCGGTCGCGAAAAGGCGCTCGTCGCCTTCGACGTACAGTTCATACCAGTTCATCACGCTGCTGCGTCCCGGCTCACCGGCGAAGACCTTGACGATCGCCGTCGCCGGATAATTCACCGGGATCAGGAACGTGCAGTCCGCATGAACAATGACCACGCCTTCGACTTCGGCCGGATCGACGCGGAAGTCCTTCTGCTCGATCCATTCGATCCGCGCCTGCTCGAAATAGCGGAAATACAGCGTGTTGTTCAGGTGACCGTACCGGTCGAGGTCGCCCCAGCGTACCGGGATCTTCGTCGTCAGCTGAAGCTTGCGGGTATCTTCCATGAAAACAGCGTCCTGTTGGTGGGAACCGGCAGCTAATGTAACATACGGCTCCGTATGTTTTCGACGGCTGCGAAGCGGTCCCGCGTCTGCGTCGTGTCCCGGGCGTGTATTACACTGCCGTTCGCTCGACTACAGACAACAATCGCGGACACAAATGGAGAATAGGATGGAACGCGAATCAATGGAATTCGATGTCCTGATCGTAGGCGGTGGCCCGGCAGGGCTGGCGGCGGCGATCCGGATGAAGCAGCTCGCCAGCGAGAAAGGCACGGAGCTGGCGGTATGCCTCATCGAGAAGGCTTCCGAGATCGGCGCCCACATCCTGTCGGGCGCGGTGATGGATCCGCGCGCGCTCACCGAACTGATCCCCGACTGGAAAGCGCAGGGCGCGCCGGTCACGACCCAGGTGTCTGAAGACCGCGTGATCTTCCTCAGCGAGACCGGCGGGCGCAAGGTGCCGAACAACCTGCTGCCGGCCTGTTTCCTGAACCAGGGCAACTACATTGTGCGGCTGGGCAACGTCGTCAAGTGGCTCGGCGAACAGGCCGAGGCGATGGGCGTCGAAGTCTATCCGGGCTTTGCCGGCGCGGAAATTCTTTACGACGAGCGCGGCGCGGTCAAGGGGGTGGCGACCGGCGACATGGGCGTCACGCGCGACGGCCAGCCGGGCCCGGCCTACCAGCCCGGCATGGAGCTGCACGCCAAATACACGCTGTTCGCCGAAGGCTGTCGCGGCCACCTGGGCAAGCAGCTCGAGGAAAAGTACCGCCTGCGCGACGGCGTCGATCCGCAGACCTACGGCATCGGCCTCAAGGAGCTGTGGGAAGTGCCGGCCGAGCGCCACGTGCCGGGGCTCGTCGTCCACACCGCCGGCTGGCCGATGGACAGCGCCACTTACGGCGGCGGCTTCGCCTATCACCTCGAAGACAACCTTGTTGCCGTCGGCTATGTCGTGGGCCTGAACTACACGAACCCGCATCTGGCGCCGTTCGAGGAGTTCCAGCGCTACAAGACGCACCCCGAGATCCGCAAGTTCCTCGAAGGCGGCAAGCGTCTCGCGTACGGTGCGCGCGCGCTCGCCGCGGGCGGCCTGCAGAGCCAGCCGAAGCTGGTGTTCCCGGGCGGCGCGCTCGTCGGCGACGACGCGGGTTTCCTCAACGCCGCACGCATCAAGGGCAGCCACGCCGCGATCAAGAGCGGCGCGCTCGCCGCCGAAGCGGCCTTCGGCGCGCTCGCGGCCGGGCGCAGCCGCGACGAACTGACCGCGTTCCCCGAAGCGTTCCGCGCGAGCTGGCTGTACGAGGAACTGCACCAGACGCGCAACTTCAAGCCGTACATGAAAAAAGGCCTGTGGATGGGGTCCTTGCTGTTTGGCATCGACCAGCAGCTGTTCCGTGGGCGCGCGCCGTGGACGCTGCACAACACGGCCGACCATACTGCGCTCAAGCCCGCGTCGGAATGCTACAAGATCGCCTATCCGAAGCCCGATGGCGTGCTGACTTTCGACAAGCTGTCGTCGGTGTTCCTGTCGAACACGAACCACGAGGAAGACCAGCCCTGCCACCTGCAGCTGAAGGACCCGTCGATCCCGATCGCGGTGAACCTCGCCAAGTACGACGCGCCCGAACAGCGCTACTGCCCGGCCGGCGTCTACGAGATCGTGCGCGACCCCGACGGCACCCACCCGCGCCTGCAGATCAACGCTCAGAACTGCGTGCACTGCAAGACCTGCGACATCAAGGATCCAACGCAGAACATCAACTGGGTCGTGCCGCAGGGCGGTGAAGGGCCGATCTATCAAGGGATGTGATCGAGCGGGCTTCCGTCACGATGATCAGTGACGGACGGAAGCCCTGCAATACGTCGTTCCCGGCGTGCCGCGCAGCGGGCACAGGACTTTCCGCCCTGTGCGCCGCGCATCGCACAGTTTCCGCCTCGCGGCTGGCGCTGCTATTTCTGCAAGCCGAGCGCGCGAAGCACGACGGCCTCGGCGACGACGCCCGACACCGCTTCCCGGGCGCCGCGTCCGTCGAAGAAAAGCGTTCGCGGCAGCTCGCCGCGCCATTTCGTGTCGAGCGCATACGCGAGCGCTTCCGGCGCCTCGTCTCCGTACGCAAAACGCTTCCCCGTGACGCCGGCGCGGTCGAGCGGCGCGGCGAGCCCGTCGCCAGGGGGCTCGGCCGCGACCGTGATCAGCTGCAGGCGCGGATGCGCTTTCGCGATCTGCGCGAACAGCTTGAGGTTTTTCTTGCAGTGCACACAGTCGGACGACCACAGCGCGACAATCGTCGGCCGGGCGTGGCTGGCCGGATCGGCGATCGCCGTCGCAGCGGCCCGGTCGAGCGGCACGAAGTCGTTCGCCGAACACGCCGCGGCGCTCATCCAGACGATTGCCGCCAGCAGGTTTTTCAGTCGTTTCATCGCAGCCAGTATCCTTTCGTGCCTTCGTTCCGCGTGCGCCAGAACGCGAACAGCTCGGCGCCGCGCCGGATCACCCGCGGCTGGTCGGACGCGCCGTCGGTCGCGGCGAGCGACAGGCGGCGGAACTGCCCGCCGTGGTCCTCGGACACTTCCGCGCGCAGCTGCGTCCGTTCGCCATCGAACTCCTTCCACACGATCGCGACGCGCTCGCCGCTGACATCGATATCGGCGTGAGCAGCGCGCTCCCCCCCGACGGTGCGCTGGCCCTCGACGCGCCCGTCTTTCAGGCGGCCGTAGAACACCCGCCCTTCGCCGTCCTTCTCGTTGAACCACACTGCGTGGCGCGTGCCGTCATGCGATACCGCGAGCGACGGACCGTGGTGCGGGCAGGCGTCGACACGCCAGCGGTCGAATGTCGCGCGCGCCACCGGTCCGGGCGAGCCGTCGCGGCCAAGCTTCGCCAGCGCATGGTCGCGCTCGTTCGGCTCGAACACGTGTCGCCACAGCAGCAGCGGCAAGCCGTCGATATCGGTCGCGATCGCGATGCGGCAGCACTCGCAGGAATGGTCGGCGACTTTCACTTCGCGCCGGAACGTCCGCCCGCCGTCGTCGGACACCGCCGCGTAGATCGCCGCACCGCGGTAATTGCGCTTCGAGCGCTGCGTCGCTTCCAGATCCCGCTTGTCGATCCACGCAAGCATGACCTGCCCGCTCGCGGTGACGGTCATCGTCTCGAAGCGGTGGGTGATCTCCTGCCGGTCGCGGTGAACGGTGATCGGAGCGCCGAAACTCTGACCGGCATCCGCGCGCGCAAAACGGATCTCGCCGGTGAAAGGCTTCGCCAGCGGGCGCGTCCACGACACCAGCACGCTGCCGTCCGGCGCGAACGCGATCTTCGGCCGGTTCTCGCCGTCGGCGGAAACCGCTTCCGGTTCGGCATTGACAGCTACCGGCGCATCCCAGCTCGCCCCGCCGTCGGCACTGCGCTGGAGGACGACGTGCTGCCCGTCCTTCGAAACTGCGTACAGCCTGCCGTCCGGGGCGAACGCCGCGCTCGTGCCGAGCTCCGCCTTCGCCGGCCGGGCTGCAGCGGTTTTCCGTGCCGCGTGATCGGCGTGCTGCGCGAAAGCGCCCGCTGCGCATCCCAGCGCGAGCAGTATCGCGGCGGCAAACCGGCCCACGCTGCCTTTTCGCTTCATCGTCATTCCCGAGCCCTCCTCGCCTCCGGCGCCCGCGAGCGCATGCTCTGGCGCGGTTACCGTCACCATCATCGTCACCATTTCGCCTCGACTCCCGCGATCACGGTGCGCGGCAAGCCCGGCGAGTAGGCCGGCTTGCTGCCCGTCGATAGCTGCGCGCTGTCCGCGTAGCGCCGGTCGGTGAGGTTGCTCACGCTGCCGAACAGCGAAACGGCCGGCGTCAGGGCCAGGTTGCCGCGCAGGTTGAAAAGATCGTGTCCGCCGTACTTCGCGGTATTGCTGTCGTCGAGCCAGTACGAGCCGATCCGCGTCCACTCGAGCTGCGCACGGAACGCGTCGGTCGGCGTCCAGGTCAGCCGCGCATTCGACATCAGCCGTGGCGCGCTTTGCTGTTCCTTGCCGCCGAAGTCTCCTTGCGCAGTCACCCAGTCGACGAACTCGTGCCGCGCGTACGACAGCGCGACATCCAGCCGCACGTGCCGCACGAGCGGGGCGCCGAGCCCGAGCTCGACGCCGCGGTGGCGCGTCTCGCCGGCGTTCGTCGTGATCGTCTGCGTCGTGAGCGGGTCGCGTTGGCTGACGATGTCGTCGCGCTTGGTCAGCTCGTAGAGGACGAGGTCGTACGACAGGCTCGCCACGACGCCGCGCACGCCGAGCTCGTACTGCTCGGCCTTGATCGCGTCGAGCCCGAGCGCCGACTGCGTCAACACCCGGGCAGCGTCGAGGCTGCCGGCACGCGACGGGCGGAAGAGCTGCGATTCGGACGGGGCGCGGAAAGCCTGGTTGTACGACGCGAAAAGATGCGTGTTCTCGCCGAGCGCGTACGTCGCGCCGAGTTTCGGCGTCGCTCGGCGATAGCGGACGCGGGTGTTCGCCGCCTGGCCGTAGAAGCTGCTCCCGACCTGCACGACCTCACCGGCGCCGAGCTGGTTGTCGCCGAGCTTGTTGTCAAACTCGTAGCGCATGTCGTCGTAGCGCAGGCCGGCGGTCAGCCGCAGCTGGTCGGTCGGGGAGATTTCGCCATGGACGTACGGCGAAACGCCGCGATATTCGACGTCGTAGTCGTAGATGCGCGGCCCGACCGTGTAGGCGATGAACTCGCGGCTCGCGCCGCTGCCGCGCGTCGTCGCGTCGATGCGGTTCTCGCGCCGCTCCCCCGGGCTCAGATCGAAATCGACGCCGACGATGATGCGCGCGCGCAGCGGTGCGAAGTCGCGGCGCCACTTCGCCATCAGCCCGTACGAACGGTTGCCGGTTTCAGCGATCGTCGGGTCGAAGCGCAGCGCGAAGCTCGCGAGCAGATCCATGCTGTTGTCGCGCACGTACGGCGTGATCGACAGCAGCGAGTCGGCCGTTTCGTGTTCGTAGTTCGTCGACAGGCGCAGCGCGCTGACTTTGCGGAACGCGATCGGCAGGTAATTCTTCGTCGGATCGTGCCGGTAGTCGGAACGCACGAGCGGCGAGTTCGCGCCGGTTTCCTGGTCGATCTCGGAGAAACCCAGCACGGTCTTCAGCGACGTGCTGTCGCCGATGAAGTGATCCCAGCGCAGCGTGCCGCTGTCGCGGTCGTAGCCGGTGTCCTCGCGCCAGCCGTCCGTGCGGGTCAGGTTCAGGTCCGCCCGCCAGCCGCCGTCGGCATGGCCGCTGCCGCCACCGACGAGCATCCGCCGCCAACCGTGCTCGCCCGCTTCGATCGAGCCATTCGCTTCGGTCTTCGTCGGCGGCGTGCGCGTCAGCACGTTGACGACGCCGCCGATCGCGTCCGACCCGTACAGCGCCGACGACGGCCCGCGATTGACTTCGATGCCGCCGGCTTGCGGAATGTTGATCTCGTACAGGCCGTTGTGGTTGAAGAAGCCGGTCGAGCGCGACGGAATGCCGTCTTCGAGGAACAGATACACCGGGCTCGTCGTGAACGGCTGGCGGATCGCCGTCGTGTGGCCTTCGCCGTTCGTTACGGCGACCGCGACGCCCGGCGTTTGGCTCATCACCTGTGCCGGGTGGGGGGGCTTGTCGAGCGCGATGTCCTCCCCTTCGACGACGCCGACCGAGGCTGGCGTTTCGACGAGCCGCGCCTCTTCACGCGTCGCGGTGACCGTCACCTGTTCGAGAACTGTGGCGGCGTCATCGGACGCAGCGGCGCCGCTCGCCGCGCCGATGCACGCCCCCACCAGGGCGCTGCGCCAGGTATCAATGCCCATGATCCCCCCGGCCCGCCGGGTTCAACGGCCGCACGGGCACCGCCACCTCGACCGACTCGCGCTTGCCGCTGCGGCTCTCGACGACCAGCGTCAGCGGCACCGTGTCGCCCACGCGGACGGCTTGCTTCAGGTCGAACAGCATCACGTGGTGGCCGCCGGGCTTGAGCTCGACCGCCTTGCCGGCCGGCAGCTCGACCGCGGTGACGGGACGCATCTTCATGACGTCCTTGTCCATCACCATCTCGTGTATCTCGACTTTTCCCGCCACGGGCGAGTCCGCCGAGACGAGCCGCGCATCCTGGGCCGCGGTGAGGCGCATGAACGCGCCGGTGACTTTCTGCTGCGCGACCGTCGCCCGCACCCACGGGTCATCGACCTGCACCTGGGCGAGCGCGGGGCCCGCTAGCACGGCAGAAACCAGGCTGACTGCAAGGATCTTCTTCATGATGTTCACTCCATCGATTCGCAAATCGGCCCGCAAGCCGGCATGGCACGTTCCCGCGATCGATGCGATCGGGTCGAGCGAATGCCTTGATACCGGAAGCGATTGTGTTTCGGCAGGAACGCGTCGTCCGGCTGTGCCCCGCCTCCTGCAAGCGGCGAGGAGACGGGGGCACGGCCGGGACGGCACTCACGCGCGCAGGAGCGGCGGAGCGCGGGGCTGCGCCGCTGCCCAGGCGAAGAGCGGGCGCGGCGAGTGGAGGTAAAGCGGGGGAAGGTGGTCGGAACGGCCTTTAAGCGCGAACGGCGCGGACGGCATCGCGGGAAGCACCGGCACGTCGCAGTGCGTCGCGCAGAAAGCACAACGTTCGGCGGGAAACACGTGGGCGTCGCCCTCGTCGCGCGCATCATCGACCGCGACCATTTTCATGCCGGCAACCGTGCACACCTGGATCAGGCGCTTGTCACCGTCCGCGCGCGGCACCGCGTGGCTCAGTGCCGGCGCGAGCGCACCCAGCAGGACCGCGAACAACGCGATCCAGGCAGTGAAACTGCGAGCGCTACGCTTGAAATGCATCGGCGAAAACCGGAGCGACCCGGAATGACCAAAACGGTGCGGCGATTCTAACAGCTGCAACGCACGCGCGATTGACTGCAGTCAAGCCCGGCAGCCGGCCGCAACCTACCGCCGGGGCGGGTTCACCCCAGCCAGCGCCGCGCGTTGCGGAACATCCGCAGCCACGGCGAATCCTCGCCGAGTCCCGCCGGGTACCAGCTCATCTGCACCGTCCGCGCGGTGCGTTCCGGGTGCGGCATCATGATCGTGAAGCGGCCGTCCGCGGTCGTGAAACCGGTCGATCCTTGCGGCGAACCGTTCGGGTTGAACGGATAGGTCGCGGCCGGCGCACCGTGATTGTCGATATGGCGCAGCGCCGTCACGACGCGTTCGGAGTCGGCCGCGTCGCGGAACACTGCGCGCCCTTCGCCGTGGCTGACGACGATCGGCATGCGGCTGCCGGCCATCCCTGCGAACAGGATCGACGGGCTGTCGAGCACTTCGGCCATCACGAAACGCGCCTCGAACTGCTCGCTGCGATTGCGGTGGAAAGTCGGCCAGTGCTCGGCGCCCGGGATGATCGGCGCGAGGTGCGCCATCATCTGGCAGCCGTTGCACACGCCCAGCGCGAACGTTTCGGGACGGGTGAAGAACGCTTCGAATTGCGCACGCAGCGCCGGGTTGAACAGGATCGACTTCGCCCACCCCTGCCCGGCGCCGAGCACGTCGCCGTACGAGAAACCGCCGCACGCGGCGAAGCCATGGAAGTCACTCAGCTGGTGGCGGCCGGCCTGCAGATCCGACATATGCACGTCGTACGGCGCGAAACCGGCGCGCTCGAACGCCGCCGCCATCTCGGCCTGCGAATTGACGCCCTGCTCGCGCAGGATCGCGATCTTCGGCCGAGCGCCGGTCGCGATCAGCGGCGCGGCGACGTCGTCAGCCGGATCGAAGGTCAGCGACACACTCAGCCCCGGGTTCGACGCGTCGGCGAGCGCGTCGAATTCCTCGCGCGCGCAATCCGCATCGTCGCGCAGGCGGGCGATGCGATAACTGGTTTCGGACCATGCCTGCAGCAGTTGGGCGCGCGGCGCGTTGAACACGAGTTTCGCGTTGCGCCAGAAGCGGATCTCGTCCTTGTCGTTCGGCTCGCCGAGGAAATGGTAGGCGATGCCGGCATCACGCAACGGAGCGGTGACACGCGCACGGTCGTCGCGCCGGATCTGCACCACCGCGCCGAGCTCCTCGGCGAACAGGCCGGCGAAAAGGCGGTCGTTGAGCCGGCCCTTGATCGTGTCAGGCTTCTTGTCGAGGCCGTCGACGTCGTTCATGTACGGGTCGTAGCAGACTGTGTCGAGCACGAGCGACAGCCCGCATCGGGACGCGAACGCCATCTCGCACAGCGTCGCGAAGAGGCCTCCGTCGCTGCGGTCGTGGTATGCGAGCAGGAGATCGTCGCGGCGGAACTGCCGGATCAGGCTGAAGAACCTTGTGAGCTGCGCGGCATCGACGTCAGGCGCATGCTCGGCGACCGAGCCGAACACCTGCGCGAGCGCCGAACCGCCGAGGCGATTGCGGTCGTTGCCGAGGTCGATCAGCAGCAGCTCGGTGTCGACGCCTTCGGGGAACTGGAGCTGGGGCGTGAGCGTGCGGCGGATGTCTGCGACCGGCGCGAACGCCGTGACGACGAGCGACAGCGGCGAGACGACCTGGCGGCTCGCGCCATCGTCATGCCATGAGGTCTTCATCGACAGCGAATCCTTGCCGACCGGGATCGCGAGGCCGGCCTGCTGGCAGAACAGGGACACCGCACTGACCGTGTCGAACAGCTTCGCGTCCTCGCCGCGATGCCCGGCTGCGGCCATCCAGTTCGCCGACAGCTTGACCTGGCCGATGTCGGCGATGTCCGCGGCGGCGATGTTCGTCACCGCCTCGCCGATTGCCATGCGCCCGGAAGCGGGCGCATCGAGGCACGCGACCGTCGTGCGCTCGCCCATCGCGAACGCTTCGCCCTGGTAGCCGTGGAAGCTCATCGCGGTGACCGCGACATCCGCGACCGGCACCTGCCACGGCCCCACCAACTGGTCGCGGGCGGTGAGGCCGCCGACCGAGCGGTCGCCGATCGTGATCAGAAAGTTCTTGCTCGCGACCGCCGGCAGGCGCAGCACGCGCAGGCAGGCGTCCTTGAGGTCGATGTCCGTGACGTCGAACGGCGGCACATGCACCGCGCGACGCGACACGTTGCGGGTCATCTTCGGCGGCTTGCCGAGCAGCACCTGCATTTCCATGTCGACGGGCTTGTTGCCGAAGTGGCG
This sequence comes from Azoarcus sp. PA01, assembly GCA_001274695.2. Taxonomy (NCBI): domain Bacteria; kingdom Pseudomonadati; phylum Pseudomonadota; class Betaproteobacteria; order Rhodocyclales; family Zoogloeaceae; genus Azoarcus; species Azoarcus sp. PA01. Next base: position 176,751 of record LARU01000004.1, on the reverse strand, counting down.
GTCGGCGACGGTCAGATGGCCGTCCGCGGTCGCTTCGCCCAGCACCGCGAACGGGCAGCGCTCGCGCTCGCAGATCGCGCGGAATTCGGCGAGGCTTTCGGGGGCGATCGCGAGCACGTAGCGCTCCTGCGACTCGTTGCTCCAGATCTCGCGCGGGCTCATGCCCGGTTCCTCGATATGCACTTCGCGCAGCTCGAAATGCGCGCCGAGCCCGGCCGATTCCGCCAGTTCCGGCATCGCGTTCGACAGCCCGCCGGCGCCGACGTCGTGGATCGCGAGGATCGGGTTCGCGTCGCCGCGCTGCCAGCACGCGTCGATGACTTCCTGGCAGCGGCGCTCGATCTCGGGGTTGCCGCGCTGCACCGACGCGAAGTCGAGGTCGGCCGTGTTCGTGCCGGTCGCCATGCTCGACGCCGCGCCGCCACCGAGGCCGATCAGCATGCCCGGGCCGCCGAGCTGGATCAGCAGCGTGCCGGGCGCGAACTTCACCTTGTGCGACTGCTGCGCCTGGATGCTGCCAAGGCCGCCCGCGATCATGATCGGCTTGTGGTAGCCGCGCACCTCATTCTGCACTTCCTGCTCAAACGTGCGGAAGTAGCCGGCGAGGTTCGGCCGGCCGAATTCGTTGTTGAACGCGGCGCCGCCGATCGGGCCTTCGATCATGATGTCCAGCGCCGAGGCGATGCGGTCCGGCTTGCCGTAGGGTTTTTCCCACGGCTGCGCGAATTCGGGAATGTTCAGGTTCGACACCGAGAAACCGGTCAGGCCGGCTTTCGGCTTCGAACCGCGGCCGGTCGCCCCTTCGTCGCGGATCTCGCCGCCGGCCCCGGTCGCAGCACCCGGGAACGGCGAGATCGCCGTCGGGTGGTTGTGCGTCTCGACTTTCGCGAGGATGTGCGTTTCTTCAGGCCGAAAGCGCCACTGGCCGTCGGCGTCCGCGTAGAAGCGGTCGATCGTCGCCCCTTCGATCACCGACGCGTTGTCCGAATACGCGACGACGGTGCCTTCGGGGTGCGCATTGTGCGTATCGCGGATCATGCCGAACAGCGTCTTGTGCATCGGCCGCGCGTCGACGACCCAGTCGGCGTTGAAGATCTTGTGGCGGCAATGTTCGGAGTTCGCCTGCGCGAACATCATCAGCTCGACGTCGGTCGGATTGCGCGCGATGCGGGTGAAGTTCTCGACGAGATAGTCGATTTCGTCGTCGGACAGCGCGAGCCCGAGTTCGGCGTTCGCCGCGACGAGCGCGTCGCGCCCCCCCGCGAGCACATCGACCGACATCAGCGGCTTCGGCTCGTAGTGATGGAACAGCGCTTCGGCGGCGTCGAGATTCGCCAGCACCGACTCGGTCATGCGGTCGTGCAGCAGCGGCAGCACCGCCGCGTACTGGCGATCGTCGAGCCCGTTGCGCAGCTCGAGCGAATACGACACGCCGCGCTCGATGCGCGTCACCTTGTCGAAGCCGCACTGGCGCGCGATGTCCGTCGCTTTCGACGACCACGGCGAAATCGTCCCGAGCCGCGGCACGACGACCAGCTGCGTGCCCGGCGGCAGCTGCGGCGACGCGGGCACGGCCCCGAGCAGGTCGACGAGCCGCTCGCGCTCGTCGGTTGCCAGCGGCGCGGTGAGTTCGACGAAATACCAGTACTCCGCGGCCAGCCCGTTGAGCTTCGGCAGCGCTTCGGCTGCGGAACGGGAAAGGCGCGCGAGGCGGGAGGAAGAAAGCGCCGCAGCGCCGCGCAGCTTGAGGATTTCGGCCATTTCTATCGTTGCGAAGGGAAAAGGGGGCGCGAACAGGGTTCGCCGGTCGGAAGGGCGAAATTATACCCGACGCCCGCTGGTTCGCCCGCTGCGCGTTCCCGCGCCGCGCCATGGACGCACGTATGGTGCATGGGCGGTGCCGGAGCGACACTGCGAAGCCGCTATTCCATTATTGCCGGCGGAATCCGGCGGGTGATGGCCGTGCCGGTTATTGTTCGATCGCGCGTCCCGGCAGCGAGGCTGCGACCGAGATGTCGACGACCTTCCTGTCCGCGCTGGCCTCTTCGACCTTCTCGAGTCGCCCGTCGACAACGGCGCCGCAGTCCATCTGCAGCTGCCGGTAGATGATATGTCCCGACACATGCGCGCCGTCCTGCAGTTCGAGGAAATGTTCGACTTCCAAGTCGCCCTCAATGCGGCCATTGACGACCGCGTCATGCACACGCACTCGCCCGGTGATCGTCCCCCGGTTGCTGACGACCAACAGACTGCGTTCGCCTTCCTTGCCGAGGACGTTGCCTTCGATCTTTCCGTCGACCCGCAAGCCCCCGGAAAACAGCACGTCACCGACGATTTCGAGATTGTCTGCGACCAGGCTGGAGAGCTTGGTGACCTGGATTGCCTTGTTGCGCTTGCGTCCGAACATCGCTTTCGTCCCTCGAATGGCACCTCGCCGGGCGCGCAGGAGGCTCAACGGGCCGGAGGTGCACCCTTCGTCGCCGACTTGATGAATGCCAGCTCTTCCCTGATCTGCTTGAGCTCGTCGTTCAGGCTGATTACCTGGCGTTCGAGCTCGCCCCGCGTCGCCAGTTCCACCTCGAGATCGAAGCGCGCCTTGCTCAGCGCGTCCTGCAGCTCGCGGTTGTGCTGCCGCATCGCCGACAGCGACGACTCCGACGCGAGCCGATCCTCGAAATATCGGACGCCGAGCCCGAGCATCACCACGACGACGACGACGAGCCCCCACAGGAGCACGATGCGCTTGAGCCCGTACGTCGGATCCGACGTCAGGATGTACGAGTCCCGAGTCAGATTGCGGTTGCTGTAACGACGGCGCGACGGCATCGCCCGGACTGCTCAGAACTGCGCGAGGTACGACGCCGGATCGACGATCAGACCGTCCTTCAGGACTTCGAAATGCAGGTGCGCGCCCGTCGAACGCCCGGTGGAGCCGATCGACGCGATCCTGTCTCCCGGCAACACGACCTGGCCGACTTTCACGTGGAGCTTCGACGCGTGCGCGTAGCGCGTCGCGAGGCCCCGCCGTGGTCGATCTCGACGGTCAGTCCGTAATCCGGACGGCGGCCGGCGAAGATCACCCGCCCGCCTGCGCTGGCGGAAATCTGCGTGCCCGTCGGTGCCGGAAAATCGACGCCGCTGTGAAAGGCAAGTCGACGCCGGAACGGATCACTGCGATTGCCGAACCCGGATGAAATCCCGACGCCGGCGACCGGAGAGCGGCCCGGGAACGACATGTGAGCGAGGCTGTAGCTCGTGGCGAGCCGGTCCAGCCCGGCGAGCGTCTGCGCGAGGTGCTCGACGTCGCGCTCCATTTCGGCGACTTCTGCGGCCAGCAGTCCTTCCGGCTTGCCGTCCGGCGCCGCCGCAGCTCGGGGCGGCGCCTTCAGGCCGGACGCTGGCGCCTCTGGCGCACGTGCGGGAACCGGCTGCAGCAGCGGCCCGCCGGACGGGGAACCGAGCGGGGTTTTTGCGATGCGCCCGGGTGGGGAGTCGGCGGCGACGTTTTCGGTGATCCGTGTTTCGAAATCCTTGATCGCGCCGATCCGCTCCGTCAGCGCGGCCGCCTCGGCCTGCAACTGGACCATGCGACCCGACAGTTCGCCGAAACGGCCGATCAGCAGGTCGCTTTGCGACTCGGCAGGCACCACCGGGGCGGCTTGGGGAGGATTCCGGACCTTGCCGTCCACCATGTAACCAAGCGCGAAACCGCCGGCAAGCGCCGCAAACACGATCGCGACGATGACGCCGGCAAAAACCCGGGCGCTGATCGTGTGCATCCGCGATTGTGTCAGCGTCCCGGCGGAAAGAATGACGAAAGCCATCCTTGTCCTCCTGTTCTGTCCACTCGCCGGCGCTGTTCGCACCGCGTCGCGGACGGGCTGAAAAACGAGCCCCGGCGCTTTGCATTTGCGCAAACTTTTATCGCCGGAACAAAGTTTTCGGAGTCTAGCACCAAAGCGCGGCGCAGAGGCAAGCTCGCACCCGGCCCGCTCGCCGCCGGCCCGCAGTCGGCGCCGATGCAAAAAATTCCTCCGCCGATCTTCGCCAGCTCCGAGCCGGCGCAGCGTGGATCTGCCGCGCCCGCTATCGGCTGCGCATCACCTCGGGGTGGTGCGATGCAGGCGCGTCTTGCGCACCTGCTCGCCCGGACGCGCGGCCTGGCCCGCTGGTTTCGGCAAGCCGGCGAGCGCGCACACCTCGACTTCCGGCATCTCCATCCACATGCCGCGCTTGAGCCGCGACGACAGCGTTACCGGGCCGTAGCGCACCCGCATCAACCGGCTGACGGTGAGGCCTACCGCTTCGAACATGCGCCGGACTTCGCGATTCCGGCCTTCGGAAAGGGTAACCCGGTACCAGTGGTTCGCGCCCTCGCCGCCTTCGTCGGAAATCGACGTGAATCGCGCGAGCCCGTCCTCGAGCTGGATGCCGGTCTTCAGCGATTCGATCTGTTCGTCGTTGAGCTGCCCGAGCAGGCGCACCGCGTATTCACGCTCGAGTTCGTAGCGCGGATGCATCAGGCGGTTGGCGAGCGTGCCGTCGTTCGTGAACAGGAGCAGCCCCGACGTGTTGAAGTCGAGCCGCCCGACTGCGATCCAGCGCCCCTTGCGCAGGATCGGCAGCCGCTCGAACACCGTCGGGCGCCCTTCCGGGTCCTCGCGCGAGACGATTTCGCCTTCGGGCTTGTGGTAGATCAGCACGCGTGGCGTGCGCACCGTGAAACGCAACGGAATCAGCTTGCCGTTGTATTTGACGCGGTCTCCCGGGCCGATTTTCTGGCCGAGTTCCGCAGGCAGGCCGTTGACCGAGATTCTCCCGGCAACCACCCATTCCTCGATTTCGCGGCGCGAGCCGATACCGATCTGCGCCAGCACTTTCTGCAGCCGCTCGGGTTCGGCAAGCACGCTGTTTTCCTGTTCGCCGCGCCCCCGCCTCCCGGCGCTGCGGCGCGCGGCGGCCGTGCGAGCCGCGCCCCTTCTCCGGCGCCGGCCGTCGTCGGGCGCCCGCCGGCACGCGGCGCAGGCCCTGGCGGATGCCTCGCGGCCGCGGCCGCTTCAGCGTTCTTCTTCGTCGGGGCCGCAGCGGCCGCTTCGATTTCTTTGGTGTCGACAAGATCCATGATCCTTTCAATTTCGGTTAAGGCGGGCAATTCGGTCAGGCTGCGCAGCCCGAGGTCGTCGAGAAAGCGCCGCGTGGTCGCAAACAGTGCGGGGCGGCCGGGCGTGTCGCGGTGACCGACGACGTCGATCCAGCCGCGCGATTCGAGCGTCTTGAGCACGTTCGGCGAAACGGCGACGCCGCGGACGTCCTCGATGTCGCCGCGCGTCACCGGTTGACGGTAGGCGATGATCGCCAGTGTCTCCAGCACTGCACGCGAATATCGCGGCGGCTTTTCCTGCTTCAGCCGGTCGAGAAAGACCTGGTATTCGGGCCGCGTCTGGAAGCGCCAGCCCGAAGCCACCTGCACCAGTTCCGCGCCGCGATCCGCCCAGTCGGCACGCAGGTCCTCGAGCACACGCCGGATGAAATCCGCGCCCGGATCGACGTCGAACAGCTGCCGCAGATCGCCGACCGGCAGAGGTGCCGATGCCGCGAGCAGCGCCGCCTCGACGATGCGCTTGCAGTCTTCAGGCGTCGTCGGCTGCATCGGCGAGCTTCACGTATATCGGCGCGAAAGGCTCGTTCTGCGCCACCTCCACGAGCCTTTCCTTGACCAGTTCGAGCACCGCGAGAAAACTCACGACGAGTCCCGCAGGCCCGCGCGCGGGTTCGAACAGCGTGTCGAACACGACAAACGCGCCACCGCCGAGCTTGCGCAGGATCGCGCTCATATGCTCGCGCACCGACAGTTCGTCCCGTCTCACCTGGTGATGCTGCGTCAGGCGCGCCTTCTTCATGATCTTCAGCCACGCGAGCTGAAGGTCGTGCAGGCTCACTTCGGGCAGCCGCTCGACGATCTTCTCGGCGACGAAGATGCTCACCCGCTCGTAGTCGCGCTCGGCGCGCGGCAGCAGCTCCAGCCGTGCCCCCGCCCGTTTCATCTGTTCGTAATCGAGCAGCCGGCGAACGAGTTCCGCTCGCGGGTCGCTGTCGTCGTCGGGGCCTTCGCGCTGCGGACGCGGCAACAGCAGGCGGGACTTGATCTCGAGCAGCGTCGCCGCCATCAGCAGGTAGTCCGCCGCGAGTTCGAGATTGTGTCTGCGCATCGCCTCGACGTAAACGAGATATTGCGCGGTCAGCGCTGCCATCGGGATGTCGAGGACGTTGAGATTCGATTTGCGGATCAGGTACAGCAGCAGATCGAGCGGTCCTTCGAACGCTTCGAGGAACACCTCGAGCGCGTCCGGCGGGATGTACAGGTCCTTCGGCATTTCGAGCAGCGGCTCGCCGTAAAGGCGCGCGACGGCCTCGATCTGGGCGACCGTCTCCGCGGGAAGGCGTTCGAGAGGAAGATTCATTGCGGAAGACGTCCGAAGCCGGGCGGTTCGACCGTCGCGCGGCGGCGCCAGGGCCGCCTCGCCGACCGGGCGACTCAGGAGTACGAAAGCCCCATTGCCGCGCGCACGTCGCGCATCGTCTCCTCGGCAAGCTCGCTCGCACGCTCGCAGCCCTCCGCCATGATCCGGCGCAGCAGGGCCGGATCCTCGACGTAAGGCTGCGCGCGCTCGCGCATCTGGGCCTGCTCCTGCAAGATCGCGTCGATGACCGGCTGCTTGCACTCGAGGCAGCCGATGCCCGCGCTGCGACAGCCCTCCTGCACCCACGCCCGCACGCCGTCGTCCGAATAGATCAGGTGGAACTGCCACACCGGGCACTTGTCGGGGTCGCCCGGGTCGGTGCGGCGCACGCGCGCCGGGTCGGTCTGCATCGTGCGTATCTTCTTCGAGATCGAGTCGGCCTCCTCGCGCAGGAAAATCGTGTTGCCGTAGCTCTTCGACATTTTCTGGCCGTCGAGGCCGGGCATGCGCGCCGCCTCGGTCAGCAGGGCGCCGGGTTCGACGAGGATCATCTTGCCGGTGCCTTCGAGATAACCGTGCAGCCGCTCGCGGTCAACGTGGCCGAGGCTCTTCGCGTCCTCGATCAGCACCCTGCCCTGATCACGCGCCGCATCGTCGCCTTCCTGCTGGAAACGCGTGCGCAGTTCGGCGTACAGGCGGGCGTTCTTCGCACCGAGCTTCTTCATCGCTTCCTTCGCGTTGTCCTCGAACCCCGGCTCGCGCCCGTACAGGTGGTTGAAGCGCCGCGCGATCTCGCGCGTGAACTCGACATGCGGCAGCTGGTCTTCGCCGACCGGCACCTTGTCGGCGCGGTACAGCAGGATGTCGGCCGACATCAGCAGCGGATAGCCGAGGAAGCCGTACGTCGACAGGTCCTTGTGCTCGAGCTTTTCCTGCTGATCCTTGTACGTCGGCACGCGCTCGAGCCAGCCGAGCGGGCAGAACATCGACATCAGCAGATTGAGTTCCGCGTGCGCCGGCACCTTGGACTGGATGAAGAACGTCGCCTTCTCCGGATCGACGCCGGCCGCGAGCCAGTCGACGAGCATGTCCCAGACGCTGTCCGCGATGATCTGCGGGCTGTCATAGGCGGTCGTCAGCGCGTGCCAGTCGGCGACGAAGAACAGGCACGGATATTCCGCCTGCAGCTTGACCCAGTTCTTGAGCACGCCGTGGTAATGGCCAAGATGGAGTCGCCCGGTCGGGCGCATGCCTGAAAGAACACGTTCTGCGTACATGATCGGTAATTAAAATCCAAAAAGCGTCGCAAGAAGGACCCGGAAAGCGGCCATCATCGGCCACAGCAACTGTCCGAGCACCCCGGTGAACAGCAGCACGAGAAGGATCGGAAAGCCGTACGGCTCGATCCGCGAATATTTCCACGCCAGCCGGTGCGGCAGCAGGCTCACCGCGATCCGCCCGCCGTCGAGCGGCGGAATCGGCAACAGGTTCAGCAACATCAGCACCGCGTTGATCTGCATGCCCGCGTCGGCCATCTTCATCATCGGAATCGTGTAGCCGCTGTGCGGCGTGCTCACCGCAATCTTGAACAGCACCGCCCAGCCGATCGCCATCATGAAGTTCATGAACGGTCCGGCCGCGGCGACCCACAGCATGTCCGCCTTGGGCTGGCGCAGGCGGCTGAAATCCACCGGCACCGGCTTGGCCCAGCCGAACAGCACGCCCGCACCACCGAACAGGCTGCTGAGCGTCAGGATCGCGCCCGGGACGAGGATCGTGCCGACCGGATCGATATGCTTGAACGGGTTCAGCGTGATGCGACCGGCCAGGTGCGCGGTGGGGTCGCCGAAATGTCTCGCCACGTATCCGTGCGCCGCCTCGTGGAGCGTGATCGCAAGCAGCACCGGCAGCGCCCAGATGGCAATGGTGGAGATCAGCGAATCCATGACGTCACGGTGTAAAACGAGGCATTCTAGCAGAGCGTGGTCGCGCGCCCTTCATCGCCGTGCCCGCCCTTGGGCGAAGCCCGGAACTCCGGGCGGGTGCACCGGGTAAAGCGGTCGGGGTGGGGGCGGGACCGGGCACTATGCCTCGAGACCGAACGGCGACGGGTCGCCCTTCCCCGCGCGGACGAGCGCCGGAGCGCCGGACGTCAGATCGATGATCGTCGTCACTTCCGGCCCGCAGAAACCCGCTTCGATGACGAGTTCGACCTGTTTTTCCATGCGGTCGCGGATGTCCTCCGCGTCGGTCAGCGGCAGATCCTCGCCCGGCAGCAGCAGCGTCGAAGTCAGGATCGGCTCGTCCAGTTCGGCGAGCAGCGCGGCGACCACCGGATGGTCGGGGACTCTCAGGCCGATCGTCTTGCGCTTCGGGTGCAGGACCCGCCGCGGCAGCTCTTTCGTGCCTTCGAGGATGAACGTGTAAGGCCCCGGAGTCGTCGCCTTCAGCAAGCGGTACTGCATGTTATCGACTCGCGCATAGGTCGCGATCTCCGACAGGTCGCGGCACATCAGCGTGAAATGGTGCCGCTCGTCCACCGCGCGGATCTTGCGGATGCGCTGCAGCACGCTCGCGTCACCGGTCAGGCCGCCCAGCGCGTAGGCCGAGTCGGTCGGAAACGCCACCAGGCCGCCCGATCGCATGATTTCGGCTGCCTGGCGAATCAGGCGCAGTTGAGGCTGCTCGGGATGAAGTACGAAATATTGAGCCATGGGGATTTTTCTTTTTCTTGATCTTGATTTTTTCGATTCTGATCGTCGGCGGCCGCACGGAACCCGGCCCGCCCGATTTCATTCCGACTTCGATTCGAGGAGCGACCATACCGGCACGAGATCCGGCGGCAGCGGCGAACAGCGCCCGAGATCGACCGGGCTTTCATTTTCGCCGTGGAAATCGGAAGCGCGCGACGCGAGCAGCTTGCGGCGACGCGCAACATTCGCGAACCTGAGCACTTCCGCGTCGCTATGCGCGCCGGAGACCACTTCGACCGCTTCGCCGCCGCATGCCGCGAAGCGGTCGAACAGGGTGTCGAGTTCCGCCTCGGAAAAGCGGTAGCGCGCCGGGTGGGCGAGGACCGCAATGCCGCCCGCGGCGTGGATCCAGCCCACCGCGTCTTCGAGCGTTGCCCATTCGTGCTCGACGTACCCGGGCTTGCCGCGCGCGAGATAGTGGCGGAACACCGTGCCGACGTCAGGCATCAGGCCGCTCGCGACGAGGTGGCGCGCGAAATGCGCGCGGCTCACGAGCGCGGGGTTGCGGGCGAACTTTCGCGCGCCTTCGAGCGCGCCGTGAATGCCTGCCGCTTCGAGCGCCGCGCCGATGCGCACCGCCCGCCCGTCGCGGCCGGCCCGCACTTCGGCGAGTCCGGCAAGCAGTCGGGGATGACGGTGATCGATGCCCAGGCCGACCACATGCACTGTCTCGCCGCTGAAGGAAACGGAGATCTCGACGCCCGGCACCAGCTTTATCCCGACTTCGGCCGCAGTCGCGATCGCCTCGTCGAGACCGCCGACCTCATCGTGATCGGTCAGCGCCAGCAGCGTCACGCCATTGGCCGCCGCGCGCCGCACGACCTCCGCGGGCGCGAGCCAGCCGTCGGACATCGTGGAATGGCAGTGCAGATCGGCGTTCATCGCTATCCTTTTCGGGCAGGTTCTGGTCATCGGACAGCGGCAAGTCCGCGAGGATCCGCGATGATAGCAAACAGGCTCGGCTTGCCGTTGCCAGTTCCGGTTCCAGAATGATATCGTCCGCCCGTCGCGCGGGAGAGCACTCTCTCCGAGAGTCGCCGAAGGCGTAACCCCCCAGGAATCGCTCAGGCAAAAGGACCGCCGACAGAACACAACTCTGGAGAGCGATGCGGGCCCGGAAACGTCGAAGCGTTCCCGACCGGCGCATCCACCGAAGGGGCACCCGGCAGCAGCCGGAATCTCTCAGGTACAAGGGACAGATGGGGCGACGCTCGCTTGGACGGGCCTCGCCCCGTTTTGCATTTCGACCTTCGTAACCGAACCGGTGTCACCCCAAGGAGCCTCCCGTGGCCAAACACACCCCGCTTCACGCCGTTCATGTCGCCGCCGGCGCCCGCATGGTCGATTTCGCCGGCTGGGACATGCCGGTGAATTACGGCTCGCAGATCGAGGAACACCACGCCGTGCGCCGCGACGCGGGAATGTTCGATGTCTCGCACATGCTCGGCCTCGACCTCGAAGGCCCGGACGCGACGACGTGGCTGCGCAGCCTGCTCGCAAACGACGTGGCCAAGCTGCATGAGCCGGGCAAGGCGCTGTACAGCTGCATGCTCAATCCTGACGGCGGCGTCATCGACGACCTGATCGTCTATTATTTCTCCCCGACTTCGTACCGCATCGTCGTCAATGCCGGCACGGCCGACAAGGACGTCGCGTGGATGCGCCAGCGCATCGCCGCGACCGGCGCGAACGTCACGCTTGAGAGCCGCCGCGACCTGGCGATGATCGCGGTGCAAGGGCCGAACGCACGCAACAAGACCTGGGCGGCGCTGCCCGACGTGCGCGCCGCGAGCGAAAGCCTGAAGCCGTTTTCGGCGGCCCGGGTCGGCGACCTGCTGATCGCGCGCACCGGCTATACCGGCGAGGACGGTTTCGAAATCACGCTGCCGGGCGCGCGCGCCGAAGCGGTCTGGAACGCGCTTGCCGCGGCGGGCGTCAAGCCCTGCGGGCTCGGCGCACGCGACACGCTGCGCCTCGAAGCCGGCATGAACCTGTACGGGCAGGACATGGACGAGACGGTTTCGCCGCTCGACGCCGGCCTCGCCTGGACCGTCGACCTGAAAGACGAAGCGCGCGATTTCGTCGGTCGCGCCGCGCTCGTCGCGAACCCCGCCCGCCGCACCGTGCTCGGCCTGGTCCTCGAGGACAAAGGCGTTTTGCGCGCGCACATGAAAGTATTCACCGCCGCCGGCGAAGGCGAAACCACCAGCGGCAGCTTCTCGCCGTCGCTCGAAAAATCGATCGCCTTCGCCCGCCTGCCGCTCGGCGTCGGGCCGGGCGAGGCGGTCGAAGTCGACATCCGCGGTCGTCGCCTGAAGGCGCACACGGTCAAGCTGCCGTTCGTGCGCAACGGCAAGGCGCTCGTCTGAACCCGTTCCCGTCTGAACCAATTCCCTCAAGGCACGCCATTTTCTTACGCGCTGCAAACGGCGTCGGACACTGTGTCCTGCGCCTAAAACCCTTACCCGTGGAGCCTCCCATGAGCAACGTTCCCACCAATCTGAAATACACCCGGTCCCACGAGTGGATCAGCGTCGACGCCGACGGCATCGTGGTGGTCGGCGTCACCGATCACGCCCAGGAAGCCCTCGGCGACGTGGTGTTCCTCGAACTGCCCGATGTGGGCCGCACGCTCGCCGCCGGCGAGGCCTGCGCGGTGATCGAGTCCGTCAAGGCCGCCTCCGACATCTACGCCCCGATTTCCGGGGAAGTCGTCGAATCGAACCAGGACGCGGTCGACGCGCCCGAATCGGTGAACGCCGACGCCTATGCGACCTGGCTGTTCAAGATCAAGCCGGACGGCGTGTCCGACCTCGGCAAGCTGCTCGACGCCGCCGGCTACGAAGCCGTCATCGCCAACGCCTGATCCCGCCTCAGCCGCATTCCCTCGGGGCCGCTGCGGCGGTCCCGGAACATCCAGTCGAGTCACCTGCCATGCCGAACGCCTCCCCCACCGCCGCGCTGAACGCGCCGCTCTCGCAGCTTGAACAACGCGACGCGTTCATCGGCCGCCACGTCGGTCCCAACGCGGCCGAAATCGCCACGATGCTTGCCGCCGTCGGCGCGCCCGACCTCGATACGCTGATCGACCAGACCGTGCCGCCGGCGATCCGGCTCGCTGCGCCGCTGCCGCTCGAAGGGCCGAAGCCCGAGCACGAAGCGCTCGCCGACCTGCGCGCGATCGCGGCGAAGAACGTCATCAGGAAATCGCTGATCGGCATGGGCTACTACGGCACGCACACGCCGGCAGTGATCCTGCGCAACGTCATGGAAAACCCCGGCTGGTACACCGCCTACACGCCGTACCAGGCCGAGATCGCGCAGGGCCGGCTCGAAGCGCTGCTGAACTACCAGCAGATGGTCATCGACCTGACCGGGCTCGAGCTCGCGAACGCGTCGCTGCTCGACGAGGCGACGGCGGCAGCCGAAGCGATGACGATGGCGCGGCGCGTCGCGAAGTCGAAATCGAACGTCTTCTATGTCGATGAAGCATGCTTCCCGCAGACGATCGACGTGGTGCGCACGCGCGCCGAACTGTTCGGCTTCGAGCTGAAGCTCGGTCCGGCGCAGGACGCCGCGAACGCGGACGCTTTCGGCGCCTTGCTGCAGTATCCGAACGAGCGCGGCGAAGTCGTCGACCTCAGCGGCACGATCGCCGCGCTGAAAGCGAAAGGCGCCATCGTCGCGGTCGCTTCCGACCTGATGGCGCTGGTGCTGCTGAAGTCGCCGGGTGCGATGGGCGCGGACATCGCGCTCGGCTCGGCGCAGCGCTTCGGCGTGCCGATGGGCTTCGGCGGCCCGCACGCGGCGTTCTTCGCGACGCGCGAAGCGAACGTGCGCGCAATGCCGGGGCGCATCATCGGCGTGTCGAAAGACGTGCGCGGCAAGACGGCGCTGCGCATGACGCTGCAGACGCGCGAACAGCACATCCGTCGCGAGAAGGCGAATTCCAACATCTGCACGTCGCAGGTGCTGCTCGCGAACATGGCTGGTTTCTACGCCGTCTATCACGGCCCCGAGGGACTGCGCACAATAGCGGCGCGCATCCACCGCCTTGCGGCGATCCTTGCCGAAGGCCTGCGGAGCGCGGGATTCCGCGTCCTCTCGAATGCGTTCTTCGACACCTTGCAACTCGAGACCGGCGGGCGGACCGCCGATCTGCTCGCGGCGTGCGACGCGGCGGGCTACAACCTGCGGCACACCGCCGGTGCCGTCCTCGGCCTGTCGGTCGATGAGACGACGACCGCCGACGACGTCGCGCGGCTGCTGTCGCTCTTCGGCGCCAGCACCGATGTCGTCGCGCTCGACGCGCGTGTCGCGGACGCGGGCGGGGCCATTCCCGCGGCGCTGCTGCGCGACGACGCGATCCTCGCCCACCCGGTGTTCAACACGCACCACACCGAGCACGAGATGCTGCGCTACCTGAAGAAACTTCAGAATCGCGACCTCGCGCTCGATCATTCGATGATCTCGCTCGGCTCGTGCACGATGAAGCTCAACGCGACGAGCGAAATGATGCCGGTCACGTGGCCGGAGTTCGCGAACCTGCATCCGTTCGCGCCGCGCGAGCAGGCGCAGGGCTATCTCGAGATGATCGACGGCCTCGCCGACTACCTGAAAGCGGTCACCGGTTTTGCCGCGATCTCGATGCAGCCGAACTCCGGCGCGCAGGGCGAATACGCCGGTCTCGTCGCGATCCGCCGCTACCACGACAGCCGCGGCGACACGCACCGGCGCGTGTGCCTGATCCCGAAGTCGGCGCACGGCACGAACCCGGCGACCGCGCAGATGTGCGGCATGGACGTGGTCGTCGTCGGGTGCGACGAACGCGGCAATGTGGACCTCGCCGACCTCGAGGCGAAAGTCGCCCAGCATGCCGACCGGCTCGCCGCGCTGATGATCACGTACCCGTCGACGCACGGCGTGTTCGAGGAATCGATCCGCGAGATTTGCGCGAGCGTCCATCGCCACGGCGGCCAAGTGTATATGGACGGGGCGAACCTCAACGCACAGGTCGGCCTGACTTCGCCCGCGACGATCGGCGCCGACGTCAGTCACATGAACCTGCACAAGACTTTCTGCATCCCGCACGGCGGCGGCGGACCGGGCATGGGGCCGATCGGGCTCGCCGCCCACCTCGCGCCGTTCATGGCCGACCACGTCGTCGCGGCGACCGGCGACGAGACGCGCCCGAACCGAGGCCAGGGTGCGGTCAGCGCCGCGCCGTTCGGCTCGGCGAGCATCCTGCCGATCTCGTGGATGTACATCGCGATGATGGGCGCGGCCGGGCTCAAGCACGCGACCGAAGTCGCGATCCTCAACGCGAACTACGTCGCGAACCGCCTCGCCGAGCACTACCCGGTGCTCTACACCGGCTCGCAGGGTCGCGTCGCGCACGAGTGCATCCTCGACATCCGCCCGATCAAGGCGAACACCGGCATCAGCGAAGTCGACATCGCCAAGCGGCTGATGGACTACGGCTTCCACGCACCGACGATGTCGTTCCCGGTCGCCGGCACGATCATGATCGAGCCGACCGAATCCGAGGATCTCGGCGAGCTCGATCGTTTCATCGCGGCGATGATCGCGATCCGCAACGAGATCCGCGAAGTCGAGAACGGCGCGTGGCCGGCGGAAGACAACCCGCTGAAGAACGCGCCGCACACGCAGGCGGATTTCATCGCTGCCGAGGGTGCGGAATGGAGCCGCCCGTACAGCCGCGAACAAGCGGTTTTCCCGCTGCCTTGGGTCGCCGAAAACAAGTTCTGGCCGAGCGTCAACCGCATCGACGATGTCTATGGCGACCGCAATCTTTTCTGCGCGTGCGTGCCGATGGAGGACTACGCGAGCTAGAATCGCCGTCCTTCGCCGGGAAGCCACGCCACGCCAGGCGTGGCTTTTTTTCATGCATCGGCCCGACGTTTCATTCTCGACATGCCCTACTTTCGCCCGCCGCGCTGGTCCTTCATTCCCTGGCTCGCCCTGCTGCTCGTTCACGTCGTGGCGCTGGCAGGCCTCGCCGTGCTGGTCGCCCGCCAGATGCAGCCGGTGCCGATGCATGACCTGCAGCTGGCGGACGGCGAACGGCTCAAGTGCGTGTCCTATGCGCCGTATCGCCTTCCCGGCCAGACGCCATACGACGAGACGCTGCTGATTTCGCGTGCGCAGATCGTCGCCGATCTGACCGCGCTGTCGCGCATGACCGAATGCGTGCGCCTCTATTCGGTCGCCCAGGGGCTGGAGCAGGTGCCGGAGGTTGCACGCGAACTCGGGCTCGGGGTGCTGCTCGGCGCGTGGATCAGCGCCGACCGCAAGCGCAGCGCGATCGAGCTCGACCGTGCGATCCGCATCGCCAACGACAACGCCGACGTCGTGCGCATGCTGATCGTCGGCAACGAGGTGCTGTTGCGCCGCGAGCGCACCGAAGACGAACTGCGGGAGCTGATCGCGTACGCCGGCGCCCGCACCGAAGTGCCGGTGACGTACGCGGACGTGTGGGAATTCTGGCTCAAGCATGCGAGTCTCGCGGGCGCGGTCGACCGCGTGACGGTTCACATCCTGCCGTTCTGGGAGGACGATCCGGTCGCGATCGAGCACGCCGTGACGCACGTCGCGACGGTTTTCGAAGAGGTCCGCGAACACTTCGACAAGCCGGTGATGATCGGCGAAACGGGCTGGCCGAGCGCCGGGCGCCAGCGCGAAGCGTCGCTGCCGTCGCCGGTCAATCAGGCCCGTTACATCCGCGAATTCATCCACCGCGCGCATGACAGGGGCTGGGACTACAACCTCATCGAAGCCATCGACCAGCCGTGGAAGCGCCGCCTCGAAGGCACCGTCGGCGGCTACTGGGGCGTGCTCGATGCGGACCTGGCCCCAAAGTTTCCGCTCGCCGGACCGGTCGCCGCACGCGACAGTTTCGTCGCGCCGGCACTCGGCGCCGCGCTCGGCGTGCTGCTGTGCCTCGCTGTAGCGGCCGGGGGGCGCCCACAGAGGCGCTCGCCGCTGCAACTCGCTGCCGTCGCGGCGATGGGAGCGGTGGCCGGCGCAGTCGCCGTCCTGCACTGGGAACACGCCGAGCTCGCATATCGGAACGGATTCGAATGGACGTTGCTCGGCGCCGTCTTCGCCGTCGGCATGCTCGTGCCCCTGACTCTCGCGCGCTGGTCGCCGGAAAGCGGAATACGTTCCGGCGCGTCGGCATGGAGCGCGTGGCTGCGAGGTCGCTTTGCGTCGCTCGATGCGTCGACGGGCCTCGGACTGCTGCGCGTCGTGCTGCTGTTCGCGGCCGCGGTCGGCGCATTGCTGCTGTTCGTCGATCCGCGCTACCGGGACTTCCCGTCGCTGCTGTTCATCGTGCCGGCGCTGACGCTCGGCGTCGTCGGGTGGTTCGCGAACAGCCGCCACGCGACCGAGGAGCGCCTGTGCGCAGCGGTGATCGCCGTGTCCGTCGTCGGCCGCTGGCTATCCGAGCCGCTGAACCCGCAGGCCGCCGTCTGGCTCGTCACCGGCCTTCTCCTTGCCGCACCGACCTTGCCGGCCGCCGCGCGCGAGGACCAGTAGCGACAGCAGCGCGCCGACGGCCGAGGGGTCGAAGCTGTACAGCACGAGCCCGGCCAGACCGCTGAACCACCCTCCCCACGCGAGCGGGCGATGGCGCAGCACGAAAGCCGCAACGCCACACACGAGGCTCAGCCAGCCCAGGCGCTGGTCGAGGAAGGACTGCACGAGCAGCCATTTTGTCGCGCACCGCGCTCCGACCCCTTCGCCAAGCGCCCCGCTGCAGTCGAGCGGGAAGGCGCCCGCTTCGAGCAATCCGTAGCGCACCCCAAGCACTGCTGCGAGAAGCACCGCGCTCGCGGCGACCAGCGAAATACGGCTTCGATCGTATTGACGCAAATTATTTTTCCTCAACTCCCTTTTCCCTTACAAATCAAGCATCCGCCTTCGGGCCTACTTCCTGTTGCAAATTGCACACAGGGAAACTTTGCTAAGCAACTGAAAAAACGAATAAACTTCGCGCCGCATCAGTTGCGGTCGAGCTGGTGAATTGTGTCACAAGCCCGGCCAGGATTGATTTTTGCGCTGCGTCATACCGCAATTCCGAAGCATGGCGAGGAATGACGGGCCGCGGCGATCGATCAACCCCCTGTGGGGATCCCGATTTTAATGAAATACGCCGCTTCGCTGATTTACCGTCTGATCGTAGCGTTGATTCTTGCCGGCCTGGTCGCCGGCGCCCAATACCTCGTCGCGGAGCGGTGGAACCGCGGCACCGAGTTCATCGGCGCCGGCAACAGTATTCGTGGTTATGCCTACAGCCCTTTCCAGCGTGACCAGAGCCCGCTGAAAGGGACTTATCCGACCGAAGCCGAAATCGGCGCCGACCTCGACCTGCTCGCGCAGACGGGCGAGCGCATCCGCACCTACGGCAGCACGGAAGTTCCGGCGATCGCGCGGCTGGCGGGGGATCGCCGGCTGAGCGTCACGGCCGGCGCGTGGCTGTCACCGGACCCGCAAGCCAACGAGCGCGAGATCGACGCGCTGGTCGAGTCCGCACGCCAGATGCGACACATCGAGCGCGTGATCGTCGGCAACGAAGTGCTGCTGCGCGGCGACCTGAGCGTCGCCGAGCTTTCCGCCTATCTCGACAAGACGCGCAAGGCGCTGCGACGGCTGAAAGTCCCGGTATCGACGGCCGAGCCGTGGCACGTGTGGCTGAAGAACCCGGAACTGGCGAAAAGCGTCGATTTCATCACTGTCCACCTGCTGCCCTACCACGAAGGGGTGCCGGTCGAATCCGCGGTCGAATACGTGATGATGCGCTACGACGAACTGGTGAAAGCGTTCCCGCGAAAGAAGATCGTCATCGGTGAAGTCGGCTGGCCGAGCCGCGGTCCGGTGATGAACAGTTTCGGCGCGGAGGAAACGACCTCGGTGCCGTCGGTGGAAAACGAGGCTCGGTTCATCCGCGAGTTCCTCGCCCATCCGCGCAGCCCGGCGCTCGACTACTTCATCATGGAAGCGATCGACCAGCCGTGGAAGATTCAGCTCGAAGGCTGGGCCGGTGCCTACTGGGGCATGTTCAACGCCGAGCGTCAGGCGAAGTTCCCGCTCGAAGGCCTTGTCGTGCAGGACATCCGCTGGCACGAGAAGGCGCGAATGGCCGCGCTGATCGCGCTCGTGCCGATGTTCCTGATCTGTTTCCTGCTGCGCGACTGGAGCATCCTCGGACGGCTGTGGCTCTCGGCGCTGATCCAGGCCTGTGCGGTGACGCTGGTGATCGGTGCGAACGTGCCGGCCGATTACTACCTGACGAAGCGCGACCTGGTCGGGCTGATGATGCTGATCGGCGCGACCGTGTTGACGATCGCGGTGCTGCTGTCGCACGGTTTCGAATTCGGCGAGGTGCTCTTCAAGCGACGCTGGAAGCGCCGCTTCCTGCCGCTCACGCCGCTTGCGACCGAACGCGAACCGTTCGTGTCGATCCATCTGGCCTGCTGCAACGAGCCGCCGGAGATGGTGATCGCGACGATCGACAGCCTCGCGGCTATGGAGTACGGCAATTTCGAAGTGCTGGTGCTCGACAACAACACGAAGGACGAGGCGCTGTGGAAGCCGCTCGAAGCACGCTGCGCCGAGCTCGGCCCGCGCTTCCGCTTCTTCCACCTCGACAACTGGCCGGGATTCAAGGCCGGGGCGCTGAACTTCGGCCTCAAGCAAACCGACCCGCGCGCCGAAGTCGTGGGCGTCGTCGACGCGGACTATGTCGTCTCCCCCGACTGGCTGTCCTGTCTGATTCCGCACTTCGATGCCGCCGACGTCGCCGTCGTGCAGGCGCCGCAGGCGCACCGCGACTGGGAAACCCAGCCGTTCCGCCGCATGTGCAACTGGGAGTTCGACGGCTTCTTCCGCATCGGCATGCATCACCGCAACGAGCGCAACGCGCTGATCCAGCACGGCACGATGACGCTGGTGCGCCGCCTCGCGCTCGAGGAAGTCGGTGGCTGGTCGGAATGGTGCATCTGCGAGGACACCGAACTCGGGCTGCGCCTGATCGAAAAAGGCTACGACACGCGCTACGTCGACCACGTCCTCGGCCGCGGCCTGACGCCGTCGGACTTCGCCGCGATCAAGAGCCAGCGCTTCCGCTGGGCCTTCGGCGCAATGCAGATCCTCAAGCATCACCTGCCCGCGATGCTCGGCCCGAGCCGGCTGAACCTCGCGCAACGCTACCATTTCCTCACCGGATGGTTCGCGTGGCTGGGGGATGCGCTGCAGCTCGTGTTCGTTTTCGCGAGCCTAGCGTGGACGATCGGCATGCTGTACATGCCCCAGGAGTTCGGCCTGCCGGTGTCGGCGCTGGCGCTGCCGATCCTCGCGTTCATGGCGTTCAAGGGCGGCCTCGGACCGATCCTGTACCGGCGCACGATGGATGCGCCGTGGAAGGACATCCTCGGCGCATCGATCCTGTCGGTCGGCATGGCGCACGCGATCGCCCGCGGGGTGTTCGCGGGTCTGGTCAAGCGGCGCGGGGAATTCGTGCGCACGCCGAAGGGGTGGAAGGACAAGGGGACGCTCGCATTCTTCTCGCCGATCCGCGAGGAAATCGGACTGCTCGTCGCCCTGATTCTCGGCGCCGTGGTGCTGGTGTGGTTGCGCGGCGCACAGGACCTCGAAGCGCAGCTGTGGGTCGGCATCCTCGCGTTGCAGTGCATCCCCTACCTCGCCGCGATCGCCTGTCAGGTCGCTTCGTACATGCCCGAACGCCCGGCGGCGACGATCGAGCCGGCGCCCGAAACCCGGCCTTCGGCGAGCGTCACGCCGATCACGGAAGCGAGCCCGGCGCCGATCGTCGAAGTCGAGACGATGCGCGCGCGCGGCTGAGCGGTCTCGGAACCCCCGTTACCTGTTCTCGCGACAGCGAAGGTAACGGGCCGAAGCGGTCGATTTCCGGTAACGACGGCAGCGACACCGGAAATCACTTCTCCATTTTTTTCATGCGCAGCTCCAGCCCCGCGCAAGGCGTTCCCTGCGGTGCAGCCACCGGCGGCGTCACCCACAGGATCTCGTGCGCCGCCGCAAACTGTTTGCCGAAGCGGTCGAGCGGCGCGAGTTCATCTGCAAGGCGCAGCTCCGGAGAGCGGGCGCGGAAGCCGATATTGAGCTGACGCAGCGTCGGCGCGCGCTGGGCGACCCGTTCATAGACGCCCATGTTGTTCTCGACGTGGCCGAGCCCGAGAATCACGACCACCGGTTCAAGGGGCTGTTCGGCGGCAAGCGCGGTCACTGCCATCGTCATCGTGTCGTTGCGGGCCAGCCAGGTCGCGTACAGGCGCGCCACGAGCTCGGGCGAGGCGAAGCCGCAGTGCGCCGCGTTCAGCCGCTCGTGCATCAGCTGCTGATAGGCCGGATCGATGAGCCGGCTGTCGGGAAACTGGGTGCGCTCGACGGCGTTGAGCCCTTCGATGCCGACACGGCTGATGCGGCGGCGCAGGCTCTGCGGAAGGTCGATCCCGGCGACCCGCAGCCGATGGGCGCGCGCGAATTCGAGCAGCGGACCGTAGTCGCGCCATTCGGTGCCAGTCTGCCAGCCGAGTTCGTCCCGCAGTCGTCGCACGGCGGCCTTGTCGTGCGCGGCGACCTGCGGCAGCGACACGAAGCTCATCAACTCGCTGGTCTGCGCGACGCTGACGACCTCGAACGCGAGTGCCGGACGGCGGCCGGCGGCGACGAGGTCGCTCACGACTTTCAGCTGTGCGGCGTGATGATGCGGGTTGCCGTGCTGTTCGCCGAGATAGATGACATCTGCGGCAGCGAGCCGGCTGGCGAGCGCTTCGTAATCGAGCACCGCCTCCTCACCGGCCGCATGAAGTGTTTCAGCAGGCGGCCCGCCAGCGGCGGCAACGCCGGTGGGCACGCCGCTGACGAGCGCCGCCGCAAGGACGGCCGCCCGGCAGCCCGGCCGAATCAGGTTCCGAATCATCCTCGTCCCTCCGCATCAGCCGCCTGCCGCGCCGGTGGCGCTGGTCGACCGCGCGAATCCGGCTTGTCGCGCTCCTCGCTGCGCGGGCGCACGCGTCGCGCTGCGGCAAGTCCCGCTTTCACCTTGGCACGGCATTCCACGCGCCACGGTCAGCGAATGTAACTCAACGCGATCTCGTCGCTGCGCTGCGCGCCCGCGGTCATCTCGCGACACAGTTCGAGAAAAGCCTGCATCCCCGGCGTGCGGAACTTCTGCCGATGCCACAGGAAATGGAAGCGCCGCCGCAGGTCCAGCCACGGCGTCTCGACCGGCACCAGACTGCCGCGCCGGAACGCTTCGCGCAGCGCCAGCCGCGAAATGCAGCCGACACCGAGGCCCGATTCGACGGCCCGCTTGATTGCTTCGGTATGCTCGAGTTCGAGTCGGACGTCGAATCGCCCTTCGACGTGGCGCATCGCCTGATCGAAGGTTTCGCGCGTGCCCGAACCGATCTCGCGCAAAATCCACGGCTGCTCCAGCAAGTCTTCCTCGCCGGCACCGACCCGCCCGGCGAGCGGATGCGTCGGTGCGCAGAACACCACCAGTTCATCTTCGAGCCACGGCACGACCTCGAGTTCGGCGTGCTGGCATTTGCCTTCGATCAACCCCAGATCGAGTTCGAAGCTCGCGACCTGCTGGATGATCGTGGCCGTGTTGTGAACGCCGAGACGGATGCGGCTGTCGCGGTGCCGCTGGAGAAATTCGGCGACGATCAACGTCGCGAGGTAGTTGCCGATCGTCAGCGTCGCGCCGACGTCCAGTGTTCCATAGCCGGTCTGCCCGCGCAGCAGCGCCTCGATGTCCTCGGCACGATCGAGGAACTCCACCGCGCGCGGCAGCAGCCGTTCGCCGAGCTCGTTCAAGCGGACCGACTTGCCGACGCGATCGAACAGCTGCACGTCGAACTGGCGCTCGAGCTCCGCGAGTCCGCTGCTCGCCGCCGATTGCGACATCGAAAGGGCCTCGGCAGCGCGTGAAATGCTGCCGTGGCGCGCGACGGCGACAAAGATCGCGAGCTGCCGCAAGGTGTAGCGCATATCGGAAATGCCTCTAACGAATATCTGAATTACCCGTTCAGTAGATATTACGCCCATCCTAGAATTGCAATCGACGAATCCTTCCAGCTTTCAACTCATTAAAAGGCAAGGCCATGAGCAATCTCGCTGTCGAACGCGTCCTGAGCGTCCACCACTGGAACGACTCGCTGTTCAGCTTCCGCACGACGCGCGACCGCGGCCTGCGCTTCGAGAATGGCCAGTTCGTGATGATCGGCCTCGAAGTGGACGGCCGGCCGCTGACGCGCGCGTACAGCATCGCGAGCCCGAACTACGAGGAGCATCTCGAATTCTTCAGCATCAAGGTGCCGAACGGGCCGCTGACGTCGCGGCTGCAGCACCTCAAGGAAGGCGATCCGATCGTCGTCAGCAAGAAGCCGACCGGCACGCTCGTGCTGCACGACCTGAAGCCCGGCAAGCGCCTGTACCTGCTCGCGACCGGCACCGGCCTCGCCCCGTTCCTGAGCCTGATGCAGGATCCGCATACATACGAGCGCTTCGAGCACGTCGTGCTGATCCATGGCGTGCGCACCGTTTCGGAACTCGCCTACCGCGACTTCATCACGCGGGAACTCGCGGACAACGAGTTCTTCGGCGAGGACGCGCGCAACAAGCTGATCTATTACCCGACCGTCACGCGCGAGCCGTTCGTCAACCAGGGGCGCCTGACGGACCTCATCGAAACCGGCAAGCTGTTCGACGACATCGGCCTGCCGCCGCTCGACCCGCAGCACGACCGCGTGATGATCTGCGGCAGCCCGGCGATGCTCAAGGACAGCTGCGCGATGCTCGATGCGCGCGGCTTCAGGATCTCGCGCCATATCGGCGAGCCCGGCGACTACGTGATCGAGCGCGCCTTCGTCGAGAAGTGAAGCCGGGAGGAGTAGACTTCCGCGCTTTCTCTTCCTGGAAGTCCGATGATGCCTTGCACCCCGGCAGCTGTCGCCCGTGTGTCGCGCGACAGCTGCCTCACGTCAATGGTCCGCGGTCTCGTCCCCCGCGCTTCGCCGTGCGCACCTCGCGCAGGGTCGTCGCGTAACAAGAGGGACCGACGTTGAGCCGCATAGTCGAAATCCGCATGCCGAAATATCCGGAATGCTGGGACAGCTGCGGCTCGTGCCGAACCGGCGAAGTGTTCGTACAGAGCGTGCTGGTGCGCAACGGCGAAGAAATCGGCACGGACGAGACGCTGATCGTGCTCGAAACGGGCAAGGTCGCGCTCGACATTCCCAGCCCGTATTCCGGAACCCTCATCGACGTGCGCGTCGAGGAAGGCGATCCGATCGACGAGGGTGAAATCATCGCGACGATCGAAGTGGACTGAACCCGCACGGCAAGCCCCGCACCCCCGTCTTCGGTCCGCGCGATGCGCGCGCGCCGCGCGCCCGGAAGGATAGAATTCCCGGACCGGGCTCTCGCACGGCGCAGAGCCCTTTTCCCTTCCCACGACCCGACGGAGGTGCATGCGTGTCCAGACTACTCGTTCTCACGGTGATCGGCGACGATCGCCCCGGGCTCGTCGAAGAGCTCTCGTCGGTCATTACCGCCCATCACGGCAACTGGCTCGAATCGTCGATGGCCCAGCTCGCCGGCAAGTTCGCGGGCCTGCTCAAGATCAGCGTGCCCCCCGAACACGTGCAGGCGCTCGAAACCGCGCTGGCGAAACTCTCGGCGCTGCGCGTGATGGTGGAATGTTCGATGGACAGCGCGGCCGAGGCGCCGCATCGCCATCGTCGGCTGTCGTTCAGCCTCGTCGGGCACGACCGCATCGGTATCGTTCGTGAAGTCTCGCAAGTGTTCGCGCGCCACGGCGTCAACGTCGAAAAACTCGTCACCCGCACGTCGACCGCGCCGATGTCGTCCGAGACGCTGTTCCATGCCGAAGCGGAGCTGAAGGCCGGCGAGCATGTCGATGCCGACGCGCTCAAGGCCGATCTCGAGCGACTTTCGAACGACCTGATCGCCGATATCAACCTCGACGAGCTGGTCGGCTGAACTCACCGCGTCAGTAACCGAAGCGGTTGCGCCCTTCGCTCTTGGCGCGGTACATCGCCTCGTCGGCCCGCCGCATCAACGCATCCTCGTCGGTGCCGTGGTCGGGATACAGCGCAATGCCGATGCTCGACGAGATGCTCGCCTGTTGCCCGTCGACGACGAAAGGCTGCTCCAGCGCCACGCGGATCTTCTCGGCGACCACCTCCGCGTCGTGGTCGGATTCGATCTCCGGCAGCAGCACGACGAATTCGTCGCCGCCGCGCCGCCCGAGCATGTCGCTCGAGCGGACCGCGTGCTGCATCCGGCTGACCGCATCGCGCAGCAGCTGATCGCCGGCGTGGTGGCCGAGCTCGTCGTTGACGCGCTTGAAGCGATCGAGATCGACGAACAGCAGCGCGAAGCGGTGGCCATAGCGCTTCGCCTGGTCCACCGCATGCGTCAGCTGCTCGCTGAACATCAGGCGGTTCGGAATGCCGGTCAGCACGTCGTGCGTGGCCAGGTGGGCGATGCGCCGCTCGACGTCCTTGCGCTCGGTGATGTCGAGCAGCACGACGATCGCGCCCCTCAACCCGCCTTCGGCGTGGGTGAGCGGCGCGTCGGACACCAAAGCGCTCAGGAGCTGCCCGTCGCCGCGCACGAGATCCGTCTCGTAGCGTCTGCCCTGCCCCCTGGCCAGTCGCGCGAGGATCTCTTCGCGCGTCTCGGCCTTGCCGCCTCGCCATAACTCGTCGAGCGGCCGGCCAAGCAATTCCGCTTCGCTGCGTCCGAGGATCTCCGCGAGGCTGGGGTTCACGAAAGTCAGGCGAAATTCCTCATCGGTAGCCGCAATCCCCTCCTGCGCCACGTTCACGAGCGTGCTGTACCGGCGTTCGCTGTGCAGCAGCGACGCCGTCATGCCCGCGAGCGCTCTCGCACGCTCGCGGGTCAGCGCGAAAAACCATGTCGTCATGACGAACAGCAACCCGACCATGCCGATCGCAGCCAGTTCGGCACCCCGCACATCGAACCGCGACGCATAACCCGGCAGCGCCTCGAGCCTCACCAGCCACGTGCGACCAGCCAGCGTGAGGTGCTTGACGCTCGCGAATTCGGGCTGCTCGCCGGCAACGCGGCCCGGATGGCTGTCATACAGCAGGGATTTCGGGCGTTCATTCTGGTCGAAGACCCTCAGGCGCACGCCTTCCGAATGGGGTCCGAGCATGCCCTGCATCAGATTCGTCATGCGGAACGGCATATATACCCAGCCGTGCAGCGCCCGCCGCCGCTCGTCTTCGCTCGCGGTCGGCATGCCTCTCACGAACACCGGCGTGTAGATCAGCACGCCCGCCTGGACGTCGGCGGTCGTTTCCTGGACCAGGGTGGTCTTGCCCGACATCGCAGCGCTGCCGGTGCGCAGCGCGCGGTCCATCGCCTCGCGGCGCACCGGTTCGGAGTACATGTCGTAGCCCAGGGCGCGCTGGTTGCGCCAGTCGAGCGGCTCGAGCATGACGATGCTCGAATAGCCGCCGCGCGGCCCTTCCGGCCACACACGATAGCCGTCGAACCCTTCGGCGTGCAGCGCGTCGATGTGGCGTTCGAGCTCTCCGGGCTCCAGCCAGAGCGCGAAGCCGAGACCCTGAACGCCAGGAATTTCCTTTCCCAGCTTCAGCGAGCCGACGTATTCATGCCATGTCCGGCGATCGACCGTGTCCATCACCTCGAACAGGCTGCGCCCGCCGTGCAACACGAGGCGGTATGCGAGAAACCGTTCGTGGATGCGCACCGCGATTTCCCCGGCTTCGGACTCGAACTGGCCGGCGATGTCGCGCTGATATTCTTCGGATTGCTGTACCCACACGACCCACGTCGCGAGCGTCACGAGCGCCGCGGCGAGCAGCGTCATCGTCAGAATCCGGCCGGGACGGCGCCCCGGCCAGCTTCCACCGGCACTCCCGATGCTACGGTCCTCGGCCATGCGTGCGCCTCGTTGTGTTCGCGACCGGTTCACGCCCCGGCAGAAGGGACCAGGAGTTCGACACCGCCGCTTCTGCTTCGTCGCGAGGTGGGGCACGGTGGTTCCGGAGGAGCAACGCGATACAGCCTTGCGGTATCCTTCATGGTCTTACCATTCCTGTTTACCCAGACTCCACAGCCCATGGCCCAATATGTAATGTCGATGCTCCGTGTGAGCATTGAGAAGTGGCGCAGTTACGCCGTTTCATCAGATTTAGGTGCAAATTCGGTGTAAGGCACTGCCGTTACACCATCGCCCGCTATCCTCAGATCATGTGCTCGATCACTTTCAACCAATGAAGACGATCAGAGTTTACGCCTGCCGGCAGTTCGACGTGACCATGCAGAAGTGGTCGACGAGCCGGTACAAATACACGCTCGATGAGATTGCGTCATTCCCCCACGCCGAGCCGGTCATGGATGACTGGGAAGACGTCGATCGGCCGGACGACGACGATCTGCGCCAGAACTCTACGGGTGGGCTGATGCGCGGTTTGGGAGATCGGGGGCGGTAGCCGCTGCCGTTCCTTTCCGGCTTCCTCGCCACCGGTCTCGCCGGCGAAGAATTCGTAGCGCAGGGTCAGGCCCTGCTTGCAGTGTCCTCCAGCACTTTGAGCACGATTTCGCGCTCGATGGTGTCGAGTCTTGCTTCCAGCGCTGCCGGGGTTTGGGATGGCCGGGCGGGGTCTTGCAGGTAGCGGATCATGTGGCCGGCTCTCGCGTGGCCGTGGCGGGCGGCTTTGGCGATCCAGGCGGTACCGGTTTGTTCGTTCGGTGCCGTGCCGGTGCCGCTGATGCAGCAGCGGCCGAGCCAGTGCATTCCTTCGGGGTAGAACTGCGCGGCGGAGGCCTGTAGCCAGCGCACTGCCTCGGCGGGTTGCTCCTGGGCGAGGAACAGCAATGCGAGGTCGCACTGCGCCTCCGGGTTACCGCCGTCGGCTTCGAGGATCAACGCCCGGTCGTCGGGCTCGAGCTGCAGGGGCGACAGCGGCAGGAGATCGTCCACGCCGACGCGGGTCTGTTCTCCCGGCTCGCCGGCCTGCTCGGCATGCAGCACGCCGTCGGCGATGCGCCGCCACAGAGTGCGCTTGCTCAGGCCGGTGAGCGAAACTGCAGTGTTTAGGCTGATGAAAGGCATGGGATGTCCGGCGGGGAATGCTGGTGCGCGTAGTTTAATGGGGGAGCGCGCCGAGCGCCCGGGTTTGTGCCTGGCACAGGGGGGTGTGCCAAATGGGGTGGATTGGCACACCCCCCTGTGCCAAACGCAGGCCAATCGACAGGTCAGCGGCGCGAGTGCCAGTGATTATCTGATGGCATGGTCATTGCATAGAGAGGGTCAGTGGCACCGGAGCAAGCGATCTGGTGTCCGAGTCCAACCATAAGGGAGTTGTTATGAAAAAGGCACAACAAGGTTTTACGCTAATCGAACTGATGATCGTCGTCGCGATCATCGGCATTCTGGCTGCGGTCGCGTTGCCGGCGTATCAAGACTATACGATTCGGACTAAGGTTAGCGAGGGCTTCACCTTGGCAGGCGGCGCGAAGACTGCCGTCGCTGAAACTGCTTCATCGCTTGGAGGTCTCGCTGACATTACCGCAACTAACACCGGATTTACCTTTCCGGCTGCCGGCACTCGTTACGTGGACTCCATCGCGATCGGAGCGGGCACCGGTATAATCACTGTAACGATGGGTGGTACGGAAGGTACGGGCGCAACGGTGGAACCGGCGTTTACCTTGACGCCGACGCAAGCTACTCCGGAAGACCCCATCACTTGGGCGTGCGCATCCACTGCCGGCGAGGCCAAGCACCTTCCAGCTGATTGCCGCTAAAGATCGACGGCCAGTTTAATCAGGCATCTCGCTTCTTCAACGAAAAGACCGCTTAGGCGGTCTTTTCGTTTTTGCCTTGGAACTGCTGCGGTCTATGCGTACTCGGCAAAGCCGTTACACCTCCTGATCCACCCCCACCAACGCCGGCGCCGGCCCTTCGACGACCCCGCCCCGCACATACACATGCTCCCCCACCGCCGCTTCGCCACGCGCGCGGATCGTTGCGCCGTCGACGAGCTGCACGGTGACGCCGTCTTCGGTGATGGCGGTGACCTGGCCGGCGTCGAGCGGTTGGCCGGGGATGAGGCGCAGGAGGCGTTTATACGGGTTCATGTTCGTGGGTCTCGAGGCGGATGGTTTGCCACAGTTCGGGGAAGCGCTGCTCAAGCTGGACGCCGCGCGTGAGGCCGATGCGGGGGGTGCCGGATTCGGTGTAGCGCACCAGCTTGCCGGGCTGGATGATGCCGGTCTCAGGCAGCACGGGCAGGCGCAGCGTGATGTGCGCCTGGCGGCCGGTGTCGCCGAGGGCGGCGCGGCCGCGCTGCAGGGTCATCTCGGGTGCGGTGGCGAGCGGGTCGACGATCGTGGGCGCGCTGCGGTCGGCGGCTGTGCCGGCGCGGCGGATGCGGTCGCGGCGGCCGGCGGCGGCGCCGCTGATCCAGACGGCGTTGTAGTCGGGCTTGTCCTGCCATTCGATCCCTTCGACTTCGCAGACGTCTTCGGGCAGGTCGATGTCGGGCGTCTCGCCGGGCCAGTTCCACGGGGCGACCGGGTAGCGCGGCAGGATGATCAGTGTCTGGTCGGTGTTGTGGGCCTGGACGTAGGCGCCGGCGGACTCGGCAATGCGGGTCGCGGCGTCGATGTAGGTGCCGGTGTGGCTCCAGCTGCCTGCAGGCACGAGCCAGTCGGTGACGCGCCAGTCGAGCGCCCAGCCGATCGGGACGTTATTGACGGTCAGCGCGTCGCTGAGGAGCTGCTGCGCGGTGCGGGCTTCGGTGTTGTAGCGCGTGGCGACGGGCGAGTGCGGGTCGGCGAGCCACGCGGCGCGCCCTCGCCCGCTGACTTTCAGCCACGCTTCGCCAAAGCGCCGATCGCGCGCGATGCGCTCGACGACGAGGCGCAGCGGCGTGCCGTTGAGGGTCGCGACGAGCTCGACGTGGTCGCCGAGCGCGGGCGAGCGCACGAGCGGCATCAGATCCGCATGCAGGCTCGCGGACCAGCCCCAGCCCCAGGAGTCGGTGTCGAGCGAGGCATTGAAATCCTGCACGTCGACGGGCTCGCCGGTGTCGGCGCGCACGAGCGAGAAACTGTTGATCACGACATAGCACTCCTGGATGGGGATGACGACGGGGCCGGCGCCGGGCGTGCTGCCACAGACCCAGCCGAACAGCAGATCGGCGCTTGCCGGGAACGGCTGGCAGAACAGCAGATGCGGGTCGGCCGCGAACGGCGGCGGCGGCGGTTCGACGGGCGGGACGACGACGTAACGCCCCGGCGGCGGACGGCGGGCGTCCTGGTGCTCGGTCGCGAGCCAGCGCCCGGCGATGAGCGCAGGGCCGTGCGTCGTGTGTTGCCATGCGCCGCTCGCGCGCGCGGCAGCAAAGCGAGTCGCGGCGCTGCCGCGCAGGCGCAGCGCGTCCTGGTGCTGCGCCGAGCGGTGGAGGCGCAGGCCGGTGGCCTCACGATGGCGCGCGAGGATGGGGCGGCGGGCGTGGATCGCGTCCTGCTGCGGGGCAGCACGCTGCGCGCGGACCGGGCTCGCGTCGGCATGACGGGACGTCGTCGCGGTGCGCGCCTGCCCGGCGTCGCGATGGCGCAATGCGGCGTGCTGCCCGGCCGCGGCGCCGTCCTCGTGTCGTACGGCTACGCCGACGGCGAGCAGCGCGGCCTGGTCATGCGGTGCGCGCACGGCGGGAGTCGGCGCGCGCTCGGCTGGGCTGTGCGGCGCGACGACGTGGTGCGCGAGCGGCCGTTCGGTGCGGCTGTCCCATTGCGCGGCCGCGCGCAGCTGCAGCGCCGGCAGCGGCACGGCCAGCGTGATCCGTCGCACCCGCGCGACGCGGGCGGCGAGCCGCAGCGGCGGCAGGCCGACGGCAAGCGTCGCGGTGACGAGCGCGGGCGCGGGGGGATCATCGCCGGTGCCGCCGAACAGCAGGTTCGCGTTCGTCGGCGGCGGGGCGTCGAAGACGAGATCGGCGGGCGACCGGGGGGCGGCTGCGGCCGTCGCGCCGAACAGCAGCTTGCCGTCCGCGGGCGGCGGATCGGCGAACAGCAGCTCGGGCGAGGCCACCGCGCTCATCAATAGAAAATGCCGCTGACGATGCGCACGTAGCCGCCGGCATAGACGGTGAGCGCGTCGACTTCGATCGGGGCGCCCGAACCGGCCTCGCCGACCGCGCAGCGGAGGTGCTCGGCGCCGGCGCCGTCGACGATCCGCGCCCAGGCGATCGTGCCGGTCGTCGTCACCTGCGCCTCGGGCGCGGGCTCGACGGTGAGCGCGAGCACGGCCAGCGGCGCGGGCGTGATGCCGAGATCCGGCGCGGGGTCGCCAACGGTGCCGAGCGGGTTGGCGAGCTGGACGGCGACGAGGTGCGGCTCGGCCGGAGTGTCGCCGAATACCGAGGTCGCAGTCGCGGCGTAGAACAGGACGGCGGCGCTCGGGGCGACGGCGTTCAGCACGGCCGCGGTGCCCTCGAGGCGGCCAGCGGCGAGGGCGGCGGAGATTTCGACCGTCACGGCAGCGGCTCCGCGAACACGGGCGCCGCAATCACGGCGTTGTGTTCGCCGGTGTGGTCAAACGAGCAGACCGCGAAGGCGACGCCGAGCGAAACCCCGGAGAATTCGTATTCGCCCGTTGCCGGGTCGCTCCACGTTTCGAGCGCGGCCGGGGCAGCGTTGTCGAGCGCGTCGTTCAGCATCAAACGCACGCGACGGGCAATGGGAACGTTCGGCTCGCCTTTCTTGCGCACGGTACCGGCCACCCGTCCGGGACCAATCGGGAGGCTCGCGGGTGGGGGGACGGGGCCGACGAGGCGGACGCGGCGGTCAAGGGTCGGCGGGCCGTACCGTCCATGACGCACCCTGAACGGCATCGGCGAAAGCATCGGAATTTCGTCGCTCACGCCTGCTTACCTCCACGGGCCGGTGATGTCGAAAAACGCGCCCGCACCGTACTCCGCTGAAGATACTGCAAAGGAAAGCGCGGCGAACACGACGGCGCGACCGTCCATCCCCGCGGCGTTCTCGAAAACGCTCCGATCCTGGAATGTAGCCGCAGGGTGCAGCGTGTCGTACATCCCCGGCCATAATCCGCGGAGCCCGCGGCCCGAGAGAACCATGCAGGGGGCGAGGTACAAACCCCCGTCTGCCGGGTTCGGGAACACCATCCCGCAGCCGAACCCAATAGCGAATGCGTAAGCGGAGCTTTGGTACGCTTTAGCTGGGGCGGCTGAGATGCAACAGGCCGGCGGCGATGTGTTCAAGCCCGCGACGTCCCGGGAAAGATATCGGCATACCGGCGCGTTACTGTCTGACGTTTGCTCCCACGGGCTTGAAGTGGGGTGACTATCGGTGTCGTAGTTGATAGCCAAGTTGTAGACTTGAGTTCGGGCAAAGGCATTTTTGACGCCCGGCTTTTCGGAAGAAGTTGTCCCTCCGGCGGTTTGCCGGCCACCGATCGCGCAGGAGTACAAATCGCCCTGCTTGTAGCTGGCGACATCCCCGAAAAAGAAGACTTCCCCGCGAGAACCCGCCGTCGTATTGTCCACCGGAATGAAATAGAACGCGCGATCGTCCCCGATCAGCATCCAGCGGCGCGCGGTGCCGTCCAGCATGTTGCTCTTGCGAAGAACGATCCCGTCCGCGCGCTGCGTCGGGAATGGGAACTGCGACGTGTAGCTGTCGAGCGTCGCCATTTCCTCGCAACCGAACGTATAGGCTTCGCGCGCTCCCGCCGCCCCGGGCGCGTTGTCGTTGACGCGCAAATAGAAACCGGACGATCCGGGCACAATCTGCCGGTAGGCGGCCATGTTTCCCGCCGAGAACGCTTTTTCGAAGCCGAGCGGCGCGAGCTTTACGGTGATCGTCCCGGTCGCGGTGCCATCCGCCACGCCGTCCACGTCGAACGTGAAGCTGTTCGCCGTCGCCGACGTGATGCGCTGCTCGCCATTCAGGGCGGCCGGCGTCGCGCCGTCGATTTTCACGACCGAGCGCAGCGGGAAAAGGTGCCCGAGCGCGACGGTGCCGGTCGCTACGCCCCCCGCCACCGTGAGGGTGTCGAGCGTGACGAGGCCCCACCCGTCCACGAGGCAGGCGTCGAGCAGCGTAATCGCCGCGCCGGCGGTCCCTGAAAGGACTGGGGCGCCGGGCATGTCGGAATGGAAAAACTTCACTGCGGTTGAGGTTGCCACGAAGTACTCCTATCAAATCCGATCGACGTCGCCGCGCGCGAGGATCTCCCACGCGTCGTCGATCACGGTGGTGGCGCCCTGCTGCACGGTGAGCACGGCCCAGATGGGCGGCTGGGCGCCGACGGTGTTGAGGCGGATGACGTTGCCCGCGCTCCAGCCGATGCCGAAGCCCAGGGCGTCGAGGCGAAAGTACGGCGCGCCGGCGGCCGGGTTCAGCGGCGCGACGTCGCTCGAGGTCGGGCCGGTATAGATGACGCCGACGTGCTCGCCGATGACTTCGATGCTGGTGGTGTTGGTCCAGCGGATGACCCAGCGCTCGGTGATCGCGCCGGCGTTGGTGACGTCGGGCGGGTACTGCGCGTCGTTGTAGCTGGCGGTCGCGGCGCTGCCGGTGAGGCTGTCGGACCAGCTGCCGTCCCACGTCTGCTGGTCGAAGAAGTGGCTGACGCGGGCGCGCTGATCGCCGAGCATCAGCGCGGACGAGACCGTCGATCCGACCGGGAATTGATGCGTGAGCGGGCGGGTGAAGGTGATGTCGCCGGAGATCTGCACGTCGGAGACGCGCACCATGTCCTCGACGCGACCGGTGATCGTGACGGGCTGGGGCCAGCCGGTGGGGTCAGTGATCGTGACGGTGCCGGCGTCGAGATCGGCGGACCAGCCGGGGCCGATGCCGAGGCCGTCGAGCCCGACGATGCGCACGCGCGACAGGCGCTCGACGCCGAGGTTGATGACCTGCGCGGCGGTGACGGTCTGCGGCGCGAGCGGGATGTCGCGGCCGAAGACCGCGAATTCGCCGGGGCGGAAGACGGGGACGCGGCCGTCGGAAGGCAGGCGCACCGGGTCGAGGCCCAAGAGCGTCGCGTCGAGCGGCAGATAGCTGTAGGCGACCGCGTTGTAACGGATCGTGCCGGGGTCGACGGGCTCGGTGAATTCGAGCGTGACGATGCCGTATTCGTAATTGACGGTGCCGCCGATGCCGGTGCCGGCAATGACGCCGTCACCGTCGCTGGTGGCGCTGAGCGCGTCGCCGTCGGCGCTGGTCGCGGCGACATAGAGTGAGGACGGGCGCAGCGGCGCGGAGGCGGCGCGGAAAGTCGCGGCGACGGCAGTCCATTGACCGTAGCGCGTGAGGCAGGCGAGCACCGACACGGCGGCGGGCGTGTTGTCGGTCCAGTACGTGAGCGTCGCGCGGCCGGTCGTGTAGTCGATGCTGCCCGCGGCGATCGCGGCGCCGGTCGCGCTGTCGGGGTTTGCGTACAAGGTGCCGGCGCGGTCGATGTAGATCGAGCCGGCGACCGACAGCACGACGGAGCCGGCGACGACGGCGTCGGCGACGGTCGTCGTGAGGTCGAGCGTTAGGCCGGCGGTGCCCGGGGCGATGGTTTCGGCGGTGACGGCCTGCGGGTCGAAGGCGGCGGTGTCGCGTTCGACGGCGATGTCGGCGACGCCGGTGATCGTCAGCGACGGGGTTGTGACGGTCCAATGGTAGTAACTGGTGTATTCGCTGCGGGTTGCACCGATCGGGCCGGTGATCGTGACGACGCCGGTGGCGGCGTCGAACGTGCCGACCGGCTGATCAACCCACGCGTACGACGTGCTGCTCTTGCTGTAGCGGAGTCTGCTGGAGGCATAAACGCGCACCTGCCCGCCGCTGGTGATGTATGCAGGCGCCGCGAGCTGCACGTCGGCACCCGATAGCACGAACGTCATCGAGCCGCCGTTCCTGAACGGCGCGGTGCCGGGCACGGTGAATTGCCCGCCCGAAATCGTCGCGGTCGTGCCGCTCAGGAGGTCCGCGCCGTCGCGCCAGGTATAGGCGTTGGCGACGTTCGCCGCGGCGTCGGGGGGCGCGGTGAAATCGAGCGTGACGTCGCCGGTCGCGTAGTTGATCGTGCCGGTGATGCCGGTGCCGGTGATGTTGCCGTTCTGGTCCGCGTCGGTTGCGGTGCGCGTCGTGCCCGCGACGGGGTAGCTGATCGCGAGCGTGCCGGGCACGACGGGCGCCTGTGCGAGCGTGTAATCGAGGCGCAGCGCGCTCGACGCGGCGGCGGTGGCACCGGCGCGGATCGCGTAGTGCGCGGGCGACGCCCACGAGACGAGGACGGCCGTGCCGGCGTCGGGCAGCGCGCCGGTCGTGAGGTTCAGCGTGCCGGTGACGTAGCTGACGGTGCCGGAGCCGTAGCTCGATGCGGTGCCGGTGAGCTGGCCCGCACCGTTGTCGCGCAGCGCGTACCAGCGCCCCTGCGCCATGTACGCGAACTCGACCGAGCCGGGCGCGGGCAGCGGCGCGAGCGGCACGACCCAGACGTACGAGCGATTTTCGGCGGTGACGGCGACGTGCTTCGTGTGCGCCTGCTGCGCGGCCGCGGCGGCGGGCCGGTAGCTGACGCTCGCGGTGCCGGACGCGGTCGGGGCGGTCGCGTTGAGCGCGATCTCGCCGGTCGCGTAGTTGATCGTGCCGACCTCGCTGCTGCCCAGCCGCACCCGGCCTGCGCCGTCGTCGGTCAGCGTGGTGCCGCCGAGCGCGAGCGACAGGCTACCGGGGAAGCAGCCCGAGCGCAGCACGAAGCGCCCGGACGGCGCGATCGCGCCGGCAATGCTGTAACTGGTCGCGGCAGCGGCGGCCGGCATCATCGGGATGCGGTCGCCCGCCATCGGCAGATCGACGAGCGGGACTTCGGTCTGCGCGCTCGGCACGAGGCGCGTGAACACGCTGTCGAGTGTTGCCGCGAGGTCGCCGATGTTCGCCGCGGCCGTGAGCTGGGCGGCGCCGTAGTAGCGCGCGGCGTCGGCGACGGTGGTGTCTCGGATCTTCGTGCCGTTGGTGGCGCGGGTGTAGAGGCGGTTCGGCGGCGAGCCGGTCAGGTCCTGGCGCAGCGCATCGGAAAGCTCGGCGGTGACGACCAAGGCCGGATAGTCGACGACGGTGCCGCCGCTGCTGTACGAAAACGTCTGCTCGACGGACGACACGTTGATGATGCGTATGTACTGGCGCTTTTCGGCGGGCTGGCCTTCGTCCTGAACGAGACACAGCGTGCGGCCGATCGGCGGCAGTTCCGTGCCGGGACGCTGGAAAATCTGGATGCTGCGCTGGCCGGCGATGTGGTTTTCGAGCAGGTAGCCGGACCACTCGGGGCCGGCGAACAAGTACGCCTCGACGCGGTTCGCGGCATCCGCGCGGCGGTCGAAATAGTCGCCGGTCGAGAACAGCGAGACGGAGACGTTCGGGTCGGCCGGGGGCTTCGCGACGACGATGTTCGCGCCGAGCAGCTGATCCGTGTCGGGCGTGTCGACGGACAGGAAGAGCTTGCGGAGGCGCACCCGGCCGCCGGCGCGGTCGGCTTCGGAGATGTCGGGGAAGATCTCGTTACTCGCGCCGTCGCGAATGATCATCGCGGTCGCGCGACCGCCGCCCTCGGGCACGTCGTCCATCACCTGCGAGGCGCGGAACTGGATGTTTTCGGAGAGGATGGGCATGCGTTACTCGCGCAGTTACTCAGATAGGGTCGTGAATCGGAGTGTGGCCAGCACCCAGTCGGCGGGCAGCGGGTCGGCGTAGTGGACGAGCGGGCGGGCTTCGAACGGGCCGCCGTCGTGGTGGCGGAAAACGACGAGGTGCGGCGTGCCGCGCAGCGTGAGCGTCATGCGCTGGCCGGGGGTGTCGGCCCAGGCTTGCAGCTGCGCCATGTCGGCGCGGGTCATCCAGCCGGAGCGCTCGTCTTCGTTCTGCAGCGTGATCGGGCGGCCGGCGAGGCGTTGGGCGGTCTGGATGATGAGCGCGCCGGTGAGGCTGCGGCTCACAGACTGTTCGGTCGCGGCCCAGGTGTATTCGTCGCTCCACTGCAGGTCGGGGTCGAGGGCGAGCACGGTCGCGCCGACGGTGAGGGTGATCGTCATCGGGCGGACCTCGCCATGTCTTGCTCGAGCTGCTGGAGCATCGAGACCAGCGCCTGTGCGTCGGCGGCGCCGGCGGTATTGATGGTGCGGCGGGTGTTGCCGACGTTGACCGACACTTCATAGCGGGTGACGGTCTCGGGTGCGGCGGCCGGAGCGACGGCGGCGCGCTGGGGCGCCGGGCCGTAGCTGCTGCCCTGCCGTTCCTTGCGCATCTGCTCGGCGTCGACAGCTTCGGTCATACGTCCCAGCACCTTCGACACCCAGTCGGCACCGCTGACGGTCTTGCGCTCCATCGAGCGGCCGAGCTCGAGATAGAGCTGCTCGATTTCCTTGCGGAACGTGAGGCCACCGATTTGTTCGGCCCGGGCGTAGAGGGCGAGGAAGGGGCTGCTGTAGGACTTGCCGTCGCTGCCGCCGCCGGACGGCGGGTCGATGAGGTTGCCGTTCTCGTCCCACACGCCTTTGAGGCCGCTCGCCTCGCGCTTGATCATGCCGATTTTGCTGGCGACTTCTTCGGCTTTCTGGCGGAGGTGGTCCAGCGCGTTGGCGCCGTTGTCCATGCCGCGCACAATGGCCTTGCCGGTTTCGTCGGCTTCGATGCGGAGCTTGTACATTGCCGCTTCGGACTTGAGGGCTTCGTTCGCGACGCCGCCGTTCGCTTCGATCGCTTTTGCCGCATACGCGGCGAACGCGGCCTGGATGTCGCGCGCGGTCGCGGTGCCGCTGTTGCGGATGATGTCGAAATCACGCCTGGCATTCGCGGCGGCGGTTTCGAGGGCGGCTTGGCTCGTCACCCCCAAGCGGCTGAAGGCGGCCTCGACCTGCTGGGAGGCCGCTGCCGCGTCGGTGCCGAGGTCGCGCAGCTGCGGCGCAGCGGTGGCCGCAGCGCTGCCGGCCTTGGTGACTTCACCCGCGACAAACTGCGCGCCGTTGCCGAGGGCATCGAGCTGGTCGGCGCTCAAAGTCGCCTGCTCGCCGACCGTCTTGACCGCGGCGCCGGCGGCGCTCACTGCCGGCACGGCTTCGGCGGCCGAACTCGTGAGGGTCTTCCAGCCGTTCGCGGCTGTCTCGGCGCCAACGGCCGCGGCGCTGAACGCTTCGGTGCTCTTGCGCGCGAATTCGTCGGAGACGGCGTAGGCGGCCTGCGCTTCGGCCCGCATCGACGCGGCGGCCTGCGCGAATCCGTCTGACAGGCTGCCGAAGGTGATCTTCGATATTCCGTCGGAGATCAGCGCGAGATCGGCGAGGAACGCGGACGCGAGCCACGAGGCGCCTTCGCCGACCTTGTAGATCGCGGCGAGGACGGTGTTCAGGCCGGTGCTCATGACGCCATACGCAGTCTGCAACACGCCGCCGGCGGTCGTCGCGTGGTTGCCGATCGCGGTGAAGACTTCGCCGGCGCGCGCCGCGAACGCCTGCAGGTTCGCGGCGAGCTGGGTGAAATCGACTTTGGCGAAGAACTCGGCGGCCCACTTGCCGGCGGATTCGAACGCGGCCTTGATCGCGTTGCCGAACGCGGTCGCGGTGCCGTCGGTGACGAAGCCGCGCAGGCGCTCGGCGATCGCGTTGATCTGCCCCTTGAGGATGTCGAGCACCGGCGTGCCGAGCTTGATGAGCAGCGCATCCCAGGCGCTGCCGAAGCCTTTCGCGGCGCCGTCGAGGTTGTCGCTCATCACCGCGGCGAAGCTCTTGGCGCTGCCGGCGGATTCATCGAGCTTGGCTTTGAGCGCGTCGAGCGAGCCGATGCCCTGGTTCAACAGCGCGCGCAGCGCCGGGCCCGCTTCCTGGCCGACGGCGTTGATCGCCGCTTGCCCGGCCGGTCCGGCGGCGGCGAGCTGGCGCAGCGCCTGGTCGAAATCGTTCGTGATGATGCCGGCGGCGGCGAGCTCCTGGCGGAACTTCGAGGCCGGGTCGGAGAACTGCGCGAGGATGCTGTTCAACGCGGTGCCGGCGCGGGAGGCGTCGATGCCGGCGTCGGCGAACTTGCCGATGATCGCGACGGTCTGCTCGAGGCTCAACCCGAGGCTGTTCGCGAGCGGCGCGGCATAGCTGAGCGCCTGGGCGAGGCCGTCGACGGAGGTGTTCGAGGCGTTCGCGCCCATCGCCAATACGTCGGCGACGCGGCCCGCCTCGCTGAACGACAGGCCCATGCCGGCGACGGCCTTGCTGATGTAGTCGCTGGCGGTGCCCAGCTCGATGCCGCCCGCTGCGGCGAGGTCGAGCACGGCGGGCAAGGTCTTGACGGCGTCGGTCGCCGACAGCCCGGCTTTGGCGAGGTTTTCCAGTGCGCCGGCGGCTTCGACGCTGCTGTACTTGGTGGTGGCGCCGGCGGATTCGGCCGCTGCGCGCAGCGCGTCGAGCTCGCCGCCGGACGCGCCGGCGGCAGCCTGCACGGCGGACATCGCGGATTCGAATTCGCGCGCCGCGCCGACCGCGTCGCCGAAGAGCTTCGCGCTGAAGTACGTCGCGATGGCGGCCCCGACCGCAGCGACTTTGGTCTGCAGCGACGTGAAGACGCTCGACGCTTCGTCGCGGGCGCCGATGATGAGCTGGACTACTTTGTTCGCCATGGCCTGCCTGTGGGGGAGCCGGCCCGCTGCCTCCGCAGCGGGCTTTACGGGACGGGGTTACGCCGCGTCGCGCAGTTCGACGGTGAAGGGCTCGGTCTTGCCGACCGGAGTCTTCATGCGACCGGTCAGCGGCAGCTCGGCAAATTCGCTGGACAGGAAGTCGAAGGCGGCATCGGGGCTGATGATCCCCTCATGTACCGTGACAATGCAGGGCAGCTTGTCGGCAAAGTTGATGCCGTCGAGCACGAAACGGCCGCGGACTTCACTTTGCGTGGCGCCGCTAATGAGCGCGCCGGAGATCGCGCTGTAGGCGCCGAACACCTTGAGGGTAGCGCCGGCGGTGATACCGGCCCCATCCTTGACGCGCAGCCAGCCCAGACGCCAGTTGACGTCGTAATGCGTGCCCAGCGCGTACGTGGTGTCGCCGGCGGCATTCTTGACAGTGAAGCCCTCCTCCTGCCAGTTCTGGTGCGGGAGTTCCACCCAGCCGCCGAGGTCCGCGACGACCTCGAGGGCCGATCCTTCCGCGATCGTGCCCGCGGAGGTATTGATGATGGACTGGGTGCCCATCAGCGCGAGCGTGAGGCCTTCGCGATCGACCTCGCCGAAGGTCACCGCGAAGTCTGCTGGCTGGGGCAGTGGCACCGATTCGATAACCTGTCCGTACGTGTTGCGACCCTTGCTCGCCTTTTCCTTGATTTCGACGTTCGGCTTGCACTCCATCTTCTCGACTTCGTACGGGCCGTACATCGACATGAGTGCGCCGGTGAGCGGGTTGTAGCGCTGAACGTAGAGGTCTCCTGCGCCGAGGAATCCGCGTGCTGCCATAGTGTGTGCTCCTGTGACGATCCGCGCCGGGCGCGGTGAGGTGTACGGGTGATGTCAGGTGTACTTTCGGGCTTATGCAGACCGGCCGCCTGTGGCCGGATTTCGTCGGCCAGGCGCGCGCCGATCAGGGGGCACGCAGGTTTTCGACGTAGTCGACTTCGATTTCGACGACTGCGGAGACTTGCGCGAGGCCGTCCTCGCGGGCGCCGATGCTGCGCCCGGCGTAGCGGATTTCGCGGGCGAGGCCGGCGAGGTTCGCGGGCTCGGCGAAGAGCGCCCGCTTGAGGTCGGCGATGATCGCGTGGGCGGCGTCGTTGGGGTTGTTCGGGTCGCACGCGGCGTGGCCTTCGACGAGCAGCGGCAGGGTGAGCTTGACTTCGTGCCGGGCGCCGGCGTTGAGCAGGCGGTCTTCGCCTTCGACGAGGACGCAGCACGGCAGCGCATGGTGGTCGAGCCGGAGCCTGCCGCGGAACACGCGGGCGCCGATGTCGGTGAGGTAGCCGCCGGCGACGGTGATGCCGGCCAGGCGTGCGGTGACGGCGCGCGCGAGCTCGTCGGCGCGGCTGACGGGGTTTGCGGGGATGGTCATCGGTTCATTGCCTTGTCGACTTCGTGCTGGATCTGGCGCAGCAGCGCGGCTTCGAGTTCGGTCTCGATGGTCGGCACGAGGGCTTCGGCAACACCGTTGAAGAGCTGGTCGACGGACGGGCCGTACAGGTGCTTGATGTCGCGGCGCGCCGGGCCGGTGCGAATGAAGACGCCCATGCCGTTGCCACCGCCGACGTTGCCGGCGCGCAGCGGCATGAGAAACGCGCCGCGCATTTTCTTTCTGCCCCCGCCCTTCTTGACCCCTACCGAGATGCCGGCCTGTTTGCGGCCTGCGGGGATGCCGCGCAGGGTGTCGCCGCTCCCGCCGGACGCGGCGCGCGTCAGCTGGGATGCGCCATAGGTCGCAAGCCGCGTAGGACGCTGGCGGGCGCTGATCGTGGCGCCCGGTTTGGCGAGCGTGGCACTTTGCAGCGTCATGCGTTCACGCACGTAGGTGGCGGAAAGGCGCACCTGGCTGGTGATCGCGCGGCGCGCGCGGGTCATCGTCTTGGCTGCGACGCGGTTGATGGCGCGGGTTTGGGCGACCGCAATGGTCTTGCCCGCGTCGTCGAGCCCGCGCGCGATGTGGCGCATTTCGCGCAGGCTGCTTGCGGCGATTTCGATTTTCACGGGGCGGCCTTGCGCACGACGCACTCGACGGTGATGCCGTCGCCGCGCAGGATGCTGTCGATGATCCAGGCGGTGGCGCCGACCGTGAGGGCGTCGCCGGTACGCGGCGCAGTGGCGGCCATCAGCGTCGCGGTGGTGACGAGCTGCGCGACCTGGCCGTATTCGCCGATGATCTCGACACCTTCGCTGATGATGGCGACGACAGGCTCGCCGGCACGCAAAACCGCCTCGTCGCCGAAATGGGCGCCGAGGCGGGTTGCGGCGCGGGAGAAGGCTGCGCCGGTGCGGCTCATCAGTTGGTGGTGAGTTTGATGACTGCGCGCGGACGCGTGCAGATGTTCAGCGGGTTGGACTGCGCTTCGAGCTTGATACCACGCCCGCCTTCGGTTTCCCACTGCTTGGCGTACATCGGCTGGCCGAGGGTGCCGGCGGTTTCGACATAGTCGGCGGGGGCGAAAGCGGTGACGAAGAGATCCTGCACGCCTTCGGGCACGGCGAACGCTTCGGCGTCGGCGACCTTGACCGCGCTGGTGCCGCGGTAGCGCTCGAACACGATGCCGCCGAATTCGATTTCCTGCCGCGGGTCACCGCGCAGCGAGCCGGCCATCTGCGTGTTGAGATAGGTGTCGCGCACGAACGGGTGGTCGATGAGCTTGGACCAGAACGTCTTGCCGCAGAACGCCCGCACGCCGGAGAACGACAGGCCGCCGAGCGCGTCTTCGACCTTCTCGAGCACGTTCCCGCACAGCACGCGGACCTTGGTGTCGGCGGTGCCGAGCGCCATCGCTTCGGTTTGCTGCGACACGCCGAACTCGGTGAAAAGGCTGACGGCGTTGCCGGCGGCGTCGTAGTAGTTGCCCATGATCGCGGCGAGGCGGTGCGATTCGATCGTGTATTCGATCGTCGAGCGCATGGCGGCCAGACGCTGGGCGAGCAGCCGCGCGAGGGTCTCGACTTCCGATTCGCTGCCGAAGGCGCGGATGCCCGTGATTTCGTCGGCGCCGACGATGTCGTCCTGCTTGATCGACGGAATTTTGAAGCTCTTGACGGTGCGGCTACCGTGCTGCGCCGGGTTGGCCGGGGCGCCACGCTGGGACACCGGCAGCAGCGCGAGCACGCCGTCGTATTGCTCGATGAACGTGGTGAGGGTGTTCACCGGCTTGGCGACGAACAGACCGGACGCGCCGATGCGGCCGGGTTGGTACGGGACTGCCTGGATGGCAGAGGTGAGCGACGCGAGGGAAAACGCGTCGTTTTCGAAAACATTCAAACCGGGCATGCTGGAATCTCCTTATCGAACAATGACGCCGGCAGCGGCCAGGTCGGTGATGCCGGCAGCGTCGATGCCGGTGAGGTGGACTTCAGCGACTTCGGCGTCGCGGACGATGACGATGGCGGGCGTGTCGGCAGCGGTGGCGTCGACGGCGGCGTACAGCACCGCGGCGGCAGTGCCGAGGCCGGTGGTGGTGTCGAGGTCGTCGTAGGCGTCGTACTTGCCGGAGGCGGTGACGATGCCGAGCACGGTGCCGGCGGCCAGCGCGCCGGCACCGGAGACGACGGTGACCGCTTCGCGGCTGCGGGTGCCGGAGGCCTCCGAGATGAGGAATTCGCCCGTTTGCCGGGCTTCGGTGTAGGTTGCCATGTCGCGTTACTCCTTGGTCTGGCGAGGGGGGAAGATCTTGTTCCACACGGCGGCGCCGCCGGGCGCGGCCGCGTTGCCGGGGTGGGCCGGCAGATGGTTGCTGGTGTGCGTGGCTTCGTCGGCTTCGGCGAGCGCGTCGCAGAGGGCCTGGCGCGATTCGGCCAGCGTCTTGCGGGAGCGGATGAGACCCGCGGCGAGCGCGGGCTGCTTGGCGAACGCGCACAGGTCGCGAATCTCGCGGGCCTGTTCGATCGCGGCGCGCGCCTGGTCGGCGGTGGCGATCTGGTCGTCGAGCAGCCACGCGGCGACGTGGTCGCCGAGACCGTGGGCGACGGCTATGGTGTTGATCTGGGTCGCGAGTGTCACGTGGGCCGGGTCAGGGTTTCCGGCGGCGGCGGCCGGGTCGCCAGATGCGGGATCACCTCCTTCGTCTGCGGTCGATTCAATCTGCTGGATCTTCGCGAGCACCGCGGCGGGGATGCCGAGGGCGCAGGCGAAAGCGTGGGCGGCGGCGGACTTCTTGCCGATCGCCTCGACGGTGTCGCAGAAGCCGTGCTCGAGCGCTTCGGCGGCCGTCATGTAGGTGTCTTCGTCGAGCAGCGCGCGGATCTCGTCGGCGCTCTTGCCAGTGCGCGCAACGTAGGTTTCGAGCAGCGCGGCTTCGAAGGCTTCGAGGTCGTCCGCGGCCTTGCGCAGATCCTTGGCCGTGCCGGCGGCGTAGTTCCACGGGTTGTGGATCATCATCACGGTGTTGGCCGGCATGATGATCTCGTCGCCGGCCATCGCGATGATCGAGCCCGAGGACATGGCGACGCCGTCGACCCGGACGGTGACGCGGGCGGCGTGGGCGCGCAGGAAGTTGAAGATGGCGAGCGCATGATCGACTTCGCCGCCGCGGCTGTTGATGCGGACGGTGAGTTCCTTGACGTCGCCGAGCGCTTCGACCTGGGCGATGAAGTCGCGGTCATTGACGCCCCATTCGCCGATGTAGCCACGAATGGCGACTTCGGCGGGAGCTTCGGCAGTCGCAGCGGCGACGGTGAACCAGCTTTTCGGCA
This sequence comes from Azoarcus sp. PA01, assembly GCA_001274695.2. Taxonomy (NCBI): domain Bacteria; kingdom Pseudomonadati; phylum Pseudomonadota; class Betaproteobacteria; order Rhodocyclales; family Zoogloeaceae; genus Azoarcus; species Azoarcus sp. PA01. The sequence continues at coordinate 133,015 of LARU01000004.1, read as the reverse complement.
TGGCCGGATTCCTTGAATTACGGTTTTACGAATGGTGCGGCGAGCGGCGATGTGGCGCCTGTGGGCGGATTTCGGCGCGGGGCTCAGTCGGCCTGCTTGAACACGCCGGTGGCGTTGTAGAGGCTGACGACGGCGGCGACGGTGCGCTCGAGCGCGGGCCACAGTTGTTCGAAAGCGACGGTGGCGCCGGTGACGGTGCTGTAGGCGGCTTCGATGGTCTGGCGCAGCAGCGCGAGCTTGGCGGCGCCGTTGCCACCGGCAGGCAGCGCGTCTTCGATGGCGCGGACGACTTCGAGGATCAGCGGCAGCAGCGAGAGGATGAGCTTGAGAGTCTGCAGGGCTTGCATGGGGGTGGCTCCTAGTGGGTGCAGACGAGAGTCAGCATCGCGCCGTCAAGGCTCGATACGAGGGTCGTCGGGTCGGTCAATGAGATCGGGGAATGGGGGTCGAACAGCGGGTGGATGCCGGGGTGGCAGGCCCACTTTGGTGCTGGTGGCGGTGGTGGCCCATGCGTTGAACAGGCCGACGACAGCAGCAATGCCGCCAACAATCGCAGCGATGTCGTCATTGCTGATGTCCATCGGGTAGAGGACGAGCGCCGCGCCGAGCAGGCCGACAAGCGCGTTGATCAGGTTTTGCCGGCGCTTCCAGACGGCGGGGTCGGCGAGGCTGGCGCCGTGGCGCAGCGCGGCGAATGCGGCGGCGAGCTTGTGCATCACGCGCCCCACCAGAAGCGGAACAGCATGCGCTGCCACGCGCAGGCGATGCGGAGATTGCTGGACGTGACCGACTCGACCGCCTCATGCCAGCGGCACGACTGGGATACGGCCGGCTTGACGGGAAACGGGATGACTTTGGCGAGCATGTCTAGGTCTCCTGCAGGTTTGCGGCGATGCGCCGGGCCCAGCCGCGGCCGAAGACGGGCCAGGTCGGCAAGCCGGCGAGGAAGCGCAGCCGGTGCGCGTTGAAGCGGGCGACGGCGGTGCCGGGGTCGGCGCGGCGGGCGCAGGCGATGGTTTTTGCGCCGATGATGCCGTCGGGGTGGGCGCCGACGGCGCGTTGCAGCCACAGCGCGGCCTGCGCGGTGCCTGAATTGACTGCCGCATCGAATACATGCATGCGCAGCCAGCCGGGCAGCTGGTCGCATTGGCAGGCGTCCCAGTACGAGGCGCGATAGATGATCCGGGCGAATTCAGCGGGCAGCTCGCGCATCAGGCCGTGGTAGCCGTGGGCGCGGGCGACGCGCTCGGTGATGCCCCATCGCGTGGCGCCGCCGGTGTCTGCCGCGTGGTCGCTGAAACCGCCTTCGTGGCTGAGGACGCGGGCGAAAGCTTCGTCAAACGTCATGTCTCGAGATCCTTTATGCGCTGTTCGCCGATGCGGGTCGCCCAGGCGCGCACGGTGTCGGCGCCGAGCAGGCCGATGGCGCCGCCGGCGAACGTGCTGTAGTCGCCTTGGATGCCGAGCGCTTCGGCGAGCGAGGCGATGCTCAGGGCGATGGCGCCGCACAGCGTGCATTCGAGCAGCCGCCGCACGATCGACGGTTCGCGACCGTCGTACATCACGCGGATCAGGGCGACGGCGGCGCCGACGATCGCGGCGCGGATCGGGTCGGGGAGTGCGTCCCACAGCGCGGCCCACAGGCTGAGGTATTTGTCAGGCATCGGCGGGGCCCGGCGGGGTGAGCTTGAGGCGGGTTTCGCGGGCGCGATCTTCGGCGCGTTCGGCGTCGACCTCCTCCGGGTCGTCGCCGCGCTCGGTGATGATCTGGCTGCGGGATTTGAAGCCCGCTTCCTTCTCCATCTTCTTGGCCTGAACGTCCTGCGTGGGGTGGATGTAGGCCCAGCCGTGCGGCGCCCAGGTGACGTTGCGGGCTTCGCGCGCTTCGTCCGGGGTGAGCACGCCGGAAAGGCCTGCGGCGGCGGCCCAGGCGTCGCGCACCGGCGCGCAGAGCATGGGGATGAGGATCTGCCACTGGCGTTGTTCGCAGTGCCGCCGGAATTCGTTGATGACGACGCGCAGGGTGCGGTCTGATACGTCGCGGATGTCGCCGGTGAGGAGCTCGTAGGGCGTGCCCTGCCCGGCCGAAACACCCAAGTGTTGCTGCCGCATGAATTCGCCGTAGTTGGCGCCGGCGTCCGGGGGATCGCTGAACTTGGGTTCCTCGCCGGGAGCGAGTTCCATGCTGATGCCCGGCTCGAGCGCGGCGAGCGGCGCGCCGCTGGTGTCGTACTGGATCGCGGTGCCGGTGACCGGGTCGATGGCGGCATCGGTGCTGCCGCTGGCCGGGCGGGTGATCAGCAGCGTGAAGAGGTTGGCAAGTTTTTGGCGCTCGAGCACGGCGTCGTCGAAGTCCATGACGCCGCGCAGCTTGGCGAGGATCGGCGCGAACTCGGAGACACCGCGCAGCTGGCCGGGGCGCAGCGGCTCGAAGAGATGGCGGACGCTGGCGGCGTCGACGCGAGCGAGGTCGGTGAGGCTGATCGAGCCGGAGAAGGTGTCGCCGGGGTGTTCGCGGTGCATCCAGTAGGCGACGCGGCGCCCGATGCGGTCGAACTCGATGCCGGAGCGGATGCGGTTGCCGTTGGGGAGGTCCTGGTCGAGCATCGGGACCATGTCGGATTCGAGGAGCTGGATCTGCAGCGGGACCGGCAGGCCGTCCTCGAGCCGGCGCGGGCGCAGGCGGATGAAGACTTCGCCGGAGACGACCCAGCTGCGGGTGGCGAGGGTCTGCAGGCCGTAGAAGTCGAGGATGCCGTCGGCGTCGGCGAGGTTGGCCCAGTCGTCCCACAGCGCAACGAGGCGCGCCTTAAGGGCGGCATCTTTGGTGCGCGGGCGCGGGAGGATGCCGACGCCGACGAGGTTGGTCGTCCAGACGCGCGCGCCGGAGGCGCCGGCCCATTCGTTGCGGCTGGCATCGCGGCTGCGGTTGCGGATCGTCGGCAGGCCGGTGATGGCGCGGTTCGGGCCGCTGCTCGGCGCCGACCAGCCGCGCATGCGGCGACCGTGGCCGGCGGCGTCGTAGCGAGCCTGGACGGTGAGCGCGGCGCCCTGCCCGGCCGTGGCCGGGACGACGCGGCGGGGACTGTTGCGCTTGCCGTTGCGCTTGGCCATCAGTCGAAGCCTCGGCCGGCGTGGTAGAGCTTGGTGATGCGCGGACGGACGCGGCCGGACTCGGTCGCGAGTTGCTGCAGGGCGTCGTCGCGGGCGATCTTCAGCTCGGCGACGGAGCGGTATTCGACGGTCTTGCCGTCAGCAAAGCGCACCATCCGCTCGCCCTGGCGAATGGCGGCGTTGAGAGCGTCGATGTCGGATTGGGTGACGGGCATGGCGCAACCTGTGAAGGATTGCGCCAAGGATCGCGCGCGCGGGCACGGGGTGCCTGTGGGTGGATTTCAGCTATGCAGGGCGACAGCGGCAGGCGGGAGCGAGTGCTAGAGTGGGTGAAAGGACTCGCGCCGGAGGAGACCATGGAAACCGAGAGTCGGCAGTCATTCGTCCGCTCCATTCTCGCGAAGGTTTCGCTCGGAGTTGCAGCGGCGATTCCAGTGGCAACTTTCGTAAGCGGCGGAGCATCGCTATCGGAACAGAATCTTGAGCCAGGCTCCTGCATCGTCCGGCACGAGTTTGAGCTCCTCGGGATCGTTGCGGCCAAGTTCGATTCGTATGACCGGGAGTGCGGCGAAGCTCAGGCGGTCTTGGCCATCATGAACGCAGGCACCGGCGACCCTCGCGACATAGGGATGATCGCCGTTGCGATCGAAGCATGGAGTCGGAAGCATCCCCGCATCGCCGAATTGGTCGAGGATATCAGGGGGCAGATAACGGCGGGAGAGGTCCCTCGCCCACTCACCCCCGTTAAGCCGGAGCAAATGGACCGCTGATCGAAGCACAGCGGGTAAAGTCCGACGGTAATACTAGCACTACGAACGGCTACTCCAGAACTTACAAGGCGGCGACGGCGGGCACGATGCTCGCAGAGGGCGCGGGGAGAAAGTGCGCAGCAGGTGACCGCGCCTTTTCTTTGCGCTCCGGCGCCAACCGCAATCTCGCAGCCTCTTTCGGTTGAATTCCAGCGCGCACTGTGCGGGCGACGCCGTGCAATGCTCCCGCGTTGTCGATATTTTTTACAGTCGCAGATGATTTGTTACCGTACCCCTATCGGCTACTCTTGTAACAGTTTGAATAATATGTGATATATATAACCGCACAACATCCAGGCTCATTTTTTGATAACGAAAACGTCATTATCTTCTTGTCGGTATTTATATGCACAACGTGCTTTTGGTCGGCGCTGCATCCCTGTTAATAATCGGCCATGATGCCGCGTCCGCAGCTCTGTTCGACCGAGGCGGCGGGCTCATTTATGACAGCGTGTTGAATGTCACTTGGTTGCAAGACGCGAACTACGCAAAAACGTCTGGGTATGACTCTGACGGAAGAATGACATGGAGCGAGGCGACGAATTGGGTATCTGGGCTTCAATTTTATGATGAGAAACGAAAAGTTTACTATGATGATTGGCGGTTGCCGACTGCCGGGCCGGTAAATGGCGACACGTACGTTTATAGTTGGAGTTATGACGGTTCTAGTGACTGGGGGTATAACATCGCCGCGCCGGGTTCCGTCTACGCCGGGAGCACGACAAATGAAATGGCTCATCTGTTTTACATTTCCTTGGGTAACCAGGGACTCTGCGACGCCGCGACTTCCACCCGTAGCACTTGCCAACAGCTAGAAAGTGGCTGGGGTACGGACAGCCCCGGACCCTTTATCAACATTCAAGCGGATCTCGCAGACAGTTACTATTGGACAGGCACTCGCGGAAACCCTGATTTTTCCGAGCTCACTTGATTTTAGTTTTTACCATGGTGGACAAGGGAGCCATTACACCGGCAGTGATTTGTACAGGCCGGTTTCCTATCTTTCGGCATGGGCTATCCGTGACGGTGATATCCTTGCGGTACCGTCGCCCAGCACCATTGTGTTGTTGGCCGCCGGACTCCTAGGATTGATCATCCGGAGACGCTAGCGTTCGGCAGCGAGATGACCGCGATCGGCCGTGGCGGTCAAAATAGCCGCCCTCCCCTGACGACCGTAGGCAAGGGGAATGCGCCGGCGCTTGATGCATCCCGACGATGAGCTCGTCACCTCATCAGATAGCCCGATCGCGCTACGCGCCGCGAGGCGACTACCGCACGGGGCAAAGGCGCAGGGGCCGGCGCCGACGAAGCGCGCATACCAGTGAGCTCACTTGCGCTGCCTTGCGCGGTCTCGCATTCCATCACCGGTTCCGCCGGGGCCTCCTCCGCTTCTTGGTTAGCGATAGGCTCCGCCTTGATTTCCTCGGGCGGAAGCGGGGCGGACAACGTGCGCTCCAGTAGATCAGCCTGGTGCAGCCGCTGTTCGCATTCCGCCCACCGAGGCTCACCCCACCGATTGACACCGAGCCGCACGCCGGCGGCGTAGGCATAGACGAGGGTGTCCCACGCTTCGTTGCGCACGCCGGGGACAGGCACCCAGCGGCGATAGACCACGCCGTTCTGGAAGCGCTTGACGAGCTTTTCGGAAGCGAGCTGCTCGAAGTACTCGTCGGGCAGCCAGTCGCCGAAGTGGATGAAGTTCTTGCCCGGCGTTTCGAGGCGCAGCCGGGCGGAGAGCGTGTTCTTGATCTGGCTGACGCCGATGACCCAAAGCAGGTCGCCGTTCTTGACACGCTTGCCGCCCTGGTCGACTTCGCGGGCGCTCGGCGGTGGCATGATCGGCGCGTCGAAGGGCTTGGCGCCCTTGATGGCGAACACCATGCGGCCGGCCTTGCCGCGGCAGAACTTGTGGACTTCGTTGGTGGTGTGGCCGTCGGAGGCGTCGATCGCGCACGCGGCGATGCGCATCTCGGCGCCGTTCTGGTAGCGCAGCGGCGTCTGCAGCCAGGTGTCGAGATCCTGCCAGACCTGCGCTTGCAGCGGGTCGCCCCAGATGATGTGGTAGTCGACGACCCAGGCTTCCTCGTGCCGGCCGATCGCGAGCGTGTGGCATTCGAGGCGGTTGTGCTGGACGTCGACGCCGGCGGTGAGGATGAGGCCGCCGTACGGGACCATACGGTGGTCGTAGCGCTCGGCGCGGGCTTTGATCGCGGAGACGGTGGCGCGCTCGCCCTGCTGCTCGTAGGCTTCGCCGAGGTCCATGTTCGTGACTTTCTTGAGCAGGGTGTCGTCGCCGCGCGCGGCGAGCGCGAGGGCCTGCTCCCAGTCGGCTGCGATGTCGCTCCAGCTGCGCCAGCCGATCGGCGAGTAGAGGCCGGGACAGTGGTAGCCGCGGGTGCGCGGGCGCTTGCTGACGGCGGTCGGCCGCCATTCGACGCGCTCGAGCATCCAAGTCTTGTGGTGCTCTTCGATCTCGGCGCCGCAGTCCTGGCAGACGAGGCGCGCTTGTTCCGGGTGGCCGGTCGGCCAGCGGATGTTCTCCCAGCGGATGTGGTCCATGTGGCCGCAGTGCGGGCACGGGACGAAGGCGCGGCGCTGATCGGTCTCGTCGTAGTCGACCATGATGCGGCTCTCGTCCTTGTTGCCGGGGGTCGAGAGCTTGAAGATCTTGCGGTTGCGCTTGAACGTGTCGGTGCGCTTGACGGCCATCCCGATCGGGTCGCCCTGGCCATCGACGTCGCGCGGGTAGCGATCGATCTCATCGAGGACGAGGTAGCGGATCGCGCGGGACTGCAGCCCCTGCGCGGAGTTGGCGCCGGTAACGGCGAGGAATCCGCCGGGGAAGCGCTTGTGCTTGACGGTGTTGCCGCCGTCGCGGCTCTTGGCTTCAGCGACGCGGCGCTTGAGGATCGGCGTGTATTCGATGAGCGGGTTGATGCGCTCGCGCACGTAGTCTTTCGCGGCATCGACGGTCGGCTGCACCATCATCGAACGGCCGGGCGCGATGTGCATCACGTAGCCGAGGAAGTTGTTCGCGGTCTCGGAGCCGGAAATCTGGCCGCCCTTCACGAGGACGACTTCGTCGATGTCGGAGCCCGGGGAGAGGTCGCGCATGATGTCGCGCATGAAGGGCGTGCGCGACAGGCGGAATTTGCCGGGCTCGGCGCTATCGGGCGGGAGGTAGCGGTATTGCTCGGCCCATTCGTCGACGTCGATGTCCGGATCGGGCATCAGGCCGGCGCACCAGGCGGCGCCGACGGCGGCGCAGGCGGACGGATGGGCCATCAGAGGGCGAGCTCCTCTTGCGCGGGTTCGTCGTCGCCATCCTCGAGCTCGGCGCCGAGCTGGCCCGCGGCGTCGGCGGCGGATTCGAGTGCCTGGCGAATCTCGTCGGCCAGCAGTCGCCCGCACTCGCCGGGGTCGGTGCAGACCGCGAGCGTGTCCTGCAGCCGCGGCGGGATCGCCATCATCGCGTCGCGGATCTGGCGCGCCATCTCGAACTGCGTCTTGTGGACTCCGTCAGCATCGAGGAGGCGCGACTCCTGCTCGGCATTCGCAAGGCGGCGCTTCAGCAGGTCTTCGACAACGACGTAGAACTGGGCCTCGTCGAAGTTTCGGGGGATCGCGTGGCGGATCGCCTCGAGGGCCTGACCGGCGGGGAGTCCCCCGAGGTCGGCCGGCGGCAGGGTCGGAATGCCGGCAGGCAGGGACGACGCAGTATCGCCCGACGTGGCGGGTTCGCTCTTGCGGCGCTGGCCCTTGCCGCGCTGGCTCTGCAGCTTGTTGATCTTCTCGCGCAGCACCACGTCCGCGTAGTCCGGATCGATCTTGCCTTCGATCGCCACCAGCTTGCCGCTGCGGATGTGGTAATCGACGGTCGTGTGAGCGAGGCCGCGGGACTTCGCGTAACCCCGGACGGACATCAATTCCTTGGCTGCCATGTTCGAATCGTTGCCTTGTTCAGTGTTGTGTTCAGGAAACTGTTAGAACCGCTCAAACCCTAGAAACTAGCGAGATTTCGGGGCTCTACGTCCCCGCGTGGGGCGGTGGTCACAGGGGCCCCCGGCCGTCCGTCGCGGTCGTCGATCGGCAGCTCGAACTGGTCGGCGCGGCGCTGCTCGACCTCGGGCACCTGCGGCCAGCCTTTGCGACGCAGGATCATCGGCAGCACCCCCATACGCTCCGCACGACGACGGATCGAGCGAACGTTCGACGTCGTCATGCGAAACCGGTTGGCGACGTAGCGCTCGCTGTATCCATCACTGAGCAGCGTCGTGACTTCGCGGTTGCGCCGGGCTCGCATGTAGATGTCGCCGGCCGGAAGATCGATCGTCTGCCCGCCGAACACCGCGACCAGTTCGGCGAACGCATCGCGCCCGAGCAGTTGCGCGATGACATGGTTCGGGTGCGCGATATCCGGCACGTACAGCGACCGCCCGCCGAGCCATCCCGACATCTCACACGTCGCCTCGAAGCCGATCACTTCACAGATCTGTTGCAGCATGCTCTTCACCGCTTTCCCCTTGTTCGCATCCATTCGCGATTCAGCGCCCGGACCGACGCCTCGTCGTGCCATTCACCTGCCTCTTGCGCCCGGAACTTCGCATGCTCCGCCTGAAGTTCCGCCAGCCGGCGCCCTGCCCTTTGCCGCAGCCAAGCCGCGCCCGCGACGAGCCCTTCGTTGTTGCCGGAAGCCAGATGCGCCTTCACGATCGCACTCACCTCCCCGATCTCCTCCATGCTCCACCCTTCCCGCTCCAGCGCCGGACTCACGAACCGAAGATCGGCCCGCATCGCGTCCAGAATTGCCGGGTCAAACATCCGTCCAACCCATGAAAACAAGGTTGGACGGCGAGGTTGGACGGCTGAAACCCTTATGGCTGCTGCCTTTGTCCAACCGTCCAACCTTGTCCAAGGGAATTTGAAAGACCTCAGGAGAAAAAACCGACACCGCGCACACGCGTATACGCGCACGCGGGCGCACACGTCGCGCGGCTGGGCTGGACGAGGTCGGACGGTTGGACGAAGCCAGTAACGGCGCGGCTTTGAGCCGTCCAACCTCGCCGTCCAACCTTGTTTTCATAGGTTGGACGGATGCGCCCTCACACGCAGCGACAAGCCCCCGCCCTTTTCCGGACGCGATCCCCTCGAGGAAGCGCGCCGATCCCTGGGCGACAGGGCCAGCTTGCATGTGACGACGATGGGAATCAGAACGCGACCGGGTCATACTCATCCCCAAACGTCGCTCCTACCCCTTGAATGGCTTGCGCTGGGCGCGCCGCTGTTGCGGCCGGCTGCGCCTCCTCCACGGTCTCCGCAGGCCGGACATAGACCCAGTCGCGCCGCCCGGTGCTCTGCCGGCGCTTGCCCCAGTGCAACCGCTGCATCAGGTTGCCGACCCGCGTCGCGGCACTGCGGTTGTTGTCGATCTTGTCGACATCCACCCCGAGCGCCTTCGTCAGCAGCTCGTAGCTCGTGAATTCGTTCTGCTCGCCGATCACGCGCTCCGGCGCGTACAGGTAATCCTGCAGCGGCATCAGCCACGGATCGACGATCTCGCGGGCCTCCTGCTCCGGGCGGATCCAGTCCGCCTCCTGCTCGCGCGTCGGGCGCCACTGGAAGCCCTTGCGGTACAGCAGCAACGCCTCGGCGAACAACTGATCGCGCCACTCGGCGAGCTTGTCTAGATCGATGCGCCCGCGGCAGCGGATCGGCCAGAAGCGCCGGTTACCCGTCGTGTCCTTCAGGTACTCCCCCTGGTTCGTCGTGCCCGCGAACGCCACCTGGCGCGGCCGCTCGATGATCCGGCGCGCGTAGGGCTCGCGGTACCGGTCGCGCTGCGTCGTCACGAACGCCTTCACCGCCGTCGTCTCCGACCGGTTAAAGGAGTCCATCTCGCCGATCTCGTACAGCCACACGCCGTCGAGCTGCATGTAGGCATCCTTGTCGCCGATGCGCAGCTGCGTGTCCGCGAACCACTGCCCGCCGAGGATGCGCAGCGCGGTCGACTTCCCCTTGCCCTGCACGCCCTCGAAGATCGGCATGTAGTCCCACTTGCACCCCGGCTCCATCACCCGAGCGATCATCCCGATCAGGAACAGCCGGCCGACCAGGCGCAGGTAATTCACGTTCTCGGCCGAGGCGCCCATGCAATCCTCGAGCCAGAAATCCACGCGCCCGATGCCGTCCCATTCCGGCAGCGCGGCCAGGTATTCCGCGATCGGATGGAACTTCGCTCGGGCTGCGGCCATGCCCACGCCCGTGGTGATCGTGCCTTCTCCCTTCACCAGGAAGCGCACCTGCTGGGCCATCCACAGCCCGAGCTCCATATCGTCCTCGCCGGTCCATTCCCCCGGCTCTCCGCCCGTCGGCGTGCGCCGCCGCTTCACCACGCGGCGAGCGAAATCGTCCCATGCGATGATGCCGGCCCACGCCGGATGCTGTGTCAGCAGCAGGAACACGTTCTCCCGGCAGTCCTCGAGCACCCCGCGCGATTTCCACAGCATCCCGCTCATCCATTCCGGAGTGCCCGCGCCAGCCGCAGGAGGGGTAGAAGCCCCTTCGGCGCCGACGGGTGCAGCCTCGGGTGTCTGCGCCGCCGGCAGGCGCTGGTTGCGCATGAACGCCTTCAGCGCCTCCGCATCCATCCCCTCGGCGATCGCGTCCGCGATGTCCCACCCGCCCGGCTTCTCGCCCGGGGCGGGGATCGTCACGATGCGCGCCTTGCACCCGAGCCCCGCGAGAATCCCCGCGATCTGCTCGGCTGTCTTCACGCCCGGCTGCTCCGCCTCGGGGAGCAGCGGCTTCGACTTCGGATCGACGCCTGTCGCGACTTCCGCCTTTGTCGTTTTCTCGCGCTGCGCATCGCAGTCCGGCCAAACGATCACACTGCGGCCCGCGAGCGGCGACCAATCCACCTTGCGCACCGCCTTGCCGCCGCCGGGCCAGCTCACGACGACGAGCTCCGGCAGCAGATCCACCGGCAGCACCGGCGCATCCGCGCACTTTTCGCCCTCGACGATCAGCACCGGCGCCGCGGGCTTGGCTGCGAGCCGATCCAGCCCGTACAACGGCCGCGGCTCGCTCCACTGCATCCAGCGCCAGTCGCACTTGCCGCTCGTCGCGTGTCGCGCCCACACCAGCGGCAGCACTTCCTTGCCGCCGTCGGACGTCACGAAGCGATACACGAAGCCGAGCACGGCGCCGGCCCCATCGCAATAGGTCCAGACGCGCTCCGGCAACCCGCGGTGCGGGTGCGCCTTCGGCCGCTCCGGCGCATCGGCTGGGGCCGGCGTCATCGGCTCCCACATCACCTCGCGCGGCTTCTTGTCCTCGGCGGGGGCCGACGGCTTCGCGGAGGGCGCCGACCCCTTGAAGGGCTGGCGCGCGCGCCGGTCGTCTGCGTCGACAATGCCGAGGCGGTCCGCCAGCGCCTTCGCCGCCTCGAGCTGGTTATCGTTCGTGAAGAGGTACGCGTAGAGGCTGACCGGATCACCGCCCCCGTCGTCGGTCGCGAAGTCCCGCCACACGCCCTTGACGACGTTGATCGAGAACGACCCCTCTCGGTTGTCCGACCGCCGGGGGTTCGTGCTCTTGTACTCGGGCCCGACGCGATGCCCTTCCGGCAACCACTCGCGCAGCAGGCTCTCGAAGCTGCTCAGCGCAGCGCGGTTGATCGCAGCGAAATCCATGCGGCCGCCTCAGCGCGCCCCTGCGACGAGCGCGTGCAGCGGCTTGCACTCCGGCTCGCGCACCTGGCTCTCAACCTCCTTCACGAACGCGTGCACCGCGCGGATCACCCGGTTACCGGCCACCCTCAGCGCTGCCATCTCGTCGAGTGTGATGAGTCCGTCGCCGCGCGCCTCAGTGTACTCACGGGCCAGATCGCCGAAGCGATGCATCATTTCCAGCTGCGCCTGCAGCAGATCCGCTTCGCCTGCTTCGCCGGCCGGCAGCGGCACGAACAGCCCGCCGAAGACCGCGCACTTTGCCTCGATGTAGCCCGTCGCGCCGGTCTTTTCCAGCACCGCCGCGCCCATCGCGTCCGCTTCGTGGTCGGTCACGTCGTAGTTCGGCATCGAGTCGCTGAACTTGTTGTGCAGCACACCCGGGCTGCGCCCGATCAGGCGCGCCAGCGCGGCAATGCCACCCGGATAGTGCTTGGCATCCGCATGCAGCGCCAGAACGGGGTCCGCGCGTTCGAAAGTTGCGTGAGTCATATTGTTATTCCCTCAGTCCGCTGCAACAACCCGCCTACCTACACTCGCCCCAGCACCAAAAAGAACGCCGGGCAGCACGGGCCGCCCGGCGCCAAACAGCGAACAGGGCTGAGGGAGGTAGAACGATGAAACTGGCGGCACGCCCCATGCGGATAGAATCGCAATTCCACTCACTCATCATCACCCCAGGAGCGCACCATGAAACTCAAAACCATCTCGCTCGACGGCCTGAAGGCTCAGCTCGAGTGGATGAAAGATCTGCCCGACGACACCCAAATCACCTTCGGCCAGGGCAACCTCTCCTTCGTCCGCGCAAAGACCCGGCTGTACCGCGCAGACGATCGAACGCCCGCCATCGTCAACATCGAATTCGAAGAACTGTACGAAATCACTCACGACTTCGATTCCGAGCGCTGATCCTCCGAGCGGCTCAGGCGCGGCACCCCGCCCTCGATCCACTCTTTCAGCATCCTGCAAGTTGCGGCCGACGACTTGACTGCCCGGTAGCACTCCATCGGCGCGCCGTTCGGGGCGAAGATGGACAGTTGGTAGCCTGCCGCGACGACCTCGATCACGGCGGAACACCCCGTCCTGTCGTATTCGTCGCCGCAGTACGAAGTCATGTCCGATGCTGGCATCACCGCTTTCATTTATGCACTCCCGTCCCGGCGATCCACCGCCCGCCGATCAGCGACCCGCTGCTCGCCCCGCACGCGCCGGTCACCATCGCGGCGTTCCACCGCGCGGCGATCGTCGTGCACGGGCTCGACATAGGTTCGCTCGGCGACATCAACCGGGGTTGGCACGAAGGCGGGGAGCGTGGTTTCGCTTTCCACGTCGCCAGTCCCGCGCAGATACCCCCAATCGACGTCGGGGCGGAGTTCTTCGCAGCGGACGGCGCCGGCGGTGGCACGCTCGATGGCCGGGCAGCGCTCGGCGGGGATCGGTCGAACGCCAGTACCCCACTGGCTGACCGTGGCGGGCGTCACGCCAAGCACCCGGGCGAGGGCCGCCTGTCCGCCGACGAATTCGCACGCAGAGAGAATCGGTTTCTTGTCCATGCGATAAGTGTAAGGCTGCGCCTAATGTTTAGCAATAGGAATTGCCTAAGCACTAAAACCCGAGAAAGATTAGGCGATGCTTAAAGGAAAAGACTTCGGCGCAGCGATTGACCGCGCGATCCAACTCAAACTTGACTCCGGCCGCGCGAAGTCCAAGGCGGAGATCGCCAGGCACTTCCAAGTTCGCCCACCGTCTCTATCCGACTGGGTGAAAAAAGGGTCAGTTGCGAAAGACAAGCTCCCAGAAGTTTGGCGCTACTTTTCTGATGTAGTAGGCCCCGAGCACTGGGGTATGACGCCGGACGAGTGGCCCTCTGGCTTGTCACCCCTGCCGGAAGCCGCTCGCCGAAGATCGAGCCCAGCAGATCCATCGCATCCCGAAGAGGCAAACATCTGCGCCGGACCGGACCGTAAGGGCAAAGTGCCGCTAATCTCGTGGGTGCGTGCAGGTGAGTTCGCTCATGCCGCTGATCTTCTGCCGGTCGGCGAGGCCTATGAATGGGTGGAGACCGGCGTGAACGTGCAGCCCCACACTTTTGCGCTGCGCGTCCAGGGCGACTCGATGGAGCCGGAATTCGTCGCCGGCACGATCATCGTGATCGAGCCGCAAATGGTCGCCGAGCCCGGCGACTACGTCATCGCCCGCAACGGCGACAACGAGGCCACTTTCAAGCAGCTCGTGCGCGACGGGGCGGACCTGTACCTCAAGCCGCTGAACCCCCGCTATCCGATCAAGCCGCTGGGCGCCACGGCGATCATCGGCGTGGTTCGAGAGGCCGTGAAGCGCTACCGCTGATCAGGTGATTCACAGCCCCCCTTCACTACCTTCTCGACATATTCCGATATCCTATACGCCACGGCCGCGGGTCATGGGAGGTTCGCGGCCACATGGGAGGAATACTCTGATGGCAGAAGAAAAGAAAAGCGGGCTGTGTAAAGCCTGCGGTAAGCGCACCGTCGTGTTTCGCAAGGGCACCAACCATGTCCTGCACCTCATCCTGACCATCCTCACGGCCGGGGTTTGGCTCATCGTCTGGTTCGGCGTCAGCGTCAAGTTCGGCGGCTGGCGCTGCACCGAATGCGGCTCAACCGGCGTCAAGCAGGTTTCCTGAGTGCGTCTCGATGCCCTTCTTGCCGTCTTCGCGCTGTTGAGCGCCCCCGCTCTCGGGCAAGACGTGGTGAGCTGTCGAGTGGTCAGCATCGCCGACGGCGACACTTTGATCTGCCTCACGGCCGCGAAGGAGCAGATAAAAGTCCGCCTGGCCGAGATCGACGCCCCGGAGAAGCGACAGGCCTTCGGGGAGCGGTCGAAGCAGTCGCTCGCCGAGCTGTGCCACAAGCGACAGGCCCAGGTGCGCGTCGTCGATCGGGACCGCTATGGCCGCACCGTCGGACGAGTGATCTGCGCCGGGATCGACGCAAACATTGTGCAGGTGCGCCGCGGCATGGCGTGGGTGTATGACCGCTACGCCCGGGATCCGGTCCTGCCGCGGCTGCAGGCGAATGCGAAGGCCACCCGCACGGGGTTGTGGGCGGATGCCGAGCCGGTTGCGCCGTGGGAGTGGCGCAAGGGCGCGGCGACATCCTCGAAGGGCTCGGACGTCAGGACCGCGTCGTTGACCGCTCCGGCCGCCGCGCAACCGATAGCCCGCGGGCTCACGTGTGGAAGCAAGCGGACGTGCGGTCAGATGTCGACCTGCGCCGAGGCGCGCTTTCACCTGGCGCAGTGCGGCGTGAGCGGGCTTGACCGGAATCACGACGGGGTCCCGTGCGAGGCGCTTTGTAGGTGATCGAGCCGGTCGCGCCGTGGGAGTGGCGGAAGCGTTAAGTGATTATTTTCACAGGAAATCGGAACTCCCCCCACTTACCCACAGGTTATCCCCCGCCAATTTTTCTTATCCACATACGATTCACTCTGAACGGTGATAAATTCACTGTGTCCAACCCAAGCCGCATCTGCGGCTTTTTCTTCGATCATCCGGCCACGGGGCCAGTATGCCAAGCGAGCGGGACTCAGAGCTTCTTCAGCAGATCGTCAGACGGATCGAGTCCGGCGAGGTGCAGTTGCGCAGTTTGTTGATCGAGGTCGGCCGGGAAGTTCTAGACGTTGCCGAAAACCTCAAAACAGGGGCTATAGCTCCCGAAGCTGCTGCGGAGGCGCTGGTATTGACGGCAGGAAAGATCGTGGACGCGGTGCAGCCTAGTGCACCCAAGCCGGCAGACTTTGACGATGAGTGATATTCCTGACTTGAATGAGCTTCGACGAAAACTCGAGGCTGCAACACCTCAGTGGAAGTCGAATCGCAATGGCAACGGAGGAAACGGAGGTCCGCCTATGACTGACTACGTGACCCATGCGGAATTCGGTACGGCAATGGATCGGATCGAGGGGCGGTTTGCGCACCTCGACCACCAGTTCGGCGAACTCCGCGAGGAAGTTCGCGGTGCTCGACGTAGCACTTGGCAGGCTGCAGCAGGTGTTGTCGGCGTGATGGTGGCGATCACAGCTCTCGTCCTTGCTGCGATCGACACAGGCCGAGAAAGCGCCGCCCGGGAGTTTTCTGCTGCCGCCGTGCGTCTCGAGGCGGCTGTAAAGTCCGCCCCGCCCGTGGCTCAACCCCCGATCATCATAAACGTCCCCCCCTCTCCTGCGGCCGCGCCTTTGCCGCAGTGATTCACTTGAGGCCCAACGAAAGCCCGCCTCGCGCGGGCTTTTTTTCGTCTTGTGCTTGTTTGTGCGAGCGTTTATGATTTTTGCTTGCAAAAAGGAAAAAGAATGAACACCGAACTGACTGGAAAAGCTAAGGGTGGAGCCGCCCGCCAAGCATCAATGACTGCGGCGCAACGCAGCGAGGCTGCGAGGAATGCTGCGCGAGCAAAGGCAGAGATTGCGAAGCTGCCGCGAGCGACTCACGGGTCGGCGGACCACCCCCTCAAGCTCGGAACGCTAGAAATCCCTTGCTACGTACTCGAAGACGGCCGGAGAGTCTTGTCGCTCGGGGGGATGGTTAAGGCTCTCGGCATGTCGATCGGCAGCGCGGGCGGCGGCGAGGGTGATCGACTCTATAGTTTCGCCACCGGGAAAGCGATTTCTCCTTTTATTTCCAGCGACTTACTCAGCAGGATGAGCGCTCCCATCCGCTTTCAGGCGCCGACTGGCGGCAGTGCGGCGTCCGGCTATGAAGCAACCATTCTTCCTGACCTCTGCGATGCAGTTCTAGAGGCTAGGAAGTCCGGGTCCTTGCGCCATCAACAAGTGCATATTGCGCATCAGTGCGAAATTTTGGTCAGGGCGCTAGCGCGCGTCGGCATCATCGCGCTGATCGACGAGGCGACAGGGTTCCAAAAGGACAGAGCCAAGGACGCCCTAGCCAAGATTCTTGAAGCCTACGTCGCCAAGGAGTTGCAGCCGTGGGTCAAGACGTTCGACGCCGACTACTACGAGGAGATGTTTCGGTTGCGCGGACTCCCCTACCCGCCCGACAACCCGAACTTCCGTCCGCAATACTTCGGAAAGCTCACCAATGACGTGGTTTATCGGCGCCTCGCGCCGGGCGTGCTCGATGCACTCAAACAGGAAAGCGGCAAGGCAGAGCGCAAAGGGAAGCTTCACCAGCATCTGACGGCTGGGTACGGCCGACAGCATTTGCTCAAGCATCTCGGGTCGGTTGTAGCGGCCATGAAACTCTCCGACGACTGGCAGGACTTCATGACGAAACTCAACCGACTTGCGCCTCGCTACGGCGATACACTCTCGCTGGACCTGGACGAAGCCGACCGCTGAGCAGCCTTATGCAGTCAACGCAGCCCGCCTCGAGCGGGCTTTTTTACGCCCGTATCATTAGGCAAAGCCTATTGACACGTTATTAGGCCACGCCTAATATTCCTCTCACGCCTCGCCCGAGGCTTTGGAGACCACGATGCAAACGCCAGCACCCACCGTAACAATCAACCCCTCCCGCATTCCCGGCTGCCCGACGATCGTCCTGGTTGCCCCGCAAGGCTGCGGCAAAACGCTCTTCTCGAAGGTGCTCGCGATGAAGCTCGGTTGCTCTTACGTCATCGAGGACGGCGAGATCAACGGCGTTCCCGTGAGCATAGCCGACCACGTTCCCCACGACGGTGGCCTGGTGCTCGGCAGGCACGGCGAGCGCGGCGGCGATCTCACCATCACCGCCCACACCGAAGCAGGGTTCCACGCGCTGCTCCGGGCTTTGCGCATCCCCCTGACCCATCGTCTGCCCTACTCCACCGAATCGGCCCCTGGGCCGGGGCCGGAGTTCGAGTGGGACGCCGACCTGTCGAACCGGAGCGGCTCATGAACATCGCTTTGACCGCAGCCCTCAACCGCCGCCGCGCCCTCGAACGCAAGCGCGCCCGCCTTGCCGAGATGCGCGACAACGCCGCCGCGCTCCTCGGCGCCCAGGCCGACGTCGTCGCCCGCCTCGAAGCCCGTGCGCCGACCTCCCGCGACATCGCCCGCGCCATCGAGCGCCGCGCCAAAGCCGGCCTCCTCAACCCCGGAGCCCGCGCATGAACGCGATCCCTGCGCCCCTGGTCGAGGCCGACGACGGCCGCGTGCCGGTCACCGTCTGGCTCACGCCCGCCCAGGCGGCCCGCCTCGAGCTGGTCGTCGCTGCGTTCCGCGAGCACGACCACTGGACCGACAACAACGACATCGTCGACAGCATCTTCCACGCCGGCCTCGATGCCGCCGAAGCGCGCATCAACCATCCCGAATCGGAGCAACCCGCATGAACGCCAGAATGACCGCCCAGCCGCCCGAATCCCTCGCGCTGCGCATTGCCCGCCACCTCGACGCCGCGCCCGAATCGCCACTGAAAGCCATCGCAAAAGCCGTCGGCGAGGCCGACTACCCGGGCACCGTCGTCAAGTGCCTCAACGCGATGCGTACCGACGGCGACGTCGAGTGCGAGCGCAAGAAAGGCGAGCTGCTGTACTGGCTGGCAAAGCCGCTCGCCGCGATCGTCGGCGCCATCGAGCCCCCCGCCGCGCCGCTCGCCTGCGACCTACCCCCCGATATCCGCATCGGCACGCGCGCCGCGCAGATCTGGCGCGCCCTCACCAGCCCCATGACCGCCCGCCAGATCGCCACCGCGACGCAATGCGCCGCCGGCCAGATCGACCCCGTGCTCAGCGCGATGGCGAAAGCCGGCCAGCTGGCGCGCGAAGCCGGGCCGGACGGGAAGTTTCTGTACAGCCGACCGACTCCGAAGCTCATCCCCGTAGCAGAACCCGTCGACTTCGCCCGCGACCCGGAGCTGCAGTACCTCGCGCCGGAGGACTGCGACATGCCGCCGGCCGACCCGGCCGCGCTGGCGAGCGCAAATCGGATGCTGAGCGAGCGGCTTGATGGCGTTGCGCACGTCCTGCGCGGCTGCGGCCTTCCGGCGCTGACCGACGTGACCGGCAGCGAGGATCTGCAGCCGCACGCAGCGGCGCTGGCCGGCGCCTACCAGATGGCCGGGGCGCAGCGCGACGCGTGGCGTGAACTCGCCGACCGCTACGGCTGCGACACGCCCACCGAGCTGG
The DNA here is from genome assembly GCA_001274695.2 of Azoarcus sp. PA01. Classification (NCBI taxonomy): domain Bacteria; kingdom Pseudomonadati; phylum Pseudomonadota; class Betaproteobacteria; order Rhodocyclales; family Zoogloeaceae; genus Azoarcus; species Azoarcus sp. PA01. Next base: position 114,259 of record LARU01000004.1, on the reverse strand, counting down.
TCGACCGAATCGCCGCCATCGAGCAAAAGCGCGTCGACACGACCGCCGAGCTCACCCGCGCGATGCAGGACCTCGACGCCATCCGCGAACTGCTCGCGCCCCTCACCACGACGATCGACGGCAACGACCTGACCGAGCGCGAGCTCGCCGCCAACATCGCCGCCCTCGTCGGCAAATTGCAGCACCTGCTCGACGCCGGCCGCCACGAGACCGAGGCTCTGCGCACCGAAGTCGAGCGCCTGCGCTTTTCCACCACCTGCTTTGTCGAGTCATTCGAGCCCGAAGACCCCCCCGACGCTCTCGACGCCGCTCAAGGCTACCTGATTAAAGCCCCAAAGCGCCGTCCGCGCTTCGTCAGCAAATTCGAGGCCGCGATTACCGCAGCCAAAGCCGCAGCCAGCAACGGCAGCGGCCGCGGCGAGGTGTTCGCGCTCATCCATGTGGGCACCGCCAAGCGTGGCGCCGTCTGGCAGGCTGTCTGACATGCTGCCCCTCTCCATCGGCGACCAGGCTGCGGCGCTCGCGCGCGACTGGCAGCACTGGACCACGCACAGCGACGCCGCCCGCCGTCGCGCCGCGATGCACACGCGCCTGTCGCGCGCCAACGCCGCCCGCCGCACCGGCCTGCTCGAAACGCTGATCAGCATCCTCGCCACGCGCCCGGCCCTGTGGTGGACGTGCAGCGACCTCGTCGAGCCGCTCGCAGCACGCGGCCTGCCGCGCACCGCCACGCAGATCGGCAAATGCCTGAGCACCGCAGCAGCAGCCGGCCAGGTGCGCAAGCGCGTGCGCGATGACCGGCGCGTGACGTACGGGGCACCGCAGCGGGAGACGGCAGCGTGAGGCCCCACTACACCGACCGCGCAGGCATGAACCGCGCCTACCGCGCCCGCGTCATCTTCGCCCCCTACTACCGGCTCCTCAACGAGTTGCAGACCGGCGAAGTGACCGCACTCGATGACGCGCCCGCGATGGAATGGGAAGGCGAGTACGAGCTCGCCGCCCCGGTGCTGCACGGCTTCGTCGCCATCTGGGAGCGCATCCAGCGCGATCGCCCCTGCGGCATTGACCTCGCCGCACTCACGCACCTGGCGACGCAGCTCGAACCCGGCGCACCGCTCACCGAGCGCGACCTGCTGCGCGCCCGCGAAAGCCTCGACGCCTGCCTGCGCGCCTACAAACGCCTGCCGCTCACGCTGATCGCCCGCCACGCGAACACCGAAGAGATGGCGATCAAGCTGCACGCCCTCGTCGGCAACCTCGACCAACACCCCACCGCGCCGGCCGTCCGATGAGCACCTATGACGAGGAACCGAACCCAAAACCCCCCACCCGCTGCGCCGAAGCAATGCGCGGCGGGCAATAGGAGCAACTGCACCGTGAAGACCTTTTCCTTCGGCCCGAACATCCGCGGTGAAGATGTTACGAGGCGCGAACTCACGTCGCCGACGGGAGCGCTGGCATGAACGCGATCGACCTCTTCGCTGGGGCGGGCGGATTCAGCACCGGCGCCGTGATGGCCGGCTGCCGCGTCCTGTATGCGGCGAACCACTGGCCCGCCGCCGTGCAAGTGCACGCCAACAATCATCCGGATACGCTCCATGTGTGCGAAGACCTGCAGCAGGCCGACTGGACGCAGGTCCCGGCGCATGACCTGATGCTGGCCTCGCCCGCATGCCAAGGTCACAGCCGCGCCCGCGGCAAGGAGCGCCCGCACCACGACGCGCAGCGCTCGACGGCATGGGCAGTCGTGTCGGCGGTCGAATGCCACCGGCCCGCCTTCGCCGTGGTTGAAAACGTGCTCGAGTACGCGAAGTGGACGCTATTCCCGGCGTGGTGCTCGGCGATGCATGCGCTTGGCTACGCGCTCGCCCCGCACGCCATCGACGCCGCAGACCACGGCGTACCGCAGCACCGTCGCAGACTGTTCATTGTTGCCAGCCGCACCAAGCATCCGATCGAACTGCGGCTGCCGAAGCGCGAGCACGTCGGCGCCGCGACGATCATCGACTTCGCGGCGGGTAACTGGTCGCCCATCGTCAGGCCGGGCCGCTCGCCAGCGACGCTCGCCCGAATCGCCGCCGGCCGCGCCGATCATGGCGACCGTTTCATGACCGCTTACTACAGCAACGAGCGCGGCGGCCGGAGCCTGTCCCGCCCGGTTGGAACGATCACCACTCGCGACCGATGGGCCGTCATCGACGGCGACCGCATGCGGATGCTCAACGTCGACGAGTGCCGGCGTGCGATGGGCTTCCCCGACGACTACCAGCTGCCGGCGCGTCAGAAGGATGCTCTCCACATGCTCGGCAATGCCGTCGTGCCGACCGTTGCGCGAGACATCATCAATGCGATTCGGGAGGCAGCATGAAGCACGGCACCTGCATCCACTACACGGGCATGAACACGGGCGCCGACTACAAGACGCGCTGCTGCGCCGCCGGCATCAACTACTTCGAGGCCTTCAACGGTCGGCAGAGCGGAATCTTCCTGCGCATGCCGTGCGTCGAGGCTATCGAGAAACCCGAAGGACGGCCCGGAACGCGCTTGCGGCCCGGCGAGAAAACGGTACTCGTGCCGGTCGATCGCCGCGGCGAGGCGGCGCTCCCCTGCGCCCTTCGACAGGAGCCCACGGCCGAACAAGTCGAGCAGGATCGGATCGAATCCGAGGCAGCGTTCGGTCGCGCAATGGCAGCGATCAGCGTGGCGGCGAAGTGGCGCGTCACCCCGAAGCCGGAGCACGACCGGAACGAAGTCATCGAGTGCCCGTGCTGCCGCGGAAAGCTGCACCTGTTCCAGTCCGCTCGGAACGGGCACGTGCACGGGCATTGCGAGACCGAGCAGTGTGTGAGGTGGTACGAATGACCATGATCGACACCGCGGCACGGCTTAATGCTCAGGGAGTAGCGCACAACATCCGAATGGAGAACAACAAATGCGCGTAGGACGCGACACCAAGCGCCGCATCGAGGCCATCAAGGCCGAGAGCTACGAGGCCCGCCAGACGCTCGTCACGCTGCTCGCACGGCTCGAAGAGCACAGCGGGACGAAGCGCATCGCGCGCGGGCTGCAGGCGGCGATCGACAAGCTGGATCAGTGGCAGCGGACGCCGCATGTTTAACGACCGAGTTGATCGTACGCCTCGCGGCGCAATGCCGCTGCGTATTCGTGTCGAACGACCTTTAGACGGCAAAGGGCGGATCCGCGTTACCTTGCTGGCAACGGAGGCAGGGTTATCCCAGGCCAGAAACGCGGGCGCAGATCCTCGTATTCCTTCGTGAGCGCCCATTCCGGCAATTCCGCAGCGTGGCCGCCCGAATGCCACTTCATGCGCCCGACATAGTAATAGGGCACGTCATATGTGACGAGGTTCATGATGGACTGCTCCAAGGTGCCCAAGTTGTCATCATGGAACGGGTCGGTAGCTGCAAAATGGGCTGCTACCTTATTGCGCCAGGTATATACCTCAGGCACTGCGTCTTTGACGTAGTCGCGGCAGTGCGAACTGATCTTCTTGCGGTTTGCCGCATCGACCAGGGCATCAGACTTCCAATAATTCGCGTTCATCAGCTGTACGAGCCCAACCAGACGAAGGTAGTTCACCAACGTCACTGCGAACCAATTGAACGCACAGGAAACCACATCGGGTACGCCGCCCAGAGCAAGGAGCACGATGCCAGGGTTTTCTTCGAGGAAGCTGATCTCGTACTTGCGCACCGTGTTTGCTAGAAGCCGGAGGCCCGCGTAATTGGAAGGTAGAGCCTGAGCGTTGTTGAACGGAGGGTTGGCCGGATCAAAGACGATGTTCTGAACAGTGTCGAGGATGAATCCTTCTGTCGTCACGCGCTGCCTCTTTTCGGAACTGTGCGGGTCGAGCATACGCTAGCGGGAATGCTTGCCGTCTAACGGCGGAGTTCAGCGGCGGGCAGGCAGAGAAGCTGCCTGCCCGTCCGCTGGAACGGATTGTTAGGCCACTCGGAATTACTTTTGTAGATTGAGCTTGTGTTCATGCGGGACGCGAATTGAGAGGCCGAAAGACCAGTTCAAGTTGTTGTTCGAGGATAGCTAGCGCGAACGATTGCTCGCCGTCGATAAGCCATTTGAAACACCAGATCGTGGCTTGTGCAAGCTCCGCCAGGCTTGGGCGAGCATCGCCTACTTGCACATAAATTACCGGTCCCGCTATAAGAAAAGCATACCAGTCGCCGATTTGAGGCCCGGAAACATCGTTCACAACCTGCTGGCTTTGGCTGCGTTCGTTCAGCTCCCAGTGTTTTGTGGCGTTGGTGATGTCCCGCCAGACTTTGAATAGGAGCCTCCCATATTCGGGTAGCTTTGCTTTCCGTTGTTTTTGCTCATCGGTACCAGCACGCTTGATCCAGTCTTGGTACAGGTGGTACGAAGTGACTACAAAGTTGAATGTGCAGTAGGAGGAGCTCCAGTCCTTCTCCAACTGCATATATTCCCATTTGAGCTTTTCGAAGAGCGCCTCGCATGAGTCGATGGGGAGCCTTGGCACGGAGCAGGTGAGCGACATAGGTGTCTTCAGTGGCCTAACTAGATTTCACGGACACGCGACGGTGCCATGGCGCGCGAAGTTGCGGAAGAGATGCTGACGACCAACGACGGAGGTCCGGAAGACCTTCAACCGCGGTCTGTCACCCCAGCCGATCAGCCATAGACTCCGCTGTCTCTGCGTAATAGTGCAGCAGCGATTTGATGTCCCGGTGCCCGATCATCCGAGCGAGCTGGAGCACATCGAGTTTTTTCGACAGCCGCGTGATCGCCTCCGCCCTCGCATCATGGAAATGCACCTCCCGGTGCCCTGCCGCATCCCGCGCCCGCTGAAAGCACTTCGATGCGACGTGCGCTGACAGCGTGAAAACGTCGGTCGGGTCCAACTTCTCGCGGGCCGTGATGATATCGCGCGCGGCGAGCGACAGCGGGACCTTGCGGGCGTCCCCGTTCTTCGTGTCACGCAGCGTGACGGCCTTCTCGCTCACGTCCGGCCAGCGCAGGCTGATGATCTCGCCGAGCCGCATCCCCGTCTCCAGCGAGAGCCGGAACATCTGCGCCACCTGCGGGCCCTGCCGGGTCTTCGCCAGTTCCTCGAGGATGGCGTCGATCTCGTGCTGCGCGATCCCGCGCTGTCGCGCCTGGCTGGTCGCCGGCCGCTTGACGGTCTCCATCGGCGATTTGTGCAGCCAGTGCCAGTCCTCGACAGCCGTCCGGAACAGCGCCGAAAGTATGATCAGCTCTCGGCGCACCGACACCGGCGCGACCTTCTCGCCGCGCTTGTCGCGGTAGGCCGCGATCATCTTCGGTGTGATCTGGTCGAGAGGACGGTCGACGCACTCAATTTTCTCAAGCTGCGCGAGCCGCGACAGTTCAGCCTGCGAGCCCTTGTGCGCCTCCGCGATCGGCTTGTACTGTCTGAGCGCATCACGAAGCGTATGGCGCTGTAGAATCCCCTTCTGCTCCATCTCGTTCGCCCATGCGACGCACTCGCGCTTGGTCGCAAACGTCTTCGTCATGCGCTGGCGGTCGATGCAGACAGCTACCCGCCACTTGTCGCCGCGCTTCGCGATATTCGCCATGCTTGGTGTAACCGGTGGTGTAAATATTCCGCAGCGTAGCGGCGCATACGGAAATCGACAAGCGTTAAGCGCTTGAGAATCTACACATAACAGGTTTAAACGATGGCCCAATACGTGATGAGTATGCTCCGCGTGAGCAAGATCGTGCCGCCGAAACGGCAGATCATCAAGGATATTTCCCTCTCGTTCTTTCCCGGCGCGAAGATCGGCCTGCTCGGCCTGAACGGTTCCGGCAAGTCCACGGTGCTGCGCATCATGGCCGGCGTCGACAAGGAATACGACGGCGAGGTGCAGCACCTGCCGGGCATCCGTCTCGGCTACCTGCCGCAGGAACCGCAGCTCGACGCGGCCAAGACGGTGAAGGAAGAAGTCGAATCCGGCCTCGGCGAAATCCTCGAAGCGCGCCACAAGCTCGACGCGATCTACGCCGCCTACGCCGAACCCGACGCCGACTTCGACAAACTCGCCGAAGAGCAGGCGAAGTACGAGAACATCCTCGCGACCGCGGGCGCCGACATCGAGACGCAGATGGAAATCGCCGCCGATGCGCTGCGCCTGCCGCCGTGGGATGCCGTCATCGGCAAGCTCTCCGGCGGCGAAAAGCGCCGCGTCGCGCTGTGCAAGCTGCTGCTGTCGCGGCCGGACATGCTGCTGCTCGACGAACCGACGAACCACCTCGACGCCGAATCGGTCGAGTGGCTCGAACAATTCCTCACGCGCTTCCCCGGCACCGTCGTCGCCGTCACGCACGACCGCTATTTCCTCGACAACGCGGCCGAATGGATCCTCGAACTCGACCGCGGCCACGGCATCCCGTGGAAAGGCAACTACTCGAGCTGGCTCGAACAGAAGGGCGAGCGCCTGGCGCAGGAAAGCAAGCAGGAAGCCGCCCACCAGAAGGCGATGAAGACCGAACTGGAATGGGCGCGCTCCAACCCCAAGGCGCGCCAGGCCAAATCGAAGGCGCGGCTCGCGCGCTACGAAGAAATGACCACCGTCGAATACCAGAAGCGCAACGAGACGCAGGAAATCTTCATTCCGCCCGGCGAGCGCCTGGGCAGCAAGGTCATCGAATTCAACGGCGTCTCGAAAGCGTTCGGCGACAAGCTGCTGATGGACAACGTCAGCTTCGGCATCCCGCCGGGCGCGATCGTCGGCATCATCGGCCCGAACGGCGCCGGCAAGTCGACGCTGTTCAAGATGATCGAAGGCCGCGACAAGCCGGACGCCGGTGAAGTCGTCGTCGGGCCGACAGTCAAGATCGCTGCCGTCGACCAGACCCGCGAAGGACTCGCCAACGACAAGACGGTGTTCGAGGCGATTTCCGACGGCGCCGACGTGCTCACCGTCGGCCGCTTCGAAATGCCCAGCCGCGCCTACATCGGCCGCTTCAACTTCAAGGGCGGCGACCAGCAGAAGATCGTCGGCAACCTGTCCGGCGGCGAGCGCGGGCGGCTCCACCTCGCGAAGACGCTGATCGCCGGCGGCAACGTGCTGCTGCTCGACGAACCGTCCAACGACCTCGACGTCGAGACCTTGCGCGCCCTCGAAGACGCGCTGCTCGAATTCGCCGGCTGCGCGCTCGTCATTTCCCACGACCGCTGGTTCCTCGACCGCATCTGCACGCACATCCTGTCGGCCGAAGGGGACTCGCAATGGACGTTCTTCGCCGGCAACTACCAGGAATACGAAGACGACAAGAAGAAACGCCTCGGCGAGGAAGGCGCAAAGCCCAAGCGCATCCGCTACAAGCCGATCAGCCGCTGAACGATTTATCACCGGGAGCCATACAAGATGAAAAAAACCTTCAAGTGGATGCTCGCTTTTTGCGGCACCCTCGCCGTCCTCGCGCCGGTCGCGCCCGCGCACGCCGAAGCGCCGATGGTCAAGACCCAGGTGCCGGGCTACTACCGCACGATGCTCGGGCAGTTCGAGATCACCGCGCTCTATGACGGAGCGATCGAGCTCGAGGCGCAGATGCTGAAGAACGTGAAGGAACAGGAACTCGAGCGGCTGCTGGCGCGGATGTTCGTCGAGGGTCCGAAACTGCAGACCGCGGTGAACGCCTACCTGATCAACACCGGCAGCAACCTCGTGCTCGTCGATGCCGGCGCCGCGAAGCTGTTCGGGCCGGGGCTGGGCTACATCGTCGGCAACATGCGCGCGGCCGGCTACGATCCGGCGCAGGTCGACACCGTGATCATCACGCACCTGCATGGCGACCACATCGGCGGCCTCGGAGATTCCGCCGGCCAGATGGTGTTTCCGAACGCGACGATTCATGTTGCGCAGACGGACAACGATTTCTGGCTGTCGCAGCAAACGGCCGCCGAAGCGCCTGCCGAGATACAGCCGTTCTTCAAGATGGCCGTCGATGTCGCCGCGCCCTACCAGGCCCGCGGACAATGGAAAACCTTTGCCGAAGGCAGCGAAGTGGTCCCCGGCATCCGCGCCGTGAAGGCCTATGGCCACACGCCGGGGCACACCGCGTACTCGGTCGAGTCCAATGGCGAGAAGCTGCTGATCTGGGGCGATGTCGTGCATTCGCACGCGGTGCAGTTCGCCCGGCCCGAAGTCGCATTCGAGTTCGACGTCGACAAGGCGCAGGCGGTGGCGACGAGAAAGAGCCTGATGTATTCGCTCGCTGCGACGAGGACGCTGGTCGCCGGCATGCACCTGCCGTTCCCCGGCATCGGGCATGTACGGGCCGACGGCAAAGGCATCTACAGCTGGATTCCCGCCGAATTCGCGCCGTTGCCGCAGCCGTCGCAGTGATGTCGCCCGATTGGGGAAACGCGAAATGACCTACGAAGAACACCTGGACGAAGTCACGACGCTGATCACCGAGAAATACGACGTCGAAGACGACGAGGCGATCCGCATGACGATGCGCGCGCAAGCCGACGATTTCTTCAGCGGGCACGACGACGATCCGTCGCTGTGCACGCTGGATCGCGCGCACCAGGACGCGGCGGCGGTGTATCGGAAGTATCGTTGACACGGGAGCGGCGGCAATGAGCAACCCGGAGAAGCCTGCCGGCGGCGCACCGGCGCTGCCGCAGGCGACAGCCCGAACGCTCGCGCATTACGAGCGGAACGCCGCGGCGTACTGGTCGGGCACGCGCGATCACGACGTCAGCCAGAACCTCGCGGCGCTGCTGAATGCGATCGAAGGCGAGCCGCCGTATTCGATCCTCGACTTCGGCTGCGGGCCGGGGCGCGATCTGCTGCGCCTGCGTTTGCTCGGCCACGAAGCCGTCGGCCTCGACGGCACGAAGGAGTTCGTCGCGATGGCGCGAGCGTATTCAGGATGCGAAGTGCTGCACCAGGATTTTCTCGCGCTCGATCTGCCCGCGGAGCGCTTCGACGGCGTGTTCGCGAACGCCTCGCTGTTCCACGTCCCGAGCGCCGCGCTGCCGCAGGTGCTGCGCAAGCTGCACGCCGCGCTGAAGCCGCGCGGCGTGCTGTTCTCGTCGAATCCGCGCGGCAACAACGAGGAAGGCTTCAACGGCGAGCGCTACGGCTGCTTCCACGACCTCGAAGCGTGGCGTCGCCATGTCGGCGCCGCCGGCTTCACCGAAATCGAGCATTACTACCGGCCGCCCGGCCTGCCGCGCGACCAGCAGCCGTGGCTCGCGACCGTGTGGCGCAAGTCCTGAATCGCCTGCTGAATCACCCGGCTCCGGCGCCGCGGCGAGGGGAACCGAGCACTGCCGGCCGTGGCCAGAAACGCTCCATCAACGGCTTGACGCTGGTGCCGTGGAAAATCACCGACAGCGTCACGACGATCAGCGTCATGTGGATCAGCTCCAGCGCGACGTCCTCCGGCAGGCCGTGCTGGATCGCGTACATCAGGTAATACAGCGACCCGATGCCGCGCACGCCGAACCAGCCGGCGAGGCCGCGGATGCGCCACGGCGTGCGCGTGCCGATCAGGCCGATCATCACGCTCAGCGGGCGCGCGACGAGGAACAGGAACAGCGCCATGCCGACCGCGCGCCAGCTCCACGAATCGACGAACAGCGTGCCGCCGATGAGGAGGATCAGCAGCAGTTCGGACAGGCGCTCGAGATGCTCCTTGAAAATCAGCGACCCCTCGCTGAGCGTCGGCACGTCGTGAACGGGCGCGGCATGCCCCCCACCCTCTCCGGTCTGCAGCCGGTCAGCCTTGTCGGGCGCGGCGCCCGCGAGCTTGCGTTCGGTCTGCCGCAACGCGACGGCGGCGAAGAACACGGCGAGGAAGCCCCACGCGCTCGCCATGACGCTCAAGCCATACACGATGCCGATGAGCCCGAGGCCGAGAAAATCGTCGAGCAGCCCGTGGGCTGCCGCGGTGCGGTGCAGGCGAGCCACCACATGCGCCATCGCCACGCCGCAGGCGACGCCGATCGCAAGCCCCGCGAGGGTCGCCCACACCACGTCGACGACCGCCCAGCGCAGCCCGAACTCGCCCAGCTCGTGCAGCCCGAGCAGGCCGAGGCCGAGCATCACGAACGGAAACGCGCTGCCGTCGTTCATCCCCGCCTCGCAGGTCAGCGTGAAGCGCAGCCGGTCCCGGTCGCCCGGGTGGCGCGTCTGCACATCGGTCGCGAGCACCGGATCGGTCGGAGCGAGAATCGCGCCGAGCAGCACCGCGGCGCCGAGCGGCAGCCCGAGTGCGTAATGGCCGAACGCCGCAATCAGCCCGACGGTCACCGCCATCGACGCGAATGCCAGCAGGATCGGCGCGCGCCAGCGCGCGAGGCTTACCGGCACCGGCATCTTCACGCCCGCCGCATAGAGCGAGATCAGCACCGCCGCTTCGGTCAGCACTTCGAGCAGCGCCGATTCCTTGAGCGGATTGAAGTGAAACAGGTTCAGCACCGTCGGGCCGACGACCAGGCCGACGGCAAGATAGATGATCGCCGCGGTCACCGGCAGACGCCGGATCATCGACGAGGTGAGGCCCCTGAGGAGCAGCAGCCCGCCGACCAGCAGGAACCATTGCGCATTGGTCAGTACGTTATCCATTTCAGATACTCTTCCCTTCTCGTTGGTCCGACCGCCGAGCGCGTGCGCCCGGTCGGTTGGCATTTATTCTGGAAGGCGAAAGTATCTACGAATAAACGGGTAACCGCGCTACCGTTTCCTGCTGTTACGGCAGCGCGGTTTCCTGATGTTGCGAGGAAAAATCGCTCAGGAGCGCCCGGACGGGAAAGTCCGTCCGGGCATCCGCCCACCGCACTTATGCGCTCAGAAGAACAGGATGCCGCCGAGTGAAATCGTGCGCGTCTCGAGGTCGCCGGGGAAGAGATCGGTGCCGGTGCCTTTTTCGCGGTTGTACTCGCCGACCAGCGTGACGTACTTGTTGAGGCTGTGATAGACGCCGAACGTCGCCGAGCGGAACTTGTTCGTTTCCGTCAGCAGCCCGTCCTCGTCACGGTTCTCGCCGTAGTTCAGGCCGACTTTCGTCTTGCCGAACTTGTACGTCCCCTGCACGAAATAGCCCTTGCCCTTGGTCTCCTCGAACGGTGAGAAGAACAGTGCGCCGACCGTCGCCAGGCCCAGCCCTTTGCCGTCGAAACCGTACACGACCGCCTCGAAGTCGCCCAATCCGAGCTTCGCGCCGAGTTCGAGACCCCTGGCGTCGAAGCTGCCTTCGCCGCTGGTCGTCTGATGGACTCCGCCCGCCCACACTGACCCGCTGGTCGTGTCGCCCGCTTTCCAGTCGTAGTTCAGCATCGCCTGGAAACCCGGATCCTCGGTCTCGTCGCCGGCAAAGCGGTTCGGGTCGAAGATGCCGGCGGAAGCCGAAAAGCCGCCGATCGTCGGCGTCGTGTAGGTGATCTGCGGCTGGAAGCCGGTGTACATGTAGCCGTGGCCGATCATGCCGAAAGTGGTGTTGAACGGGGTCGCGGCATAGCTGTTGCCGCCGACGCCGAGCAGCGTCATGTCGGCGAGGATGATCTTCTGGCCGAACAGGCCGATGTCGCGGCCGAGCTTCACCGTCCCCCAGTCGCTCGAGCCGAACTGGAAGTACAGGTTACGGGTGTCGATCTGCGAAAACGGACTGTCGCAGCCGCGATCGCCGCCACAGGACGGGTCGCTCGGCAGGCCGACGACATCGGACTTGTCGTTGATCCCGGGGGCGAAGCCGACATGGGCCTTGATGTCGAGACCTTCGACTCTGGTCGTGAACACGAAGTTGATCCAGCCGGGCAGCAGGCCGTTGGTCAGTGCCGAGTCCTTCGTCTTGACGTCGCCGACTTCCTGCGTGCGGTGCGCATAGAAGCCGTTGATCGTGCCGTTGATGTCGAGCGTCGCATCGCCCTGCGTGAAACTCACCGCGTGCGCCTGCCCGGCGGCTGCCGCGCACATCGCCGTAACGAGCACGATGCGACCCGACGCTGCCATTTTCAATCCGCTATTCATTCTTTCCTCCTTGGCCTTTTCTTTGCGTTGTTCATGTCACGGTCTGCCCGTATCGGCGACCGGCGCATTGCAGGTACGCGTTCAAGCGCGCCTTCAACGTCTTCGCAAGGGTCGGGCCAAGCATCTCCTGATCATGGAGTTGGCGTCTTTTCAGAGTTTTTAGCGTTTATTCACTGCATTTCGGCGCAATGAGTGATCCGCTTCGGCGCATCACGTCCTGAATTGCCGCAACAGAAATGTTGCAAGTTGGAACAACTGTGGCACCCGCGTCAGCCACCCCACCGATAGCGCAGCCCGAGCCACGCCGCACGCGGCGCGCCGGGGGCCACCGCCTGTTCGCTGCGCCACGCGTCCGCGTCCGCTGCGAAAGCGCTGCCGGGACCGACGAACGGGTTTTCAGCCAGCACGCCGCCCGTCGCGTAGCGCTTGTCGAAGACGTTGTCGATGCGGCCGAACAGCATCCAGCCGCCGCCCAGCCGGTAGTCGGCGCTCATGTTCACCAGCGCGTAGCCGGCCACCTTGCCGCGCCCGCCGAACTCGTCGTCGGCGCGGTGGGCGTTGTTCTCGTTGCCCCGGGCGTACTGCTTCGAATACCCAACCACGTCGGCGCCGATGCGCAGGGCTTCGGTCGCACGCCACGACACGGCGAGCTTGAGGCTGTGCGCAGGCAGCCCCGGCAGGCGGTCGCCGCTGGAGACGCGGATCTCGTCCTCGCCGCAGCCGCCTCCGCCGGCCGTGCTGTTGTTTTCGGCGAGCACGCAAGCCGACGAGCGGAACATCGCGCGCAGATAGCTGTAGTGCAGCTGCCAGTCCAGCGCGCCGGTTTCGCCCTCCAGGCCCAGCTCGATGCCGTCGCGCCGCGTCTTGCCGAAGTTCGTGAAATAGCCGAGGCTGCCGCCGGTGCCGACGAAGAGGATGTCGTCATGGTTGGTGCTGCGGAACGCGCCGGCGTTCCAGCGAATATCATCGGACAGCCGGCCGCGCAGGCCGAACTCGAACGTGCGCGTCACGACCTGTTCGAGGAACGGGTCGGCCGCCATCGCGTTGGGCAGGCTGCACGCGTTTTCCGGATCGGCACAACCGAGTTCGATCGGCGACGGCGCGCGGTTGCCCTGGCTGAAGCCGCCATACGCCGTGAGGTTCGGACTCGTCTGCCACGTGAACCCCAGCGCCGGGTTCAATTTGCGATAAGTGAAGTCGCCGTCGAGGTTGCCTGGCTCGTTCGGGCGCAGGCGATCGTCGCTGACGACGCGAGTGTGGTTGTAACGCAGCGAACCGGTCATCTGCACCGCAGGCGTCAGCGCGACGCTGTCGGTGACGTAAACGCTCGTCGTGCGCGTTCGGCCGAGCAGTTCGTTGACCTCTTCCTCGTCATCGGTCGGCTCGACGCCGCGGCTGTCGTCGAGTTCGCCTTCCTGCTCGCTCTGGCGGAAGTTGCTGCGGCCGCGGTCGTGCGACACGCCGAGCGCGAACTGGTGCGCGCCGGCGACGCGGCTTCCCTGCAAAGCGACGCCCGCGGCATTCTGGCGCGTCGCCGTGCGGTTGAGCGCGCCGTTCTCGTCGTCGCCGCTCTCGAAATCGTCTTCGAGGTCGCCGTTCAACGTACGGGTGTGCGTGCGCCGCACGTAGGCCGTGCCGGAGAGCTGGTCGCTGTCATTGAGCCAGTGAGTGCCCGACAACGCCATCAGCGTGCCGCGATTGCGCGTCTGGTCAGGATGGGTGAAAACGGCCTCTCGCCCTTCGTCCCGCAGCAGGCTTTCGGGCACGACGCCGTTGCCGACGAGATCGGTGCGCGCGTGCGCGAGCGTCAGCGCGAGGTCCGTCACGCCGGCGGTCAAGCCGAACTTGCCGAAGACCTGCCCGACATCGGTCGGCGAGTGGTCGCGCCAGCCGTCCTCTTCGAGCCCTTCGGCAGCCAGGAACCATGACGCGTCGTTGCGCGTGCCGCCATGCTGAATCGCACCGCCGCGACGGCCGAACGCGCCGCCGTACAGTTCGAATTCGCCACCGGGATGGGTGTCGCCGCGCTTGGTCTCGAGCGCGAGGGCTCCACCGAGCGTATTCAGACCGTAGAGCGGGTTCGAGCCGGGCACCAGCGTCATCGACGCGATCGCCGAGCGCGGAATCAGATCCCAGTTCACGACGTCGCCGAACGGTTCATTCACGCGCACGCCGTCGAGAAACACCGACAGCCCCTGCGGCGTCCCGAGCAGCGGCGACGCGGAAAAGCCGCGGTAGTTCAAGTCCGCCTGGTAGGGGTTGCCCTGCATCTCGTTCACGTTGATGCTCGGCAGCCGACGCTGCAGGCTCTCGGCGAGCGAAACTCCCCCCGCTTCGCGCAAGCTCTGCGCCGGCACCGTCTGCACATTGGCCGGAATCTGCTCACGTGGCAGGCCGATTCCGGGCAACAGCGTCGTGCCGATGACCGCCACCGGCTCGAGCGCCGCGTCCCCTGCCTGGGGCGGGATCGCCTCCTGCGCCATGGCGCTGCCACCGGAGATCATCGCGGCGGCCAATGCGAGCCGCGAGCCCGCGGTCGCGGACATCAGGGTTCTTGCGTGGACACGGAAAGCGGCCCGCAACGCGTTCTTCCTGCTGGGAACCGCGGGCAGTGTTCTGGATGGGGCCGTCATTTCGCTGGTCTCGTCTTTAGTCGGTGTAGTGGCCCACTCCGATCAGCACATCGCCTTCGCGGCGCACGTACGAGCGCTTGTTCTCGACGCGATTCGTCACCGGATTGCGCCATACGTACTCGACGCTCGCCTCGTCTGCGGATGCGAGCTTGTCGATCATCTCGGCGACGAGCGGGTGCCCCTCGGCGTCTTTCAGGCCCCGCGCATCGGTGTCGGACAGCGCCGGGTTCATCCCCATCGCTTCGAAGCGGCCGCTCTCGATATTGATCATGAATACGTACAGGTCGTCCTTGACGAAAGCACCGCGCCGGTCGTTGAACGCAGCCGCGGCCGTCGCCGTGCCTTGCGCACGCGCGAGCTCAGCCGCCCGCGACAGCATCTCGCGGGCGTCCTCGGCGGTCGCGCGCGGCGCCGAGTAGCCGACGCCGAGCACATAGCCGCCGAGCTTGCGCACGTAGCTCACCTTCGGTTCGACCTTGTTGGTCGTCCGGTTCAGCCACATGTAGCGCACCGTCGCTTCGCGCGTCGCCCGCGTCGAATCGATCATCTCGCGGAACAGCGGATTGCCGGCGGCGTCGGTCGTGTTCAGCACGGTCAGGCCGACGAGCGCCTCGGGCGCCGCGCCACTGGCGTGATAGACGCCCTGTTCATCGATCACGAACACGTACAGGTCCTCGCGGACGAACTGCCCCTTCTGGTTGTTGAACGCAGCGAAGGCGCGCTCGGGCCCGTTCGCTTCCATGTACTCGACGGCCCGCTCGAACAACGCACGCGCTTCGCGCGGCGTGGCCCGGTCGGCGGCGGCAACCGGCAGTGAAAGCCCGGCCGCAAGCGCTGCGACAAGGAGGCACTTCGACGGGAAAACAGGTTTCATCGGGCAATCTCCTCTTGTTCAGTAAGTAAATGGTGTGTCGCCGAAAGCGCTCGACAGGCCGGAAACTCGACGAGTCCGTGGCGCCCCGCCAAGCTGGGCAGCTTGAACAGCGGCCAACGCAGGCGCAGATTCGCGGTCCACTCCGGACGTTCGAATCACTGGCGTATTTACGCAAGGGATATGCCAGTTCATGCATGTCCGCTGACCGCGCCCGGCGCTGGCCGCGGCACACCGCACCGCCGACGCTCTCCCGCGGCGCTTCCGGCCGGGTTCGGAGGCGGACACGCAGCTTCGAAGCGCGCGTTGTATCGGCTCGATGGGCACCTATATTGAAAGCGTAAACGCTCGGCTCAGACCAGCAGCAACTCCAGGGAACAACGCGTTCGGGAGAACGAACATGAACACCAGGAACATGAGCGCCAGATCGGTTTTCCTGGCGGCGATGACAACACTGGCGTTGACCGTGCCGCCGAGCATGGCGGCTCCTGACGAAGTCACGGATGAGTCCTTCGACGAGCAGGCGCGGGCAGTGCAAGACGGGCTGGAAATCAAACAGGACGCGGGCGTGTTCGGACGTCCCGGCGACGCTCCCGGCGAAGAAGGTCCGCGCGGAAGCTCGGTCGGCGACCGCGATCTCGATCGCTACGTCCAGCGACTGGGCTTCGAGATTCGCATGAGAAACGCGCTCGCAGAACGGGAGGCCGCCGGTTTCAACTGACGCCACCCGAGGCGGTGCCTGCGTCCCGGGCAGATGTGGTGGTGTACTTCACTGCGGGAGCGGGCCTGCGCTGCCGGCCTGAACGCGGGCCGGACGCGCCGCGTCAGTCGCCGCGATTGTGGGCGAAAGTTCCACGTCGCGAAGATCCGGGAGTCCGCCGAGGCCGAGTTCGGCCGTCACCTCGTCGATGAATTGCCGGTGCTCGCGCGCCGCATTGCTGCGCCAGTGGAGCAAGTACTGCGACAGATCGACGGTCGCATCGGCCGGATGCCGATTCAGCGAGCGAAGCGCAGCCCAGCCTTCGGGATCCCGTTCGAACAACGGCAGCAACAGGTTCGCGACGACTTCGTTGTCGTCGCGGCGGTAGGGGTCGCGCGCGAGGACAGCGAGCCGCCCTTGCAGCCACTGACCGGCGGAAATCCCTTCGGGCAAGCGGCGATGCGGTTCCGCGACCAGGCGGTCCGCATAGCGGCGCAGCACCGGAGCGTAATCTTTCCAGGTGGAATAGGGTGCATCGGTCTGCCAGCGGCTTGCCATGCTCCGCAGCGCGTACAGGCCGGCAGCTTCGCAGACCGCCTCCTCGAACCACTGGTTGCGCTTGCGCACCGCGACGCCGGCGGCGCCGTCAAAATTGGACATGATGTGGCACAGCTCATGTCCGAACTGGTACGCGTATTGCGCCCAGCTCCGGTTGCGCGCTGACAGCCGTACCAGGTATTCGCCGGCGACGCCCCTTTCATAAAGCGTCACCGGGCTGCCGGGAGCATGCGTGACCACGATCGGCTGATCGACCGCGCCTGCGCCACGGCCGATCAACTCGTCGGCGACGGCATGGAGCAGGGTTTCGATCTCCTCGCGATCGGCCGAGCCCCATCCCTCCCCTTCGACGAGAATCGTCACACCGCCCGGACTTTCTGCAGCCGGGGAAGCGCGGGCACCGGACAGGACACCGATGCCGATCAGCGTCGCGACGACAAGCATCAGCCGTGCGACGATTCGTTTGTCATCCATCTCGGTATCCCTCCCGGCCTCGATCCGGCGGCGTCGTGATGCACGCGGCCCCTGCGCCGTCACAGGGCGCCGCTACCGGTCACCCGGATTCGGCTTTTACCGCCGCGTGCCGACGGGCGGTCAGTACATCAGGACTTGTGCAGCTTGAACACCCACACCGAACCGCCCTGCTCCAGCATATTCACGCGCTTGGCGACGTCGCCGCCCCACAGCGGCACCGCGCCGCCCCAGCCCGACACGACCGCCACGTACTGCTCGCCGTTGTCATCCCACGTGATCGGCGGCGCGATGATCCCGGAGCCGGTCTGGAACTTCCATGCTTCGGCGCCCGTGGTCGCGTCGACGGCTTTCAGATAGCCTTCGGGCGTGCCGTAGAACACCAGGTTGCCGCCGGTCGTCAGCACTCCGCCCCACAGCGGCGCGTTGTTCTTGACTTCCCAGACGATCTTGCCGCTGACCGGGTCGACCGCGCGCAGCGCGCCGATGTAGTCGTCGTGCAGCGGCTTGATCGTGAAGCCCGCGCCGAGGTAGGCCGCGCCACGCTTGTACGAGACCGGCTCGTTCCAGATGTCCATCGCCCACTCGTTGGCCGGCACGTAGAAATAACCGGTCTTCGGGCTATAGGCCATCGGCATCTGGTTCTTGCCGCCGAGGAAGGACGGCGCGTTGAGCACGGTCGTGCCTTTCTTGCCGTCGCCGCCGCCTTCGGTGAACGGGTTGCCGGGGCGCTTCGCGTCATCGAAGATCGGCCGTCCGGTCTTGAGGTCGATCCCCTTCGCCCAGTCGATCTGCTTGACGAACGGGAACGCGTTCAGCAGCTTGCCGTCGGTGCGGTCATTGACGAAGAAAAAGCCGTTGCGATCGGCCTTGCCGCCGGCCTTGATCGTCTTGCCGGTCTTCGGGTCCTTGTATTCGAAGGACACGAATTCGTTGACCCCGTCGTAGTCCCAGCCGTCGTGCGGCGTCGTCTGGTAGTGCCAGACGATCTTGCCGCTATCGGGGTCGATCGCGACCGTCGAGGACGAATACAGGTTGTCGCCGGGGCGCAGCCAGCTGTTCCACGGCGACGGGTTGCCGGTGCCGATGTAGATCAGATTGACGTCCGGATCGTAATACGCGGACAGCCACGGTGCGGCGCCGCCGGTCTTCCACAGATCGCCCTCCCACGTCGCGTTCGTCGTGCCGGAAATGCCGTTCTCGACCTCTTTGCCGGCCGCATCGTACTTGAAGCCCATGTGGCCTTCGACGACCGGCCGCGTCCACACCAGCTTGCCGGTCTTCGCGTCGCGCGCGTCGACGCGGCCAACGATGCCGAATTCGCCGCCCGAGTTGCCGGTGATGACCATGCCCTTGACGATCTGCGGCGCCGCGGTGAAGGAGTAGCCGGCCTTGTAGTCCTCGATCTTCTCTTTCCACACGACCTTGCCGGTGTCCTTGTTCAGCGCGACGAGCTGCGCGTCGAGCGTGCCGAAGATCACCAGGTCGCCATAGATCGCGGCACCGCGGTTGACGACGTCGCAGCACGGCATAATGCCGTCGGGCAGGCGATGCTCGTACTTCCACAGCTTCTCGCCGGTCTTGACGTCGAGCGCGAAGATGCGGCTGTAGGACGCGGTGACGAACATCTTGCCGTCGTGGACGAGCGGCTGCGACTGCTGACCGCGCTGCTTTTCGCCGCCGAACGAGAACGACCATACCGGCACGAGATCCTTGACCGTCTGTGCGTTGATCTGCGTCAGCGGGCTGAAGCGCTGTCCTTTCGTGCCGAGGCCGTGCGTGACCACCTGTGTGGTGATCGTGTCGTCGTTGAGGATGTCCGCATCGGTCACTTCCTTCGCCTGGGCGACTCCGACGCTCGCGAGTGCGAGCGCGAGAACCGTGGCGGCGACGGGCCCCCGTATGTTTTTCCGGATCTGCTTCATTTACCTTCCTCCTTGCATTTCTGGTCGTTTTGGTCGGGAACGCCCCCGGACAGTTTCGTCCGGTTCGACAGCCATTCCCGCAAGGGCCATGCCACCAGCAGGCATATATCAAAATAGGTACTCCCGGCCGCCAGCGCATCGACTTCTTGCAGTAAACCTGTAACGAATGACAGCACTCGTTCCGTTTCGGAGCAGCGCGGACACGCACACGTCCCGGCCCGCCGCTTCGCCGCGGTGGCACAGCCCTTGCTGAAAACCCACCATCGCGCGGCGTCCCGCGTCCGGCGGAGGGAGTTTCATGTTGATAGCCAGTTTGCTGCGGACGATTCATGGTCTTCGAGTCGGTCGCCACGTCCGGCGCCTGCCGACCGCAGGAGGGGATGCGATGGAAATGCCTGTCCGCCCGATGGCGCCGCAGTTTCGCCGCCGGGCCGACTCCGCGGGGGCGTATCGCCGTCCGGTCGTGCATCGCGTTCCCGCCGCCGAACCGGCAATCCGGGGCGCTGGCGATGCACGCTAAATCCACGACGCTCGGCACGCGCGTGAGCTTGGTGCTGATCGCGACGCTCGCGCTGATCATGCTCGCGGGCGCCGGGTGGTGGGTGCGCGAGACGCGCCGGGCGATCCACGAGGAAGTCCGGGCCGCCAGCCACGTCGCGCAGCAGTGGATCGACGTGCTGGTGTCCGAGACGCTGCGCGACCCCATCGACGGACCGGCGCGGCTGATGGCCCATCTGCGCGCGGTCGGGCGCCTGCGCGCGAATCAGCTCGAAGTGATCGCGGCCGACGGCACGCGCAGCTACCTGTCGCCCGAATCGACCTACAAGGCCGGCCGCTTCGCTCCCGAGTGGTTTTCCGACTGGCTCGCGCCGGCCGTCGCGCCGCGCCGCTTCGATGCCGGCGCTCAACTTATCGTGCTGCGCCCGGACGCCTCGCGTGCGATCCTCGACGCCTGGGACGACCTCAGCACCGGGCTGGGCTCGGCGCTGGCGCTGCTGCTCTTCATCGCATTCGCCGCGCGGCTGGCGCTCGACCGCGCGCTGGCCCCGCTCGCCCGCATCGATGCGGCCTTGACACGCGGCGCGGACGGCCGCTTCGATATCCGCCTGCCTGGCTATCGGGTCGTCGAACTCGACCGCCTCGCCGGCAGCTACAACCGGCTTGCCGACACTTTGGACCAGGCGCGCGCGCAGAACCTGCGGCTCGAACAGGACCAGGCGTTTGCGCGCGCCGTGCAGGTGCGCCTCGCGGAGGAGCGCCGCGTGATCGCGCGCGAGCTCCACGACGAGCTCGGCCAGGCGATCACCGCAGTGCGCGCGATCTCCGGCGCGATCTTGCAGCGCTGCGACGATCAGCCGCAGATTTACGGCAGCGCGCAGGCGATCCTCGCGATGACCGGTCAGATGCAGGACGGCGTGCGCGCGATCCTGCAGCGCCTGCGGCCGGCCGGCGCGAAGGGCAGCAGCCAGCTCGACCGCGCAGTGGCCGACTACTGCCGGCTGTGGTCCGGCCACCATCCGCATATCCACGTCGACTGTGTCACGTCGCCGGCGACAGCGACCGACGAAGCGCTCGGGCTCACCGTGCTGCGCCTGCTGCAGGAAAGCCTCACGAACGTCGCCCGCCATGCCGGCGCGTCGCGCGTCGAAGTGCGCCTGGAGTTCAAGCCCGATGCGGTCGCGCTCGAAGTCTGCGACAACGGTCGCGGTCTGGCCGGCGAACCCGGCGCCGGCCGCTTCGGGCTCGCCGGCATGAAGGAGCGCGTCGCCGAACGGCGCGGCGAGCTGCGCTTCGACACGCCGCCCGGCGGCGGCCTGCGCGTCGCCGCGCTGCTCCCCACGAACCCCCTTTGCGAGGATCTCCCCGATGGCCTGCGCACCGCTTGAAAACCTCCGCCTGATCCTCGCCGACGACCACGCCGTCGTCCGCATGGGGTTTCGCATGCTGCTCGAAGGCGCGGGCGCGCAGGTAGCCGCCGAAGCCGACAGCGGCGAGGCGGCGCTCACGGCTTTCGCCGAACACCGCCCCGATGCCTTGCTGATGGACGTGTCGATGCCGGGCATCGGCGGGCTGGCCGCGCTCGAACGCCTGCTCGCGCACCGCCCCGATGCGCGCGTGCTGATGCTCTCCGCGCACGAAGATGCGCAGATTCCGCTGCGCGCGCTGCGCGCCGGCGCGACCGGCTACCTGTCCAAGCGCGCCCAGCCGCAGGAACTGGTGCGGGCCGTCGCGCGGATCGCGAGCGGCCAGCGTTACGTGGACCCCGAACTGGCGCCGCAACTGGCGCTGGCGCAGTTCGGCGGCAACGGCGACCCGGCCGACGCGCTCACCGACAAGGAGTTCGCCGTCTTCCTGCAGCTGGCGCAGGGCAACTCGGTGAACCAGGTCGCCACGACCCACAAGCTCAGTCCGAGCACGGTCGGCACGCATCTCTACCACATCAAGCAGAAGCTCAACGCGGCCAACGCCGCCGAACTCGCGCTGATCGCCGTGCGCAGCGGCCTGATCGCAGTGTGAAGCGCGACAGCGACGACCGCAGGGAGCGCACCGGAGCGGCTCGGGACGCCGCAAGCACGCTCCTGCGCCGGTTCGCCGCAGTGCTGTGCGTGCTGATCGGCGCCATCGCAGCCGCGACGTCCTTCGCCGGTGAGCTGACGCGCATCGACCTCGAACGGCGCTTTCCCCCGCCGCTGCGCGTCGGCGACCAGGCCGACGACGTGCCGGTGTGGCCGATCCACAGCGAACTTGCGCCCGAAGGCGGCCCGGTCGGGTGGGCGTTCGAGTCGATCGATCTCGCGCCCCTTCCCGGCTTCGAAGGCACGCCGATCAACCTGCTGATCGCGCTCGATCGGCGCGGCAACTTCACGAGCGTCGAAGTGCTGCGCCAGCACGAGCCGGTGTTCCTCGGCGGGCTCGGCGAAAGCCCGCTGCACGAGTTCGTGCGCCAGTATGCGGGGCGCAACCTCGGCGAGTCGATCACCGTGTCGACCGTCTACGGCGCCGCTTCCGGAGCCGAAGGCGGCGGCGATCGGGTCGTGCTCGACGGCATCACCAAGGCCACTGCGTCGGTACGCATCGTCAATCAGACCGTCCTCACCGCCGCGGTCGCGGTCGCGCGCGCCCGCCTGGGTTTTGCGGCGCCATCGGACGTTGGCCCGCCCGCCCGGGCGCGCGAGGACCGCTACGAGCAGCGCAGCTTCGCCGACCTGCTCGGCAGCGGCGCGATCGCGACGCTGCGCGTCGCCAACCGTGACGCCGAGGCGCTGTTCGCCGACAGCGATGCTGCCGGACTCGACCCGGCAGCGCTCACTGCGCCCGGCGAGACTTTCGTCGAGCTCTACGTCGCCTGGCTCAATCCTCCGAGCATCGGCCGCGCGATCCTCGGCGACGCGGGCTTCGCCGAACTGCAGCAGGCGCTGGAGCCCGGCCAGCAGGCGTGGTGGGTCGCCACTGCCGGGCGCACTTCGTTGATCGACGAACGCTTCGTGCGCGGCACCGCGCCGGCGCGTCTGACGCTCAGACAAGGCGGCGTGCCGTTCGAGCTGCGCGATGCGGATCTCGATCCGCGCCCACCGCCCGGCGCGCCGCCGCTGAACGCGGCGCTGGTCCTCAAGGCGGCGCCGCTCGCCGGCGTCGACCCCGGCAGCGTGCAGGATTTCGAACTGACGCTCGTACGCGCCCGCGGCACGATTCTGCCGGAGCTCACCCGCCGCAGCGTGCAGGTCACTTATCGCGTGCCGGAGTCCTACTTCGAGCGCCCCCCGGCGCCACCCCCGGACTGGCTGATCGCCTGGCAGGAGCGGCGCACCGACCTCGCCGTGATCGGCACGGCGCTCGCCCTGCTCGCCGCGGTACTCGCACGGCCGCGCTGGATCAGCGTGACGCCGCGCCGGCTGAAGCTGTTCCGCTTCGGCTTCCTCGCCTTCACGCTCGGCTACGTCGGCTGGCATGCGCAAGGCCAGCTGTCGATCGTGCAGCTGACCGGCGCGGTCAAGATGCTCCGGGCCGGCCAGAGCCTCGCGAGCTACCTCTACGATCCGGTCTCGCTGCTGCTCATCGCTTTCGTGCTGGCGAGTTTTCTCGTCTGGGGGCGCGGCGCCTACTGCGGCTGGCTATGCCCGTTCGGCGCGCTGCAGGAATTCGCGGCGCACTTGGGCCGCCTGGGCCGCGTCCCGCGGCGACGCCTGCCGCAGCGTCTTGCGCAGCGGCTCGATCGCGGTCGCCATGCGCTGCTGCTCGCCCTCGTCGGCGCGGCAGCTTTCGCCCCGCAGGTGGCCGAGAGCCTGGTCGAAATCGAACCGTTCAAGACTGCGATCACCGTCGGCTTCGACCGCGCCTGGCCGTTCGTCGCCTATGCCATCGTGCTGCTTGCAGTCGGCACGGTGTATTACAAGTTCTTCTGCCGCTACCTGTGTCCGCTCGGCGCCGCGATGGTGCTCGGCGGCAAACTGCGTCGGCTGCGCTGGCTGCCGCGCCGCCGCGATTGCGGAAAACCCTGCCAGCGCTGCCGCCATCGCTGCGCGTACGATGCGATCGACCGCAACGGCGCGATCCGCTACGACGACTGCTTTCAGTGCCTCGACTGCGTGGGTATCTATCATGACCCGAAGCGTTGCGTGCCGGTGATGCTGCTGCGGCGGAAAGGGCGGCAGCTTACGCAATGACGGCCGCACCCGTACACTTGACCTCCAACGCCCGGACAATCGATCCCCTGACAGGACACCGCCCGATGAATCGCCCTTCTTCGACGTCCAATCGCGACACGCCCCGCCCCCGCTTGCGTCGTGTCGCGCTCGCACTGCTCTCCGGCCTCGCCAGCATCGGTTCAGCGCCGGTTTTCGCTGCCGATCCGGCGCCGGTCCTGAATCCGGTCGTCGTCACCGGCAGCCGCGTCGAGACCGAGAGCTTCGATCTGCCGTTCTCGGTCGATGTCGTGGATATGGCCAAGGTGCAGGCCGGCAATCCGGGCGTCAACGCCTCCGAAGCGCTCGCCGGCATTCCCGGACTCGTCGTGCAGAACCGCCAGAACTACGCCCAGGACCTGCAGATCTCGATCCGCGGCTTCGGCGCGCGCTCCGCGTTTGGCGTGCGCGGCGTGAAGCTCATCGCCGACGGCATCCCGGCGAGCAATCCCGACGGCCAGGGCCAGGCGGCGACGTTCAATCTCGACGTCGCCGAGCGCATCGAAGTGCTGCGGGGACCGTTCTCGACGATCTACGGCAACCACGCCGGCGGCGTGATCCAGCTTTTTTCGCGCGACCCGAAAGGCGCGCCGAGCGTGCGCGGCGGCGCCCTCGCCGGCGCCTGGGGCACGACCCGGATCGGAGTTGGCAGCGAAGGCGAGAAGGACGGCGTCGGCTACCTGCTCGATGCGTCGCGCTTCGACACCGACGGCTATCGAGACCACAGCGCGGCGACGCGCGAGCAGGCGTTCGCGAAGCTGAACTTCACGCCGGACGCCGACAGCCGGCTGACACTGACGGCAAGCGGCCTGCGTCAGCCCGACACCGAAGACCCGCTGGGCCTGACGTGGGCCACCTACCGGCGCGACCCGCGCGCCGCCGAACCGGTCGCCGAACTATTCGATACGCGCAAGCGCATCGACCACTTTCAGGGCGGCGCGACTTACGAGCGGCGCTTCGGCGACGACCGTCTGCAGCTGGTCGCGTATGCCGGGCAGCGCAGCGTGACGCAATACCAGTCGATCCCGGCCGGCCCGCAAGCGAACCCGCGGCATTCCGGCGGCGTCATCGATTTCGACCGCGACTTCCACGGCGTCGGCGCACGCTGGATCGGCCGCCGCGAGCTCGGAGCGGGCAAGCTGACGTTCACCGCGGGCCTCGACCTCGACCGCTCCGAGGACGACCGCCAGGGCTTCGAGAACTTCGTCGGCACGACGCTCGGCGTCAAAGGCCGGCTGCGCCGCGACGAGACGGACACGGTCACGAGCATCGATCCGTACGTGCAGACGACCTGGGAACAGGGGGCGTGGCAATGGACCGCGGGGCTGCGCCACAGCCGCGTGAAGTTCGACGTCGATGACGACTACCTCGCGAACGGCGACGACAGCGGCGAGCTGACTTTCCGCGAGACGACTCCGGCGCTCGGCGTCGTCTACAAGCTGAGCCCGGCGCTGAACTTTTACGGCAGCGCCGCGCGTGGCTTCGAGACCCCGACGATGACCGAACTCGCGTATTCGGGCGCGGGCGGCGCCGCCGGCTTCAATTTCGGCCTCGAACCTGCGACCAGCACGCAGCTCGAACTGGGCGTCAAAGCTTTCGTCGGCGACAACACGCGGCTCAACGCTGCGCTGTTCCAGGTGCGCACCGACGACGAACTGGTCGTCGAGAGCAGCTCCGGCGGGCGCACCGTGTTCAAGAATGCCGGCACGACGCTGCGCCGAGGCGTCGAGCTCGCGCTCGACAGCGAGTTGTCGCGCAACTGGCGCGGCCGGGTCACGGTGACGCGGCTGCAGGCGATCTACGACGAAACTTTCGTGACCGGCAGCGGCGCGGCGGCGAAGACGATCGCCGATGGCAGGCGCCTGCCCGGCATTCCTGCGCTGTCGGCTTACGCCGAACTCGAATGGACTCCCGTCGACGGAGTCGCGACGGCACTCGAGGCACTCTATCGCAGCAAGGTGTACGTCGAGGATACCAACTTCGAGCGCGCCGCACCGGGCCACGCGCTGGTGAACCTGCGCTTCACCGCGGAACAGAAATCCGGCCCATGGACGTTCAACGAGATGCTGCGGCTCGACAACCTGTTCGACCGCGAGCACATCGCTTCGGTGATCGTCGGCGACGGCAACGGCCGGTTCTACGAACCCGGGCCGGAGCGCAGCTGGTACGCCGGGGTGCGGGCGAGCTATCGATTCTGAACGCTCAGCTCATCCGCCCGAGCTTGCGATACAACGTGTTGCGGCTGACGCCCAAGCGGCGTGCCGCGGCCGAGACGTTGCCGCCCACCTCGCGCATCACGGTCGCGACCGCGTCGAGTTCGATTTCGTCGAGACTGCGCACGACGTTGCCGCCGACAGCCGTCCGGGGGGGCGGCTCAGCGGCCCGCCCCGAGCGCTCTTCGTGCTCGCCGTCCCCGTCGATGCCGAACAATTCCTCGGGCAGATGCACCGGCCGTATCTCGGACTCGTCGTCGAGCAGCGCGACCGCGACCCGGATCACGTTCTGCAGCTGCCGCACGTTGCCCGGCCAGGCGTAACGTTCGAAGAAGTCCATGACCTCGCCGCTGATCGTGATCGCCGCTGCGCGCGCGCCGCTCGCCTCGGCCTCGGCGGCGAGAATCTTCGTCACGATCGAGCGGATGTCGGTGCGCTCGCGCAGCGGCGGCAGCGTCACGGTGAGGCTGTTGACGCGGTAATAGAGGTCCTCGCGGAACAGCCCCTGTTTCACCGCGTCGCGCAACATGCGGTGCGTCGCGCAGACCAGCGACAGGTCGACCGGCGTCGTCTTGAGCGAGCCGATCGGCGATACGCAGCGTTCCTGCAGCACGCGCAGCAGCCGCGCCTGCATGCCGAGCGGCATGTCGCCGATTTCGTCGAGGAACAGCGTGCCGCCGTGCGCCTGCTGGATCTTGCCGACCGCCCCTCCCGGCGCGCGCCGGTGAAAGCGCCGCCGATGTAGCCGAACAGTTCGGATTCGATCAGGTTCTCGGGAATCGCCGCACAGTTCAGCGCGACGAACGGGCCGTCGCGCCGCGTTCCGCTGTTGTGGAAAGCTCGCGCGAAGAGTTCCTTGCCGACACCCGATTCGCCCTGGATCAGCAGCGGAATGTCCTTGCCCTGCACCCGGCGCGCCCGATCGAGTGCGAGCTGCAGCCGCTCGTCGCCGGTCGCGAGGCACTCGAGCGTGATCGCGTTGCCGCCCGCCTCGCCCGCTTTCGGCACCGTGCGCCGCGGCTCGGCGGCGCGGTCCGCGAGTCCGGTGGCGGGAACTGCAGTGCGCGGCCCGCGTGGCACGCGCACGCGGGCGTACACCGTGTCGCCGCGCCGCATCTCGAGCATCAGCAACGCGTCGCCGGCGCTCGCCGCGCGGTCGAGCACCTGCCCCAGACCGAGCCTGAACAAGTTGTTGAAAACCGGCGCCGGAACAAATCCGACGCCCAGCCCCAGCGCTTCCCGCGCGACCGGGTTGGCACCGAGGAGCCGGCCGTCCTCGCCGACCGCGAGCGCTCCTTCCTGCAGACTGCCGACGTATTCCGGCCGCGAATGGAACGCGATCTGGATCTCCCTCGCGAATTCCGCCTCGAACAGCCGCTTTTCGAGCAGTTCCACCGACAGCCGTACGAGGCCGAGCGTATGCCGCTGCTGGCTGCGGTAGTCGCCCGAAATGTCGAGCACGCCGGCCAGTTGCCCGCGCGCATCGAACACCGGCGATGCGCTGCAGGTCAGGAAGCCGTTCCGTTCGAGATAGTGCTCGGCGCCGAGAACTTCGACAGGTGTACGTTCCACGATCGCGGTGCCGATCGCGTTCGTGCCGCGCTCCGCTTCGTCCCACGAAGAGCCCGGCTGCAGCGCGACGCGTTGCGCGCGGCCGAGGAAATCGGCGTCGCCGAGACAATGAAGGATCATGCCGTGGATGTCGGCGAGGATCACCATGCTGCCGGAGGCGCGGATCTGCTCGAAGACGTGCTCCATGATCCCGCCGGCGTGCTCCAGCAGCTGTGCGCTGCGCTCGCGCGCTTCGGACAGCCCGGCGCGACCTTCCGGATCAGAGGAATGCTTGTTGAGGTGATCCAGTCCGGTCGAGCGGCAGCGCTGCCAGGAACGCAGCAGCGGCGGCGCAAGCCCCGACTCGGGCACTTCGCCATGCTCGAAGAAAAACCGGCGCGCGTCGACCAGCGCGTTGTCACGCCGGTCCCGCAATTGCGGCAATACCATCGTCTCCTCCTCCTGTCCCGCCCGCCGTACGAGGCATGTTTTTTATGAGCGCCCCTGTGCGCCAAAAAGTAGCACCTGCCCCACCTTGAAGCAAGCAGCTTCACAGCAGCGTGAAACATGGTTAGCAACCTTCATGCCATTGCATTCTTCCAGTCGCCGTGCGGTTTGCGGCCGGGGGCGGGGCAGTTGGCAAGGCAGCTGCGAGAGTGGCACAGGCCTTGCAGTAACAGGTCATGCCGCACCGACGGCAGTATGATCCGAATCACTTCAGCCATAAGGAAACAGGACGGTGGAAATGCACAATTACAAGGAGACCCTGGCGCGCGGACTGCGAGTCGGAGCATTCACGGCAGCGTTTGCGTTCGCGGCCACCGCAGGAGTTGCGCACGCACACGGCGACGTGACGCCGCAGGCAGTCGATACGTCGTCGTTGAAGCAGCTCGGCGAAGACTGGCAGACGGTCAATCCTTACCGCGGTGACAAGGAAGCAATCCGCATCGGCGATTCGGCGTACACCCAGAACTGCGCCCGCTGCCACGGCCTCGGCGCCGTCTCGGGCGGCATCGCACCCGATCTGCGCCTGCTCGACCTCGAACCGGAAACCGACGAATACTTCATCGGCCGGGTGCGCAACGGCGTCACGCGCAACGGCGCCGTATATATGCCGCCGTTCGAGGGCACGCTGTCGCAGGAGGCGATGTGGGCGATCCGCGCGTGGCTGGAGACGGTCCGTGAGGAGTGAGCGGCGTCGCTTCCTGCTCGCCGCAGGCGCGCTGCTTGCCGGCACGCTGCTGCCGACCCACGCGGTCGCCCAGCTCGAGTTGCAGCAGGCAGACACGCTGCGCATTGCGGTGTATGCGGACTTCGCCCCGTATTCGGCCCGCGGCAAGGGCATCGACGTCGCCGTCGCGCAGGCGCTCGCCGAACGGCTCGGCCTGCGCGCCGAGTTCGTGCAGTTCGCGGCCGACGAGGACATGAACGACGACCTGCGCAACATGGTGTGGCGTGGCCACTACCTCGGCACCCGCCCTGCCGACGTGATGATGCACGTCCCCGTCGACGCGCAGTTCGCCGCGCGCAACGACAAGGTGCAGATCATCGCGCCGTACCACCGCGAGACGATGGCGCTGGCACGCGATGGCGCGCGCGTGCCGCTGCCCGCCGGTTCCGCCGCGAACGCGCTCGAAGTATTCACGCGCGAGAAGATTGGCGCCGAGCTCGACACGCACGCGAGCGACTTCCTGCTGAACGTGCTGAACGGCCGGCTGCGCGACAACGTCGTGCATTTTCGCAGCGTCGCGGACGCCACCGCCGCGATGACGCGAGGCGAAGTCAGCGCGGTGCTCGCGCCGCGCAGCCAGCTCGAAGCGGCACTGCCGGAGCGCGGACGGTTCGAGCTCGATGCGCTCGCGCTGCCCGAGATGCGCGTCAGCACGTGGCCGCTCGGCATGGCGGTGAAAGCCGAGAGCCGCGAACTGGCCGCCGCGCTGGCGAGCGCAATCGCCGAACTGCACAGGTCCGGCGAACTCGGCCGCATTTTTGCCGCGCACGGCGTGACGCACCAGTCGCCGTGAAAGCCGGAAAATCATTTGAGCCACGATGCAAGGTGCTCCATTTTTGAACACCTTGCATCGGGCTTGAACAGTTGTCGCTGAACAGTTCCCGTCCAGTTCCCGTCACGCAGTTTTAGCGCTTTTCTTCAGCATGCCGCGCTGCGGGTCGTAACCCCATGCGGCGAGCATGAAGAACAGCACGAGGCAGCCGCCGACGATCGCGACCGACGTGCCGGCGAACTGGCCGTACAGCGCAAAACGGATCGCCTCGACCGCATGCGTGAAAGGGTTCCACTGCGCGATCGCATGAATCGCCGCGGCACCGGACTCCTCGAGCTTCCACAGCGGATACAGCGCCGGCGACAGGAAGAACATCGGGAAAATGACGAAGTTCATCGTGCCGGCGAAGTTCTCGAGCTGGCGCACCTGCACCGACAGCAACAGGCCCAACGCGCCGAGCATCATCCCCGCCAGCACCAGCACCGGCAGCGCGTACAGCCAGCCGCTCCACGGCACATCGACGCCAAACAGCGCCGCGATGACGAGGAACACATACGCCTGCAGCACCGACAGCAGCGTGCCGGCCACAAGCTTCGCGAACAGCAGGTACCAGCGCGGCAGCGGCGCGGTCAGCAGCAGCCGCATCATCCCCATCTCGCGGTCATAGACCATCGCCAGCGACGATTGCATGCCGTTGAACAGCAGCACCATGCCGAGCAGGCCCGGCACGATATAGACCTGGTACGGGATGTAGGTGTCGTAGGGCGGGATGATCGACACGCCGAAGACGTTCTGGAAGCCCGCCGCGAACACGACGAGCCACAGCAGCGGGCGCACCAGCGCCGACGCAAAGCGCCCGCCCTGGCGGACGAACTTGGCGATTTCACGTCCCGCGATCGCCTGCAGCGCGAGCAGTGCATGGGACAGTCTCATCGCATCCCTTCGTCACAGGAAGGTTCAGAACCCACAGCGGCTGTCGCGCCGGTCGAAACCGAGCGTGTCCATGTTGTTGGCCGGATGCAGGAAGCCCGCGATCGGTGCACGTTCGACGACGGCGTTGTGCGTCGCGAGCAGCATCGGCTGGCGCAGCTGGTTGTCCCACGGGCGGAAGTCGAGGCGGTTGCCCTTGAAGCCGTCGATCGTGATCTCGTCGCCGCGGAGGTAGTCGCGCAACTTCGCGAACGGGGCATTCTGCGTGCGCACGACCGCTTCGACGATCGCCTTCACCGCGACCCACGCGGCCCAGTCGGAGTCGCTCATCTGCCGCCCGGCTTGCTTCTCGAGCCGCGCGTTCAACTGCGGCGCGCCGTGACGCTCCCACGACCAGTGCCAGGCCAGCGCGGCGAGACCTTCGGCGCCGACGACCGGTCGTGCGCGCACGCTGCGGTACGGGACGCTGCGCGCGAACTCGCCGTCGCTGTCGGCGACGAACACGACGTCGTGCTCCGCCCCGGCCGTCAGCAGCGCGACGTTGCCCTGTTCGCGCTGGCGCGGGTCGTTCGAGAGCACGAATTTCTTCGTCTCGACGATCTTCACGCCGAAGCGCTTCGCCGCCCGCTCGAACGCCGCCGCGATGAGCCGATCCTCGGCGCGCGGCCCTTCGAGCATCAGCACCGAACGCCATTTCTTCGCCACCAGGAACTGCGCCAGCGCGTCGGCATTCATCGCGTGGTTCGGCAAGGTGTGCAGCAAATTCGGCTGGCACTGCTCCTGGCGCAGCGCGTCGTCCGGCGCCGAGACGTTGAACAGCAGCAGCTCGCGCCCGCGCAGCGCTTTCGACAGCTCGGCAACGACGGCGCCGGGCGCGTCGACGAGGAAGAACTGCACGCCGTCCCTGTGCAACGTGTCGATCGCCGCGAGCAGCGCTTTCGCGTCGGCGGCCGCGACGCGCTCGAGCGCGAAGCCGACGCCGAGCGCGTCACCGACGAAGCGCGCTTCGCGCAGCGCCACTTCGGCGCCGGCGAACGGCCGGCCGAGCGGTTGGGCGAGGCCGCGAAACTTCAGCCGCAGCGGATCGTAGCGCGCATCCGGCTCGAGCTCGACGAAGCCGATGCGAAGCGCTTTCGCGACCGGGCCGGAGGCGCGAGCGGGCGCGGCCAGCGTGGCGTCGTTGCCGTTCGGCCCCGCTTTCGGCAGCGCGGACGGCGTCGCGGCGAACGACCACGACGCGAGCAGCGCGAACGCCAAGCCGACCATCGATCGTCCGCAGCGCCAACCGCTTCGCTTGCGGCTCATGTGGCGGGACGCCGTCACGCTCGCCCCGACCGTCCTGGCGATCCCGTCAGTCATCGACGACGACCGTATGCGGCACGCGCCCGACCGGCACCGAGCGCAGCACTTTGCGGGTGCGCGTATCGACGACCGAAATGTCGTCGGACAGCCCGTTCGCGACGAGCAGCAGGCTCTCGTCGCGGTTCAGCGTCGCGCCCCACGCGCGGTTGCCGACAAGCACGTAGTCCGTCACCTTGCGGCTCGCGACTTCGACGATCGCGACGTGGTTCGCGCGACCGAGCGTGACATAAGCGGTCCTGCCGTCGCGGCTCATCACGATGCCGACCGGCGTGACCTCGTCGGCGCGAAAACCTTTCGGCTTGAATTCGACCGTCCCTTTGAGCGCGTTGTTTGCGCCATCGAGGATCGTCACCGCGCCGCCGAGCTCGTTCGTGACCCACACTTCGCCGCCGTCGGGCGTCATCGCGAAGCGGCGCGGCCGGTTGCCGACGACGACGTTCGCGGCGATCCGGTGCGTCGCGGTGTCGATCACGTGCACCATGTTCGCGACTTCGGACGTCACGTAAAGCCGCCGCCCGTCCGGGCTCAGCTTGACCCCTTCAGGCTCCTCGCCGACGTCGATCGTTGCGACCGCCTTGCGCCCCGGGATGTCGATGACCGAGACCCGCGCGTCTTCCTCGTTCGACACGTACATCCGCTTGCCGTCGGCTCCGACGTCGAACATCTCGGGGTCCTCGCCGACCGGGATGCTGTGCGTGAGCTCCAGTCGCGCGACGTCGATGACATCGACGCGGCCGGCCTTGCTCGCGACGACGTAGAGCGTGCCGCGGTCCGGACTCAGGCGCATGTCGCGCGGCCGCGCCCCGGTCGCGATCGTCTTCACGACCTGCCAGGTCCTGCCGTCGAGCACCGTCACCGCGTTGTCGTTCTCGCTGCTGACGAACACGTAGCCGGTCTCCTTGGCCAGCGCCGGCGCGGCCGCGAGCACCAACGCAAGCGCGAGGGCGGCGGCCGGTGCGCCGCGTCCGGGTCGTCGGGGTCGAGTCAAGTCTGTCTCCTCTTCATGTTCGCTGTTCCTGTTGCGATTGCGTCGTTCGGCACGATGCGTCACGCGCTCCCCGCGCCGCCGGTCATTTGCAGAAAAGCTTCGGCGAGCGTCGCCGTGCCCGCCGCGCGGACCAGCGCGTCGGGCGGGCCGTCCGCGAGCACGCGGCCCAGATGCAGCACGACGACGCGGTCGGCGGCTTCGGCCTCGTCGACGAGGTGGGTCGCCCACAGCACCGCGACGCCGCGATCCCGCAGGCGCAGCACTTCGTCGAGCAGCTGACGGCGGGATGCCGGGTCGAGCCCGACCGTCGCCTCGTCCATCAGCAGCACCGCCGGTTCATGCACCAGCGCACGCGCGAGCTCGACCTTGCGCCGGTTGCCGCCACTGAGCTCGCGCACCGGGTCCGACGCGCGTCCGGCGAGGCCGACGCGGGCGAGCGCGTCGTCGATGCGGACGCGCGCATGGCGCCTGCCGAGACCGTGCAGCCGCGCGTGGAATTTCAGGTTCGCTTCGACGGACAGGTCGAGATCGAGCGTCGCCTGCTGGAACACGACGCCGACGCCGGCGAGCGCGCCGACCGGATCGTCACGGAGATCGTGGCCGCAGACCGCGATATGGCCTGCGTCGGCATTGAAGAGCCCCGTCAAGAGCTGGAACAGCGTGCTCTTGCCGGCGCCGTTCGGCCCGAGCAGCGCGACGAACTCGCCGCGCGCGACCGCGACGCTGACGCCGCGCAGCGCTTCCCGCGCGCCGTAGGATTTGTGCACCGCGTGCAGTTCGAGCAGCGGAGCCGCCGCGTCGAGCGCGGCAGTCGTTGCCTGCGTCGCCGCCTCCGTCATCGCTTCAGCCATCGTCGCGCCCTGGTGCGCACCCGTTGCCGCTCGCGAGGCCGGCGAGCAGCGCGGGATGCTGCGCGAGCAGACGCGCCTGCAGTTCGAGCACTGCGGCGCCGTCCGCGGCGCGCGGCCGGGGCAGCGTCACGGCAAGGTCGAGCACGACGCGCCCGGGCGCCCCGGACAGGAAACAGACGCGGTCGCCGAGCGCGAGCGCCTCGCGCAGGTCATGCGTGACGAACAGCACCGTCGAGCGGCAGCGCTGCCACAGCTCGCCCAGCATCGCGCGCAGTCGGTTCGCCGTCGGCACGTCGAGCGACACGAAAGGCTCGTCCATCAGCAGCAGTTTCGGCTCGATGACGAACGCGCGCGCGAGCGCGACGCGGCGCTGCATGCCGCCCGACAGGCGGCCGGGATAAGCCTGCAGCACGTCGCCGAGTTCCATCGCGACGAGCAGGTCGACGGCGCGCGCCTTCGCTGCAGCGGAACGTCCCGCGACCAGCAGCACGTTGTCGAGCACGCTCAGCCACGGCATCAGCCGCGGCTCCTGGAACATAAACCCGACGCCCTCCCCCGGCGCTTCGCCGTCGAGCCGCACGCGGCCTTCGACATCGCCGTCGAGCCCGCCGACGACGTTGAGCAGCGTGCTCTTGCCGCAGCCCGAAGGCCCGACGACGCAGACGAACTCGCCGTCGCCGACTTGCAGGTTCAGGCCGGACAGCGCGACGTGCGGCGCGCCGCCGCGGTCCGCATAGCGCTTGCGATCGATGTCGATTTCCAGCATCAGGACTCCCGCCGGGCCGCCCCAAGGGGGGCCTGTGCCCCCTTGGGGGGCCGCGAACAAAGTGAGCGTGGGGGCTGTTTCATCTCAGTTGTTCCGCCAGCGGTTGAGGCGCCGCTCGAGCGGGCGCAGCGCCACCGCCTCGACGAGCAGCACGAGCGCCGCGAACACCAGCGTGTAGGCGAGGATGCCGGCGATATCGAAAAACTGGAAGAACATGTTGAGCTGAAAGCCGATGCCGTCGCTGCGGCCGAGCAGCTCGACCACCAGCACGATCTTCCAGATCAGCGACAGGCCGCTGCGCGCGGCGGCGATCAGCCACGGGTAGAGCTGGGGCAGATAGACGCGCACGAGCGTCTGCCAGCGTGGCAGCCGGTACGCTTGTGCGACCTGCAGCAGGCGACGATCGACGGCGCGCGCGCCTTCACGCACCGTCACGATGACGGTCGGGATCTTGTTCACCGCGACCGCAACGACCGCGGCCGTGTCGCTCAGACCGAACCACACGTAGCACAGGATGATCGTCACCAGTGCCGGGATGTTGAGCCCGAGCACCAGCCAGCCGTCGAGCAGCACGTCGACGCTGCGCCAGCGACCCATCGCGATTCCGATCGCGGTGCCGATCGCCATCGCGATCACGAAGCTCACCGCGACGCGCATCAGCGTGATGCCCAGGTGCACCGGCAGCGCGAGCGACACCGTCTCGTCGACGACGCGCGCGAACACCGCACCCGGAGCCGGCAGCACCGAACTCTGCAGCACTGCCGCCGCGATCTGCCACGCCGCGAGAAACGCGAGCAGCGACAGCATGCGCAACGTGGCGTCACTGCGCGGCACGCGCAGCGTCACCGGGCTCCGCCGCGGCGACACCCGCAACACTGCCCCGTCATTGAGGCTGCTTCGCGTGCTCACCGGCTGCGTCCCGATTCCAGAATGTGCCGGCCGGCAACGCGCGCGCACTGCCGACGAGCGCAGGGCCGCCCTCTTGGGCGAGGATGTCGAACACCTGGCGCGCGGTCGCCTGCGCGTGCGCGCCGGAGGTCGTCACGATACCGGCCCGGAAACCGTCGCGCAGCGCGAGCAGCGTCGCGTCGTTTTCGGCGCGGGTCAGCGGTCGCAGTTCGTGCCAGATCGCGTCGGAGTCGCGCATCACCCGCTCGGCCTCGCCTGCGGCGCGCAGAAAACCTTCGACCGCCGCGCGATTGCGCTGTGCCCATCCTGCGCGGAACACCCAGCCGACGAGCGGCAGTTCGCCTGCGACGCCGAGTTCGCGCAGAATCTCGTCGATGCCGAGGAGCTCCCGCATCCCCGCGGCCTGCAGCCGGGCGGCGAAGTGCCAGAAGTTCAGCACTGCCGGCAGCTCGCCGCGCAGCATCAGCTCGTTGAGCAACGGCGGCGCGGCGAAATCCGCCTTGACGAGCGTCGCCGCGTCCTCGCCGAGCGTCTTGCGCGAATACGCGCGCAGCAGCAGCCAGCTCTTATCGAGCGCCCCGCCGGCCACGCCGAGGCGCCTGCCGCGCAGATCCGACAGGGTCTGCACGCCCGAATCCGGGTGGATCATGATGCCGCCGACGGCGCGCGAATAGGGCACGAAGGTGAAGTCCCGCCCTTCGGCGCGCTGGCGAGCGACCCAGATCCAGTCGTTGACGATGATATCGACCGCCCCACCCTGGATCGCGACGTTCGCCGCGTCCTTCAACGCCAGCGGGACGACTTCGATGCGCACGCCTTCGCGCTCCGCGAGCCCCATGCGCTGGATGACTTCGAGTTCCCAGCTGACGGTGCCGTACTGCAGCACGCCGATGCGGATCAAGGTCGGCTCGGCGGCGCGGACAGCCACCGTCGCCAGCAGCGCGAGCACGACGACCATCAGCCGCGTCGCCAGGAAGTGCTTCATCGTCGTGTCTCCGTCACTTTGTTGTCGTCGACGTGAATCGCGTCGCGCTTTGTGCATGCCTGAATAAAGCAGGATCCAGTCCAGTTCGCAAGTCGCTGCAGCCGCTATCGGCTTGCGAACGCAGCGTACCGTTTCGGCGCAACTGCTCCGATTCGTGACATTCGAATCAAAAAAATGGGCGGCTCGAGGCCGCCCGAAATGACTACCGAGGGAGACTGTCGATCGATCAGAAGAATCCGAGCGCGTTCGGGCTGTAGCTGACCAGCAGGTTCTTCGTCTGCTGGTAGTGGTCGAGCATCATCTTGTGGGTCTCGCGCCCGATGCCGGATTCCTTGTACCCGCCGAACGTCGCGTGCGCCGGGTAAGCGTGGTAGCAGTTCGTCCATACGCGGCCGGCCTTGATCGCGCGGCCCATGCGATAGGCGGTGCTGCCGTCGCGTGACCAGACGCCGGCGCCGAGGCCGTAAGGCGTGTCGTTCGCGATTTCAAGCGCTTCGGCTTCGTCCTTGAACGTCGTCACGGCCAGCACCGGTCCGAAAATCTCTTCCTGGAAGATGCGCATCTTGTTGTGGCCTTTGAACAGCGTCGGCTGGATGTAGAAGCCTTCGGCCAGTTCGCCACCGAGGTGGGCGCGATCGCCGCCGATCAAGAGCTGCGCGCCTTCCTGCTTGCCGACGTCCATGTACGACAGGATCTTGTTCATCTGCTCGGTCGAAGCCTGCGCGCCCATCATGCAGTCGGTGTCGAGCGGGCTGCCCTGCTTGATCGCCTTGACGCGCGCCAGCACGCGTTCCATGAACCGGTCGTAGATCGACTCCTGGATCAAGGCGCGCGACGGGCACGTGCACACTTCGCCCTGGTTGAACGCGAACAGCACCATGCCTTCGACGGCCTTGTCGAAGAACGCGTCGTCGGCAGCGGCGATGTCCGCGAAGAAGATGTTCGGCGACTTGCCGCCGAGTTCGAGCGTCGCCGGAATGAGGTTCGTCGCGGCGGCCTGGGCGATGACGCGCCCGGTCGCGGTCGAGCCGGTGAAAGCGATCTTGGCGATGCGCTTGCTCGTCGCCAGCGGCATGCCGGCTTCGCGACCGAAGCCATTGACGACGTTCAGCACGCCCGGCGGCAGCAGGTCGGCGATCAGCTCGACCAGCACGAGGATGCTGACCGGCGTCGATTCGGCGGGTTTGAGCACGACGCAGTTGCCGGCGCCGATCGCGGGCGCGAGCTTCCACGCGGCCATCAGGATCGGGAAGTTCCACGGGATGATCTGGCCGACGACGCCGAGCGGCTCGTGGAAGTGGTAGGCGACGGTGTGCTCGTCGATCTCGCTGATGCCGCCTTCCTGCGCACGCAGGCAGCCGGCGAAGTAGCGGAAATGGTCGATCGTCAGCGGGATGTCGGCGTTGAGCGTCTCGCGGATCGCCTTGCCGTTATCGACGGTTTCGGCGTAGGCGAGCAGCTCGAGGTTCGCTTCGAGGCGGTCGGCGATCTTGAGCAGGAGATTCGCGCGATCCGCGGCGGACGTGCGGCCCCATTTGTCGGCCGCGGCGTGGGCGGCGTCGAGCGCGAGCGTGATGTCTTCCTCGGTCGAGCGCGCGACCTGGCAGAACGGCTTGCCGGTGACGGGCGTCACGTTGTCGAAGTACTGGCCGCGCACCGGCGCGACCCATTTTCCGCCAATGAAGTTGTCGTAGCGATTCTTGAACTGGATCTTGGCGCCGGGCTGGCCGGGTAATTCGTAAAGCATCGGGGTCTCCTCGATCTGTCGGTTGCGGAACACGCGTTTGCGTTACCGGCCTCAACTGCAGGCACCATGCCAGTCGCCGCGAGCGATTGCCCCAGGCATCGACACTTTCATTTGTTTTCATCGGCTTGAAAACGATCCGGGAGCCGGTCTGCACAGCCGGAAGGTGTGCGCCGCTCGGCAATGCGCTGTTCCGTTCTCGCACACCTGCTCCATCGCGACACGCCCGGCGCCTCGGCTGCGTGCCGACGACCGTCCGCCGACCGAGGACCGGCGCAGCACCGCTGCCGCGGCGATCGACGATCAGAACTGGTGCGTCAGGCGGCATGATTCCTGCAACAGCGGCGACATGTCCGAAGTCTTGCCCGCCCTGCCGTCATCGCCCGTACTGCGCGCCTCGTGGCTGCGCAGCCGCGAGCACGGCCTTGCCCCCGACCAGCACCTGCCGGACGGCGTTGTCGCGCGCGCGGATTTCGCCGAGCACCTCGAGGCGAACGCGCGCCTGCTCGCTTTCTCGCGTCCGGCGATCGAAAACCTGTACCGGCAGATCGGCGGCCCGTCCTCGATGGTGCTGCT
Organism: Azoarcus sp. PA01; assembly: GCA_001274695.2. Classification (NCBI taxonomy): domain Bacteria; kingdom Pseudomonadati; phylum Pseudomonadota; class Betaproteobacteria; order Rhodocyclales; family Zoogloeaceae; genus Azoarcus; species Azoarcus sp. PA01. The sequence goes on along the minus strand of LARU01000004.1, from coordinate 75,533 downwards.
CGCAGACAAGCGCGGGCTGATCCTGAACGCGCTCGGCAACTCCGAATTCCTCAACCGCGCGGCCCGCGTTGCGCTGCGCCCCGGCGCCGAGTGGAGCGAAGCGAGCGTCGGCACGAACGCGGTCGGCACCGCGCTGCACACCGGCCATACCGTCGCGGTGCGCGGTAGCGAACATTACCTCGATCGCAACCGCTTCCTGACCTGCATCGCGACCCCGATTCTCGCGCCCGGCGGCGGCCTGCTCGGCATTCTCGACGTCTCGACCGATGCGCGCGCCAACATCTCGCATGCCGGAGCGCTGCTGCGCACCACCGCCGAGCTGATCGAACACAGCCTGATCGAACATCTGGAAAACGGCTTCGTGACGATCCGGTTTCACAGCCGCGCCGAACTGGTCGACGGTCCGCTCGAAGCCCTGGCCGTGTTCGACGAGGAGCGCTGCCTCGTCGCCAGCAACCGTGCCGCCCGCAGCTTGCTGAAGCTCGACCGGGCACACCCCTCGGCCGCCTTCGAGCAGTGCTTCGCGACTGGCTGGGCGACGCTGCTCGACCTGGCGACCGGCCCCGGCGGTGCCTTTGCGTTGCGCGCGGTCGACGGTCGCAGCTTCGTCGGTCGCGCCGCGCTGCGCGCGCGTTCAACCGCGCCTCGCCCTCCCGCGGAGCCGTCGGCGCAGACGCCCCGGCCGAGCAGGCAACTCGCCCGGATGAGCCGGAGCGACCCGCGCGTCGCCGCCGCGATCGCGACGCTGCACGCGAGCGCCGCGACGCACGTTCCGCTGTTGATCGAGGGAGAAACCGGCACCGGCAAGACGCACCTCGTTCGCGCGTTCCATGCCGATCACCGTCGCCACCCCGACGCCCCCCTGGTGATCATCGACGGATCGTCGTTGCGCGGCGCGGGCGCCAGCGCCGAACTCGCGGACCGACTCGGACAGGCCGCCGAGGGCACGCTGTTCGTCGTCGAGATCGATGCATTGCCGAACGCGATGCAACGCGCGTTGTTCGGCATGCGAACGTCGCGCGGCACCACGCGCATCATTGCCGCAACCCGCAAGCGGGTCGCGAACCTCGCAGACAGCGGCCACCTGGAGCTGGCGCACTTCACCGCGGCCGGAGGGCAGCGGCTCAGCCTGCCGCCCCTGCGCGAGCGCGACGATTTCGACGAACTGGTGCGGCTGTTCGTGCGCGAGGCCTGCCCCGAGCGACCGATCCATGTCGGTCTCGACACGCTGACGCTGCTGCGACGCCACCGCTGGCCGGGCAACCTCAGCGAACTGCGCAGCCAGCTGAGGCTGATCCTCGCGCTGATGGGCGACAACGCGAACGAGCTTTGCCCGCACGACATTCCGCCCGAACTGTTCGACGACGACAGCGCCGAGGGCGGCTGAACGACCTGCCGACCTGCGCGCGGCACCCGCCGCGCTGCGGCCCTGCCGGGCAGGACGTCATGCGACCCCCGCATTGCTGGTCTAGACTGGGGAAGGCCGAAACATGCCATTCGCGGCCCGGCCGCCGCTCCGAGTGATGAATCATGCCGCGAATCGTCTTCGCCCCTGCGATCCAGCGTCACCAGCCGTGCCCGCCGCTACGTGTGGCCGGCGCGACGGTGAATGGCGCGCTCGCGGCCGCGTTCGCCGAAAAGCCGCAGATGCGCGACTACATTCTCGACGACCAGGGAACACTGCGTCGCCATGTCGCGATCTTCGTCGATGGGCAAGTCGTCAAGGACCGTCTACATCTCAGCGATCCGGCCGGCGAAAATGCCGAAATCTACGTCGTGCAGGCGCTCTCGGGGGGTTGAAGCGCCGCAAAAGGAGGCATCGATGACCGACCGACTGTTCGTCGCCACCCGCAAGGGGCTGTTCGTGTTCGACCGCCATCCGCATGCGAGCCCGCACTGGCTGCCCGAAGCGCACGTTCACTTCCTCGGCGACCCGGTCACGATGGTGCTCGCCGATCCGCGCGACGGCACCTGGCATGCGGCGCTGAACCTCGGGCACTTCGGCGTCAAGATGCGCCGCTCGCATGACGCCGGGCGCAGCTGGAACGAAAGCGCGGTGCCCGCGTACCCGCCCAAACCCGCGGCAGCCGCAGACGAGGCCGACGCGGCGTGGTCGCTCGCCCAGGTATGGGCGCTCGAAGCGGCCGGCGCCGACCAGCCCGGCGTGCTATGGGCCGGAACGATTCCCGGCGGCCTGTTCCACTCGGCCGACGGCGGGGATTCCTGGCAGCTGGTCCGGTCATTGTGGGATCGCCCGGAGCGCCGCGAATGGTTCGGCGGCGGCTACGACCAGCCCGGCATCCACTCGATCTGCATCGACCCGCGCGACAGCCGCGTCGTGACGATCGCCGTCTCCTGCGGCGGCGTGTGGCAGACCCGCGACGGCGGCGACAGCTGGGAGTGCCGCGCGAGCGGCATGGTCGCCGACTACATGCCGGATGAACGCGGCGGCGACCCGAACATCCAGGACGTGCATCGCATGGTGCAATGCCCGTCGAATCCCGACGTGCTGTGGGCGCAGCAGCATTCGGGCATCTATCGTTCGACCGACGCCGCAACGAGCTGGCAACCGCTGACGGCGCAGCCGTCGTCGTTCGGTTTCACCGTCGCGGCCCATCCGCAGGATGCCGACACCGCGTGGTTCGTGCCGGCGGAGAAAGATGCGTGCCGCGTGCCGGTCGGAGCGCACCTGGTCGTCACCCGCAGCCGCGACGGCGGCGCGAGCTTCGAGCCGCTCGACCACGGCCTGCCGCGAGCGCCGACGTACGACCTCGTGTATCGCCATGGGCTCGACGTCGACAGCAGCGGCAGGCGGCTCGCGATGGGTTCGACGACCGGGGCGTTGTGGGTGTCGGAAGACGGCGGCGAGACATGGACGTGCCTGTCGGCGCACCTTCCGCCAATCTATTGCGTGCGCTTCGCACCCTGAAGCCGGGGCCGGGCGCTGTCCCGCGCATAACAAAAAACCGGCGCGAAGCCGGTTTTTTCGTGGGCTGCCGAAGCGAGCCGAGGTTATTTCTTTCCGGACTTGTCCGTCTTCGGCGCCATGATTCCGCCCGCAGCCGGCGGTTCGGGTTTTTTCGGCTGTTTCGGCTTCTTGGCCTCTTTGTTTCCGCGTACCTGACCTTTGGCCATTGTGCTTCTCCTCGCAATGCGGACGCCGCGAAAGGCGCCGTCACCGCTTTGTTGCCGTTACTGGGTGGCCCCGCCGGCGATGCGTGCGAACAATCGGGAACAGGGCACGATCATCATAGACCCTTGTGGCCGCGCGCACCGGCTTATCTTGCGCGCGAACGCAGCACGTAAAGATACAGCGACTCGACCCGCTCGCGCGCCCACGGCGTGCGGCGCAGGAACTTGAGGCTCGACGCGACGCTCGGCTCGTGCCGGAAGCAGCGGATCGGAATCTCCTGCCCGAGTTCGTCCCAGCCGTAATGCTCGACGAGCTCGGTCAGCATGCGTTCGAGCGTGACGCCGTGCAGCGGATTGTTCGCCTGGGTGCCGCTCATGCTGCTGTCGGCCTCAACGCGCGCTGGCGCAGGTCGAATTCACGGCGCAATTCGCGGCGGATTTGCGCAGCGGCGTGACGCCGCAGCTCGTCGGGCGTGGTCGGGACGAGCTGCGGGACGGGGATCGAACGGCCGTTGTCGTCGACCGCGACCATCGTGAAGAAGCAGCTGTTCGCGTGGCGCACGACCTTTTCGCGGATGTTCTCGGCCAGGACCTTGATGCCGACTTCCATCGACGTCTTGCCGGTGTAATTGACGGACGCGAGAAAGCTCACGAGCTCGCCGACATGGATCGGCTGGCGGAACATCACCTGATCCACCGACAGCGTCACGACATAGTGCCCGGCGTAGCGGCTCGCGCACGCATAGGCGACCTGGTCGAGCAGCTTGAGGATCGTGCCGCCATGGACGTTACCGGAAAAATTGGCCATGTCCGGCGTCATCAGCACGGTCATCGCGAGTTGGTGGTTCGGCAGATGCATCGGCTCTCCTGCAGGGTTCAAAAGCGGTCGATTACGCGCCGTCCGACAATCGCGGACGGAATCAAAAGGGTTCGGCGGGACAAATCGGCTGGACGCGCGAACGAGCCGCGTTCGCGGCAGTTTCTCATATCCGGCGGCACGATGAGTTGCCTCAACAAAGTGCTGCGCCTGCCTCCAAGAGCGGTTGAACTCAAACGTTGGGCCTCTTGCTGCGCTCCCGGAGTCACTTGACACACGTACGCTATCGCGTACCATAAAGCCTCTTTGGAGGAGCGCGAAATGAACACACTTACGGCCAGCGAAGCCCGGGCAAATCTTTACCGGCTCATTGATCAAACAGTTGAGTCTCATGAGCCAATCATCATTTCCGGAAAACGCAACAGTGCCGTGCTTCTCTCCGCAGAAGACTGGAGCGCAATTCAGGAAACTCTGTACCTGCTAGCCGTACCTGGCATGCGTGAGTCCATCAAGGCTGGCATGGCCGAACCTCTCGCAAAAAGCTCGAAGGAGCTTAAGTGGTAAGTTGGGAGGTCGTTTATGCCAGGCAGGCACTGAAGGATGCAAAGAAACTTGCTGCAAGCGGTCTTAAACTAAAGGCGCAGGAACTGCTCGCGATTCTTGCCGACGACCCATTTAAAAAGCCACCTCCCTTTGAAAAATTGGTCGGTGACCTTGCCGGCGCATACTCTCGTCGCATCAATATTCAACACCGCATCGTGTACGAAGTCTTTGCCAACGAGAAAACGGTTCGCGTCCTGCGTATGTGGACGCACTATGAATGAGCGGCCCAACCCGGCCATTCCACCGGAGCTGTGAGGTGGCTGGCGGGCGACGACCCGCCCATCATTCGAGCGAAGCTGCGCGAAAAGTCACTCACGCCGCTCAATTCAAACGCTACACCGCCGGCATCGGCAGCCCGCCCGCGACGAGGAACTGCCCGAGCGGGAAGCGGTGCACGAGCCGCTCTTCCTGGCAGTAGAAGCGCACCTCGGCGGCGTCCGTTTCCGCGAGCCATGCCTGCATGAAGTCCGGCCGGCGGGCGGCAAGCGCCATCGGGGTGAAGAGCGCGACGTTGAGGCCGCCAGCTTCATCGCGCGCGGAGACGTATTCGAACGCTTCGACCCCGGCTTTTCGCATCGCCGTGCCGAGTTGCTGGGTCGCGGTGTAATCCCCGGGGTCGGTGAGCTGCTCGCGCCAGCGGTCGAACGGCGGGGACTGCAGTTGCACGCCGCGGGCGCAGCGCCACGGGGCGCCGAACAGCGTGTGCTGGGACGCCAGCGGCGACGCCGGCGCGAGGGCCATGCCATGCCAGAAGACGAAGCGGTAATAGGCCGATTCGGCCAGCACCGTTGCCGTGTCGAACGCCGCGTAGAACAGACTGGGCTCGAAGTGCCCGCCGAAACGCGAACCGTGGCGCAGCGGTGGATAACGGAACGGCGTCGCCAGCAGGTAATGCAGGCCACGCGCCGCCTGCGGCAACGACGGCTTCGAGCTTTCCAGCAGGGATTCGAGGAGCGCCTGTTCCTCGAGCGTATCGACGAGGCGATTCGTCGCGATCTGCTCCTGGCTCTCGACGAGCCGGACGAGGTCGCCTGCGAGCTCGACGACCGGAGCTTCTGCGCCGACCGCCGCCCAGATGTCGGTCACAGGCGGCCGCGGATCGCGTCGAGGTATTCGACGACGCGCAGCAGCCCCTGGACGGTGCGAATCTGCTCGGCCGGGACGCCGCCGACGTGGTGGTTGTCAGTGTGCATCCAGTGCTTCATCTGGACGGCGTCGCCGCCGACGAGCGCGAACAGCGCGCGATACGCGCGGATCAGCAGCAGCGCGAGCTCGCCCGCCTTGCTGTCGGGGTCGATGCCGTTGCGGCTGATCGCGGTCCGGTCCTTGCCGATGACCGCCCCCAGCGCCGCCTGCGTCAGCCCCATTTCCTTGCCGGCGTTGAGCAGGGCCTTGGTGACGACCTGCGTCGCCTCGGGTTTGCGAAGGACAGCAACGCTCATGGCCGGTGCTCCTCGATAACGTGCATAAGCGCATTATGGCCTTACCTTGATGTGTTTGCATCATCAAAGTTAACGAGGATCGTCTGAGCCTAGCCCGGATCGAGCCGAAGAACCCGCCCGTCGCTTTCGTCGAGCAGATACAGCTTCCCATCCGGCCCCTGACGCACGTCCCGGATGCGCTTGCCCAGTTCGGTCAGCAGGCGTTCCTCGTGCGTGACGCGGGTGCCGTCCAGTTCGAGCCGTGCCAGCAGCTGCGCGCGCAGGGCGCCGACGAACAGACTGCCTTTCCACGCCGGAAAAGCGTCGCCGGTGTAAAAAGCCATCCCGGACGGCGCGATCGACGGGATCCAGTAATGCACTGGCGGTTCGACGTCGGCGCGCTCAGTGCCTTCGCCGATGCGCGTGCCGGTGCCGTAGTTGCGCCCATAGGTGATCACCGGCCAGCCATAGTTGCGCCCCGGCTTGATGACATTCACTTCGTCGCCGCCCTGCGGGCCATGCTCGTGCGCCCACAGCACGCCCGTTTGCGGATGCAGCGCCGCGCCCTGCACGTTGCGATGGCCGTACGACCAGATTTCGGGCTGCACGCCCGGCTTGCCGACGAAGGGATTGTCCGGCGGCACGCTGCCATCGGCGCGGATGCGGACGATCTTGCCCAGATGGCTGTCGAGGTCCTGCGCCTTGTCGCGATACGAAAAACGTTCGCCGAGCGTGACGTAGAGCAGTCCGTCGCGGTCGAACACCAGCCGCGAGCCCCAGTGATTGCGCCCTGACGGGTCATCGTTCTGCGCAAAGATCACTTTCACCGCTGAAAGACTCAGGCCTTCGACATCGAGCTGCGCGCGGGCGACCGCGGTGCGTGCTGCACGGCGCGTCGGTTCGGCGTACGAGAAGAAGATCGTGCGGTCGTCGGCAAAACGCGGGCTCAGCACGACATCGAGCAGACCGCCCTGCCCGCCGGCCTGGACTTCGGGCACGTTCTTCAGCGGCGCGGACAGCTTGCCGTCCGGCGACACGATGCGCATGCGCCCGGGCCGCTCCGTCACCAGCATCCGGCCGTCGGGCAGGAACGCCAGGCTCCACGGGATCTCGAGCCCGCGCGCGACCTCGACGACTTTCACCGGCCCCGCTTCGCTGCGGACGGTCTCCTGCGCCAGCGCCGTGGCGAAGTCCGGCATGACGCCGGGGAACGACGACATCAGCGCGGAAGCGACGATCACGCGGCGGAAATGAAGCATCGGATTCTCCTCTGGGTCGGCCGGAAAACGCCCGCGACATGGCGGGCTCCCGCACGGCGGAAAGCACGCTCGTTCGGCAAATGACATCGTCGAGCTCGGGCGAGTTCAGAAACGATTGCGTGCGCAACCGCTCCATCGCCGCAGCAGCGGGAACGGGAGGGGCCGCGAACTTGTCCTGTATTTGACCCGCGCAGCGGTCGGATGCCGACGATTGATGCATATCAATGAGGGCAGCGGCGCGGACAGTGATGCTTGCCCCACTCCGCAAAGGCGGAAAAACCGGTGAGGATGCGAACATGAAAGGACGTCTTGAAGACAAGGTCGCAGTCGTGACCGGCGCGAGCAGCGGCATCGGCCGCGCGATCGTCGAGCGCTACGTCGCCGAAGGGGCGAAAGTCGCCGCGTTCGGCCGCAACACCGAGGCGCTCGACGCGCTCGGGGCCGCCCATGCCGGCAAAGTCGTCACGGTCAAGGGCGACGTGACGCGCGCCGAAGACCTGCAGCGCTTCGTCGACGAGACGCTCAAGGCGTTCGGCGGCGTCGATATCGTCGTGCCGAACGCCGGCATCGCCCGGGTCGTTTCGTTCGAGGACAGCACGCGCGAAGCGTTCGAGACGCAGTTCTCGGTGAACCTCTTCGCCGCAGCCGAGACGGTCCGCCTGTTCCTGCCGCATATCCGCCGCGGCGGATCGGTGCAGTTCATCACCACTTTCCTGACGCAGGTCGGTTTTCCCGGGCTCGCGATCTACAGCGCGAGCAAGGCCGCGCTGAAATCGTTCGCCCAGACGCTCGCCGCGGAACTCGCGCCGAAAGGCATACGCGTCAACTCGATCGCGCCGGGCCCGATCGCCACGCCGCTGTGGGGCACGGTCGGCCTGGCGCCCGATGTGCTCGGCGCGGTCGCCGGGCAGATCAACTCGCGGCTGATGACGGGCGAGTTCGGCAAGCCGGAGGACATCGCCGAGACCTCGGTATTCCTCGCGTCGGACGGCGCGAAGAACATCTACGGCCAGGACATCGTCGTCGACGGCGGCTATACCATCGGTTAGGAGACGTCATGGCCATTCCGCACGCCGCGTCCGGCGAACTGATCGACATCACGCCCCTTGGCGAACGCGTCCGCGACACGGTGTCGACGACGCTCGTCAGGGCCGAGCATTTCGAGGTCTTCCGGCTGGTGCTGCCGGCCGGCAAGTCCACGCAGGAACACCGGGCCGCCGGCCTGATCACGATCCAGTGCCTCGAAGGCGTCGTCGAGCTCGACGCGTACGACCAGGCGCAAACGCTCACCGCCGGCACGCTGGTGTACCTCGCCGATGCCGAGCCGCACGCGGTAACCGCGCTCGAAGACGCCTCGCTGCTGATCACGATGCTGCTGCATCGCGCGTGACGCGCCGCCCGTGACGCCCCCTGTCGGCGGCCGGCCGGATCGTGCCGCCGATGACATTTTTCCCGAACCAACCCTTCCCTGGAGCAGCAATGCAATTCCCTGATTTCTACCGCGCCGTGCCGCGACTCAAGGTGCACGACGCGCTGGCCGCCTTTCTCGGCGCTGCCGAAGACGGCGTCATCGAATACGGCTACGAGGACGCCGTGAAGCTCGCCGGACACTCGTGCCCGACAGTCGGTTCGGCGTATCTTCTGACCCGCCACGCGCTCACCGCGCTGTACCCCGACGGCGTGCCGGAACGCGGCGGCGTGCGCGTCGAGTTCCGCAACCGCTTCGAGGACGGCGTCACCGGCGTGATTGCGAGCGTCGTGACGCTGCTGAGCGGCGCGGCGCAGGACGGCGGCTTCAAAGGCCTTGCCGGGCGCTTCGTGCGGCGCGGGCTGCAGCAGTTCGCCGTCGACGTGCCGCTCGCGCTGCGTTTCACCCGCCTCGACACCGGCGCGGCCGTCGATGCCGAAGCGGACCTGTCGACGATTCCGGCTGACCCGGCGATGCCGTCGCTGATGGCGCGCTGCATCACGGGCGAAGCCAGCGCGGACGAGCAGCGGCAGTTCGGCGCGTTGTGGCAGGACCGCGTCCGCCGCATCTTGCTCGATCACGGCGACGATCCGGAAGTGTTCCGCATCCATCCTCTATCGGCGTAAGCCTTCGGCCGACGTCAACGCCCAATGAAGGCCGTCGGGAATGACGTGCCCGGATAACCCGGGCCGGAATTCCTGCCGAACCCCGGCCTGGCGCACGGCGCGCCGGTTCACTCGCCGACGATGATCGTCAGCGCCGGATCGAAGCGTGGGTTCTCGTTGACGCCGTTCTTGCCGTAGCCGCGCGGGTTGCACAGCACGCGCGTCGCGCCGATGCGGTAGTCGTGCGAATCGTGCACGTGGCCGTGGATCCACAGCGCCGCGCCCGAACCGGCGACGAGCTCGTCGAGGTCGGAGACGAACGCCGGTGTGATCGGCGAGTCGGCGTATTTCGGATGCACGCTGCGCGTGCACGGCGCGTGATGGGTGACGACGACCGTCGTTCCGTCGTGGGGCGCCTGCAGTTCGTCGCGCAGCCACGCGGACGCCCGATCGAACAGCTCGGCGGACAGCGCCGGCGTGAACAGTTCGGGTGCATCGTCGTCGAGCCTGACGCGCGAAAAATCGTACATCAGCCGCGTCGCTTCGGCTTGTGAGTGCTGCTGCCGCTCGGCCTCGGCGAACAGCCGGAAATCGCTCCACAGCGTGCAGCCGAGGATGCGCACGCGCCCGAATAATGCGGCCGCGCAGTCGAGGATGCGGACGTTGCTCCCCTCGGCCGCCGCACGCAGCTTTTGCGCGACGCCCGACAGGCTGCCGCCGTAGTACTCGTGGTTGCCGGGAATATAGACGACCGGCTGCGGAAACTGCCGCGCCCACGCGATCGCCCGTTCGGGGCGGGCGATGTCGCCGGCGAGGACCACGAGGTCGGCATCGGTGAGCGGCGGCTCCAGCTCGGCGACGTTCAGGTGCAGGTCGGACAGGATCTGGATTTTCATCGGGCACTTCCTCGATGCAGCCCGCTGCCGCGGGCGGGGGATACTCCTGAAACGCTGCGGTAACGACGGATCGAGTGTAAGCCCATCCGCGACGTCTGCGCGATCGCAGCTGCAGGCGGCCGGCGTGCGCGGAATATGCTAGCCTCGGCCGGTACGCGCACTGGCGCACCGATCGACCGGCAGCTTTTCCCGATGAACGACCGACCCCTTCCCGAACTCCTCGTCGCGTGCCTGTGTGCGGAATGGTGCGGCACCTGCCGCGACTATCGCGCCGGCTTCGAAGCCCTCGCCCGCCAATGGCCGCAGGCCGGGTTCCACTGGGTCGACATCGAGGACGACGCCGACTGGCTCGGCGACCTGGATGTCGAGGACTTCCCGACGCTGCTGATCCAGCGCGGCGAGCTGGTGCTGTTCTTCGGCATGATGCTGCCGCAGCACGTGTTCCTGCAGCGCATGCTCGAAACTCTCGCCGCGTTCGACGATGACGAAGCGCGCGCGTATGCGTTCGCGAACGAAGAGCGCCGCGCGTGGCAGCGCGACTGCGACTTCCGCGCCGCGCTGCAGCGCCGCAGCGCCGGGCACGACGCATGACGCGCGACGCCGCGAACCGATGACCAGCCAGCCGCTCGACCGCAAACGCTGCGTGTCCTGCAAGCGCTGGGGCGGCAAGCGCCGTCCGGGGAGCGAGCCGGGCAGCGTCGAATACGACGAGAACGACGACAAGGGCCCGTGCATCGAAGGGCCGTGGCACGGCTCGCTGCGCGGCCCGCGCAATGCATGCGGCCAGTGGGTGATGTGGGCGGAACTCGAAGCTGCGGCGCCGGCGTCCTGATCCTGCCTCCCGCGCCCGTCAATAATGCGGCGGGATTTCGTCGCGCAGGTCGCGCGGCCGATCGCCCGGCGCCGCGGCGGCGAGCTGGCGGTGCAGTTCGAGGATCTGCTGCTGCAACCGGTCGATCTGCTGCTGCTGGCGATAGACGGCGAGGTTGAGCTCTTCGAGCAGGTCTTCGGACAGCGCGATCTTGGTCTCGATCTTCGTCAGGCGTTCTTCCATGCTTGTTCCTTGTTCCTTGAAACCTTGTATCTTCCAGATTGATCTTTATAAAAATGATTGGTGCGCTGTGGAGCTTGTGGGCGAAGGGCCGCGCGGTGGAAAAGTCGTCAGACTTTTCCACGGCAAGCGGCCCGGTGGCCGACAGGCCATCGTCCACAAATCCACAGCGCGAGTCGTTTCGGGCACGGCGGCGCAGCCTGTTACCCCTCGGGGCCTGCAAGCCCGTAACTGAGCAGATGGCGCGCCGTCGCGACCGTTCCTCCGGAGCCCGAACAGTTGCTGGACTGAAAAATCGCATTTGCAAGGATGGGAGGGTAGGAACATGCCCGAAGCGATCGTGGTGGGTATCGACATTGCCAAGCTGAGTTTCGATGCTGCCTTGGGTGTGATGACGGATGTGCGGACGTTTCCCAACGACGACGCCGGCCATGAAGCGCTGATCACGACCTTGGCTGGGCGGACGGTCGAGCTGATCGTGATGGAAGCCACCGGTGGCCTCGAGCGGGATCTGGCCTGTGCGCTGCAGGCAGCCGGGTTCGCCGTCGCCGTGGTCAATCCGCGCCAGGCACGCGACTTTGCCCGCGCCATGGGCTATCTGGCCAAGACGGACCGCATCGACGCGCGCGCCCTGGCGGCGCTGGCCCAGGTGTTGGTGCGTCACCCCGAGCGCGACAAGTTCGTCAAGGCCCTGCCCACCGCCGAGCAACAGGCACTGCAGGCGCTGGTGGCCCGGCGTCGGCAGTTGGTGACGATGCTGGTGGCCGAGCGCCAGCGCTTGGCGGTCAGCCATAAGGCTGCCCGTGCCAGTATCGAGGCCCTCATCAAGGCCATCCGTCAGCAGCTCGATACGGTCGAGGCCCAACTGGCCAGCCACATCGACAGCCATCATGCCGCACTCGCCCGCCAGCTCGCGAGCGTGCGCGGCATCGGGCCGGCCACCCTCACCACCCTGATCGCCGACGTGCCGGAACTGGGCACCCTGTCCCGGCGCGAGATCGCCGCTTTGGTCGGGCTCGCCCCTTTCAATCGCGATTCCGGACAGATGCGCGGTAAGCGCAGCATCTTCGGCGGGCGCGCCGACGTTCGGCGCGCCCTCTACATGGCCACGCTCGCCGCCATCCGATTCAATCGTGTGATCGGGCACTTCTACGAGCGCCTCGTCACCGCAGGAAAGCCCAAGAAGGTCGCCATCGTCGCCTGCATGCGCAAGCTGCTGACCATCCTCAATGCGATGGTCCGATCCGGCGCCTCTTGGGACGATTCGATTCATCTCGCTTGACTTGAAAGACAGTTGCTCAGTTGTCGCTTCGAAAGCCCTTCGACAAGCCTGTCCTGAGCCCGTCGAAGGATGAGCGGATTTTTACCGGCGCAACTGCTGTTTCCGGGATGAATCGGTGCGCGGCGAAGCGCAACTCCGCCCTCACTTCCCGACCGGCGCGCCGAGCAGCGCGGTCGCGAGCGCTTCGGCGACGCGGATGCCGTCGACGCCGGCCGACAGGATGCCGCCCGCGTAGCCCGCGCCCTCGCCCGCCGGATAAAGACCTTTCACGTTCAGGCTCTGGCAGTCCGCGCCGCGCGTGATGCGCAGCGGCGACGAAGTGCGCGTCTCGACGCCGGTCAGCACCGCGTCGCGCACCGCGAAACCTCTGATCTGGCGCTCGAACGCCGGCAGCGCTTCGCGCACCGCGTCGATCGCGTAGTCCGGCAGGCTCGTCGCGAGGTCTCCGAGCTTCACGCCCGGCTTGTATGACGGCTCGACCGAACCGAGCACCGCCGACGGCTGGCCGGCGATGAAGTCGCCGACGAGCTGCGCCGGCGCGACGTAGTCCCCGCCGCCGAGCTCGAACGCGCGCGACTCCCAGCGCCGCTGGAACTCGACGCCGGCGAGCGGACCGCCCGGATAGTCGGCGGGCGTGATGCCGACGACGATGCCGGCGTTTGCGTTGCGCTCGTTGCGCGAATACTGGCTCATGCCGTTGGTGACGACGCGCTCCGGCTCGGAAGTCGCCGCGACGACCGTGCCGCCCGGGCACATGCAGAAGCTGTAGACGCTGCGGCCGTTCTTCGCGTGATGGACGAGCTTGTAGTCGGCGGCGCCGAGCAGCGGATGTCCGGCGTTCGGGCCGAAGCGGGCTTTGTCGATCAAGGACTGCGGATGCTCGATGCGAAAGCCGATCGAGAACGGCTTCGGCTCCATGAACACGCCGCGCGCGTGCAGCATGCCGAACGTGTCGCGCGCGCTGTGGCCGAGCGCGAGCACGACGTGGTCGCAGCGGAGCTCTTCGCCGGACGCGAGCGTCAGCCCGCGCACGTGGCCGTCCTCGATCAGCACATCGGCGACGCGCTGCTGGAAGCGGATCTCGCCGCCGAGCGCCTCGATGTCATGGCGCATCGCCTCGACCATGCCGACGAGGCGAAAGGTGCCGATGTGCGGCTTCGCGACGTACAGGATTTCTTCCGGCGCGCCGGCCTTGACGAACTCGGTCAGCACCTTGCGACCGTAATGCTTCGGGTCCTTGATCTGGCTGTAGAGCTTGCCGTCAGAGAACGTCCCGGCGCCGCCCTCGCCGAACTGGACGTTCGATTCGGGGTTCAGCACGTTGTTGCGCCACAGCCCCCACGTGTCCTTCGTGCGTTCGCGCACCGCCTTGCCGCGCTCGAGGATGATCGGCCGGAAACCCATCTGCGCGAGGATCAGCCCGGCGAAAATGCCGCACGGGCCGAAGCCGACGACGACCGGCCGGTTCGCGAAGCCTTGCGGCGCGCGGCCGACGAAGCGGTAGTTCGTGTCGGGCGTCGGGCCGACGTGGCGGTCGTCGGCGAACTTGCGCAGCACCGCGGCCTCGTCGCGCACGACGACATCCACGGTGTAGATCATCGTCATCATCGCGACCTTGCGCGCGTCGCAGCTGCGCCTGAAGACGGTGACTTCGCCGAGATCGCCGGCTGCGAGGCCGAGCCGCTCGACGATCGCAGCGCTCAGCGCCTCGGGCGGATGATCGAGCGGCAGCCTGAGTTCGGTGAGTCGCAGCATCGGGGATTCCAGTGTGTCCAGGAGGTAAAGGGTCAGCGAAGGGGCCGGCGAAAGTGCCGGGGCGGCAACACGGAGGCCGCCGGGAGGGGGCGATTCTAAACGGGATCGTCGCGCATCAGAACGCCGCGAGTTACGGCCAAGCCGCGCTGGACCGTATTCATGCGGATTTATAGCCACGGGATTGGCGAACACGGCAGGTTTGGCATACAGTGCGCCGTTCGGGGCACCCCTTTGCGCGCATGGTTTTGCCGCGTTGACGCCTCCCGATTACAGTGACGACGTCTGCCCCCTGTCGCAGCCGTGTCGTGGAGGTTCTACGAGATGCGCCTTCAGGTTCCGCGTCGCCGCACGATCCGCTCGACGGTCGCACTCCTCGTCGTCGCCTGCATCCTGCCCGCCTGGCTGCTCGCCGCGATCGTCATTTATCTGTCCTACGAACGGGAACGGGCCGCGGTTCTCGAACAGACCCGCGAGGCGACGCACACGCTGCTGCGGCTCATCGAACGGGACGTCGCGGCCAACCAGGCTGCCCTGGAGAGCCTCGCGGCTTCCGAGGACATCGACCGCAGCGACCGCACCGAGTTCTATCGCCAGGCAAGAGAGTTTCTCCGCCACACCACTGGCTTCACGATCGTGCTGACGGACACGTCGGGACGGCAGCTTCTCAACCTCCTGCAGCCTTTGGGTTCGCCGCTGCCGCCGCATCCCGATCCGGCCTTGCTGCGCAGCGTCATCGACACTGGCGTGCCCGCGATGTCCGGCGTCCATACCGACGAGCTGACGCGAACTGCTGTCGTGAGCCTCGAAGTTCCGGTCATCCGCGACGAAAAAGTCCTGTATACCCTGGCGCTGCGCATCGACCTGAAGCACCTCGACGAGCTTCTGCAGCAGCAGGGGCTGCCGCCGGGACGGGTCGCGGTGCTCCTCGACAGCGAAGGCCGGCGGCTCGCGCGTCGTCCCGCCGACGAGAAACTGATCGGGCAGAAAACGTTCCCCGCTTTGCTCGATGCAACCCAGCGGGAAACGGAAGGCTCGATTGAAGCGCTCTCGCGGCAAGGCATCCCTGTCGTGAGCTTCTTCTCGCGGTCCGCCCCTTACGCCTGGACCGCAGCGATCGGTGTTCCGCAGAGCGCGCTGACTGCGGGGCTCGGGGAATCGCTGCGCCAGTATGCGTTGGGCGCGATGGTGCTGCTGCTCGGCGGGCTCGCGCTCGCGGGTCTCCTCGGCCGCAGAATCGCCCGGCCGGTGCAGGCCCTTGTCGCTCCGGCGCTGGCGATCGGCAGGGGCGAACCGGTTTCAGTCCCGCCGCTCGCGCTCGAGGAAGCCGACGAAGTGGGCCGCGCGCTGACTCACGCGCAGGAACTGCTGCACCAGCGCGAAACAGACCGCGCGCAGGCGGAAGAGAACCTCGCTCTCGCCGCGACCGCGCTCGACTCCGCCGTCGAAGGCGTGGTGATCACGCGCGGCGGACGAATTGCCACTGTAAATCGCGCGTTCACGTCGATCACCGAGTATTGGCCGGACGAAGTGATCGGCCAACCGCTCGCGATGCTCCTTGCCGAAGCCGAAGCAGCGCACCGCAACGACCGGCGGCGCGCGGTGTGCGAAACCGGGCAGTGGCAGGGCGAAGTGCGGGGCCGGCGGAAAAACGGCGAGACGTATCCCGCTTGGAGCAGCGTCAGCAGGGCCGCGTACGGGTCGGGCGAGACGATTCTCGTGTGCGTTTTTTCCGACATTTCGGCTGCGAAGCAGTACGAGGCGCGCCTGCAGCACCTCGCGCATTACGACGCGCTGACGCAACTGCCGAACCGCCTGCTGTTTCGCGAGCGCCTCGCCGACATGCTGGTCCGCGCCGAGCGGCACGGGAACATGCTCGCGCTGCTGTTCATCGACCTCGACGGCTTCAAGCCGATCAACGACACCCTCGGGCACGAAGCCGGAGACGAACTGTTGCGGCGCGTCGCCGAACGCCTCGGCGGCTGCGTGCGCGCGAGCGACACGACCGCGCGCCTCGGTGGCGACGAATTCGTCGTGCTGCTCGACGAACTGCGCTCCCCCGAAGAGGCCGGCATCATTGCCCGCAACATCCTCGAAGTCTTGGAGCGACCCTACATCCTGGGCGGGCAAGCTCAGTACCAGTACATTTCGGCGAGCATCGGCATCGGCTGTTATCCGTCCGACAGCCTCGACGCGGAAACGCTGCTGCGGCAGGCCGACATGGCGATGTACCGCGCAAAACAGGAAGGCAAGAACCGTTACTGCTTCTTCGCGCCGGAAATCAACGCCCAGGCGAGCGAACGCCTGTTCATGGCGAACAGCCTGCGCACCGCGCTCGACCGCGACGAGCTCAAGCTGGTGTTCCAGCCCTGCATGGACCTCGCGACGCTGGAAGTCGCGGGGATCGAAGCGCTGGTGCGCTGGGAGCATCCGCAAAAAGGGACGATCCTGCCGTCGCGCTTCATCTCGCTTGCCGAAGAGTCCGGGCTCATCGAGCCGATCGGCGAATGGGTGCTGCGCGAAGCGGCCCGCCGCGTGCGCGAATGGAAGAATGCCGGGATCTTCGCCGGCAGGGTCGCGGTGAACCTGTCGCCGCGGCAGTTCCGCCGCAATGATCTCGCGCGCCGTCTGCTCGCGATGCTCGATGAAGCCGGCCTCGCCCCCCGTGACCTCGAACTCGAGGTCACGGAAGGGATGATCATGGAACATCCCGAGCGTGCGGTCGTCGTCCTCACCGAACTCGTCGAGGCCGGGGCGAGCATCAGCATCGACGATTTCGGCACCGGCTACTCCTCGCTCGCCTACCTCAAGCGCTTTCCCGTCCACAGCCTCAAAGTCGACCGCTCCTTCGTCAGCGGTCTGCCCGGCGACCGCAACGACCGTTCGCTCACGCGTGCCGTCGTCGCGCTCGCCAAAAGCCTCGGGCTGGGGGTCATCGCCGAAGGCGTCGAAAACGCCGAGCAAGCCGATTTCCTGCGCCAGATCGGATGCGATTTCGCCCAGGGCCACTATTTTTCCCACCCGCTCGATCCGGCCGCCCTCGGGAGTTTCCTGCGTGAAGCGCGGACGCAGGAGGCGAATTCCTGACACGCCTGCGGCGGACCCGCCGCTGCCCACAGCGCGGCGACTCGCCGGGCAACTCCGCGATATGCTCCTATACTGGAAAACCTACCCATTCATTCCAGGAGGAGAAGACGATGCCAGATCAGAACCACGTCTACAAACTCGTTGAACTCGTCGGTACCTCACCGGTCGGCGTCGACGAGGCGATCCGCAACGCGATCGAGCAGGCGAGCCAGTCGTTGCGGCACCTCGACTGGTTCGAAACCACCGAGATCCGGGGACATATCGCCGACGGCAAGATCGCGCACTTCCAGGTCAAGCTGAAAGTCGGGTTCCGCTTCGAATCCTGAACCGGGAGCGGCCGCGACATCGTGCGGCCGTAGTCATCCCTGATCGTTTCGCAAACATCCTGGCCGCCTGCGATGCGGCCGTGATGCCGTGATGTTTGCGGAGCGCGACAGACAATCGACCACTTTCGTCGATTCCAGGCCGTTACTTCAGCTTGGCCTATCGATAGGCACTATCTATCTATTTCATTTTCACATTCAATTTCTCCAATCACTCCTCGTTGCGTAAGATGATTTCAACGCAACGACGAAGAAAGGAGAAACAAGATGACGAATCCGTTCCACAACCCGCAGTCGGTCACCATCCAGAACCTTGAAGCTGCGTTCGCCGGCGAGTCGATGGCGCACATCAAGTACCGCTACTTCGCGAAGCTGTGCCGCGAAATGGGTGACGAGGAGACTGCTAAGGTGTTCGAGGCGACCGCCGACCAGGAAGTGATGCACGCGTTCGGCCACCTCGACCTGCTCTACCCGAAGGCGAAGATGACGCCGGCGCGCGCACTGCAGTTCGCGATCGAAGGCGAGACCTACGAATACACCGAAATGTACCCGGGCTTCCGCCACGCAGCTGTCGAGGAAGGCCATGCCGACGCGGTCAAGGAGATCGACGAGCAGATCGTCGAGTCGAAGGAGCACGCCGAGCAGTTCAAGGCGGTGCTCGAACGCGCCGCGAAGCGCTTCGCCGCGCTCGCGAAAGTCGAAGAGCGTCACGCCAACCACTACCAGGAAGCGCTCGACCGGATCTCCGCCTGAACCGGGACGCGCCGAATCGACGAATCCAGCTTGAAAGGGAGAGCATCATGAAGACTTGGCAATGTGTTGTATGCGGTTTCACCTACGACGAAGCGGCCGGAATGCCGGACGAGGGCATCGCCCCCGGCACGCGCTGGGAAGACATCCCGAACGACTGGTCCTGCCCCGACTGCGGCGTCGCCAAAGCCGACTTCGAAATGGTCATGATCTGATGCGGCATCGCGCCTGCTCCCTGTCGTCCGGGAGCAGGCGCCCGCTGCGAATCGGGCCCCGCCGCCGGTCCGATACCCGGCCGACAACACGAACAACAGAGAGGCAACCCATGACCCCACCCATCGTCATCATCGGCAGCGGTCTCGCCGGCTACACGCTGGCGCGCGAATTGCGCAAACTCGACCGCGACACGCCGCTCGTCATCCTGAGCCGCGACGCGGCCGGCTTCTATTCGAAGCCGATGTTGTCGAACGCGTTTTCGGCGAACCGCAGCGCCGCGAGCCTGGTCATGAAGCCGGCGGAAAAAATGGCTGCCGAACTCACCGCGACGATCCGGCCTCACGTCGAAGTCGCCGCGATCCACCCGGAACGCCGCGTCGTCGAACTCGCCGGTGGCGAGGAAATCCCCTATCGCGACCTCGTGCTCGCGCCCGGCGCCGATCCGATCCGCCTGCCGCTCGGCGGCGAGGCGGTCGACGACGTCCTGTCGGTCAATGACCTCGACGATTTCGCCCGCTTCGCCGCGCGGCTCGAGGGCGCGAAGCGCGTCACGGTGCTCGGCGGCGGGCTGATCGGCTGCGAATTCGCCAACGACCTGCTCGCCCGCGACATCCGCCCGACCGTCATCGACATCGCCCGCTGGCCGCTCGGCAGGCTGCTGCCGGAAGACGCCGGACAGTGGTTCCGGCAGCGGCTCGAAGCGGCCGGCGTGAGCTTTCGCCTCGGCGTCTCCGCCGCGTCGGTGTCGCGCCACGCCGACGGCTACCGGCTCAAGCTCAGCGACGGCTCGACGCTCGACGCCGACGTCGTGCTGTCGGCAGTCGGCCTGCGACCGCGCACCGCGCTCGCCACCGCCGCAGGTCTCGCGGTCAACCGCGGCGTGCTGACCGACCGGCGGCTCGCGACCTCGGATCCGCGTATCCACGCGCTCGGCGACTGCGCCGAAGTCGACGGCCTCACGCTGCCGTACGTGATGCCGATCATGCAGCAGGCGCGCGCGCTGGCGGCAACGCTCGCCGGCACGCCGACGGCGGTCAGCTATCCGGCGATGCCGGTCGTCGTCAAGACGCCCGCATGCCCGGCGGTGGTCTGCCCGCCGGCGATCGACGCGCAGGGCAGCTGGCAGATCGTCGCCAGCGATGAGGTCGGCGACGGCATCGAAGCGCAGTGTCTCGACGCGAACGAAAACCTCCTCGGCTTCGTCCTGCTCGGCGGCGCGACAGCGCGCAAGCAGGCGCTTGCCGGCCGCGCGCCCGCGACGCTCGGCTGAACCTGCGGAAGGCCGCAGCGACGCCGTTTACGGCTCGCCGCGGCCCTCGCCCACCACCCTCCGGAGGACGCCGGAAGCGCTCACCCGCCCGCCGCGCGCAGCGTTACAATGCGCCCTCCATGCTGCACTGCGGAGAAGCGCGTAATGCCACTGGCTCAAACCGAAAACCTCAATATCGTCGCCGTCGACCCGATGCCCTCGCCCGAGGAGATCAAGGCCCGCGTGCCGCTGACCGAACGTGCCGCGGCGTCCGTCGTCGCCGGCCGCCGCGCGCTCCACGACATCCTCGACCGCAAGGACAGGCGCCTGTTCATCGTCGTCGGCCCGTGTTCGATCCACGACCCGGTCGCCGGCCTCGATTATGCGAAGCGCCTGAAGGCGCTGGCCGACGACGTGGCCGGGACGATGGTGCTGGTGATGCGCGTGTATTTCGAAAAACCGCGCACTTCGACCGGCTGGAAAGGCTTCATCAACGATCCGTACATGGACGACTCGTTCCACATCGAGGAAGGCATGGAGAAGGCCCGGCGCTTCCTGCTCGACGTGAACGAGATCGGCCTGCCGGCCGCGACCGAAGCGCTCGACCCGATCGCCCCGCAGTATTACGGCGACCTGATCGCGTGGACGGCGATCGGCGCGCGCACATCGGAATCGCAGACGCACCGCGAGATGTCGTCGGGCCTGTCGACGCCGGTCGGCTTCAAGAACGCCACCGACGGCGACCTCGACGTCGCGATCAACGCGATCGTCTCCGCGTCGCATCCGCACAGCTTCCTCGGCATCAACGGCAAGGGACAGTCCGCGATCCTGCGCACGCGCGGCAACCGCTATGGCCACGTCGTGCTGCGCGGCGGCGGCGGCCGGCCGAACTACGACACGGTGTCGATCTCGCTCGCCGAACAGGCGCTGGCGAAAGCGAAGCTGCCGCTGAACATCGTCGTCGACTGCTCGCACGCGAACTCGTGGAAAAAGCCCGAGCTCCAGCCGCTCGTCATGAAGGACGTGGTGCACCAGATCCGCGAAGGCAACCGCTCGGTGGTCGGGCTGATGATCGAGAGCTTCCTCGAAGCCGGCAACCAGCCGATTCCGGCCGACCTGTCGCAACTGAAATACGGCTGTTCGGTCACCGACGCCTGCATCGACTGGGCGAGCACCGAAGACACGATCCGCAAGGCCGACAGCGTGCTGCGCGAAGCATTGCAGCGCCGGAGCGAGCCCGCATGAATCTTGTCGTGCAGGGCGAGGATGTCGATTCGGTCGCCCTGAAGAATCTCGCCAAAATCGCCGGCGCGCGCGCCATCGAGCAGATCACTGCACAGGCTTTCCGGCTCGTGGCCGCGCACGACCGCGAAGACATCGACCGCCTGTGTGCCGACGCCGGGCTCGACCGGGCGTGGGTACCGGCCGGGCGCAGGCTCGCCGACTTCGGCCTGTTCGTCACCGACATGGACTCGACACTGATCAACATCGAGTGCATCGACGAGATCGCCGACATGCAGGGCCTGAAGCCTCAGGTCGCAGCGATCACCGAAGCGGCGATGCGCGGCGAAATCGACTTCCGCGAATCCCTGACGCGCCGCGTGAGCCTGCTCGCCGGCCTGCCCGAAACAGCGCTCGCCGAAGTCTACGAGCAGCGGCTGCAGCTGAATCCGGGCGCCGAACGCCTGATGCGCGGGCTCAAAGCCGCGGGCCTCCACACCGTGCTGGTGTCGGGCGGTTTCACGTATTTCACCGAGCGCCTCAAGGCACGGCTCGGCTTCGACGAAGCCTATGCGAACGAACTGGAGACGCACGACGGGCGCCTGACCGGCCGGGTTCGCGGCGCGATCGTCGACGGCGAGGCGAAAGCCGCGCACCTGCGCCACGCGCGCGAGCGCCTCGGCCTGAAAGCCGACCAGGTGATCGCCGCCGGCGACGGCGCCAACGACATCCCGATGCTGACCGAAGCGGGTTTCGCCGTCGCCTATCGCGCGAAACCCGTGCTGCGCAACGTCGCCGACTGCCGCCTCGACCACGTCGGGCTGGACGGCCTGCTGAACCTCTTCGCGTAGGGCGGAAAAGCCGCACGCGCCTTCCGCCGCAGGGTACTTCCGCCCCACCACCAATGCCGATTCGTTTGTCATGGAGCGGGCAACGCCGCTGCGGAGGGCTCATCCGCCCTACCGCGGCTGTACATTGCCGCAACAACTTGATACAACCCTCCTTTACTCTCCAGGAGGATCCGATGCAACGTGTCTTGTGCTGCCTCGCCTTGGCATGCTCCCTGACCCCGCCGGCCTGGGCCCAGACCCAAGTCTGGTCCGAGGCCCCCAAAACCCAGCGCTGGTCCGAAGCCTCCCAGCCCCCCGCCGCACCCGTACCAGCCCAAGTGGTGCCAAGCACGGGCCAATGGAGCAACAGCCACGCCCTGCCCGCTTCCGCGAGCACTGCGCGCCCGCCCGCTGCGCCCGGCGGCACGGCAGGGCGCACCGGTCAATGGTCCACCCCGACCTATACGCAGCGCCGCTCGGACGAAGACATCCAGCGTCAGGTCGACGGCATCTCCCGGGACGCCGAACGCCGCGCACTCGCGGGCCAGCGTGGCGGGAACGCCGCGCGCAGCGGCAGCCAAGTGCCCGACCAGGCCTGGCGCGACCACATGGACCGCTCACGCGCCCAGGATCAGTTCCAGCGCGACCAGGACGCCTACTACGAGCGCCAGCGGCAATACAACCGTTAAGCATTCATATCGACCAGCAGCTTCATGCGGAAACCAGCATGACCTCGCGCTCTTCGGCCCGCCACGCAGCGTAACGAAGCGCCTGCATGATGTCCTCACGTTCAAGATAGGGGTAATCGACAAGGATCTCGTCGACGCTATGCCCTGCCCCGATCTGTCCCACGATCATGCCGACGGTGACACGCATGCCTTGGACGCACGCTTTGCCGCCCATGACACCGGCCTCCTGCGTGATCCGATCAAGCTGTCCCATGGCCCACTCCTATCGAAACGCTAGTCAGCAGAGTTCAAGAATAGCAGTTCAAGTGCTATTCACGAGAACGAGAAACCCCCGGTCGCGACGAACTCGATCACCTCGATCAGCCCTCCAGATGCGCGAGGATCGCACTGAGCATCGCGCCGCCGAGCCGCTTGCTGCGCGCACCGCTCCAGCCGGTGAGGCCGTCGGGGAGGTTGGCGTTGTCCTTGAACGGCATCTCCAGCGTCAGGGACACGCAACCGAAGCGGTGCGCGACCCATTTGCTTGCAAGCGTCAGCAGTTCGTCGCCGAACCGGCCGGACTTGTAGCCATGCTGCGTCTGGAAATCCGGACTCGCCGCGGCCAGCGCGGCAATGAAGCGCGCCTGCTGCTGCCCCATCTCGGCGGTGAAGCCCGGAACTTCCTCGGCGGTCGAGAAAAACACATACGGCAGCGACTCGTCGCCGTGGATGTCGAGGAAGAGATCGCATCCGCTCGCCTCCATCGCCTCGCGTACGCAGAACACTTCGGGACTCGCGACCGGGTCGGGCGCGCGCCATTCGCGGTTCAGGTTGCGCCCGGCCGCGTTGGTGCGCAGGTTGCCGTGCACGGCGCCGTCGGGATTCATGTTGGGCACGATGTGCAGCACGGCCTGTTCGCGGATCCTGCGCGCGACCGGGTCGGCGGCGTCGAGCAGACGTTCGAGCAGGCCTTCGACGAACCATTCGGCCATCGTCTCGCCGGGATGCTGGCGCGCGATGATCCATACTGGCCGGCGTCCCGGGCTCGCGCGCCCGACGACGACGCGGTCGATATCGCGCCCTTCGACGGTCGTGCCGAGCGTATCGACCTGCGCGAACGCGGACATCTCGGCCCAGCCGAGCAGATCGAGGTGGCGTTCGTGCGAGTAGGGCTCGAAATACGCGTAGTAGATGCTGTTGCGCTCGGGCGTGTGCTCGACGATCAGCTGGCCGTTGTCGTATGACGTCCCCGCGACGCGGAACCAGTTGCGCCGGTCGTACGACGCGACGCAGCGATAGCCCGGCCAGCCTTCGGCGAATGCCGCGCCGGCCGCGTTCTCGAACGTCATGCGAAGCGGCCGGCCCGCGGCGCCGTGCATGCGGAAATAGAACCACTGGTGCAGCGCCGCGGCATTGTCGGGGCGCAGGCGCAGGCGGATGTCCTGCGGGTCGGCGAGGCTGACGACCTCGATCGCGCCGGCGTCGAAGTTGTGGCTGATTTTCATGCTGTCCTCCGAACGGGTGGCGGTGTGGTGGGCGTCAGTCGGTGCGGCGGCGGAACACGAGCGTGTGCGCGTCCGAAACTTCGGGCGCGAAGCCGTAGCCTTCGGCGTCGAAGCCCTTCAGCTCCTCGACGTCCTCGACCCGGTCGCGGATCGCGTAGCGGCTCATCAGGCCGCGCGCACGCTTCGCGTAGAAGCTGATGATCTTGTAACGCCCGGCCTTCCAGTCCTCGAACACCGGCGTGATCACCGGCGCGGCGAGCTTCGCCGGCGCCGCTGCCTTGAAGTATTCCTGCGATGCGAGGTTCACCAGCACCGCGCTGCCGCCGGCCTCGCGCTCGGCGGCGAGCAGTCGGTTCAGCGCTTCGGCGAGGGTGTCGCCCCAGTACGCGTAGAGGTTCGCCCCGCGGGGATTTCCGAGCCGCGTGCCCATTTCCAGGCGGTACGGCTGCATCAGGTCGAGCGGGCGCAACAGGCCGTACAACCCGGACAGGATGCGCAGGTGCTGCTGCGCCCACGCGAAATCGTCTTCCGACAGGCTCGGTGCGTCGAGTCCGCCGTAGACGTCGCCGTTGAACGCGAGCAGCGCCTGCTTCGCGTTGTCCGGGGTGAAAGGCCGCTGCCAGCGCTCGTAGCGCGCCGTGTTCAGCGCCGCGAGCGGGTCCGACAGGTGCATCAGCTCGGCGACCTCCGCAGGAGTCTTCTGCCGCAGGATGCCGATCAGCTCCTCGGCTTCGCGCAGATAGTCCGGCTGCGTCGCCGCAATGGTGACCGGCGGGGTTTCGAAATCCAGCGCCTTGGCCGGAGAGATCACGAAAATCATCGATTGTGCTTGTTGTCGTTGCCGGGCCGACGCATGGTAACAAAACGCCATGCGTCGCGTCGCGCGGGGACGGACACGGCGTTTGACATGAATAGCCCGATTGCGCGACATTCCTTGGTCCCACCCGGCCGGAATCCCCAGATGCACGCCCCGTCACTGCTCGAACGATCCCTCAGGAGCGTATGGCACCCCTGCACGCAGATGAAGCAGCATGAAGCGCTGCCGCTGGTGCCGATCGTGCGCGGTGAAGGCCCGTGGCTCATCGACGCCGATGGCCGGCGGCTGCTCGACGGCATCAGCTCATGGTGGGTCAACCTGTTCGGTCACTGCAACCCGCGCATCAACGCCGCGCTGCGCGCGCAGCTCGACACCCTCGAACATGTCATGCTCGCCGGCTTCACGCACGAGCCGGTGGTCGAGCTGTCCGAACGGCTCGCGGCGCTGACTGGCCATCGCCTCGGGCACGCGTTCTACGCGTCCGACGGCGCCTCCGCGACCGAGATCGCATTGAAGATGAGCGCGCATTACTGGCGCAACCTCGGCCTCGCCGAAAAATCCCGCTTCGTCAGCCTCGCCGGCAGCTATCACGGCGAAACGGTCGGCGCGCTGGCGGTCACCGACGTTCCGATCTTTCGCGACGCATACGCGCCGCTGGTGCGCGCCGGCACGACGGTGCCGACGCCGGACGCCCGCCTCGCCCTGCCCGGCGAATCGGCGGCGGATGTCGCGCGCCGCGCCGCCGCCGCGCTCGAAATGCATCTGGCCGAGCATCACGCGCAGACCGCCGCGCTGATCGTCGAGCCGCTCGTGCAGGGCGCCTCCGGCATGGTGATGTACGACGCGGAATACCTGCGTCTCGCCCGCGCATTGTGCGACCGTTACCGCGTTCATCTGATCGCCGACGAGATCGCGGTCGGCTGCGGGCGCACCGGCAGCTTTTTCGCGTGCGAGCAGGCCGGCATCTGGCCCGATTTCCTGTGCCTGTCGAAAGGCATTTCGGGGGGCTATCTGCCGCTGTCGCTGGTGCTCGCGACCGACACCGTCTATGCGGCGTTCTACGATGACTCGGCGACCCGCGCGTTCCTACATTCGCACTCGTACACCGGCAACCCGCTCGCGTGCCGCGCGGCGCTGGCGACGCTGGACATCTTCGAACAGGACGGCGTGCTGGCCGCGAACCGCGTGCTCGCCCGGCAGCTCGGCGACGCCGTCCGGGCGCGTTTCGGCGCGCATCCCGCGGTGCGCCAGCTGCGCCAGCGCGGCATGATCGTCGCATTCGACGTCGCGACCGAGCGGCCCGACTTCGCGCGCAACTTCTTCCGCGCCGCACTCGACCACAGCGTGCTGCTGCGCCCGATCGGCAACACCGTCTATTTCATGCCGCCGTACATCCTCGACGCGGCTCACGTCGCGCATCTCGTCGACGGCGCCGCAGAAGCGCTCACCAAAGCGCTCGACGAAGCGCTCAACCCGGCGCCGAACTGACCGCGATGCTGCTCGACCGCCTCAAGGCCGATCTCGCCGAACTCGACAGCCGCGCGCTCCGGCGCACGCGTCGCAGTCTCGCAACCCCGTGTGCTCCGCATGTCCGCGTCGACGCGCGCGACATGCTCGCGTTCTGCAGCAACGACTATCTGGGGCTTGCCGCCGACCCTGCCCTCGCGCACGCGCTGCAGGCCGGCGCCGCGCAGTGGGGCGCGGGCTCGGGCGCGTCGCACCTCGTCAGCGGCCATTACGCCGTCCACGATGAACTCGAAACGCGGCTCGCGGCGTTCGTCGGCTGCGAACGCGCACTGTATTTCTCGACCGGCTACATGGCGAACACGGGGGCGATCCCGGCGCTCGTCGGGCGCGGCGACGCGATCTTCGCCGACCGCCTCAACCACGCGTCGCTCGTCGATGGCGCGTTGCTGTCACGCGCCGAGCTGCACCGCTACGCGCACGGCGATCCGGCGGCGCTCGAGGGCGCGCTGGCGGCGAGTTCGGCGAAGCGCAAGCTGATCGTCACGGACACGGTCTTCAGCATGGACGGCGACGTCGCGCCGCTCGCGGCGCTGCTCGATCTGGCCGAGCGCTTCGACGCGTGGCTGATGGTCGATGACGCGCACGGCTTCGGCGTGCTCGGCCCCGGAGGGCGCGGCGCGGTAGCCGAAGCCGGCCTCGCGTCGTGGCGGCTGATCTACGTCGGCACGCTCGGCAAGGCCGCCGGGGTGTCCGGTGCGTTCGTCGCCGGCCACGCCGATGTCATCGAATGGCTGATGCAAAAAGCCCGCACCTACATCTTCACGACCGGTGCCCCGCCTGCGCTCGCCGAAACGCTGCTCGCGAGCCTCGACCTGATCGAGCACGGCGACGAGCGCCGGGAACACCTCGCCGGACTGGTCGCGCTGCTGCGGCGCGAACTCGCCCTCGCCCGCTGGCAGCTGCTGCCGTCGCGCACGCCGATCCAGCCGGTCGTGATCGGCGACAACGCCGAAGCGCTTGCGGTCGCCCGCGCGCTGTGGGACGCAGGGCTGTGGGTACCGGCGATCCGCCCGCCGACGGTGCCGCCCGGCACCGCGCGCCTGCGCATCTCGCTGACCGCCGCGCATCGTGCGGACGACGTCCGTCGTCTCGCGCACGCGCTCAACCGGCTGGAGGCGCGTGCATGAGCCGGCCGGATCTCGTCCTGCTGCATGGCTGGGGACTCGGGCCACAGGTGTGGAACGCGCTGACGCCGCACCTGCCGGCTGCGCTGCGCATTCGCACGCCGGCGCTGCCGGGCCACGGCGGCACGCTCGCGTGCAGCCCGACCCTCGAAGCCTGGAGCGACGCGCTGCTGCCCGAACTGCCCGACGGCGCAGTCCTATGTGGCTGGTCGCTCGGCGGGCTCGTCGCGCTCGACCTCGCGCGGCGTCATCCGCACAAAGTCGCGCGGCTGGTGCTGATCGGCACGTCGCCGTGCTTCGTCACGCGTGCCGATTCCGCCGCGGCACCGTGGCTGCACGGCCTCGCCGCTTCGACCGTCGGCGGATTCATCGACGAGTTCGCCCACGATCCGGCCGCGACGCTGCGCCGCTTCGTCGCGCTGCAAGCCCTTGGCGACGCGCGGCGGCGCACTGTCGCGAACGCGTTGAATGCGGCGCTCGTGAATAGCGAAAAATGCGATCGCAGCATGCTCGCCACCGGCCTCGAACTGCTCGCGGACACCGACTGGCGTGCCGCGCTCGACGACGTCCGCCAGCCGGTGCAGCTGATTCACGGCGACGGCGACGCGTTGATGCCGGTCGCCGCTGCCGAATGGCTCGCGACGCGACTGCCGGACGCCCGCCTCGCACGATTCGACGATTGCGGCCACGCGCCTTTCCTGTCGCGTCCGGAAGACTGTGCCGCGCTCGTCGAGGAGTTCGTCCGTGGTTAGCAGCCGCACCGTGCCGAAACACGTCGTGCGACGCGCGTTCGATCGCGCCGCGGTGACCTATGACAGCGCCGCCGCGGTACAGCGCGAAATCTGCAATCGGCTCGCGGAGTTCGTCGCACGCCGGCTCGCGTCGGTGCCGCCGCTGCAGCGTGTCGTCGATGCCGGGTGCGGCACCGGCTACGGGCTCGATCTCCTCGCGCGGCTCTGCCCGCAGGCGACGCTGATCGCGCTCGATTTCGCGCCGGCGATGCTCGCCCGCCTGGCGGCCGGGTCTGGCCACGTGCAGCCGGTGCCCCTTTGCGCCGACCTCGAAGCGCTGCCGCTCGCTGACGGTTCGATCGACGCCGTCTGGTCGAGCCTCGCGCTGCAATGGTGCGAGCCCTCGCTCGCGCTCGGCGAGTTCGCCCGCGTCCTGCGCCCCGGCGGCGAAGCGTGGATCGCGACGCTCGGCCCGCGCACGCTGTGGGAGCTGCGCGACGCGTTCACCGCCGTCGACGACGCCGAACATGCGATCCGCTTTCACTCGCGCGAACGCTGGCTCGCGGAAGCCGTCGCGGCCGGCTTCGAGCCGCTCGCCGCCGACAATTTTCCCGTCTTCGCCGTCGCCCCCGACTTGCGCCAGCTGCTGCGCGACATCAAGTCGATCGGCGCGCACAGCGTCGGCGCGCAGCGGCGCCGCGAACCGCTCGGCCGCGCAGCCTGGAAAATGCTCGAAACCCGTTACGAGACGCACCGCCGCGACGACGGCCTGCTGCCCGCGACTTACGACCTGATCCTGCTCGCACTGAGAAAACCCGCGCAACCGGCGAGTAGCGGCGCGGACGTCGCAGCCCCCGAAGGACCGACAGATGACTGAACCCCGCGCCTGGTTCCTCGCCGGAACCGATACCGAGATCGGCAAGACTTTCGTCGCCTGCGCGCTGCTGCACGCGGCGCGCCAGGCCGGCCACCGCGCACTCGGCATGAAGCCGGTCGCAGCCGGCGCCGAATGGATCGCCGGCGAATGGCTCAACGAGGACGCCGCGCAGCTGCGCGCCGCTTCGAGCTTCGACCCCGGCCTCGACCGGCTGAACCCCTACTGCCTGAAGACGCCGATCGCCCCGCACATCGCCGCCGCCGAGGAAGGCATCGCCATCGACCCGGCGCGCATCCGCGCAGCGTTCGAGGAGCTCCGCATGCAGGCGGACGTCGTCATCGTCGAAGGCGTCGGCGGGTTCCGCGTGCCGCTCGGCGACCGTTACGACACGGCGGACCTCGCACGCGAGCTCGGGCTGCCGGTGATCCTCGTCGTCGGCATGCGGCTGGGCTGCATCAACCACGTGCTGCTGACCGCCGAAGCGATCGCGGCGCGCGGCCTGACGCTCGCCGGCTGGATCGCGAACCGCATCGACCCGGCGATGCTGCGCGCGGACGAGAACCTCGAAGCGCTGCGAACCCGCATCGACGCGCCGCTGCTCGGCGTCGTGCCGCACGTCGCCGGCGCCGACCCGGCGCAGGTCGCCGCGGCGCTGCGGCTGCCCTCCTGCTAAGGCGCCAATCAAATACAACCGTTCGCCCTGAGCCCTTCGACTTCGCTCAGGACAGGCTTGTCGAAGGGCATTGGCAGGGCTTCGACGGGTTCAGCCCGAACGGTATTTGGCTGCCGGGTTAATAACTTTGCCGCGCTCCGGCGTCGCGCTATCCCACGCCGCGCTGGCGCACCTGCTCGAACAGGCACACTGCGGCCGCCGCCGCGACGTTCAGCGATTCGACCGCGCCCGGCATCGGAATGACGACCGTCGCGGTCGCGAGCGCCGCAACTTCCGCAGACAGCCCCCGCCCTTCCGCCCCGAACAGCCACGCGACCGCTTCGCGCAGGTCCATTTCGTACAGTCCGCGCGCGCCGGCGCCGAGCCCCGTCGCGAGGATCTGTCCCGGATAGCCCTGCAGCAGCGCCGTGACGTCCGCATGCTCGTGCAGCCGCACGCAGAAGTGTCCGCCCATGCCGGCGCGCAGCACGCGCGGCGACCACGGCTGCGCGCAGCCCGGCGTCAGCAGCACGTCGCGCACGCCCGCCGCCGCCGCAGTGCGCAGGATCGTGCCGAGGTTGCCGGCGTCCTGCACGCCGTCGAGCACGAGCAGCGAGTCGGTGAACGCCCGGGGCGACGGCGGCGCCGGCAGGTCGATGACGGCGAGCAGGCCCGACGGCGTATCGACCGGGCTGACGTGCGCGAACAGCGCGTCGGGGAGGTGGATCGTCGGCACATCGGCACAGCGCTCGAGCAGCTCCGCAATCTCGGCGCGGCCGAGACCCAGGTCGCTCGCGACGAGTTCGCGCAGCGGCCAGCCGGCGTCGAGCGCCGCCCGCACCAGATGCGCGCCGTCGAGCAACGTTCGGCCTTCGCTGCGCCGGTCGCGCGCCGAATGCGCGAGCGCGTGCAGGCGCTTGACCGTCGGGTTATCGCGGGACGTGAAGGTTTTCACGGCGAACCGCCCGCCTGACTCTTACAGGCCGAGCCCGAGCGTCGCGATCGCGATCGTGACGAAGCCGAGCGCGAGGTTGAACGCGACGCGCTGGCGGATGCGGTTCAGCGCGACCGCCCCGGCCGCCCAGTTCTCGCCGGCCACCGCTGATTGCAGCGCACGCCATGGCCCTGCCCAGATCCACACGAACACCGCGATCATTACGAAGCCGGTGACGAGCATCACGTGCCACGCGACCGGCGCTCGCGCGAAGCCGGTGGCGACCAGCATCGCAAGGCCGCTTGCCGCAACCAGCGCGACGCTCACCCACACCAGCGGGAAAAAGCGCGCGAACACCGCGGCCCACAGCGGCAGCCGCTGTGCAGGAGGCAGCGCCGTCGCCGCGGGACGCAGGCACAGGTACGCGAACGCCATGCCGCCGACCCATACGACGACACCGACGACGTGCAGGAACAGCATCAGGTGAGGAAAAGTCATGTCAGTATGCGCCGAGCCGCTTCAAGCGTACTGACGCCCCCTCGGGGGGGTGAGACAGGGGTTTCGCGGCGCACTGCGCCGTGCCTGTCGAACGGGTCGGCTGTGCAAAGCCGGCCCTTCGCGAACGCAGTGAGCGTGGGGGTTGTTTCATGTCAGCGTCCCTGCAGGCCAGAGTTCGGGATTGTCGAGCAGCTCGCGCACCGGCGCGAAGCTGCGGCGGTGGCACGCGACGACGCCGTGGCGGCGCAGCGCGACGAAATGTTCGGGCGTCGGGTAACCTTTGTGGCTCGCGAAACCGTACGCGGGATACTCGCCGTCGAGCGCGACCATCTGCGCGTCGCGCACCGTCTTCGCGAGGATCGACGCCGCGGCGATCGCCGGCACCGTCGCGTCGCCCTGGACGACCGCTTCGGCCGGCACCGCCAGCGGCGGGCAGCGGTTGCCGTCGACGCGCACCAGATCCGGCACGCGGCCGAGCGCAGCGACGGCGCGCTGCATCGCGAGCATCGTCGCGTGCAGGATGTTAAGGCGGTCGATCTCCTCGACGCTCGCTTCGGCGACCGCCCACGCGATCGCCCGCTCGCGGATCAGCGGCGCGAGCCGTTCGCGTGCGCGCTCGGTGAGCTTCTTCGAATCGTTCAGGCCGGCGATCGGGCGGGCCGGGTCGAGGATCACCGCAGCGGCGACGACCGAACCGGCGAGCGGTCCGCGCCCGGCCTCGTCGACGCCACAGATCAGGCCGATTGCCGGGATGGCTTCCATTCGGGATTCCGGTTCAGGTAGGGAAGGATCGCGGCTGCGGCGCGCCCGGCAGTGTCCTGGCGCAACTCGCGGTGCAGCGCGTCGAAGCGCCGCGCGAGCTCGGCACACGCGTCCGGATCGTTGAGCCAGCGGTCGAGCGCGTCCGCGAGCGCCTGCGGCGTCGCGTCGTCCTGCAGCAGCTCGGGCACGACGCTGTCGTTGCACAGGATGTTGGGCAAGCCGACCCACGGCAGGTAGGCCATGCGTTTCATCAGCCGGTACTGCCACTTGCCGATGCGGTAGCTGATCACCATCGGCCGCTTCAGCAGCGCCGCTTCGAGGCTGGCGGTGCCGCTCGCGACGAGCACGACGTCGGCGGCCGTCATCGCTTCGACCGCGTGACCGAACAGCAGGCGGATCGGCAGCTCGCCGGCGCCGGCCGCGTGCAGCGCCTGCTCGAACAGCGTGCGCGTCTCGCGCGTCGCGAGCGGCACGACGAAGCCGATGTCGTCGTGGCGCTCGGCGAGGAGGCGCGCCGTCTCGATGTAGGTCGCCGCGAGGTTGCGCACTTCGGACTGGCGGCTCCCCGGCAGCAGCGCGACGATCCGGCAGTCGGCCGGGAGGTTCAGCAGTTCGCGCGCCTCGGCGCGGTCCGGCGCGAGCGGGAACACGTCGGCGAGCGGATGGCCGACGTAGCTCACCGGGATGCCGGCTTTTTCGTACAGCGCAGGCTCGAACGGAAACAGGCACAGCATGTGCGACACCGAGCGCGCGATGCCCTTGATGCGTCCGCCGCGCCACGCCCAGATCGACGGGCTGACGAAATGGATCGCGGGGATGCCCGACGAACGGATCCTGCCTTCGAGCCACAGGTTGAAGTCGGGCGCGTCGACGCCGATGAACGCGTCGGGCCGACCGGCGCGCACGCGGCGCAGCAGCGCCTTGCGGATGCCGGACAGCTCGCGGTAGCGTTTCAGCGCATCGACATAACCATGCACGGCGAGGCGCTCGCACGGCCACAGCGCGTCGAAGCCTTCGGCCTGCATTTTCGGCCCGCCGATGCCGTAGAACTGCGCGTCGGGGATTTCCTGGCGGATCGCGCGGATCAGGTGGCTCGCGAGCAGATCCCCGGAGGCCTCGCCCGCGACCATCGCGATGCGCGTCGCCATCGGCTCAGCGCACGACGCCGCGCGCGGAAGCCGAAAGGAAGGCGCCGAACGGAGCGACTTCGGAGTGGTCGGCGGCGATCTCGGCGATGCGCGTGCGGGCGTCGTCGAAGCTCAGCCCGGAGCGGTACAGCGCACGGTACGCGCGCTTGATCGCCGCGATGCCGTCGGCGGAAAAACCGCGCCGTCGCAGGCCTTCGCTGTTGATGCCGTGCGGCTTGGCCGGATTGCCGGCGACGGTCACGAACGGCGGCAGATCCTGCAGCAGCACCGTGCCGACGCCGCAGAAACTGTGCGCACCGACGCGCACGAACTGATGCACGCCGGTGAAGCCGCCGAGGATCGCCCAGTCGCCGACCTGCACGTGCCCGGCGAGCGTCGCGTTGTTGGCGAAGATCGTGTGGTCGCCGACGACGCAGTCGTGCGC
The DNA here is from genome assembly GCA_001274695.2 of Azoarcus sp. PA01. NCBI lineage: Bacteria > Pseudomonadati > Pseudomonadota > Betaproteobacteria > Rhodocyclales > Zoogloeaceae > Azoarcus > Azoarcus sp. PA01. The sequence continues at coordinate 41,904 of LARU01000004.1, read as the reverse complement.
GACATGCACGTACGCCATGACCCAGTTGTCGCTGCCGACGCGCGTCACGCCGGCGTCCTGGCTCGTGCCGACGTTGAACGAACAGAACTCGCGGATCGTGTTGCGGTCGCCGATCTCGAGCCGCGTCGGCTCGTCGTCGTATTTCTTGTCCTGCGGTGCCGCGCCGATCGAGCAGAACTGGAAGATCTCGTTGTCGCGCCCGATCCGGGTGCGGCCTTCGATGACGACGTGCGGCCCGACGCGCGTGTTGTCGCCGATCTCGACGTGCTCGCCGATGATCGAGTACGCGCCGACGGTGACGTTGGCTCCGAGCGCAGCGCCCGGGTGGACGATGGCGGTCGGATGGATCATGACAGGGTCTTGAGCGCGCACATCAGTTCGGCTTCCGCCGCGACTTCTTCGCCGACGCGGGCGACGCCCTTATATTTGTAGATGTTGCGCTTGCCCTGCGTGATCGAGACATCGAACAGCAGCTGATCGCCCGGCACGACAGGGCGCTTGAAGCGCGCGTTGTCGATGCCGGCGAAATAGACCACGGAGTTCTCGTCCGGCTTGATCCCGAGCGTCTTGAACGACAGCAGCGCCGCAGCCTGCGCCATCGCCTCGACGATCAGCACACCGGGCATCACCGGATGATGCGGAAAATGCCCCGGGAAGAACGGCTCGTTCATCGTCACGTTCTTCAACGCGAGGATGCGCTTGCCTTCTTCCATCTCCAGCACACGGTCCACGAGCAGAAAGGGATAGCGGTGCGGAAGGTACTGGAGAATTTCGTTGATATCCATGGCATTCACCGAGCTTTGCGTTCTTTGTGTTCTTCAAGGGCGCGTATTCTATCGACCAGCGCATCCAGGTGGCGCAGGTGGGCGAAGTTTTTCACCCACTCGGCGTGGCCCTGCACCGGCAGGTTCGCGGTGTAGACGCCGCGCCGACGGATCGACTTGGTCACCAGCGTGCCCGCCGAAACCACCACGTCATCGACGATGTCGAGGTGCCCGATGATGCCGGCCTGGCCGCCGATCATGCAGCGCGCGCCGATCGTCGTGCTGCCGGCAATGCCGACGCAGCCCGCGATCGCGGTGCGCGCGCCGATGCGCACGTTGTGACCGATCTGGATCTGGTTGTCCAGCTTGACGCCGTCGCCGATGACGGTGTCGTCGAGTGCGCCGCGGTCGATCGTCGTGTTGGCGCCGATCTCGACGTCGTCGCCGATGACGACGCGGCCGACCTGCGGGATCTTGACCCAGCTGCCGTCGCGCTCGCGCGCGAAGCCGAACCCGTCCGCGCCGATCACCGCGCCGGCATGCACGATGCAGTCGCGCCCGACCACGCAGTCGTGGTAGATCGTGACATTGGCGTTGAGCCGGGAGCCTGCGCCGATGCGGGCGCCGCGCCCGATGCGGCAGCCCGGACCGATGACGACGTGCTCGCCGAGCTCGACGTCGACGTCGATCGACGCGCCGGCCGCGACGCTCACCGAAGCCGGAACGGGACTCGCGACGCTCGCCGCGGGATGCACCCCAGGCACGAACGCTTCGGGCGGGTTGAACAGCTGCGCGACGCGCGCGAAATAGATGTACGGGTCGGCGGTGACGATGCGCGGCAGCGCGGTCAGGTCGCGCGCGGCGGGCGCGAGGATGACCGCGGACGCGCCGCACGCGGCCAGCCGCGACTGGTATTTCGGATTCGCGAGGAACGCGAGATCGCCTTCGCCGGCCTGCTCCAGCGTCCCGACCCGACGCACCGGCGTTGCCGGATCCCCCAGCAGTTCGCCGCCGAGGCGCTCGACGAGTTCATCGAGGCGGAACATCGAACGCTGCGCTTACTTGCTGTCCGCCAGCGCCTTGATCACCTTGTCGGTGATGTCGATGCGCGGGCTCGCGTAGACGGCTTCCTGCAGGATCACGTCGTATTTCTCGGCTTCGGCGATCTGCTTGACGGCGCGGTTGGCGCGGTCGAGCACCGACGCGAGCTCCTCGTTGCGGCGCTGGTTCAGGTCTTCGCGGAACTCGCGCTGCTTGCGCTGGAAGTCCCGGTTCAGGTCGTTGAACGAGCGTTCCTTGTTGCGCCGGTCGGTTTCGGCCATCGTCACGCCGTTGCGTTCGAGATCTTCCTGCAGCGCCTGCAGTTCCTTGCCGAGTCGCTGAAGCTCCTGGTCACGCTTCTCGAACTCCTTCTCGAGACGCTGCTGCGCGCGCACTGCCGGCGCGGCTTCGCGCATCACCCGGTCGGAATTGACGAAGCCGAGCCTGGACTCGGCCAGGGCGGCGGGCGCGGCAACGCTCAGCAGCGCAGCGGCAAGAACGGTCAGGGTCGTAACTTTCACATCTTTCTCCAACGGAATCCGGTAGATCTGGTTCTCTCGAGAAAACGCCGGGCCGTCCCGGGTTTTCCTGTCCCCCTCGCGGGGCGGAAACGGCCAGGCCGTTTCCCGGGGGCGCTCAGAAGACCGAGCCCAACTGGAACTGGAATTTCTGCAGTTCGTCGGTTTCCTTCTTCTTCAGCGGAAGACCGAAACTGAACTTGAGCGGGCCAATCGGGGAACTCCACGAGAACGCCAGCCCTGTACTGTAGCGCAGGTCGGCGGCCTTCACCTTGTCGCCCTCGCTCCACACCGAGCCGACGTCGAAGAAGGCCGACATGCGGAACGAGCGGTCCCTGCCGGTGCCCGGCAGCGGGAAATAGAATTCGGCGTTGCCGATCACGCGCCGGTTGCCGCCGAGCGCATCTTCGCTGATCGGATCCTTCGGGCCGATCGAGCTCTGGTCGAAGCCGCGCACCGACCCGATGCCGCCGGCGTAGAAGTTCTTGTAGAACGGCAGCGGCTTGCCGCCGTACCCCTTGCCCCAGCCCAGATCGGTGTTGAGCATCAGCGCGTAGTCGCGGCCGAACGGGAACCAGTGCTGGTACTGGTAATTGAGCTTGTAGTAACGAAGCGCGCCGGGCGGGATGCTCAGCTCGCCGAAGACGCGCTGGTAACTGCCCATGCGCGGATAGAACGTGCTGTCGCGCGTGTCGCGGGACCAGCCGGCCGTCGCCACGAGGCTGGTCACCGAGTCGCAGTCGAAGTCGTCCTTGTTGGGGTCGCAGAAGTCGAGGTACTGCTGCGGGCTCTCGTCGAACGTCGTGATGACAGTGCGATCGACGGCGAGGCCGAAGTTGATCGAGTCGTCTTCGGCGATCGGGTAGCCCATGCGCAGCCCGGCGCCCGACGACACGGTCTTGTACGGCGCGACCGACAGCGATTCCGACGGATCGTAGGTGCGGTGATAGACGTCCCAGCCGAGGCTCAGGCCGTCCTGCGTGAAATACGGGTTGGTGAAGGACAGCGCGTAGGTGCGGCTCGATTCGCTGGTATTGAGCGCGAGCGTCAGCGCGTTGCCGCTACCGAACAGGTTCTGCTGCGACACCGACGCCGAGAGCACGACGTTTTCCGAGCTCGAGAAGCCGACGCCGAGCGTCAGGTTGCCGGTCGGGCGCTCCTTGACGTTGAAATTGACGTCGACCTGGTCGGTCGTGCCGGTCACCGGCGGCGTCTCGACGGTCACTTCCTCGAAATGCCCGAGCCGGTCGATGCGGGTGCGCGACCGGTTGATCTCTTCGGCGTCGTACCAGGCGCCTTCCATCTGGCGCATCTCGCGCCGCACCACCTCGTCGCGCGTCTTCGTGTTGCCGCCGACGTTGATGCGCCGGACATAGACGCGGCGACCCGGGTCGACGAAGATCGTGAACGCGACTTCGCGCTTTTCCTTGTCCACTTCCGGCGATGCATTCACGTTGGCGAACGCGTAGCCTTCGTTGCCGAGACGGTCGGCGACCGCTTTCGTCGTCTCGGTCAGCTTTTCGCGCGAGAAGATCTCGCCCGGCTTGATCGCCGCCAGCTTGCGGTATTCCTCTTCGGGCAGGATCAGGTCGCCGGCGAAGCGCACTGCCGAGACGGTGTAGCGCTCGCCTTCGGTGACGCTCACCGAGATGTAGATGTCCTTCTTGTCGGGCGTGATCGAAACCTGCGTGGAATCGATGTTGAAGTCGAGATAGCCGCGATTGAGATAATACGAACGCAGGTTCTCGAGGTCCGCGGCGAGCTTCTGGCGTGAATACTGGTCGTTCTTCGTGTACCAGGTCAGCCACCCCGGCGTGGTCAGCTGGAAAAGGCCGAGCAGCTCGGAATCCTTGAACGCCTTGTTGCCGATGATCTCGATCTGGCGGATTTTCGCCACCTCGCCCTCATCGACCTTGAAGTTCAACCCGACGCGGTTGCGCTCGAGCGGGGTGACCGTCGTCTCGATCACCGCGGCATATTTGCCGCGACTCAGGTATTGCCGCTTGAGCTCCTGCTCCGCGCGTTCGAGCAGCGAGCGGTCGAAGATCCGCGATTCGGCGAGGCCGACTTCGCGCAGCCCCTTCTTCAGCGCTTCCTTGTCGAACTCCTTGACCCCGACGAAGTCGATCTGGGCGATCGCCGGACGCTCGTCGACGAGCACCACCAGCACGTCCCCTTCGACCTCGATCCGCACGTCCTTGAAAAACCCGGTGGCAAAGAGACCGCGAATCGCCTCGGCGGCCTGCGCTTCGGTGAAGGTCTCTCCGACCCGCACCGGAAGGTAGTTGAATACCGTTCCGGCTTCGGTTCGCTGGATCCCTTCGACCCGGATGTCCTTGACAACGAAAGGCTCGAACGCATGCACCGGCGCGACGGCGAACAGGGCCGTCAACAGCCCGGTGAGAAGCTTGTGTTTCATCAGGGATTCAGCCAGAAATGAGACGTGTTATGTCGTTGTAAAAGGCGAATGCCATCAACATTGCAAGCGCAACCAGGCCGATTTGCTGGCCGATCTCCATCACGCGCTCGGGAATTGGGCCGCCCTTGATAATTTCGATCACATAATACAGCAAATGCCCGCCATCCAGCACCGGGATGGGCAGCAGGTTCAGCACCCCCAGGCTGATGCTGATCAGCGCGACGAACTTGAGGTAATGGCTCAATCCGAGCTGGGCCGACTGCCCGGCATAGTCGGCGATCGTCACCGGTCCGGAGAGGTTTTTCCACGACACTTCGCCGGTCAGCATGCGCCCCATCATCTTGAGGCTCAGCACACTGGTTTCCCAGGTCTGGGCCATCGCCTTCGACAGCCCGTCGATCGGGCCGTAGCGCACGACTGCGAACATCTCCTCGCGCCCGCCCGGCGGCTCGGCGACCGCGACGCCGATTTTTCCGACGCGCTCGCCCCGGTCCTCCGACACCTCGGGCACGAGCGTCGTGTCGACCGGCGTGTCGCCGCGCATCAGCCGCACCGGCAGCGATTCACCGGGCGAGCTGCGCACCCGCTCGACGAAGTCGACCCACGACGTGACCGGCTCGCCGGCGAGCGACACGAAACGGTCGCCTTCCCTGATGCCAGCCGCGGCCGCCGCGCCGTCCGGGATGATCCGGCCGACCACCGGCGGAATCAGCGGGCGCCACGGGCGCAGGCCGATCTTCGCGATCAGGTCGCTCTCGCCGTCGTCGACCTCGACGCCGGACAGGTCGAGCGTGCGCTGCGCCTCGCCGCCTTCGGCAGTACGCACCTGCAACGTCACTTCGCGCGCGTCGAGCGCGTGGCGCAACAGCACCCAGCGCAGCTCGGGCCAGCTGCGCACCGCTTCGTCATCGACCGCGGCGACGAGATCGCCTTCGCGCACGCCCGCCGACGCCGCGATGCTCGGCCCGTCGGTCAGCGCGAGCCGCGGCTTGAGCTCCTCGGCGCCGGTCGCGAACAGGCCCCAGTACAGCACGATCGCGAGCAGGAAGTTGGCGAGCGGTCCGGCTGCGACGATCGCAAAGCGCCGCCATACCGACTGGCGGTTGAACGAGCGGTGCAGCTCGGCCGGGGGGACTTCGCCTTCGCGCTCGTCGAGCATCTTCACGTAGCCGCCGAGCGGGAACGCGGCGATCACCCATTCGGTGCGATCGGCGCCGGCGGTCCAGCGCAGCAGCGGGCGGCCGAAGCCGATCGAGAAACGCAGCACTTTCACGCCGCACGCGCGCGCGATCAGGTAATGGCCCAGCTCGTGAGCGAGGATCAGCAGGCCGAGCGCGAGAACGAACGGGATCAGGTATTCGAGAATGTTCATGGAGTCGTCTGTCGGGCGAGGATTTCACTTCGCGCGACTTCACGTGCGCGCGCATCGGCATCGAGGATTGCCTCGATGCAATCGACCGACAGATCGCGCGCGCGTTCGAGCGTCGCCGCAATGATGTCGGGGATGCGCGTGAATCCCACCCGGCGCTCGAGGAACGCGGCGACCGCTTCCTCGTTCGCGGCGTTGAGCACGGCCGCCGCCGCCCCGCCTTCGCGCAGCGCGTCGTACGCGAGCGCCAGGCACGGAAAGCGGACAAAGTCCGGGCGCTCGAAGTTCAGCCGGCCGATCTCGAACAGATCGAGCGCGCGCACGCCGGCGTCGATGCGTTCGGGATAGGCCAGCGCATGCGCGATCGGCGTGCGCATGTCGGGGTTGCCGAGCTGCGCGAGCACCGAGCCGTCGGCATATTCGACCATCGAATGGATGACGCTCTGCGGATGCACGACGACTTCGATCGCCTCCGGCGGCACCGCGAACAGCCAGTGCGCCTCGATGACTTCGAGCCCTTTGTTCATCATCGTCGCCGAGTCGACCGAGATTTTTCGCCCCATGACCCAGTTCGGATGGGCGCACGCCTCGTCCGGCGTGACGTCGGCGAGGCTCTCGAGCGAGCGCTCGCGAAACGGACCGCCCGAGGCGGTCAGCAGGATGCGCCGCACGCCGCAACGCTGCGGGTCGCGCGCGTAGCCCTGCGGCAAAGCCTGGAAGACCGCGTTGTGCTCGCTGTCGATCGGCAGCAGCTCGGCGCCGCTCGCCGCCACCGCCTGCATGAAGAGCCGCCCGGACAGCACCAGCGCCTCCTTGTTCGCGAGCAGCACGCGCTTGCCGGCGCGCGCCGCGGCAAGCGCCGGCGCAAGGCCCGCGGCGCCGACGATCGCCGCCATCACCGCGTCCGTGTCGGGGTGCGCCGCGACATCGACGAGCGCCGCCGCACCGGCGAGCACTTCCGTCGCCGAACCGGCGGCTTTCAGGCGCTGGCGCAGATCGGCCGCCGCGCCCGCATCGACGAGCACCGCGAAGCGCGGCGAAAAGCGCAGGCACAGCTCGAACAGACGCTCGACCTGGATCTGCGCGGTGAGCGCGAACGCCTCGAAGCGATCCGGGTGACGGGCGAGCACGTCGAGCGTGCTCATGCCGATGGAACCGGTCGCGCCGAGCACCGTGACGCGTTGCAGACGGGGGGGAATCGGGTCAGGCACGATCAAAGAGCCAGCCATAAAGCTGCCAGACCGGCCAGCGGAAGAGTTGAGGTCAGGCTGTCGATGCGGTCGAGGATGCCGCCGTGCCCGGGCAGCATGCTGCCGCTGTCCTTGACGCCCGCCTGACGTTTGAGCAGCGACTCGAAAAGGTCGCCGAGGACGCCGACCGCGGTGAACGCGGCGAGCAGCGGAACCACCAGCCACACCGTGGGCGCGTCGAGCATCGACGGCGCGTTCGCAGCCAGCACGATCAGCGCGAACACCAGCACGCCGGCAACCGCGCCGCCGGCCCCTTCCCAGGTCTTGCCCGGACTGATCGCCGGCGCGAGCTTGTGGCGACCGAATGCGCGCCCGGTGAAATAGGCCGCGATGTCCGACACGAACGTCGCCGCCATCACCGCCAGCAGCAGCCACGGACCGAGCATGCGCAGGTGCGCGAGCGCGAGCGCCGGCGGCAACAGCACGACGAGGCCGACGATGACCGTGCCGGCCGTGCCGGTGATGCGCCATTTTCTCGCCAGCCACACCGGCACGACGGCGACCCAGAACATGGCGCTCGCGAAGTACAGCGCCGCGAGCCCGCCCGCCGCGGAGGCGGCGTCGCCGGCGAGCCCGCTCATCGCGCCGGTCAACAGACAGGCGACGCCCATCAGCGCCGCGAACACGCTGCGCGGGCCGACGGCAAAGCCGCCGAGGCCGCCCCACTCCCACGCCGCTGCCGCGCAGATGACCGCGGCGAGCGCGAGCCAGCCCCACGGCGGCAGCAGGAAAATCCCCGCCAGCAGACCCGCCAGCAACACCAGCGCCGTGATGACGCGCGTTCTAAGCATGGCCGCCGGACGGAGAGACCACGCCTTCGGCCTGATTGAGCTGCTCGCTGGTCCGCCCGAAACGGCGCTCGCGCGCCTGGTACGAGCGGATCGCCTCGTCCAGCGCCGCGACGTCGAAATCGGGCCACAACGTATCGGTGAAATAAAGCTCGGAATAGGCGAGCTGCCACAGCAGGAAATTGCTGATCCGCTGCTCGCCGCCGGTGCGGATGAAGAGGTCCGGCTCCGGGCCGTAGTTCAGCGACAGCTCGGCGGACAGATCCTCTTCGGTGAACCCTTCGCGCCGCTCGGGGTGCTTTGCCAGCATCCGCGTCATCGCCTGCAGGATGTCCCAGCGGCCGCCGTAGTTCGCGGCGATCGTCAGGGTCAGCTTTTCGTTCGCGGCGGTGCGCTCCTCGGCGCGGCGGATCATGTCGACGAGCTTCGGATCGAAGCGCGACAGGTCGCCGATGACGCGAAAACGGATGCCGTTGTCGTGGAGCCGGTCGACTTCCTTCTGCAGTGAACGCATGAACAGCTGCATCAGGAACGACACCTCGTCGGCCGGGCGGCGCCAGTTCTCGGAGCTGAACGCGAACAGCGTGAGGTAGGACACGCCGCGCTCCATGCACGTGCGGATCACGCTGCGCACCGATTCGACGCCGCGGCTGTGGCCGGCGACGCGCGGCATGAAGCGCTTGCGCGCCCAGCGGCCGTTGCCGTCCATGATGATCGCGATGTGGCGGGGAATGCCCGACACCGCCGGGACGTCGCGAGTCGAACTGATGAAGGATGATTCCGTCATGATGCGTCTCCCGCGGCTCGTCCGGACTGGAGGTGATCCGGAAGGATCAGAGCTGCATCAGTTCCTGCTCTTTTTGCGCGAGCAGCTTGTCGATCTCGGCGATGTACCGGTCGGTGAGCTTCTGGATGTCTTCCTGGGCGCGGCGATCGTCGTCCTCCGAGATCGTCTTGTCCTTGACCGCATCCTTGAGGTGCTGGTTGGCGTCGCGGCGCAGGTTGCGGATCGCGACTTTCGCCGCCTCGCCTTCGTGGCGGACGACTTTCGTCAGGTCGCGGCGGCGCTCTTCGGTCAGCGCCGGCATCGGCACGCGGATGATGTCGCCCTGGTTCGCGGGATTGAGGCCGAGGTCGGAGTCGCGGATCGCGCGCTCGACTTTCTGCACCATCGGCTTTTCCCACACCTGCACGCCGATCGTCCGCGCGTCGACCAGCGTCACGTTCGACACCTGGTTGATCGGCACCATGCTGCCGTAGTACTCGACCATGACGTGGTCGAGCAGCCCGGTGTGGGCGCGGCCGGTGCGCACTTTCACGAGGTCGGCCTTGAGCACCTCGATCGACTTCTGCATCTTCTGCTCGGTCGTCTTCTTGAGTTCGGGGATCATCGTCGAGTCCTCACGAATGGACCAGCGTGCCTTCGTCCTCGCCGAGCACGACGCGCTTGAGCGCGCCCGGCTTGAAGATCGAGAACACGTTGATCGGCAGTTTCTGGTCGCGGCACAACGCAAACGCGGTCGCATCGAGAACGGCCAGATTGCGGCCGATCGCTTCGTCGAAACTGATGCGGTGATAGCGCTGCGCCTCGGGGTCCTTCTGCGGGTCGGCGGTATACACGCCGTCGACTTTCGTTGCCTTCAGCACGATCTGCGCGGCCATCTCCGACCCGCGCAGCGCGGCCGCGGTGTCGGTCGTGAAGAAGGGGTTGCCGGTGCCGGCAGCGAAGATCACGACGCGGCCTTCTTCCATGTGCCGGATCGCGCGGCCGCGGATGTACGGCTCGACGACCTGATCGATGCGCAGCGCCGACTGCACGCGCGCCTCGACTCCGGCACGACGGAACGCGTCGGCGAGCGCCATCGCGTTCATCACCGTCGCCAGCATGCCCATGTAGTCGGCAGTGGCGCGGTCCATGCCGGACGCGGCACCTTTCATGCCGCGAAAGATGTTGCCGCCGCCGATAACCACGCCGATCTGCACGCCGAGGCGACTGACCTCGGCGATCTCGGCGACGATGCGGCTCACCACATCCTCGTTGATGCCGTACGAGTCGTCCCCCATCAGGGCCTCGCCGGACAGCTTCAACATGATGCGCTTGTAGGCGGCGACACTCATCTTGCAGCCCTTACTTCTGCGCCGCGGCGGCGGCCTGCGCAGCCACTTCGGCGGCGAAGTCGGACACTTTCTTCTCGATGCCTTCGCCGACGACGTACAGCACGAAGCTCGCCACCGACGCGTTGCGCGACTTCAGCAGGGTTTCGATCGTCAGCTTGTCGTCCTTGACGAACGGCTGGCCGAGCAGCGTCACTTCCTTGAGGAACTTCTGCACCGTGCCTTCGGCGATCTTCTCGAGCATCGCTTCCGGCTTGCCGGCTTCGCGCGCCTTCTCGATCGCGATGCGGCGCTCGGTGTCGATCAGCTCGGCCGGGATCTCGGACGCCATCAGCGCCTTCGGCTTGGCCGCGGCGATGTGCATCGCCAGGTCCTTGCCGAGCGCCTCATCGCCGCCGACGAGGTCGACCAGCACGCCGATCTTCGCACCGGCGTGGATGTAGCTCGACACTGCGCCTTGCGCGTCGATCCGCGTGAAGCGGCGGATCGTGATGTTCTCGCCGATCTTGCCGACGAGCGCGGTGCGCACCTGCTCGACCGTCTGGCCGTCGAGCTCGAGCGCGCCGATCGCGGCGACATCGGCCGGATTGCGCGTCGCGACCAGCTCGGCGACCGCAGCGGCGAACGCGAGGAAGTCGTCGTTCTTCGCGACGAAGTCGGTCTCGCAGTTCACTTCGACCAGCGCGGCGAGCTTGCCGTCGGCCGACTGGTAGGTGGCAACGATGCCTTCGGCGGTCACGCGGGACGCCGCCTTGCTCGCCTTGCTGCCGAGCTTGACGCGCAGGATTTCCTCGGCCTTGGCCAGGTCACCTGCGGCTTCGGTCAGCGCCTTCTTGCATTCCATCATCGGCGCGTCGGTCTTCTCGCGCAGTTCCTTGACCATGCTTGCGGTAATTTCCGCCATGCTAACTCCTGTATTCGGTATTCAATTCGACGCGATCAAAGGCCGGCAGGGCTCAGGCCTGCTCGTCCGAACCGTCTTCCTCGACTTCGACGAACTCGTCCGAGCCCGCTGCGACGACGTCCTGCAGCGCCTGGCTGCGGCCTTCGAGCACCGCGTCGGCGACGCCGCGGGCATACAGGCGAATCGCGCGCGACGAGTCGTCGTTGCCGGGGATCACGTAGTCGATGCCGTCGGGCGAATGGTTGGTATCGACGACGGCGACGACCGGGATGCCGAGCTTCTGCGCTTCGGTGATCGCGATCTTGTGGTAGCCGACGTCGATGACGAACAGCGCGTCGGGCAGGCCGCCCATGTCCTTGATGCCGCCGATGCTCTTCTTCAGCTTGTCCATTTCGCGCGTCGCCATCAGCGCTTCCTTCTTGGACAGGCGCTCGATCGAGCCGTCCTCGACCATCCCTTCCATTTCCTTGAGGCGCTTGATCGACTGCTTGACCGTCTTGAAGTTGGTCAGCATGCCGCCGAGCCAGCGCTCATCGACGAACGGCATGCCGGCGCGGCGGGCTTCCTCGGAGACGATCTCGCGCGCCTGGCGCTTCGTGCCGACCAGCAGGATCGTGCCGCGATTGGCCGCGAGCTTGCGCACGTAGTTCATCGCTTCGTTGTACTTGCCCATCGTCTTCTCGAGGTTGACGATGTGGATCTTGTTGCGCTGGCCGAAAATGTACGGGGCCATGCGCGGATTCCAGAATCGGGTCTGGTGGCCAAAGTGGACGCCCGCTTCGAGCATCTGACGCATCGTGACAGTCATTTGAAACTCCGGATTTTCAGGGTTGAACCGCCGCCCGGCACGGTCGCCCGTTCGCGAATATCGACAAAAAAATCGACAAATACTCGCAAACGCTCGCGGATTTCTCCGCGATCTTTCGGCAACCTAAAACCGCCACGGGGCACGTGCCCCGATCCGGCGGACCCTTTCGGTACGATGCCGGGCGTGTGGATTTTGCCCGCCTCGGTCGGCAGACAAGCCCGAGATGATATCAGCTATGCCATTGCGCACTCAAGGTGACTTCGCGCTTGCCTCGCGCCCGCGCGCCTCCGGCGGGGCAGCATGAATTTGCCGCGCGTTCGCGCATGCGCTAGCCTTTCTCATTTACACGCGACCCCACGGAAATGAGCATCACAATAAAGACGCCGGAAGAAATCGGGAAAATGCGCGTCGCCGGCCGACTCGGCGCGGAAGTCCTCGACTACATCGCGCCCTACGTCCAGCCGGGCGTGACGACCGGAGAACTCGACCGCCTGTGCCACGACTATATGGTCAACGTGCAGCACACGATCCCCGCGCCGCTCAACTACGCGCCGCCCGGCTACCCGCCCTATCCCAAGTCGATCTGCACGTCCGTCAATCACCAGATCTGCCACGGCGTGCCGGGGGACAAGGCGCTGAAGAAAGGCGACATCGTCAACCTCGACATCACCGTCATCAAGGACGGCTACCACGGCGACACCAGCCGCATGTTCATCGTCGGTGGCGACGGTTCGATCCTCGCCAAGCGCCTGTGCCAGGTGACGCTCGAATGCCTGTGGCTCGGCATCTCGGTCGTGCGCCCCGGCGCGCGGCTCGGCGACATCGGCCACATCATCCAGAAGCACGCCGAGAGCAACGGCTTTTCCGTGGTGCGCGAATTCTGCGGGCACGGCATCGGCCTGAAGTTCCATGAAGAACCGCAGGTGCTGCACTACGGCAAGGCCGGCACCGGCATCGAGCTGCGCCCCGGCATGACGTTCACGATCGAGCCGATGATCAACGCCGGCAAGGCGGCGATTTCCGAGCTTCCCGACGGCTGGACGATCGTCACGAAAGACCGCAGCCTGTCCGCGCAATGGGAGCACATGGTGCTCGTCACCGACACCGGCGTCGAAGTGCTGACGCTCTCGGCGGGCTGTCCTCCACCGCCGGCGCTCGTCGCGCCGCTGTTTCCGGCGCTGGCCTGAGGCGCGAATGAGCACCGCGGCGATCCCCACGGACGCGGCGGTCCAGGCCGCGATCGGCGACGCGCGCGCCCGCCTCGCCGACGGCAGCATGCGCATCCGCATGGCCTACGAGGCCCATCCGGCGACCTCCACCGTCCTGAAAGGTCGCGCCCACCTCGTCGACGAGACGATCCACCGCCTGTGGCGCGGCTGCGCGATGCCGGCCGACGTCGCGCTGCTCGCGGTCGGCGGCTACGGCCGCGGCGAGCTCTTCCCGTGCTCCGACGTCGACCTGATGGTGCTGCTGCCCGACAGCGCCGACGACGCGATGCAGGCGCGCCTGTCGGTGCTGCTCGGCGCGCTGTGGGACGTCGGGCTCGAGATCGGCCACAGCGCGCGCACCGTCACCGAAGCGATCGACGCCGCCGAACAGGACATCACCGTCCAGACGAACCTGCTCGAATCGCGCCTGCTCGAAGGCAACCGGCCGCTGTTCGAGGAATTCTGCCGGCGCTATCGCGCGCTGCTCGACGTGCGGGTGTTCTTCAAGGCCAAGCAGCTCGAACAGGAAAAGCGCTACGCGCGCTACAACGACACCCCTTACGCGCTCGAACCGAACTGCAAGGAGAGTCCGGGCGGACTGCGCGACCTGCAGATGCTCGGCTGGATCGCGCGCGCGGCCGGGCTCGGGCGCAACTGGCGCGACCTCGCGCGGCGGCGGCTGATCACCGGCGCGGAAGCGCGCGACCTGCGCAGCATCGAACGTTTCCTCCAGCACGTGCGCATCCGCCTGCACTACCTCACCGGGCGCGGCGAAGACCGGCTGCTGTTCGACTACCAGGAAAGGCTCGCCAGCGCGCTCGGCATCGAAGCGACCACCGCCAAGCGCGCCTCCGAAGTGTTCATGCAGCGTTACTACGTCAACGCGAAGAAGGTCACGCAGACCAACACGATCCTGCTGCAGAACTACGGCGTCGAGATCTTTCCGCGGCGCGCCGGCGCGGCGATCGTCATCAACGAGCACTTCCAGGCGGTGCGCGAGCTGCTCGACATGCGCGAAGACGACACTTTCGCCCGGCACCCGTCAGCGCTGCTCGAGTGTTTCCTGATCCTCCAGCAGCGCTCCGAGCTCAAGGGCATGACGGCGCGCACGCTGCGTGCGCTGTGGCTCAACCGCAAGCGCATCAACGCCGCGTTTCGCGCCGACCCGCACAACCGCGCGCTTTTCGTCACGATGCTGCAGCAAAAGCGCGGCATCGTGCATGAGTTCCGCCGGATGAACCAGTACGGCATCCTCAGCGCCTACCTGCCCGCGTGGCGGCGCATCGTCGGGCAGATGCAGCACGACCTGTTCCACGTCTACACCGTCGACCAGCACATCATGATGGTGCTGCGCAACGTACGCCGCTTCACGATGGGCGAGCACGCGCACGAATATCCGCTGATGACGCAGCTCATCATGTCTTTCGACCGCCACTGGCTGCTGTACGTCGCCGCGCTGTTCCACGACATCGCGAAAGGCCGCGGCGGCGACCATTCGAAGCTCGGCACGGTCGACGCCCGCGAATTCTGCGAGCATCACCACTTCGCCCGCGAAGACGCCGATCTCGTCGTGTGGCTCGTCGGCCATCACCTGACGATGTCCCACTTCGCGCAGAAGGAAGACACCTCCGACCCCACTGTCATCGGGCGCTTCGCCGAGACGGTCGGCACCGAGCGGCGGCTGATCGCGCTGTATCTGCTGACGCACGCCGACATCCGCGGCACCAGCCCTAAAGTCTGGAACGGCTGGAAAGGCAAGCTCCTCGAAGACCTGTTCTTCGCCACGCGGCGGCTGCTGCGCGGCGCAACACCGCAGGAGGCGCTCGGGCTCGACGACCGCCAGCAAGACGCGCGCGCGCTGCTGCGCTATCACGGGCTGCGGCCCGGCGTCGAGGACGCGCTGTGGGCCCAGCTCGACCCGGTGTATTTCATGCGCCATTCGGCCGAAGAGATCGCGTGGCACAGCCGCACGCTGTATTACCGCCCCGCCACACTCGAGCCGGTCGTCAAGGCGCGCGTCACCGACGTCGACCAGGGCGTGCAGGTGATGGTGTTCACGCACGACCAGAAGGATCTGTTCGTCCGCCTGACCGGGTTCTTCGGCCGCCTCGGCTTCTCGATCGTCGACGCCAAGGTGCACACCACGCGCCACGGCTACGCGCTCGACAGCTTCATGCTGCAGGATCCGGGCAACGCCGAGCATTACCGCGACGTCATCACGCTGATCGAGCACGAGCTCAGCGAACGCCTGAAAAACTCCGCCCCGCCCGACCGCCCGTCCGCCGGCCGGCTGTCACGCCAGGTGAAGCATTTCCCGATCACCCCGCGCGTCAGCATCCTGCCCGACGAGTCCGGCAAGCACTACATCCTGTCGCTGACCGCCGCCGACCGCCGCGGGCTGCTGTTCGCCGTCGCCGAAGTGCTCGCGCAAAACGGCATCGTCCTGCACACCGCGAAGATCGCCACACTCGGCGAACGCGTCGAAGACACGTTCCTGCTCAGCGGCAACGGGCTGTCGCAGGATGCCCGCGTCGTCAAGATCGAACGCGAACTGCTGCAGCGGCTGCACATCTAGCAGCGCGGACGAGCCTGCGGCGTTCGCAGCGCCATCCGCACGGCATTGCGACTATGAAGACGGCAATCAAAGACAAGCATTCGCCCTGAGCCCCCGAGCTTGTACCCCCGTTCGCCCTGAACCCCCGAGCTTGTACACCCGGTCGCCCTCAATCCGACAGCACCCGCTGGGTCTCGCCGGTGGGCGCAGTTATCGTCCCATGTTGGCATCGGCGTCACGAGCGATAGCGCGTGTTTTGCGCCTCGGGAGACGCCCCCGCAGCCCGGCCTCGCAGCGATCAGAACCCAGAGGCCAATCCGCCGAAGCAAGCAACTCAGGCAGCTCTGCCGCACGCCCTTGCGGGGGAAGAAATCGAGTCTGACCCCAGGGCACACCGTTTGGCATAGACCCCGCCGGGAAGGGCGGATCAAGGCAGCACGCGTCGCAGTCTACGGACTTTCTGCCACAACTCTGCTTTCGGCGTCGTCATCGCCATTGCCTGCATGCAGCGCTCCAGCCATCCCCGTCGAGTCTGCATGCTGTCGATTGCTTTCTCCAGATCGAGCAGGATCGATTTGCCATAAGCTCCCTCGGCCTTGGTAATGGCCTGTCGGAGCAATCCAAGAGCTGGGGCCATCATGGCCAGATCAATCAGATCCCGGCTAAAAACTCCGTCATCCATCCATCTGTCGGAGTTTGCGAGCAATTTGCTTGCCATCATGTCGAGCGGCGTCAATAGGGCGATACCGCAGACTTCATCGTCCACGCCGGGCGCCGCCAACAAGATGCGCCCTTCCAGCACGATCTCGAACTTGATCCGCTGATCGGCCACGGCAAGCTGAGTTCGTATCCCATACTGATCAGTTCTCACATCCCCGATCTGCTCGAATGCGCCCCCCCCCTCTGATGCGAGCGCCAGAACACCGCGGGGACCGGTCAGCAACGATCGCAGGTTGCGATAGCTCGGGAGATCCGAAACGAGAAAGTCGATGTCGACCGACTCACGGAACTCACCATAGCGCAGCGCAATCGCCGTGCCGCCGCCAAACAAGCATTGGTTTTGCTTGAGAAGCGGCCCGTCGAGCGATTCAAGGACCTGCGCGATATGTCGATGGTGAAGGCGTTCAAACATCACTCGACGGCCCTCCCTTTGGTGAACGCGACACGAAGCGAATCGATCAGATCCCGCTCGCGCTGCGCCATGTGCGCGAAGTCCAAGTGGCGCCGGTTACGCTCGTAGATCCCGAATGCTTCGCTTGGCGTCAGGTAGTCCGTCCCGTGCACCTGCCAGGCAACTTGCTTCAGCTGCGGGTAGTCGTCAAGACAAACGCGTGCTGGTAACCACCCTTTGCCGCCCGTCGTCTGCTCCGGAAGCACGGCCGCGTTCGCGAGCGTCACGATGTCGACATCGAGACCGAGGGCCGACAGCGCGTTCATGTAAGCCCCCATGGTTACAGACGGCTCGCCCTTTTCAATCCTGTGCAATGTCACGCGAGACATTCCGGCCGCCTCGGCAGCCGCGGTAGCGCTCACGCGTATCGACTTGCGATGTTCGCGAATCTTTTGGCCAACTCGCTTGAGCTTCTCGGCGGCAACGATTGAAGGTGCGGGTGGTTTTGCGGGCATAGTGTTTCTCATTGTTATCGATTCGCCCGCGTTGTCAACAATGAGAAACAGATTCCCCCGAGTCGGCGGCGAGACTCAGTTCACACGGGATTCACAAGTCGCACAAGAACCTGCTGAGTGCCGACACAGTTCTCTGATTGCCTCCACGCTCAATCCGCAAACGGATTGGGCCTCACTGCCGCGCCGGCCTCTGCCGCGCGGATTCCCGGCGGCACGACGGGCTCGGCCCTCGTCTGCGCGGCGACCGGTTCCGCAACCGCTGCCGGTCGGCGGCGCTCGCCGCGCCGGCGCTCCCGCTCACGCTCGCCAGGGTGGAAGAACACCGCGGCGAGGAATGCGAAGTACATCGTATTCGCGGGAATGCGCAGGTTGTAGTCGGTCAACCCGAACAGCCCGATCAGCAGCACGCCGACCCCGGCGCCGACCTGCATCATGTGCAGCGGCCGCCAGTTGCGCACCGCCCACACTGCGCGCCAGCGCAGCAGGTAGAGCACCGCCAGCGTCAGCATCAGCACCAGCGCCGGCACGCCGCCTTCCATCCACCACTCGGCGAAGTCGTTATGCGCGTGGTTGATGTAGACCTCGCCGCCGATTTCGTTCGGATGGAACGCCCGGATCACCGCCGGAAACGTGCCGATGCCGCTGCCGAACGGGAAGAACGCCGACGCCGCTTCCAGCGTCGCGTCGAGCATCGGCCAGCGCCCGTCCTGCGTCGCGTCCTGGCCGAAGCGCGCGAACACCGGCGAAAGCCCGACCGCCACGGCCAGCGCGACCCCCAACGCCGACACCGCGCCGACCATGCGCGTCGCGAAACCGGCGCCGAAATTGCGCATCAGCACGACTGCCGACAGCACCACGCCGACCATGCCGACCGCGATCCCGGTGCGTGAGCGCGCGAACACGATGCCGAGCAGCAGCGCGATGCACACTGCCGCATACACAACCGTGCGATTCATCTCGCCTTCGCCGCCGACGAGCGCCTTGAGCCGGTGCAGCGCCCCGCCGCGCCGCTGGCGATGGCCCGCCGATTCGTCCAGCGAAAAGATCGTCGACGCGAGCAGCGCGAGGCCGATCGGCAGCGCCATCACCAGCAGGCCCGCGAAGTGACTGTGATTCGCATAGGTGCCGATCGCGCTGTCGCCGTGAGTCCTGTATCCAAAGCGCAGTGCCGACTCTGGCCCGCCCCCATATTGAATCAACCCGAACACCGCCTCGAACACCGCGACTGCGACAAACACCATCACCAGCCGCCGCACCTGCGCCTCGCCCAGCCCGACGACGACCAGGAACACCGCCAACGGCGGCAGCAGCGCCCACAGCGCCTGCTCGGTGAGATAAGGCACTGCCGACAGCGCAAGCCATTCCGGCGCCGCGCCCACCTCAGTCTGCGCGACGGCATACGGCCCGTGCCCGGGCAGCGCCGCCCCGAATTCGAACGGCAGCGGCGCGAGTTGCAGCAACGGCACGGCGACGACCATCGCCAGCGCCAGCAGCAACGGCCGCGAGAGCCGCGCCATGAACACCGGCCGCGCCACCGCGCCCGACAGCAGCAACAGCGCGAGCAGCTCCAGCGCGAGCAACGCCAGGGGCCGGTTCGCCCCGCGCACCAGCGGCGCGAACACCAGCATCAGCGCTGCGACCCACACCGCCCAACCCCCCGAGCGCTGCCCGGCCCCATCCATCGTCAAACCATTCATCCGATTCCAACCTTCCGACCTTCGCGCATCCCCGCCCGCCGCTGCCAGTGCAGCACCGCGAGCGCCAGCGCGATCCCGGCCAGATCCGCCAGCAAGTCCTCGACCCCTGCGACCCGCCCCGGCAGCGAACTCTGATGCAGCTCGTCGGCGATGCCGAACAGCGCCGCAACCCCGCCCGCCCAAACCGGCGGCAGCGAAAAACCGCGCGCGAGCGACAGCGTCAGCACCCCGAACACCGCCACATGCGCGAGCTTGTCCCACGGCGCCGGGATCAGCCCTGCCGCCTGCGGCTGGCTGCCACCGACGAAGAGCGCGACCAGCACCGCCACCGCGGCGAGCCTCGACAGCAGCTCGCCGCCGCGGCGCGTCGCGCCAAACTCCACTCCGGATTTCACTGCATTCGATCCGCGCCGCGAACGCAATTCATCAGACCTGCGCCTCTTCGTCCGCAATCAGGAACGCTTCCTTCGCCTTGCCCGCGTCCAGCTCGGCCTTCAGCCACTTCGGCATCACGCCGCGCCCGGACCAGCTCGCGCCGGTGGCCGGGTTGCGATATTTCGCCTTGACCGCTCCGCGCTTGCCCGTGGCCGGTTTCACGGCACGCGCGGCGCCGCCAAAACCCAGATCGGCCGCGCTCAGGTTGTAGTCGGCGATCTTCTGGCGGATGTCGGCGATCACGCCAGTGATCTCGGCCTGCCGAATCTCTTCGGCCTGCTGCTTGAGCGCTTCGATCTGCGCGAGGATTTCCTGATACGTGCTCATTGCGCCTGCTCCCTTTATGTTGTTCTCGAATTTTCGACCGGCGCGAGCATATCCCAACATCGCGGCAAAATCGGTGACCGGCGACGATTTCCCCCCAGAAACGCCAGCGCGCACCCCGGTCCCCGAGACATTGGAGTCTGACCCCAATGGCAGTGACCCCAATCGCAGGGCCTTACAGCCCCTCGCGCAGATCGGCAATGGTGGCCATCAGAGTCATGGGATCGAGGGGAGACGGGTCGAAGCCAGCACGCTCGTAAAATGCTCGAGCGCTCTCCGACAACGCATGAACGATCATTCCACGAATACCAATGGCGTCGGCTGCGGCAAGCACGCGCAAACATGCATCACGCACCAGGGCACGACCGATGCCCCCGCCCGGTAGCGATTGGTCGATGGCAAGCCGTCCCAGTACCACCACGGGAATGGGATCGGGCATGTTGCGTCGCAGGCGACCTGTGGCGACTTCCGCTGCGACCGCGCTGGACGCCAGCGCGTAGTAGGCAAGCACCCGTTTGCCTTCGCAAACCACGAAAGTGCGTGACGCACCGCTGGCCTGGTTTTTCAGGGCGCGCTGTTTGAGCCAGTGATCCAGACTCTCGACGCCGCAGGCAAATGCGCTGGTGTCGTGGTGCGCAGCCAACGGTTCTGGCGCGGTCAGACTCACCGCTTGTCCCAGGGGGCCGGTGTCTGCAAAGTCTTTTTCAGTCGCGGATTGAGTGCAGGGGACCGATCCAGGCGCTCGATAAACTCGGCATAGGCCTCTTCACTGACCACGAACAAAGCCTGATCCAGCAGCGCCTCTTCGGCTGCATTGCGTGCCGCGTCCAAGATGAAGTCGGTGCGGTTCTTGCCCCGCACCTTGGCCGCGCGGTCAATCAAACTGCGCACTTCGGGCTTGATGCGCAGGTTCAGAGTGTCGCGTTTGGCGGTGGAATTGACCCCAGACATGATCGTCGTTCCTTTTGCTTGAAGGTTGCCAGTATAGGAATACGTAGAGGCATTGTCATTACATTCATTATCGTGTGCGCGCCGTGGGAGAGCTCTCAGAGGCTGAGAGTTTTTCGTTTTCCGTCACAGAAGCGAAACCGACGGATGGCTGGCATAACGTCTGCGACGTGCAGACGCATCGTGCCGCCGATGCGCGTGATCGGCGCTGAAACAGCTCACCCGATCAGCAGCTCGATGTACGCCTGATAGCTATAGCTACGGTTCTTCTTCCGTCCCGTCATTTCGGTCACGATGCCCAGGTCCGCGAGCACCTTCACGGCGGCGCTGGCCTGAAGGCCGAGGTTTCACGGGAATTCCGATGAAAGCGATCGTCGTTGGAATCATGCCGCAAGAACGTATTCGTGAGCGGGTATTGGCCATCGCTCGCGGTGAGTACCAGCCCAAAGCGACGGAACCCAAGATCTGGTTCACGTCGATGTGAATCGCCCCGGGTTTCGCGGAGGCTCCAACTCTTGAGAAGATGGAGCCCATGAAGAAGACAACAAAATTTTCCCCCGAGGTCGTCGAGCGCGCCGTGCGTATGGTGTTCGAGGCCAAGGATCAGTACGAATCCCAGTGGGCGGCGATCGTCTCGATCGCGGCAAAGATTGGCTGCACGGCGGAAACGCTGCGCCGTTGGGTTCGCCAACACGAGCGCGACACGGGCCAGCGTGAGGGGCTCCCGAACGCCGAGCAGCAACGCATGAAGGAGCTCGAGCGCGAGGTCCGCGAGCTGAAGAAGGCCAACGAGATCCTGCGCCTGGCCAGCGCGTATTTCGCGCAGGCGGAGCTCGACCGCCGCAACAAGTGATGAACGGTTTCATCGACACGCACCGCGAGCGCTTCGGGGTCGAGCCGATCTGCAAGGTGCTGCAGGTTGCCCCGTCGGCCTATCGACGCGCGGTGGCGCGCCGGCGCGATCCGGCTTTGCGCTGTTCGCGAGTCCGCCGCGACGAGGTGCTGGAAGCTCACATCGAGCGGGTCTGGCAGGCGAATTTGCAGGTGTATGGGGCGCGCAAGGTCTGGCGGCAGTTGCGCCGCGAAGGCCTCGAGGTCGCCCGCTGCACCGTCGAACGACTGATGCGGACAAAAGGACTGCGCGGGGCCATGCGTGGCAAGGCCGTGCGAACCACCCGGCCGGATCTTGCTGCGCCTTGTCCGCTCGATCGCGTCAATCGACAGTTCGCTGCGCAGCGCCCGAACCAACTCTGGGTCTCCGACTTCACGTATGTCTCGACCTGGCAGGGTTTCGTGTACGTCGCCTTCGTCATCGACGTCTTCGCTCGCTACATCGTAGGCTGGCGCGTCAGTCGGTCCATGCATACAGAATTCGTCCTCGACGCCCTGGAGCAGGCCCTGTGGGCGCGCCAACCCGAACGTAATGCTTTGATTCATCATAGCGATCGCGGCTCGCAGTACGTCTCGATCCGATACAGCGAGCGATTGACGGAAGCCGGCATCGAGCCCTCGGTCGGCAGTCGTGGCGATAGCTACGACAATGCGCTGGCCGAGACCATCAACGGGCTTTACAAGGCAGAAGTGATCCACCGGCGCGGGCCCTGGAAAAGCGTCGAAGCGGTCGAGCTGGCCACCCTCGAATGGGTCTCCTGGTTCAACCACCACCGGTTGCTGGAGCCGATCGGGTACCTTCCTCCAGCCGAGGCTGAGGCAAACTATTACCGCAGTCGAACTGAGCAGGCCGTCGCTGCCTGACTCAAACAAAACGGCCTCCGCGAAACCCGGGGCGATTCAATGCGGTCATTGGCAGAGGTCTTGAGTGACGAGAACCGGGCATTGCTCAAGGTCATTCAGGAAGCCAAACCTCAATCAATTTCTTCCTTGGCCGGGATGACCGGGCGCAAGCCGGGCAACCTCTCGCGCACTCTCAAAACGATGTCGAACTATGGCTTCGTAGAAATGAAACGTGAAAACAAGCATATACGTCCGATTGCCAAAGCGACGGAATTCAGGATCGTGGCTTGAGGGCTGAGGGATGCCCAGAATTTTGGCGAGCTGCTGCGTCAGGTGCCGGTGCGGATGATGTCGCCAATCTTGCTCGTCAGGTGTGCCTTAACGTACATCGCCTCGGCAAGGCCATGGGCGCGGCGCAACCTGGGGCGCAGCAACACCGCGCGGTATTCAGTCAGCACGGCCGGCGACAGCACATAGAGCAAACCGCCGTCCAGCATGGCGTCGAGAATTCTCGCTGTCGGGCTTGTCGGCTCGCCGCTGATCAGACCGGCAACGAGGACATTGGTATCGATGATGAATAGCGGCTGCATCAGGCATTGCGTACTGCGCGCGCTTCTTCGACCGCCAGGTCCGTGGCCTCGCCCTCGGACAACGTCGACCGGCTGCGCGCTTGGGCGACGAGTTCCCGGGCACTTTCGACGGGCTTGATACCCCGCAACACAAGGCTTTCCTCGATGATCTTCGTGATCGAGCGCCCTTGACGTGCGGCAGTCTCCTTCCGCGCCCGATGGCGTGAATCTTCCAGGGTGATGGTGATACGGCTCATTGTGGTTTCCTCCGTGCCGGGTAGCCATGGCTTGATATTGGTAGGACCAACGCACCAAAACATCAAGACATCCCGATTTGTGATAAGGGTCGACGCCCGTTCGAAGGCGCGCGGAATCGCATTTGTCACCCGATACCGCTTCCACATCCGCCAGCTTCAGGCCGGGGTTCAGTGACCATGTCGCGGGCGCCCACCAAGAGGCCCAAGCAGTGAGCAAACGAAAGACCAGACCCCACCTACCCTCTGCCCTCAGGCTGCCCAGTTAGCCAACTGTAATGCTTCCACTCGCTCGAACTCGCGCAAGTTGTTCGACACGAGCGTCAAACCCTCGCTGCGTGCGTGGGCTGCAATGTGCAGATCATTGACACCGATTGTCTGCCCGCGAGACTCCAGTTGGGCGCGGATGTTGCCATAGTGCATTGCGGCTTTCGGGCCGTAGGACAGCACCTCGAGGCGACTGCAGAAGTCCTCGACAGCGGCAAGCGAACGCGCTGGCGCGTTGCTTTTCTCGGCGCCGTGCATCAACTCCGCGAGGGTAATCGACGAGATCGCCAGATGCCCCGCGTTCTCGTTGAATAGCGCCAGTGCCGACAGCGGCCGGCGCTTGATCACGTAGATCACGATGTTCGTGTCGAGCAGGTAGCGCAGCATCAGAGTGCTTCGCGTTCCGGCTGTTCCTGGCTGGCGCGGGTTTCCATGAAATCGTCGGCAACCTGCGGCCCGTTGATGAAGAACGAATCCCAGGTGTGGCCTATCGGCGCGATGATTCGTTCCAACCCGCGGGCCCGGACATCCACGCGCTTGACGTTCGCGGGCAAGCGCATGTCTGCCGGCAGTCGCACGGCCTGGCTGCGATTGTTCGTGAAGACGGTGCTTGTAGTCATGGATGTCTCCAGTTCATCGATTGGGATACGGCAAGAGTATATCCCGCGCCGCGTCATGCGTCTGTTCCGGCTCGGAGTCGGCGCGTCGTCAGTCCTGTCGGAGCGGCGCCGTCCCCGCCCGATCGCCTGCACCCGCAGCCCCACGCATCACCGCCCAGGCGTGTCCATCACATACGCCCGCGTGTTCCCATGCACCACCGCGCTCGCGCGCATGTCGGCCGGCCGCCACCAGCGATAGCGCCCGTGCTGCGCCTCGGGCGGATTCAGTACGACCGAATCCGCCACCCCCAGCCGGTACGCCAGCACCACGTAATGGGTATCCGGGGCACCGTGCGGATCGGCCGGGCCCGCTTCGCCGAACACGCTGTCGCGATAGAAATGCTCGAACACGCCGAGGAAGTTCGCCTCCCCGCGCTCGAACACCTGGCCCAGTTCGGCTTGCGTGAGCCGGCGGAAGGCCGCGTCGAGCGTCTCGTTCTTCAGGACCCGCCCGCCCGGCACGAACCAGCAGCCCTGCGCCGGGCGGTTGCGGCGTTCGCCGAGCAGGATCTCGCCCGCGGTGTTCTCGACCACCAGATCGATCGAAACCAGCGGCGTCGAGGCGACCACGATGCGAAAAGTTTCGCCACTCAGCCACATCGCATTCACAGCTCCGCCAGAAAGCGTTCCAGGATACGGTCCTTGTCGAGGAACTCGCCGGCGTAGGCAGTGGCGACGTCGTTGAACCGGGGCATCGCGAGGCAGCGCTCGATGCCTTCGATCAGCGCAGTCACCGATTCGGGTTCCGCCCGCACCGCGATGCCTGGATGCTCGGCGCACAACCGGCCGAGCGTGGTGTCGGCATCGGCGGTGATGACCGCGTTGCCGCCCACGGCGAGGATGTTGGTCAGCTTGGACGGCAGCACCGCGTCGGCCGCGCCGCGTTTCTGGATGACCAGATGGCAATCCGCGGAGGCGAGCAGAACCGGCAGCCCTTCATACGGCTGCAACGGCGCGAACCGGACGTTGCGCAACGCCTTGCGCTCGGCCATCTCCACCAGTCCGCGCTTGCCCGCACCTTCGCCGACGATCAGGAATACCAGGTCGTCGCGCTGCTGCAGGCGTTCGGCCGCTTCGATCACGGTTTCCAGGCCCTGTTTCTGACCAATGTTGCCGGAGTACAGCAGCACGCGCTTGTCCGGGTCCACGCCCAGCGTGCGCAACAGCTCAGCGCTGCGCGCGACGTCGCGAAAGCGCGCGGTTTCCGACCAGTTGGGGAAAAAGCGCAGCTTGTCTTCGGCCACGCCTTTCGGCCGGGCGCGCTCGAGCATGCCGCGGGAGATCGTCGATACGCGGTCGAAGCCGCGCAGCAGCGCGCGCTTCATCGCATACGCAAAGCGCTTGAGCCGGCCGCCTTTCGCAATCGACAGGCCGAACAACGCATCCACCTCGTAGTCCTGCACGTGCAGCACGGATTTGGCGCCGGCGAGCTTCGCCAGCAACAGGGCCTGCGGGGCGCAGAACAGCGTCGGCACCACCAGCACCAGCACCACCAGCTCCGGCTTCCAGCGCAGCTGCGCGAGCATGGCCACCGACGACGACAGCGAAAAGCTCGCCAGGTGCAGCAGGCGCTTCAGCGCTGTGGGCTGCGCAGGCACGTACAGCGGGCAGCGCAGCACATCGACCCCGCCTTCGCTCGCCGTCGCATAGCGCCAGCCGCCAAACTGCGGCCACACCTTCCAGTCCGGGTAATACGGCGGCGCCGTCACGACCCGCACTGCCTGGCCGTGGTCCGCGAGCCAGCGCGCCATTTCGCCGCTGTATTTGCCGATGCCGGTCAGTTCAGGCTGTAGTGGATGCCATAGAGCAGGATTCGCATCACGCCGCCCGCGCCTGCTCGACGTTTTCGACATACCAGCCGTAGGCGTCGCGCAGGCCTTCTTCCAGCCCGATGTGCGCCTCCCAGCCCAGCGCCTTGAGCCGCGATACATCGAGCAGCTTGCGCGGCGTGCCGTCCGGCTTGCTGGCGTCGAACGCCAGCCGGCCGCCAAAGCCGGTCACCCGGGCGATCGTTTCGGCCAGCTCGCGGATCGTGCAGTCATGCCCGGTGCCGACGTTGATGTGGCTCAGCATCGGCTGCGTGTGCGCGCGGTAGCGAGCTTCGTCGAGGTCCATCACATGCACGCAGGCGGCCGCCATGTCGTCCACATGGAGGAACTCGCGCATCGGCGCCCCGCTCCCCCAGATCACCACTTCGTCGTCACCGCGCTGCACCGCCTCGTGAAAGCGGCGCAGCAAGGCGGGGATTACGTGCGAGTTTTCCGGATGGTAGTTGTCGTGCGGGCCGTAGAAGTTGGTCGGCATCACGCTGCGGTAGTCGCGTCCGTACTGGCGGTTGTAGCTCTCGCACAGCTTGATGCCGGCGATCTTGGCGATCGCGCAGGGCTCGTTGGTGGGCTCCAGCACGCCGGTCAGCAGCGCCGCTTCGCGCAGCCGTCGAGCATGCGACTCAACGCGTTCGTACTCGATCTGCCCTGACTCTCACCGTACTCAGCGACGTGAGCCGCCTGTATACTTGGGGCTATGGAACGCATCCAATCGATCAACCTGGCGCGGATTGACTGGTGTTGTGCCGATCGCGGCATGACGCGGGACGAACTCGCCGCCGAGATCGGGATCGCGCCAGCATCCCTCGCCAAGGCGTTTGAGGGCGACGCTGGATTGACCTTCAATCAACTTCGGAAGATCGCCGCCTTCTTCGGCCGCGGCACGCTGTTTTTCCTCGAGGCGGGGCCCGTAAATGAAGCGAAGGTGCATTCTGCTCAGTTCAGAACTCTGGCAAATCAGAAGCCAGAGCTCTCGCCCCGCCTGAAACTGTTGATTGAGCGCGTTGAGCGACAGCGTGAGGTTTTCCTCGCCCTACGCGACGAACTCGACCCAGCAGATGTGATGGCGTTTGCTCCACCTGAGCTGAAGGGCTTGAGCGTTCAGGATGCGGCAGGGGTAGTGAGGCGATGGCTTCGGCTTGCGGATCGTAACGATTTCGACAGCTATCGTCAGGCGATTGAAGCGCGCGGCCTACTTGTCTTCCGCAGCAACGGATACAACGGGAAGTGGCAGATCGCTAAGGAGAGTCCGATTCTCGGCTTTTCGCTGTATGACCCCGCTTGCCCCGTCATCCTAGTTAAGAAGCAGGATTCAGATACCCGGCAGACCTTTACCATGATGCATGAGCTGGGGCACCTTCTGCTGCACAAGACCAGTTCTATCGATGACGAAGGCGATCTGCAAGCGCGCGAAGGCGAAGAGCGGGAGGCCAACGCGTTTGCCGGTTATCTTCTCGTGCCGAATGCCTTTCTGCTTAGTATTCGTGACGACGAGCGACCTGCGGATGTTGGCGGATTCGATGATTGGCTGGAGCCACAGCGCCGGGCATGGGGTGTTAGCAGTGAGGTGATTCTGCGTCGGTTAATGGACGCAAGACGGCTGCCAGAGGCGGTTTATGCTGCCTATCGACGGTGGTGGGCGGACCGGCCCATGGTGGAAAAGAGTGGCGGAAGTCGCGAGTACCGTAACCGGGAGCCGAAGCACATCTTTGGTGATGGCTATGTCCGCACTGTGCTTGATGCCCTGAGTTCGCGCCGGATCTCACTTGCCAAAGCCAGCTCATATCTCGACAACCTGACCGTCAGGGATCTCCACAAGCTAGAGCGCTACTATGCAGGTGTTTGATGCGTCATCCATGATCTACGCATGGGATAACTATCCCTACGGACAGTTTCCGGGGCTTTGGACATGGATGGCGGATCGAGTGGAGAAGGGCTTGATACAGATGCCAGATATAGCGGTAGAAGAAGTTGGGCACAAAGTTCCAGAATGTGTACGTTGGCTCCGTGACGCCAATTTACAGAAGATTCTCGTGACCGAAGCGATTCTTCTGGAGGCCTTTCGCACCAAGGGATTGCTGGGAATCGAGGACGATAGATATGGTAGCGGTGTTGATGAGAACGACCTGATCATCATCGCTACCGCAAAACTTTCGGACTGCGAGCTGGTAACCGACGAGGCCTTTCAGGCTTCTGCGAATAAGCAAAAGCGCAACTGGAAGATTCCGCTGGTGTGCAACATGAGCACGGTCAATGTTCCGTGGATTGATTTCCTTGGGTATCTCAAGCGCTCAGAAGCTGTATTTGGTTGACGGAGATTTGCGCCTCCCTGTTCACAACACAAGGAAGCGAAGAGCGCGGTTCGATCCTAAAGGCCGTGATAGTGCGGTACGCAACACGCCACTTGCCGGCCGTAACGGAACGGCCCCATCGGTCGACCAGCGCACTGCCTTGCCGTATGGTGACCGGCACGTGTTTGGGCTGTGCCGCCGTACATCGGGTCGGTTTGAGCTGGAACTCGCGCATCGGCGCCCCGTTCCCCCAGATCACCACTTCCTCGTCGCCGCGCTGCACCGCCTCGTGAAAGCGACGCAGCAAGGCGCGGATCACGTGCAAGGAGAAAGTCGTCCCACCTATTTCTGATCTGGCACAACGGGACGCTGTGCTACCGCGCTCTCCGGGTGAAATCTCAGAAGCAGCGCCTCATACTCAGCCAATATCCGATCCCAGGTAAACCGCTCCTGATGTCGCACCCTGCTCGCTGCACGCATCGCCTCAAGTTCGCCAGGTGCATCAAGAACTCGATCAAACAGCGCCGCGCACTCGTCCGCGTCCTTAAAATAAACACCTGCCTCTCCGGCCACCCAGCGATTGAACCGGTTGTCGTGCGCGATTACCGCATTGCCGGCGCCGAGTGCCTCAACCAGAGACGGATTCGTCCCCCCAACCTGATGCCCGTGCACGTAGGCCGAGCAATGAAAGCGTAGCGACCGCAACACCACTTTGTCGTAAATTGCGCCGACAAACCGGACCTCAGGCCCCGCCGCGGCTTTCACCGCACGATGATAGGCATTCGATACATCGTAATTGCCCAGTACCGCCAGCACCTGACCGCGCGGTCTGCGTGAAAACGCGCTGACCGCTTCCAGAATCGAGTTCTCCGGTTCCGGCCGGGCAACCAACGTCAGGAACCGCCTCGGCTCGAGCCCCAGCGCCGCCAGCGGGGCCTGGTCGGCCGACTCGATCCGCTCTGCCCCGTACGGGATCACCGAGATCTTCCCTTCGCTGACCCGTGACGACAGGTGCCGCTTGATCTCCGGATGATCGGCGATCAGGTGATTGCCGAGTGTCACCGACCGGCACATAGGAGCCAGTTGATGATCGGCACAATGGAGCCAGCGCGTGATCGGCACATTGAGGCCAGGGCGTGATCGGCACATAGGCGCCAGCGCCGGATCGGCGTAATGGAGCCAGCAAAGTTCTGACGGACGTCTCGACCTTGAGCGGTCCATCGCTACCCTGCCGGGTTTTGGTTTGGCAGGAGGGAGCCGGTGGCCCGCAGGAGCATCGAGATGTACGAGTACCGCCAGGCCCTGATGCGCATGCGCCAGGGCGACTCCGAGCGCGAGATTGCGCGCGCGAAGCTGATGGGACGGGCCAAGGCCGCCCGTTTCCGCGAATTGGCCGCAGCCCGCGGCTGGCTCGATCCGGAGCACCCGGTTCCGGAAGATGCCGAGATCGCCGCGGCGATCGGCAGTCCGCGGCTGCCGGTGACGGCGCAATCATCGATCGCCGCGTTCCGGCCGCTGGTCGAGCAGTGGCTCGCACAGGGGGTCTCCGGCGTGGTGATCCACGCCACCCTTAAACGTGAGCACGGCTTCACCGGGCACTATTCCAGCGTGCGCCGGCTTGTCGCCACGATCGAGCGCGAGCGCCCGCCCGAGGCGACCGTGCGGCTGTCGTTCGCGCCTGGCGAGGCAGCGCAGGTCGATTTCGGCGCCGGCCCGCAGCTCGTCGATCCCGCCTCCGGTGAGCTGCGCCGCACGTGGGCCTTCGTGATGACGCTGTGTTTCTCGCGGCACCAGTACGTCGAGTTCGTGTGGGATCAGAGCGTGCGCACCTGGCTCGGCTGCCATCGGCGCGCCTTCGAGTGGTTCGGCGCGGTGCCTGCGCGCCTCATCATCGACAACGCCAAGTGCGCCATCACCAAGGCGTGCGCGCACGACCCCCAAGTGCAACGTGCTTACGCCGAATGCGCCGAAGGCTACGGCTTTCGCATCGACGCCTGTCCGCCCCAGGAGCCGCAGAAGAAGGGCATCGTCGAGGCGGGCGTCAAATACGTCAAAGGCAACTTCCTGCCCACGCGCAGCTTCCGCGATCTGGCCGATCTGAACGCGCAGGCGCGTGACTGGGTGTTGAAGGAAGCCGGGCTGCGCATTCACGGCACGACACGCATCAAACCGCTGGACAGCTTCGCCGTCGAGCGCAGTGTGCTGCGGCCGTTGCCCGCAGTACCGCCGGATCTGGGCACTTGGCATCAGGTGTCGGTGCATCGCGACTGCCACGTCAGCTTCGAGCGCGTGCTGTACTCCGTGCCATTCACCTTGGTCGGCAAGAGTTTGTGGTTGCGCGCGACCGACAGCGTGGTCACGGTCTATCAGGACTTCAAACCCGTTGCCACGCATGCCCGCGCCCGTCGTCCCGGCGAGCGGCGCACCGTCATCGATCATCTGCCGCCCTCGGCGCAACGTTTCTTCGCGCACGACCGCAGTTGGTGTCTGCAACAGGCCGCGGAGATCGGAACCGCGTGCGCCCAGCTCATCGGGCGCCTCTTGAGCGACCGCATCAGTGAGCGGCTGCGTGCCGCGCAGGGCGTGCTGCAGCTGAAGAGCCGCTACGGCGCTGCGCGCCTGGAGGCGGCCTGCGAGCGTGCACTCGCCCACGACAGCCCGCATTACCGCACCGTCAAGACCATCCTCGCCGGCGGCCACGACTTGCAGCCGCTCACCCCCGTGAGTACCGAACCCTACGCCGGCCGCGCCCGTTTCGCCCGTGCGACCGCGGCGCTCTTCGCCGACGATCCGACGTCGTTTCACTGACCGGGTGCACCGCGCGCCCCCTTTACCCAAGGAGTCCCACCATGAATCCCGCCACCGAACTGGCACCGCAACTCAAACAACTGCGCCTTTCCGGCATCCTCGATTCGCTCGACGCGCGCAATCGCCAGGCGATCGACGCGAAGCTCGCCTATACGGAATTCCTCGCGCTGCTGATCCAGGACGAGGTCGCGCGGCGCGAGCAGAAGAAGTTCGCCACGCGGCTGCGTCGCGCCGCGTTTCGCGCTACCAAGACGCTCGAAGGCTTCGAGTTCGACCGGCTGCCCTCGACCAACCGCGCGTTGGTGCATGATCTCGCGACCGGGCGCTACATCGATGAACGTGCCCCGGTGCTCATCGTCGGCCCCTGCGGCACCGGCAAGAGCCATCTCGCGCAGGCGCTCGGGCACTGCGCGGTGCGCCAGGGTCACGACGTCGTCTTCGCGTCCTGCTCGCAGTTGCTCGCGAGCCTCAATGCGGCGCGGGCTACCGGAGCCTATGAACGGAAGCTCCAGCAACTGGCGCGCGTGCCGGTCCTCATCATCGATGACTTCGGGCTGAAACCGCTGCGTTCGCCCGCCGACGAAGACCTGCATGACCTGATCGCCGAACGTTACGAGCAGGCCGCCACCGTCGTCACCAGCAACCTCGACTTCACCGAGTGGGACCAGGCCTTCCCGGGTAACCGCCTACTTGCTTCCGCCACCGTCGATCGCCTGCGTCACAACGCCTACTGCCTGACGCTCGACGGGGCTTCCTACCGCTCGCCCCGACACGGTCCAAACAAGGCCAAAACAGCCCTTGCCAGCACCCCGAAAAACAACGAATCTTGAACCCCCGCAGACGTTCGTCAGAGCCCCTTCCAGCTGGCTCCTATATGCCGATCATCGGTGGCTCTATTGTGCCGGTCAGTGACACCGAGCCAGCACCCCGCCCAATCGTTGAGCCAGAACCAAGTCTTTGCGCCCGGCCCCCATTTGGCGCGCGCCCACTCGATGCCGTCCATATTGATCAGGTTCGGCACGCCTTTCGCACGCAGAAGGCTGCAGAACACGGCGGTGTTGTAGCCGAGCGTCAGGCAGAGATCGTCGTAACCCGCCGCGTGCGCCGTCGCCTTCCAGTCGAAGAGGATCGTGCCCTTCGGACCCGTCTGCGCTACCGGGATGCGCACACGGTGGATGCCCTGCCAGCTGTCTTCGAAGATGGGGCCGCGCTCATCCTCCTGGCAGTAGACGGTCACCCGCCATCCACGCGCAACCAGATAGAGCGCCAGTTGCTCCGCAAAGGTTTCAAAGCCGCCGTGTGAAGCAGGTACGCCGCGAGTACCCAAAATCCTTAAGGAGTTACTCAGTTTTTCTTTCAAAATGCGCCTACTTCATAAATTATAAGTAATAGTAATGAAGCTCAGTGCGACAAAATTTACCAGCACCTCCTTGGCAAGTCCGTGTATCGCGCAAAATACATTAAGAAAAAGCCCTTAAAAATCTTTTCTTAAATGCATCTAAGGTGAGGTTTTGCTGAAAATATTTGTAACCATTGCAGCCGTGAATGCTGATTAAATCGCTTCTTTTGACATATTGCGCAATTGCTTCTGATAGCTGAGTGCAATCACCTGGTGTTACCAAGACTCCAGAAAAACCATCTCTAACGATTTCAGTAGCGCCGCCATGATTAGTGACAATAACCGGCTTCTTGTATGACATGGCCTCTAAAACAGTTGTGGGAAAAGGGTCGGCCATCATAGATGGGATGACGCAAACATCAAAATCAGGATAGGTCGCACTCAACTCTGTTTTGAATTCAAGAATATTTACAGTGTCGCCTAAGCCAAGTTTATTGATTCTAGCGCGAAGATCGTCGAGTAATTTCTCTCGATTTGGTGCGGCTCCGCCAACAAACGTAAAACTGATCCTGTCGATTATTTTTTTATCTAGCAAAGCCAGTGAATCTATAACAAACCACTGCCCCTTCTCTGGCATAATGCGCCCAACTAGCAGATAATTAATTTTGTTATATATGTCTTCTCTTCGGCGCGTGCGGCAACCGCCATTTATTGGAGCAGCGACCCCATTATGGATAACGTTTATTTTCTCTTTGAAACGGCCACCAGAAGATATTAGCAAATCACTTCGCACAGCCTCGGATACACAGATTAACTTTGTACAAGAAGCAATGGCAATAAAGCTCATAATTCTTGCCAAATAACCGTGACAGGAAATAATTTCGTGTGAGTGAATAATTATATTTTTATAGCCAGCCAACCTTCCAAGAAAAACGCAAAAAAACAAACTCATTGTATTTATATATAAATAATCATACCTTTTGGCGCGTTTTTTTAAAAAAAAGTAGAAGGCAAAACCCTTTAATAAAAAACGCAGAAGGTAAAGGAAGCCAAAAGCACTTCTAACGGCTACGGGAAAATGCTCGAAAACTTGCACTTTGATACTACTGTTTGATTCAATGTAAGCACACAACAATCCTTTTTTTGGAACATAAGCGTCAACGGAATAGCCGTCGCTGCATAAAAACTGCAATACACGAGCAAAAATTCTGTCGGCTCCATATAACTCAGAGGAAGAATGCAACGCCAATACCTTCTCTCTTGTTGCCACGCTAACTCTCCTGTTTAACTAATTAAATTTGCTAACATCGAACAACCTAATTTGCCCAGTGAATTCATCTGCGCGACGAACACCATGACCGAACTCGGTTCAAGTTCTTCCGCGAGTTACCATCTTTCCAGGCGGTGTCGCCCTGATTAGTACCTCGAGTCGCGCCAGATATCCGCGATTAGCTAATTTTGGCGTTAAAAACCCGATTTCCGCGAGACAAAAACATCTCGTTACTACAATTTGTAGCATGACTGAATCGGCGCGCGAGCGGGCATAACGAGGCGGCCATTTTTTGCAGCCCAAGAGACATATAAAAACATTGAGAAAAAAAGCAGTGAATCGCTTGAGCCGGGTTGAGAAAATGAGGCTTCTGTGAGAGATCTGACAAGAAATATAATGAACACGCCACGAAAAGTAACGAATCTAGACTTGTTCTCTATTTTTGAAAAAAGGCACTTTAATCCAAAAAAGATAATTGCGAAAATAAAAATTACCCCAAAAATACCGGTGTTTAAATACGCTTCAAGATATGAGTTATGCGCATGAGTAAACGAAGTTACGCGAAAAATATCAAAGCCAATATCACTGGATATTTTTACAGAGGAGTTGTAACCATTGCCGATCAATACTGGCCAGCCGGACACATAATCCAAGATGCCGGCCCACAAAAGTGTCCTACCCGTAAATGTTATCTCCTCTGCGGCGATCCTGCTGACGAACAATGAACCGTAATCGAAAAATACAAAAACAAAAAAGCAGATTATTAAAATGACGCTTCTTGCATGAAATCTCTGCAAGGATGGTGAGCTAAAAAAAATGGCAACCAGAAAGGCAGCTATTGATGTTTTGCTTACAGTCAGCAAAAGAACCGTAACAGCAAAAAGTGCTCCAAACCACCAAAATATTCGCTCGCCTGCTTTGCTACTAGAAGCTGTCCTGTAAGATAAATAAGCGCTAAGTGCAGAAGCAAGTCCAATTGTATTTGGGCCAATTTCGCCAGAGCTGTTTCTGGAGGAAAGGTCATCAGTCCCCGACGCTAGCGTTACAAAAAACATAACCCATAACGCCGCCGTAACTCCAATGGCAAGAGGCTTAACAGAATCGCTATGGCTGACGTATAACGCTTGGTGAGCAAGTGGAATTATCAAAAGTAAGGCATAGAGAGTATCTGTGGCGCCCTGAGAAAAACTCGACAATACACAAAAAACGAAATATATAAAATACAGCTGCCAACCAGCGCTTGTTCGCAGATTTACATAGAACTTTTTATTTGCCGCCTGAAGAAACAGCAAAAAAAAGATAGCCGCAGCCCATGCAAAAGTCCCGGCGGCATAGTTCGATGAAAAAATAGACCAAAATACAGGTTTTAAAAAAATAACAAACCAGAAAATGACGTTTGGTAGCATGAAATCAATTTGTTTTGTATTCTTCAACATTCATCTCTTTGTAAAATCGAATCCAATTGTCCTCCAGGCCGACTCCAAAATATTTGGCTTTGACGGATGGGCAAAAGCTCCTCAAAACATGGAGTGCTGAAGTTTTAAATCCTACAACAGTTCTCTCGCTTTGGCTGCTGATAAAATATATCTCTGCTGGCATGTCACTTCTTAATATATGGCATTCAAAAGAATCAAGCATACTTAGTATTTTTTTTGCGACCATAGGTTTGTCTTGCGGATGGAGCTTCAAATAAACATTACCTTTGAATTCACGAAGGCTAGACTTAATTCTATTAATTATTTTTACTTCGCTATTTTCATACCCGATAAAAGGGAGTAAAAATACGATTGAATTAGCCTTAATATGGTCGGAATCGCAGAAAGTGGAAAAAGAATTAACGCAGAATTTTATTTTTTTAATTTCAACACCATTGCTAATTTCTTTTCTTACTAGAGCAGGGTTTATTGCGTAGATTGCATTATGTAACCGTACGCCACCGATTCTATTTGATTTGCGCCACCATGGCCCGTAAAATAACTTCCCCAATAGAATTTTGAAAAAATTTGTGTTAAAATATCCGCCGATATCATATATAGCTACCCCATCTTCTACTAAATTTACTGACGGGTTATTTTTTTTCGTGAGTCTGACAATAAGCTGCACTTCGGGGCTTAGGTCGTTGAAGATATAAAGCTCCGTCGCTTCTTTAAGGGTGTCTATTGATTTTAATTTTCTTAGGTTAGATATTCTGTTGAGTGTTCTATTGATCGATCCTCCCTCTGCACCTTTCAGGCACACAAGAGACGCTCCGAGCTCTTGAATAATCCTCCTTACATAGGACGGATTTATATCCGACTCTTTGATCCATATAATTGTAATTGTGCTGTTGGCCTTAGCGCTCCTTAAAATTACGTATGTAAAAAGAAAATGCAGCGGCGTGTGGCATACAGAAAAGATTAGTTTTTTTGTCATGACAAAGCCTGGTAAGCGCATCGGATAACCCGAGGATTCTCGCCTCTAGGCGGTTTCCGGTCGAAATTAACTTCTCATTAAACATGACGGTAACGACCGCAGGGAGTGGGAATAGCCAGGGTCGCGCTTCTTCCCGGCCGTTGTACTGGCCGGCCGTCGGCTGACTAAGACGGTACGTCTGTCAGTCAAGTACTTCCGCACGTACTGGTGTGTTGCAGCGCACGCCTGTTCGCAGACGCCTACCCAAAAGCGCGTTCAAATACTTTGGAGCCAGCCCAAAGCCCGGCCTTACGCTACGTACCGTATCGGCGGTGATTACATCCCCAGCCTGTAGATCCTTCACGAAATACAGGGAGCGCCGGAACTTCACATTCCCCTGCTCGCTGGATTTCCGCCCGTAATCGACCTGGCCGAGCGCTTCCCACGCCGTCCGTGCGCCACTGCACAGCGCCGCCATCTCCGCGGGCTCGAGGGAGAAACTGTCGTCCGGCCCTCCGCCCTTGCGATCCAGCGTGAAGTGCTTCTCGATGATTGACGCACCGAGCGCCACGCTGGTGATGGCGGTGGTGTTGTCGAGCGTATGGTCCGACAGCCCGGTAACGAGGCCGAAGCGCTCGATCATGTCGGTGATGGTGCGCAGGTTGTAGTCCGCGGCCGGCGCGGGGTAGCCGCTGACGCAGTGCAGGATGGCGAGTTCCTTGCAGCCGCCTTCGCGGGCGGCGTCGATGGCTTCCTGGATTTCCTCGGCGTCGGCCATGCCGGTGGAGATGATCATCGGTTTGCCGGTGCTGGCGACGTACTTGATCAGCGGCAGATCGACCGCTTCGAACGACGCGATCTTGTAGGCCGGGGCATTGAGATCTTCGAGCAGATCGACTGCGGTGTTGTCGAATGGCGAACTGAAGATGGTGATGCCGAGCTTGCGGGCGCGCTCAAACAGCGGGGCATGCCACTCCCAGGGCATGTGGGCTTCCTGGTACAGGTCGTACAACGTGCGACCGTCCCATAGGCCACCGTGGATGCGGAAATCCTCACTGTCGCAGTCGAGCGTGATCGTGTCGGGCTTGTAGGTCTGGAGCTTGACTGCGTCCGCGCCGGCTTTCCTGGCTTCTTCGATGATGCGCAGCGCGGTTTCGAGTTTGCCGTTATGGTTGGCCGAGAGTTCGGCGATGACGTAGGGCGGTACGTCAGGGCCGATTTTGCGGCCTGCGATATGGATTGCGTTCACAAGGTTTTTTCCGTCATCTTGATCAGTCAATGGGCCACTCATGAACGAGAAGCCCAAAGCAGATCAGGTCATGGTAAAGGTCGTCGATACGGACTTGGTGGCGCAGGACGCCCTCTTGCTGGAAGCCCAGCGCGTGATGGAAGCGGATGGACGCTTCATTGAAGTCGAGTGCCTGACCGCACACCTTGTGCAGACGAAGGGTCCGAAATGCATAATCGAGCGCGCTGCCAGCGAGCTTTTTCCCTGCCCCTTTCGGCGCGCCGGGGACGGCATAGAAACCCCAATCCGCAATGCCGCCGGGCGCCACGTTTGAAAAATGAACGAAGCCCACCGGGTTTTCGTCCTCTTCGACGATCAGGAGGCAGCGGGTCGGATCGTTCGACGCGCGCTCGAACCAATCGCGATGCTCGTTCAGGGAGATTTCATGTCTCGTGAGCATGTACTGCCGGACGTCAGGATGGTTGCGCCAGGCGAGAACGTTTACCAAGTCGCGCGCTTCCATTCGGCGGATGCGGCAGGGGTTAGGCTCATTCATTCGTGATCGCCTCCACGAGACGCATCGTGCCGGCCCCGTCGGTGACCGTGCGTGCTGCTGCACTGAGTGCTGCGAGTCCATCCGTGCGGCTGACCTCCCGAATGCATTTTTCAATGGCCGTGGCGAAACCACCTTCTGCGGCCAGGAGCACGGCTCCGGCGTCGCTAAGTGCCACCGCCCCCGCCTTCTGATTGGGTGCGAGGATCATCGAAATACTCGGCACACCGAGGCAGCAACGTTCCCAGGCGGTCGTGCCGGCGGCACCAATTGCCAGATCGCTGTCGGCCATGAGCCCGGCCATATCGCGTACATCGACCAAGACCTCAGTCGGCCATAGCATCTCCGCAGCCTGCTTGCGCACCGGTTCGAGCCAAGGGGCGTGCGGGCCCATAACCACGGTGATGCGGCAATCCGGAGGCAGCAGGCAGCGCCGCAAGGCATCGAGCACCCGCCCGGTGGCGTTGTCCTTGTCCACGCCGCCCATCGTGATCAGCAGGCGCCGGAGTTGCGGGCGCTCCCTGCGGGCGAGGCTGTCGGCACGCAGGGCGGCAAATTCGGGACGCAGCAGGGCGTACTGCGGGCCGGCGAGGATGGTGCATCCGCCGGGGACGAGCACAGCATAGTCCGCTGCGCTGCGGCCGAGGTTCTGGTCGAGCAACAGGTCGCAGTCGTGCGGCCGGTCGGCGAGGTCGTCGATTACCATCAGCCGGCGGCAGACCCCGCGCAAGCTGCGATCCCAGCGGGCGTCGAGCGCGTAGTGGTCGATGATGAGCCAGTCGACGCGCTCGTCGCGGAGGGCTGCGCGCGTCTGCTCGGCATCAGTTTGCCAATCGGCGCCGAGCCAATGGGCGTGGGCAGGCTGGGCTGTCCCGTCCGCCGCCGGCGCGGATGTCTCGGTGGTGGCAGACGGAAGCGCGGTGGTCTCGAAACCACGCTGGCGGATCTGCTCGATCAGGTGGCCGGGATGGGCGCGGCAGACGAAGCGGCAGGTGGCGCCACACGCGCGCAGCGCGTCGGCCAGCGTGAGGCAGCGCATGACGTGCCCGGTGCCGATGTCGAGCGAGGCGTCGGCGCGAAAGATGATCTTCACTTGCGCGTCTCCAGCCATGCGGAAAACTCGGCTGGCGTCAGAACCAGGAGCGGATTCAACTGGGCACGGGCAGCCTGGATGTCCTCGTCGCCGCTCACCAGCACGTCGGCAGTTGCCTCGATGGCAAGAACGGCGAACATGACGTCGTCGGGGTCGCGCAAGGCGGGAGGCTCGGTGTGCGGGGAACTCGTCGATACGGTTTCGGCATACGGCAGAAACTCCGCCAGCAAGGCCTCCTGGTCGGCCTGTTCCAATTTGAATTTCGGGTAATTCAGGACGCGGATCAGCTCCTGGACCGTCTCGCGGCTCACCAGCGGCACGAATCGGCCCGCCTGCCACGCGTGGCGAAGCCACGCGAGCCGTCCGCGCGAAAACAGCAGCGCCGACACGACGCAGTTGGTGTCGAGCACCACCCGGGGGGGAGTCAGCTTTTTCTTCGGACCCATGCAACCGCGTCCTTCACGTCATCTTCCGTAATGCCCAGGGATTCAAGCTTCGAGCGCACGGCATCGGCCTGTTGCAACCGGACCGGCGTCAGAACGATGCGGCCGTTATCGATCGTGACATCGTAATATTCGGCGTCACCCACGGCCTGGACAACAGCCTTGGGCAGCGTGAGCTGATTCTTGGAGGTTCTCTTCGCTAGCATGGCAGCTCCAAATCAAGGAAGTAAGGATTCCTTATTTTACTTCAGATTGGAGGAAGCGCCGGCCTGCAGGGCCCTGAACATCCACTCGGCCCGCTCCCAGTCTTCCGCGGTGTCGATGTCCTGCACGCGATGACGCGGCAGGATCACCGGTGCTGCGGCAGGGCTGAAGATCGGCCGCTCGGCCAGCCAGGCAGCGGCCCGTCCCCAGTAGAACTGGCCGGCGTCGTGAAACGCTTCATCGAGATCCTGCGAGCGGGTGTGGAAGTGTTCGGCCTGGAACATTTCGACGCGGCCCGCAGCGGTGATGCGAATCGCGCGCTGGATCGGGAAGGCGTAGCTGGTGACGCTAAAGGCGTAGTCGCAGTTGGTGGCGGTCAACACGCTGAGCCCGCGCCGCAGATCGGCTGCAGTCACGAACGGAGCGGTGGCGTACAGGCAGCAGACCACGTCCGGGCGCTGCGCGCGGGCCGAACACCATTCGATTGCGTGCCGAATCACGGGGATCGTGCCAGCGTAATCGTTGGCAAGCTCCGCGGGGCGCATGAAGGGCGTTTCGGCGCCGCACTCGCGTGCGACCTCAGCAATTTCAACGTCGTCGGTCGATACGATGACGCGGTCGAAACAGCCGCTGTCGCGGGCGGCTTCGATCGACCAGGCGATCATCGGCTTGCCGCAGAACGGTTTGATGTTCTTGCGCGGGATGCGTTTGCTGCCGCCGCGCGCGGGAATGATGGCGAATTTCATTGCGTTGGCTTGGGGGTGGTCGCTCGCAGAACCTTTTTGTTCATACTGCTTGGGCCTCGTGCAGAACCTGGCTGCGGAACTTGGGAGGTAGCGCCGCCGAGGTGAGCACGTCGACCGATACGCCAAGCCGGGTTTCGAGTTCGACCTGAATGTGCGCGAGATCGAGCAGGGATGCATCGGGCGCCGGGTCGACGAGCAGGTCGAGATCACTTTGGTCCGAGTCCTCGCCACGGACGACGGATCCGAAGATCCGTGGATTGCTCGCCCGATGGGCCAACACGATCCGTCGGATGAGTTCGCGGTTTGCCTCGAGTGCATCGGAGGGTTTCATGGCGCTTCTCCTGGTGTGGTGCAGAACATCGGTTAGAGGTCCAGGGCACTACGCAGTGCCGCAACGACCTCATCCTGCTGCGCTTCGCTCATGGTCTGGAACATCGGCAGGCTGATCGCCTCAGCATAGTAGCGTTCCGCTTCGGGGTAATCGCCGGCCTTGAAATCCATCTGCTGGTAGTAAGGCTGAGTGTGCACCGGGATGTAGTGCAGATTCACGCCGATGCCCCGTTCGCGCAGCGCCTCGAAAACTTGACAGTGGCCGCGGCCGATTCTTTCCGCTTGCAGACGGATGACGTACAGATGGAGGCCGGAGTAGCCATCCGACTGCTGCCAGGGAGTGACGACGGGCAGCGCGTCGAGCAGCGTATCGTAGCGGCGGGCGAGCGCGTGGCGGCGGGCGACGTAGTCGTCCAGCCGGGTCATCTGGCTAACGCCGAGCGCGGCCTGAAGCTCGGTCATGCGGTAGTTGAAGCCGAGTTCGATCTGCTGGTAATACCAGGGGCCGTCAGCCTCGTGCGTCATCTGCGCGGCGTCGCGGGTGATGCCGTGGCTGCGCAGCAGCGCCATCTTGTTCGCGAGTTCGGCATCGTTGGTGAGCGCCATGCCGCCTTCGGCGGTGGTGATGATCTTGACCGGGTGGAAGCTGAATACGGTGATGTCGCTGTAGCGGCCGTTGCCGATGAATTCGCCGCGGTACTTGCCGCCGATCGCGTGCGAGGCGTCTTCGATGATCTTGAAGCCGTAACGCTGACTCAATGCGTGGATGGCGGCCATGTCGCAGGGCTGGCCGCACAGGTGAACCGGCACCACGACCTTGGGCAGACGCCCTTCGCGCTCGGCCTGCTCGAGCTTGCGGGCGAGCGCCTGCGGGCACAGGTTGTACGTGCGCGGGTCGATGTCGACGAAATCGACCCGGGCGCCGCAGTAGAGGCCGCAGTTGGCCGAGGCGACGAAAGTGATCGGGCTCGTCCACAGCCAGTCGCCCGGGCCGAGGCCGAGCGCGAGGCAGGCGATGTGCAAGGCCGAGGTGGCGCTGTTGACGGCGAGCGCGTGTGCGGCGCCGACGTGGCTGGCGACGGCCTGTTCGAAGCGCGGGACCATCGGGCCCTGCGTGAGGTAGTCGGACTG